>JAQSXR010000023.1 GCA_029256575.1 Clostridiales bacterium | reverse complement strand
GTTTATTGACTGTCGAAAGAATAAGTTCTAACGCTATGGAACGACTAGAATTACAACGGATGATAATATTAAACTAATATGTAGTTTTTAAGGTATATACCTTTTATTCCTCGATAGCTCAGCGGTAGAGCATTCGGCTGTTAACCGAAGGGTCGTAGGTTCAAATCCTACTCGGGGAGTTTATTAGGCTCATTGGTCAAGTGGTTAAGACACCGCCCTTTCACGGCGGTAACAGGGGTTCAAGTCCCCTATGAGTCATTATAATCGTTCAAGTTGTACAATTTTACAACTAAACGATATAAAGAGTAGTATGTATAGAAATTATCAGCTAATCTTTCAATTTATACGCCGACGTGGCTCAAATGGCAGAGCAGCTGACTTGTAATCAGCAGGTTATCGGTTCAAGTCCGATCGTCGGCTTTTATTAGGGCCTTTAGCTCAGTTGGTTAGAGCAACCGGCTCATAACCGGTCGGTCCGGGGTTCGAGTCCCTGAAGTTCGAGTCCCATCCGGGTCGTTTTGGTCGCATAGCTCAGCTGGGAGAGCACCTGCCTTACAAGCAGGGGGTCATAGGTTCGAGCCCTATTGCGACCACTAGGAATTGAAAACCTAGAGTAATCAATTTTGAAATGCCGACGTGGCGGAACTGGCAGACGCACAGGACTTAAAATCCTGCGGGGTTTACCCCCCGTACCGGTTCGATTCCGGTCGTCGGCATTATTTTTTTTTAAAAAAACATGTGTGTGTAGCTCAGCTGGATAGAGCGTCTGACTACGGATCAGAAGGCCGGGAGTTCGAATCTTCTCACGCACATTAAATTAAGCCCTTTATCTATTAATTAGATAAGGGGCTTGTTTTTTATTCCCATAAACATTTACAAATTATATTAAACTCTGTCAACATTAATAATTGCAAACTAAAATAGAAAGCAAATTATTTACAACTTATATACATTAAATAAACACCAAATTAAATACAGAAAGTATCCAGAAATATGAAGTTAGGTTAGATATTATTATATTGAATAATCTAAATATAAATAAAAAGATATAATTAATTATATAAATATAACAACTATTTAAATAAAAGGATTAATATTATTGAAGTATATATTAATTGTAAATATTAAATAAAAAAAACGGCAAGTATATGGGGGAGCCATACACTTGCCTAATGAGGGGAGTATAAATAATTAATAAGGGGCTATATATTATGATAGTTGAAATAAAGGGGAACAACTATCATATTTTTATTATAGTATAGCTCGTACAAAAATGCAACAGGAAAATATATAAAAAATCAAAATATGAGTTTAAAAGTCGAAAAAAGGTTTGATATAATAGTTGAAAAAATTTTATAATACTTCAATAATTTCAAGATTATGCTCACGTTGCATATCTACCATTGACCCATCTAATTGTACAATTGGCCTCGATGGAGACTTTGAACTTATAAATACGATTTTACCCATTTGACCGTTCGATAATTTTGCTGTACAGCCAACATAATTATCTGCAATATTTTTGAGAAACTTGAGTAGTAAATATGTATCTAGTACTCCATAGGCTTCTTGCTCAAACATTCTTATAACTTTAAAAGGTGAAAAACGTTTATGATAGGAACGATCAGATGTCATAGCATCGTAAATATCTACGATTGCAATAATTTTACCAAACATATGAATTTGGTCCATTTTTAATCCATAAGGATAGCCAGAACCATCATACTTTTCATGGTGCATTAATATACCTAATTTAACTGACTCAGGCAATGGTGATTCTTTTACCATTTCATAGCCTAGAATAGTATGGTTTTTAATAAGAGCAAATTCAGACTCAGTTAATTTTCCTGGTTTATTAAGAACATCTAAGTCAATTGAAAGCTTACCAATATCATGTAAAAGACCAGAGATAGTTAAATTTTTTAGAGTTTCATTATCAAGATTTAACCAAGTACCAAATATATTACATAATAATGAAACGTTTAAGCAATGATAATAGGTATAATCATCATGTATTTTTAAATGATGCAAATAATTAAATAAATCAGATGATGTATTAAGTGAAGATATCATAGATGTACTTAGTGAATATAATTCTGTAATATCAATATCAGACCCTTTGCTAATAGAATCTAATTGGGACTTAATCATGGATGAACATTCATGATAACTTGTTTGAAACTCTTTAAAATTAGGTTGTACTCTTGTTACTTCTAATGTTTGTTCATCAGAATCATCATCATTTACATTCTGATTATTCAGATTAACTTTAATTACTACACTAAGTACTTGATAAAGTTGCATTCTGAATATATGTCTATTAGTAAGAATAGTATATGCAGGTATTAATAATATGCCTGATGGAGTTATTACATCTTCTGTAACAATCATTCCAATTTCAAGTTCGTCAGTTGTAATTCTACGACGTACAATTTCACCCATTAAAATTCCCCCAATTACAACACTATTTTTACTAATTATACCAAATAAAGGCAAAAATGTAAATAAATTTGATTTGAATTCATTTAAATACATGAAAAATGTAATAAGAATAATAATTTATTAGATGAAATAAAGAATAAAAAAATTATAATAAGAGATAATATAACTGTAACAAAATGCTTAACCAAACCTAGGAGGAAACAAATATGAACGATTCAACAAGAAACAGCAACAACAATTCTTCACAAAATGCATCACAAGGTAACTCATCAAGAAACAGTACTAATTATTCTTCACAAAATGCATCACAAAACGCTTCACAAAATAATTCAGGTAGAAATGCATCACAAAACACTACAGGTGGTGGATCAAACACTTCACAAAGCGGTTCTCAAAACAATGCTCAAAATGCTAATGGATCAAGAAACGCTTCACAAAATGCTTCACAAGATACAACAGGAAGAAATGCTACTACAGGAAGAAACTCAACTCAAAACAATAATAACTAATATCTAATATAAAGAGTTTAAATCTGCAGATACAAAAAAAAGAACATTCGATAGAATGTTCTTTTTTGTAACATATAAAACTCATTTTGCATACTTTGTAATATAATATTAGGCGTGGTGATTTTATGTGGTTTAAAGAAATATCTATAAAAGAGGCATTAAATTGCTTAAAAAAAAAGAATTGTATATTTGTGGATGTAAGAACAAAGCAAGAGTATAATGAAGGCCATATAAAAGGAGCAATTAATATACCATTTGATTCTCTAGAAATAAAAAAAGATTTACCTTTACGTGGCAACGAAATAGTTGTATATTGTCAAGTAGGGACTAGAGGGATAAGAGCAGCAAGACTATTAGAGTCATTAGGATATAGAGTTGTAAATTTAAGTGGTGGATACTTGAACTGGACTGGTGAAGTTGAAAAGAACTAAGATATAGGAGGTACAAATGATGAGATTACTTATAATATCTGATATACATGGGTCAAAATTTTATTTAGATAAGATATTACATATATATAGGAAGGGAAATTTTAATAAGCTTGTCATTTTAGGCGATATATTGTATCATGGACCAAGGAATGATTTGCCGAAATCATACAACCCTAAGGATGTTATTGTGTCATTAAATAGTATAAAAGATGATATTTTAGCTATTAGAGGTAATTGTGATGCAGAAGTTGACCAAATGGTTTTGGATTTTCCAATTATGGCTGACTATAGCACAATTTTATATGATGGAAGAATAATTTACTTAACTCATGGACATGTTTATAATGAAGATAAATTGCCACCACTTAGAGCGGGTGACATTTTAATGTATGGTCATACACACGTTCCGATGATAAAGGAGAAAGAAGGAAATATCTTTATTAATCCAGGATCAATTTCTATACCAAAGTCAGAATTCGGGAATACATATGCTGAACTTGATGGAAATTTGATTACAATAAAGACACTTAATGAAGAAATAATTTATAGTATAAAAATTTAATACTTATGTAATACAAAAAAAGAGAAAATATGATATTATAAGCATATAAAAATGCTAGGAGAAAATTATGCAGAAGATGGAATTAATAGCACCTTGTTTATTCGGATTAGAAACAATTCTAAAACAAGAAATAATAGATTTAGGGTATGAAATAACTGAAGTAGCGGATGGAAGAGTAACATTTGAGGGTGATGAAGAAGCATTATGTAGAGCAAATGTATTCTTGCGTTCGACAGAAAGAATTATGATTAAAGTTGGTTCATTTAAAGCAGAAACGTTTGATGAACTATTTGAAAACACGAAGAAACTAGAATGGGAGAATTATATACCGAAAGATGGTAGATTTTGGGTGACGAAAGCTTCTTCCATACGATCAACATTATTTAGTGCTTCTGATATTCAGTCTATTGTGAAAAAAGCAATTGTAGAGAGATTAAAAAGAACGTATAGAACTGAATGGTTTGATGAAAGTGGCAGTAATTATCCTATGAGAGTGTTTATTTTAAAGGATATAGTAACGATTGCACTTGATTCTACAGGTGATTCTCTACACAAACGTGGATATAGACAATTGACTAGTAGAGCACCAATCTCAGAAACGTTAGCAGCTTCTATTATTCAATTTTCACCTTGGAATAAGGATCGTATTTTAGTAGATCCATTTTGTGGAAGTGGAACATTTGCTATTGAAGCAGCAATGATGGGTGCAAATATTGCACCAGGTATGAATCGCGAATTTACAGCTGAGAATTGGACTAATATTATTAAGAAGAAAACATGGTTTTCTGTAATTGATGAAGCAAATGATTTAATTGATGAAAATGTAGATATGGATATACAAGCATATGACATTGACCCTGAAATGATTAAAATAGCAAGAGAAAATGCGAAAAGCGCAGGCGTTGAAAAGTTTATTCATTTTCAACAAAGACCAGTAAGTAAGTTAAGTCATCCTAAAAAATACGGATTTATAATAACTAACCCACCATACGGTGAACGTTTAGAAACAGAAGATACTTTACCAGCCATATACAAAGAATTAGGGGATGCTTTTAAAAGATTAGATAGTTGGTCAATGTATGTAATCTCGAGTTATGAGGGTGCAGAAAGGCATATTGGTAAGAAATCTGATAAGACAAGAAAAATTTATAATGGTATGTTAAAATCTTATCTTTATCAATTTCATGGTCCTAAGCCTCCAAGAAAAAAGAATGAGGTATAATATATGAAAAAGTTTAAGCTATTATTATGTGTTTTAATTGTATTAATAGCTACTTTTCAACCTAATGTAGTAGCAAATGACATTATATATCCGAAGCAGGTTAAAAGTACAAGTAGCAATGTTATAAATAATACAATTAGGAATTCTATAGTAGGCAGAAATCTTAAGATTAACGTTATAGTAGATGGTGAATATATAGATTTTAGTGATAGCAACGGATTTCCGTTTATAGATAGTAGATATAGGACACAAGTGCCACTCAGAGTAGTGTGTGAATCATATGGAATAAAGGTTACGTGGAATCAGTCTTCACAAGAAGCAGTATTGGAGAAAGATAACACTATTATCAAGCTTTCAGTTGACTCCACATACATAATGGTAAATGATATAAAGCGGGATATCGATACAAAAATTGTTGCAATAAAGAGTAGAATATATATTCCAATACGTTATATTTTAGAGGAATATGATTGTAATGTTGCATGGGATAATATAATTAATTCTGTTGTTGTAGTGACAAAAACGAATGAATTTACATTACCACAATTTTTTGATGGAAGAGAATATAATAAAGTTACATCTGTCAAGAATCAAGGTCCTTTAGGAACATGTTGGGCATTTGCGAATATAGCAGCTTTAGAAACAAGTTTACTCCCGTTCAGTTATTGGAACTTTTCGGAAGATCATATGTCACAAAACACAGGCTATAATATTTCGCAAACTACAGGCGGAAATAATATGATGGCTACAGCATATCTATTGAGTTGGAAGGGGCCAGTTAGAGAAAAAGATGACCCATATGGTGATGGAACAACAACAGAGGGATTAAAATCAGTTATACACGTTCAAGGATATGAATCAATACCTGATAAAGATTTAGGGAAAATAAAGGAAGCAGTATTGTCATATGGCGGAGTTCAAACATCGTTATATATGCCGCTCGCTAATTCAGTATCAACTTCAAATTATTACAATGAGTTGACAAATTCTCTCTATTATGATGGAGCTAAAAAGCAAAATCATGATGTTGTAATTGTTGGATGGGATGATAATTATCCAAAAAGCAATTTTGCTGCAGGTATAAGACCTACAAGTAATGGAGCTTTTGTTTGTAAAAATAGCTGGGGTGCAGAATTTGGGGATGAAGGATATATTTACATTTCATACGAATCGAAACAGTTTCTTTTAAATAATCTTGTATATACACGAGTTGATGATGTTAATAAGTATGATAATATATATCAATCTGATTTATTAGGATGGGTTGGAACAGTAGGATATGGTAAAATAAGTGCTTACTTTTCCAATGTGTATACAACTAAAGCAAAAGAAAAATTACTTGCAGTAGGATTTTATGCAGTTGATCCAAATACATCCTATGAAGTATATGTTACTCCTGAGTTTGTAAATAGTAGTAGTTTAAATAGTAGAGTGTTAGTTGCTAAAGGAAGCTTTAAAAATGCTGGTTTTTATACAATTGACTTTGATCAAGAGTTAAGTATTGATTCAAAGACTAAATATGCAGTAGTTGTTAAAGTAACTACCTTAAATCCTTCGTACCAAATCCCAATAGAATATATTTCGGGGGATCAGACTAAAAATGTTGATTTATCGGATGGGGAAGGTTATAGAAGTTATGACGGTAAGACTTGGGACAGAACAGAATCTAAATTAAATGCAAACATTTGTTTGAAAGCATATACAAAGAACATAGAATAATGCGGTTATAGAACAGGATAGAGAAATCTATTCTGTTTTTTTATCTTAAAATAAAAAGAACCTCTTGCTAGATGGGTTACAAATAGTCGTTACATATATAATGGTAAATATTGAAAATTATGTCAAGATATCAATGTATTTTACAATAATATTACAAAAGATTGACAAAGGTATATAAAAACATCTTTTTTTGTTATAATTGAAGAGCATTCGCCAAACAAAGAGATGGGTGAAAGATTCTGTTTCTTTACATGCAATGACATCTATGGAATGTGAGGAGGAATTTTAGTGAAGAAGTATGTAATGGGATTAACTATGGCGCTAATGTTTATATTTTTGGTAGGCATAAATACAATTGCAGCTGGGGATTTCAAGTTTTTCGTAGAAACTGGGGGCAAAATTGTTGATGTATCAAATGCGTTGGTTAATGTTATGGTTGAGGGTGTGATACTAAAGACAAATGAAATACCAGGGATAGCTTTAGAGCATAGAACACTGGTACCGGTAAGAGAAATGTTTGAAATGGAAGGAATTGCAGCTAATGTAGTATGGGATAACTCGGACAGAAGTATTACAATAACAAAAGATGGAACTATAATTCGACTAGTTATTGGGAGTTATACAGCGATAGTAGACGGGAAAGCAATTCCGATGGATGCTTGCCCGCGTTTAGTAAGGGACGTTACTAAGCCAAATGCAAAAACTATGATACCTATAAGATTTGTAGCAGAAACGTTGGGGTATAATGTTGAGTGGAACGCAAATAGTAGCTTGGCGAAGTTAACGCTTACGGGTAATTCATTAATGAATGAACCTGTTGAATGGAATAATACTTCAGGAATTAATCTAGAGTCCCTTCTAACTGTTACAGGTATGAAATTATCAGAAACAGCTGGAGAAACTAGTTTATTATTAACTGGAACAAATAATTTAGATTATAATATACAGATGTTACAAAATCCGAATAGACTTGTAGTAGATATTGTTGGTGCGGCAACTTCTCTTGGATATAAAGAACAAGCTGTTAATGGAAGAGTAATTTATTCTATTCGAACTGCCCCATATGAGAATAATTTTGTTCGAGTTGTTCTTGATTTGAAAACAGAAGTAGTTTATAAGGTTGAAGAAAATGAAAATCTTGTATTACTTACGATTTCTCCAAAAGATAATCAAACACCAGCTACTCCAAAAAAACCAGTTATTGTAATAGATGCAGGTCATGGAGCAACTGATCCAGGAGCCATGTCAAAGGGAATTAAGGAAAAAGATTTAAATCTTAATATGCTATTAGCATTGAAAAGGCGCTTTGATTTAAGAGATGATATTATTGTATATTATACAAGAACAACTGATATTTATCCGACATTAAAGCAAAGAGCAGATTTAGCAACAAGAGTAAATGCAGATTTGTTTTTAAGCATACATAACAATAGCGTATGGAATACAGCTGTTTCAGGAACAGAAACGTTATACAAACCAGGGGTTGCAGGTAGTTATGAATTTGCTGCAATATGTCAGAAATATTTAATTAATACTCTAGGTTTAAAAAACCGCGGACTTGTAAAAAGAGATGATCTCTATATATTAAATCATTTACCGATACCGGTTGCTCTTGTTGAAATAGGTTTTATGAGTAACGCAGGAGATCTTAGCAGATTAACAGATTATTATTTCGTCGAAAATGTGGCGGATGCTCTTGAAAAAGCAATTGATGAAGCGTTTCAGAAGTAGTATTGTAGGAAAAAGTATATTAAGATTATCAGTAAGAAAGAAAAGATTACTTTCGTAAAAAGTTACTATACAATAGAAAATTTTTTGTTATAATAAAGTAAGCTAATGCTACGGAGGTATTTATATGAGAAGAAGAAGAAGGTCTAACAATTTTGGAAAGTTCATACTGCTGGGTTTAGCCATAGCCCTTGTTGTATTGCTAATTGGTATATCATTTAGAAAGGATACATCAGTAGAATTAACGCAAACTATTGCAGCAATGAATTCAGATAATAATGCATATGTTCAGTGGACTGTAAGTGAGAATCAACTAGATAATCTGAATGATTTATATATTCTGGATAAGATTAAAAAACAAAAAAATGATGTCTCAAATATTGAAAAAATAGATTTGATAGAAAAGAATGGAATTACCCAATATGTTATTTATACTTCTTCTCCTATAACGAATGTAAATCTTGATAAAACAGATAATATTCTAGATATTGAATTTACGAAAGTTTCATTTGAACAAATCAAAGAGTATCCTAAAGTTGTTGAGGGACTAATTGATAATGTTGAATTAAGTACAAAAGGCAAAAATAATTCTTTATTAAAGATAGAACTCGCTAACTCCGAAATACAAGGAACAATGAATCTGTCAGAGGATAGAAAAATTGTGACAATTAATATATTAGAGAATTACATATATGGATTAACAGTAGGTAATGACAAAGAAGGGGACTATATACAACTAGAAACTGTATGGGAACCTTCAATTGAAATATTAGAAGAAAAAATGAATTCTTCCCTTTTATTATGCTTACCATATACAAATACAGATTTAAAAATTGAATCTAGTAATTTAGGGGATAATATTTTATCGATTGTGAATGAAAAGAATAAAAACCTTCTAACTATTAAGCTAGAATTAAAATCAATACCTGAATACGAAGTAAAGGTTAAGGGTAACAAAGTTACGATTCGTTTAAAACAAAAAGAAAAAACAGAAGATGCTGTAAAACCAGGTGAATTCGGATTAATTGTAATTAAAAAGAGTGAAGGAATTTCACTAAAAAACTTAACTGAAAATGCGGATATAATTAAGAAACAACTAGAAATTAGCTTTGATAAAAAAATTGATAAGCAAGATATTTATTATGCAGATGGATATGAATATGAAATAGTTACTACTAAAAACAAGCAAATTAGCGTAAATCAGGTAATAAATAGGTCTAATGCAGGTAGAAATATAGCTGTAAGTAATAATGGCGAAGAAACACGTTTTACAATGATTTTTGACAATTATTTAGAGTATATTTATTCGGAAGATAAAGATTATATATATATCAAACCTGTAACACCAAGAGAAAAATATGACAAAATTGTTGTTATAGACCCAGGGCACGGAGGGGTATCGTCTCCGGGGGCTGTTTATAATAATGTTATTGAACAAGCAGTAAATTTAAGCTATGCTATGAAACTTAAAAAATTAACAGATGCGCAAGAGAAAATTAAGTTTTACTATTTACGGTTCGAAGATATAGATGTTAGTTTAGATGATCGAATTGCTATTTCAAATGGAATTAATCCGGATATGTTTATTAGCATGCATTGCAATGCAAATGACTATAGCTATGTTAAAGGTACTGAAGTGTACTATTCAACAACATTACCAGACTCAGATAAACTATCTGGTGAAGACTTAGCCAAATTAGTATATGATGACTTAGCAAAAAATCTTGATTCGCCAGGACGAGGTGCTTTAGAAACAGAAGATTATCGTGTTGTAATAAAAGCAAGTGTACCAGCAATATTAATAGAACTCGGATATATGACAAATGATTCAGATCTAAAAAGACTGAGTGATGAAGAATTTCTTAAAAAAGCAGCAGATTCATTATATAATAGTATTTTAACAGTATATGACACGTATGAAATGAGATAGGTAGGTAAACACTATGGAGAAAATAATTTTTGCAACAACGAATAAAGGGAAGATGAAGGAAGTCAGAGCTATACTTTCTAGTTTAGAAGCGGAAGTTTTTTCTTTGGAAGATTTAGGAATTGACGTAAATATTGTAGAAGATGGTATAACTTTCGAAGAAAATGCAAAGATTAAAGCAATAGAAATATCTAAACTAACAGGTGGGATTGTTTTAGCAGATGATTCAGGTCTTGAAATTGATTTTTTAGATAAGGCTCCAGGAGTATACTCGGCTCGATATATGGGGGAGAATACTTCATATGACATTAAGAATAGTGCTATATTAGAAAAACTAAAAAATGTTCCTGATGAGAAGAGAACGGCACGTTTTGTTTGCGCTATTGCAGCAGCTTTTCCAGATGGAGAAGTGAGAACAACGCAAGGCACAATTGAAGGTATAATTGGACATGAAATTAAAGGAGCAAATGGATTTGGTTACGACCCAATATTTTATGTACCTGAATATAATTGTACAACTGCAGAGTTACCTTCTGAACAAAAGAATAAAATTAGTCATAGGGGCAAAGCATTAAGATTAATGTTAGATATTTTAAAGGATAGGATATAATTAAACCATGAAGATATTAGTAATTAGCGATACGCATGGGAAGATCAATCCTATAGTAGAATTTATTAGAAAAGATAGTGAAATTAGGAGAATAATACATCTTGGAGATATTGAACGTGATGTTGATGATCTTAGATATATTTTTCCGGAGATTGAAATAGAGGCTGTGAGCGGCAACAATGACTTTTTTACTACAACACCACAAGAGAAAATTATAGATATAGCCGGTATTAAAACATTCATAACTCATGGTCATAAATATAGTGTTAAATCAACATATACAAATGTTAAGGAAAGAGGAATAAGTCTTAGTGCTGGCCTCGTACTTTTCGGACATACACATATTCGTTATTATAAGAGAGAAGAAAATATCACTCTCATTAATCCGGGAAGTGCAACATTACCGTCAGATGGAAAGCGGAGTTGTACCGTGATTGAGATTGATAAATATGGAGAGGCACATTTTACCATGTGTTATTTATAAAAAAAATGTAATTAAGTGTTGACATTTAATATGGACCACGGTATAATAACACTTGCGCTAGAAAATGACATATTAAATAACACAGAATAAAAAGTTATATTATAAATGCATATAGTGAAATTGGTCTCTTACGGGGTGTGGCTCAGCTTGGCTAGAGCGCTTGATTTGGGTTCAAGAGGTCGCAGGTTCGAATCCTGTCACCCCGATTTCAACTTATATTATATGCGGGTGTGGTTCAATGGTAGAACGCTAGCCTTCCAAGCTAGACGCGTGGGTTCGATTCCCATCACCCGCTTCAAAGATTTTTCTTTGATGCGTGTTTGTAGCTCAGCTGGATAGAGCAACGCCCTTCTAAGGCGTGGGTCAGGGGTTCAAATCCCTTCAGGCACATTTAGATAATTAAATTAATTAACTAAACATTTAACTATATATGGTGGGTATGGTGCAGTTGGTTAGCACGCAAGATTGTGATTCTTGAGGTCGAGGGTTCGAATCCCTCTATCCACCCTATTGGGTTGTCGCCAAGCGGTAAGGCACAGGACTTTGACTCCTGTATTCGAAGGTTCAAATCCTTCCAGCCCAGCTTGTGGGATACTAGCTCAGTTGGTAGAGCACTAGATTTTTAATCTAGGTGTCCCGGGTTCGAACCCCGGGTGTCTCATTCAAGATAAATAAAAATTATCTTGCTCAAATGTACTAAATATGTTACAATATTGGAGTACGAAATGCGGGTATGGCGGAATTGGCAGACGCGCTAGACTTAGGATCTAGTGAGGTTACTCGTGGGGGTTCAAGTCCCTTTTCCCGCATTAATTAAACCATTGATTTTATTATAAAATCAGTGGTTTTTTCGTTGTCTAAAATCATTCACAAACCATGACTAACGGGCAAGATTATAGGTGTGTTTTACAACTAATCATACACGTTAATATGAAGGCTGCATTAAAGATTTAGCAAAGCTTTGGCCTAAATTATAAATTGCTATTGTTATAAGACTGATAATTTTGATTGTATTACACATAATATACAAATAAAATTATTGGAGGTTGTAATATGGCAGTTGCACATAAAGGGTTAATTAGTATGGGATTAGTATTGATTCCAATTGGAATGTATAAAACTAGTGTTGATAATGACATTCACTTTAATCAGTTGGATAAAGAAAGTAAAGCAAGAATAAGATATAAGAAATATTGCAGCCATTGTAATAAAGAGGTTACGTCCGATGATATTATAAAAGGATATGAGTACGAAACAGATAAATATGTAATAATGACGGATGAAGAGTTAGAAAAAATCAAGACGAAAAAAGATAGAACAATTCATATTATGCAATTTGCGAATATGTCTGAAATTGACTCAATATATTTTGAGAAAGATTATTATGCGATTCCAGATGTAGGAGCAGAGAAAGCCTATGAATTACTTAGACAGACGATTTTGCAACAAAACAAAATTGCGATTGCTAAAACAGTAATGGGAACAAATGAGAAGTTAATTGTGTTATATCCAACGAATGAAGGGATAATTGTAAAAACTTTATTCTATGCAGATGAAATCGTATCAGTTCCAAAGCAAATTCCCCAAATGCAGTTAGATCAAAATGAATTAGATATGGCTAAAATGATAATTGAAAATATGACTAAGCCTTTTAATATTAAAGAATATAATGATGAGTACCAAGCAAGATTAAGAAGTGCGATCATGACAAAAATACAGGGAAAAGAAATAGTGACTACGGATACGGGTGAAACTAACAACGTAATTGATCTTATGGAAGCCCTTCAACGTAGCTTAGAGTTAACAAGTAATAATAAAAATAATAATTCAAATAATAACAATGCAATGGCAAAAGTATCAGGTACGTTATAATGGATCTTTTTGATGCAAAAGCAATTAAGCCAATGTTAATTAGTGAAATGATGAATCCGTTTAATTCAGTTGATTGGATTTATGAATTAAAATTAGATGGTATTCGATGCATTGCTTATTTAAATGGAGAAGAAACGGAATTAAGAAATAAACGAGATATGAAGTTGCTACCTAGGTTTCCAGAATTAGCTCAGATTAATAAACAGGTGAAAGCAAAGTGTATTTTAGACGGAGAATTATTAGTTTTAAGAAATGGAATTCCTGATTTTTATGAATTACAAAGAAGGACTTTATTATCAGATCCTTTTAAAATACAATTAGCTTATAGTAAATTGCCTGCAAGTTTTGTAGCGTATGATATTTTATATGCGGATGGAAAAGAACTATATAGTCAAAAGCTGATGGAAAGAAAAGAAATACTTAGTAACACGATAATTGAGAATGAAAGAATAGCCATCTCTAGATTTATTGTTGAAAAGGGAATAGAGTTATTCAACCTCGCAGACCAGCAAAAATTGGAAGGGGTTGTTGCGAAGAAGGCTGATAGTAAATATTACTTTGATAAACGGACGAAAGATTGGATTAAGTTTAAAAGAATGGCTGATGAAGACTTTGTTGTTTGTGGATATATTCGAAAGGAAAAAAGTAATACTTTGATTCTAGGACAGTACAAAGGAGAAACATTATATTATAAAGGTGGAGTATCTTTTGGCGTAAAATCAGATTTTGTACAGCTATATAATTGTGAACAAACAAGCAATTCGCCTTTTGCGCTTGCTCCGGCATATACGGATGAAATAACATGGATAAAACCAACTCTTGTATGTACGGTTGAATATATGCCTAATACGAAGGACTCTCTTAGGCAGCCTGTCTTCAAAGGAATACGGACAGACGTATCACCAAAGGAATGCCAGGTTAAATAATTTATTTGATAGAAAGATAAAAAACCATTATATTGATAGGATCCTTCCAAAGTAGTTTTGTGTATTCGCACTGTCAACTTTAGAGAAATCATATCAAAATAATGGTTTTTGTTTGTTCTTATTGTTTTAATTAGAATGATTAGTATGTAGTATGTGGTTTATTACGACAATCTAACTCATTAGCTTAAAGAAATCACAGTGTAGTATCTAGTTAATTCCAACTTTCTAGCTTTGATAAACTAGCGTTGCCATATTGCTTGATTGTACTTACGTCATCGCCAAACCAAGAAGGCTTAACGAAAATGGAGGCCTGCAAAGCGTCGCGAAATTCTACCTCAACAACGATAAGACCTTCAAGCTTTCCAGAGAATACATCAAGCTCAGCTATATAGTCTCCGTATAAAGGGATGTTATATCTTCGCTTGGTTATAATATTGTTATCAATTTTTTCACGTAGATGTTCATAAGATTCTTTTGTAAGTGGTAATTCAACTTCTTCACAAGCAGAAACGTTATCTGGAATCGCTAGTTTTGGAGTTGATTTAAAAAACTCACGAGATTTGTAAGTTAAAATATAATCTGAATTTTTCTTCCGAATCCGAACAACTGGAGAGGTGCATAAATATCCTTGTTCAATTTCATAACAAGTGTATTTTGATAAATTATCAGGCATCTTGTTTACTAAGAATTTCTTTTCTATTTCCATATAAACACCCTTTCAAAAGTATTTTTTTTTGTATTCTAAATATAAATAATTAATTTTTATTATATCATAGTAATCTATAATTTTAAAGATAATGTAGTTATACAGCCTTCAATTAAAAAAGCCTGTAATGTTATCATTGCAGATAAATTTACAGACTAATTCAATAATGTTCATAACTAATTTTACTTACATATTTTACGAAATCTCATAAGAGACTCAATGGTTGAGGCAAGATTTTCTTTGCTGTGATATCTTGATTCTTCAAATGCAATAGCAGCGCGATTGATACTAAATATAGAACTTACACCCATATCATAAGCTTTTTCGGCTTCTTCTCCAATTGCCCCAACAATTGCAACAACTGGAATGTTCTTTTTCAAGGCACGTTCCGCTACTCCAATAACAACCTTACCTCTTAGACTTTGAGAGTCAATTTTACCTTCTCCAGTAAAAATCAGGTCGGTACCTTCTATCAATTCATCGAATTGAATTAAATCCAATATAGTATGAATTCCAGATTTTAATTTTCCATTAAAAAATGCAACAACACCTGCACCCATTGCTCCGGCTGCACCAGAACCTGGGATATTAGAAACATCAATTCCAAGGTTATCAATTATAGTTGCGGATAATGCTTTCAGGTTCTCGTCTAGTTCCAAAACCATCCTATCGTCTGCACCTTTTTGAGGACTGAATATATAGGCGGCTCCCGTTTTTCCATACATAGGATTATCAATATCACACATTGCAGTAACTGTACAATTATTTAGTAACTGTATTGCTTTTGAATTATCGATTTTAGAGATTTTTGATAAAGTATTACCTGTTGGAAGAAAGGTATTACCGTAGTCGTCGTAAAAATCAACGCCAATAGCACAGGCTGCTCCCACTCCGGCATCGTTTGTACAACTTCCTCCTAAACCAATCACTATGTCAGTACAGCCGTTTTCTATTGCATGTTTGATCATAAGCCCTGTCCCATAGGTTGTAGTTATTGCAGGATTTTTTCTGTTTTCAACCAAAGGTAAGCCTGCTGATTGAGCCATTTCGATAATAGCCGTATTGTTATATCTTGCATAGTAACAATTTAGCAGTTCATTATATGGACCGGTTACACTAACGTTTACCTTGTCGGCATCAATTGCCTGTAAAAAACAATCCACAGTCCCTTCACCACCGTCTGCGATTGGAATTGTAATCGTTTCACACGCGGGATAAAATTCTTTTACTTTTACACTAACGATGTCACAAATCTCTATAGAACTAAGAGTGCCTTTAAAAGAATCCGGTATAATGACACATTTTTTCATGATTTCATTCCTCCAATTTTTATATTTAATTATATAGGATAAACAAGGATGCTTCAATTGACAAACAAGCCAAATAAAAATATACAGTATGATGATATTGTAAATATTTCAATTTATGAAATATTATGTGAAATGAAAAATTCATTTGTTTCAAGTTGAATAAAACATTTCAAACTTGAAATTATGAAATAAAATAATGCAATGTATATTTCAATTAGTGAAAGCTTTCAATAATTGTCTAAAATGTATACATAAAGTTCATATTTTAAATCAATAGTATTAATATTGCACAAAATATATAATACTATTATGGTTAAAGAAATTTTTTATAGATTTAAATTTATCGAGGAAGAATACTAAGTGAAATTTAATTTAATTAAGAAAAAGGAGTAAGGATATGAAAATAGGGTTTATAGGACTTGGAATTATGGGTAAACCAATGAGTTTGAATTTAATTAAAGCAGGGCACGAGTTAGTTGTGTGCGATTTTAGTGAAGCTGCTGTGAATGAAGTAGTAGCCAAAGGAGCAAGGGCAGTAGAAAATGGGGCTGCAGTTGCAAATGAATGTGATTTAATTATTACAATGCTTCCAAATTCACCACACGTAAGAAGTGTTGCACTTGGTGGAAACGGTATTTCAGATACTGCAAAACCTGGAACAGTATTAATTGATATGAGTTCAATTGATCCAGTGGAAAGCAAAGCAATTGGAGCAAAGCTTTTAGAAAAAGGAATTGAAATGCTTGATGCACCAGTAAGTGGAGGAGAACCAAAAGCAATTGATGGAACACTCTCTGTAATGGTTGGTGGTAAAAAAGAGTTGTTTGATAAATATTATGATTTACTAATGGTAATGGCAGGGACTGTAGTTTATGTAGGAGATTTAGGTGCTGGTAATATTGCGAAACTTGCAAATCAAATCATTGTTGGATTAAACATTGCAGCTATGTCAGAAGCATTAACATTAGCAAAAAAAGCAGGAGCTGACCCAGAATTAGTATACAAAGCAATTCGAGGCGGACTTGCAGGATCAACCGTTTTAGATGCAAAAGCACCAATGGTTTTAGAGAGAAGATTTAATCCAGGATTTCGTATTGAATTACACATCAAGGATCTTAACAATGCTTTAAATGCAGGACATTCTGTTAGTTCTCCACTTCCATTAACATCACAGGTTATGGAAATGATGCAAGCGCTAAAAGCTGACGGACATGAAAAAGAAGATCACTGTAGCATTGTAAAATACTACGAAAAGATGGCGAATGTAATAGTTGAAAAATAATTGTTAAATAGAAAAGATAAAGGCGGGATATTGTAATGACACCAACAATTCAAAAAATGGAAGTGTACCCAGTTGCAGGGAAAGATAGCATGCTACTTAATCTTAGCGGTGCACATTCTCCCTATTTTACAAGAAATATAGTAATTTTAACAGATAGTAATGGTGTCCAAGGAATTGGAGAAGTTCCTGGCGGTGAAAAAATAACAAAAGCGTTAGAAGCGACAAAACATCTCGTAGTAGGAACTAGCATTGGCGATTATAAGAATACATTACTTAAGGTTAAGAAATCACTTAATGAAAGTGAAGACGATGTGCGTGGCGCGCAAACCTTCGATCTTCGAACAGGAGTACATGTAGTAACAGCGATAGAGGCACCCTTCCTTGATTTATTAGGAAAACACCTAGGGGTACCAGTGGCAGCCTTGCTTGGGGATGGTATGCAACGCGATAAAGTAAGGATGTTAGGCTACTTATTCTACATTGCAGATAGAAAGAAAACCGATTTGCCTTATGATAGTTATCCAAATGATGACTGCGAATGGTATCGAATTCGTCACGAAGAAGCAATGACACCAGAAGCAATCGTTTCTTTAGCAAAAGCAACGAAAGACAAATACGGATTCTCAGATTTTAAATTAAAAGGTGGCGTTCTTTCAGGGAAAGAAGAAATAAAAGCGATAAGAGCTCTAAAAGAAGCGTTTCCGGAAGCTTCCATAACACTTGATCCAAATGGTGGTTGGTTATTAAAGGATGCGATTGAATTATGTAAAGACATGCACGGTATATTAACTTATTGTGAAGATCCATGCGGAGCGGAAGATGTATATTCTGGCCGTGAAATCTTGGCAGAATTTAGACGTGCAACAGGTCTTCCTACTGCTACCAACATGATCGCTACTGATTGGAGAGAAATGGCTCATTCAGTTGCTTTGCAATCAGTTGATATTCCATTAGCAGATCCTCATTTTTGGACTATGGCAGGATCAGTTCGTGTAGGTCAGATGTGCAATGAGTTTGGATTAACTTGGGGTTGTCATTCAAATAATCATTTTGATATATCACTTGCAATGGTTGCACACACAGCAGCTGCAGTACCAGGTAATATCAATGCAATTGATACCCACTGGATATGGCAAGAAGGAATAGAACGATTAACAAAAGAACCATTACAGATAGTAGACGGTTGTATCGAAGTTCCGAAGAAACCAGGGCTTGGTATTGAAATTGATATGGAAAAATTACTTGCGGCAAATGAACTATATATTGAGAATTGTCTTGGAGGTAGAGATGATGCTATCGGTATGCAGTATTTGATACCAGAATGGAAATTTGACCGAAAAAGACCTTGCTTAGTTAGATAAAAAATATGTGCATCAGCCTAAGAGCTAATTGTGGAGGACAAACTAATGAATTTTAAACCACGTGGAATCATTCCACCAATTATTACACCATTAACTTCAGATGGTAAATTCAATGAACCGATATTTCGCCAAATGATAAATTTTTTAATTTCAGAAGGAGTACATGGTATTTTTCCACTTGGTACAACTGGAGAGTTTTATGCTTTTTCACCTGATGAAGTAAGACAAATATTAAAGGTTGCAGTCGAAGAAGCAGCAGGCAGAGTACCTGTTTATGCGGGTGCAAATCATATTACGACAAGGGGTGTTATAGAACTTGTCAAAATTGCTGAAGAGGTAGGAGTTGATGTAATATCAGTATTAACACCGATGTTTGTATCACAGACGCAGGAAGAACTATATGAATTCTATGTAAGTGTAGCAGCAAGCACAAAGCTTCCTATTATCATTTATAATAATAAACCAAAAACAAATGTTGGGGTTGAGCCTACTACAGTTGCAAGATTAGCTAAGATCGATAATATTGTCGGTATCAAGGATAGTACGGGAGACTTCACGAATACAGAAGAATACTTAAGACTCACAAGAGGCAATGATAACTTTAGTGTACTTTTAGGTAGAGATACATTGATATATGCAGGACTAGCTTATGGTGCTACCGGAGCAATCGCTTCATGTGCTAATATAGCTCCAAGAATTGCTGCTGACATATATGATAAGTATATGGAAGGTGATTTGAAAGGTTCTCTTGAAGCTCAGTATCAATTAGCTCCACTTAGAATTGCAACCAATATGGGAACATTTCCTGCTGTAATCAAAGAAGGATTAGTAATGAGAGGGTTTGAAGTTGGAAAATGCTTAGAACCAATTGCAGAACTACTTCCAGAGCAAAAAGAGAAATTAAGAAAAGTATTAAAAGAAATGAACTTAATCTAACCAGTACGAATATACGATTTGTACAAATTGATTAAAAGGAAAGGTGGCTATGGAGTATGGAATACAGAAGATTTGATCAAGCTATTTTTGTAAGATTAGATAAAGGAGATGAAGTAATTTCTTCCTTAACTAATATTTGTGAAACTGAAAAGATTCAACTTGGTATGGTAAGTGGACTTGGCGCTGTAGATAATATTTCACTTGGGATTTTTGATACGAAAAAGAAAGAATATTTTAGTAAACAATTTTCTGGAGATTTCGAAATATTAACATTAACAGGAAATATAACTTGCAAGCAAGAAGACATTTACATCCATGTGCACCTTACAATTGGTAATGTTTTGACAAATGAAATATATGGAGGCCATCTTAATAATGCGATTGTTAGTGCTACGGTAGAAGTAGTATTAACAGTAGTAGATGGTAAGGTAGGAAGAAAATTCAGTGATATGATAGGACTTAATTTATTAGAATTCTAAAAACTGTATTGTGAGGTTACGAAATAAATGAACGCACCATTGTACATTAAAATAAAAGAAACAGATAATGTAGCAATTACAGTGGATATGATCAAAAAAGGAACCATTGTACTTGACGATATTTTAGCAAATGAAGACATCCCACAAGGGCACAAAATTGCACTTATCGATATTCCTCAAAATGGTGAAATCATCCGTTACGGAGTTATTCTAGGGTATGCAGTAAAAGATATTAAAAAAGGTGATTGGATAAATGAAAAAATGCTCGAATTACCTCAACCTCCGGACGTAGGCGATATGAAATTCGGAGTAAATCTGACTACCGAATTACCCAAAGCACCGATTAGAACCTTTGAAGGATATAAAAATAAAAAAGGTGGATATGCAGGAACAAGAAACATTCTAGGAATTAGCACTACAGTTCAATGTGTTACAGGAGTACTAAATGTTGCTGTAGAAAAAATGAAGCGAGAGCTTTTACCTAAATATCCGAATGTTGATGATATAGTTCCAATAAACCATGCATATGGTTGTGGAGTTGCAATCAATGCACCTGAAGCAATAATTCCGATTAGAGCATTGAAAAATATGGTAAATAATCCAAACTTCGGTGGAGAAATTATGGTGGTCGCATTAGGATGTGAAAAATTGACGGTAGAGATGCTGATAGAGAAAGCTGAAATATCATCAGAAAATGTGATTATTCTGCAAGAACTTGAAGGATTTAACGCAATGATGGAAGCGCTAATGCAAATGGCCGAGAAAAAACTTAAGATATTAAATGAACGAAAGCGTGAAACATTACCATTATCTGAATTGTGCATTGGTATGCAATGTGGTGGAAGTGATGCATTTTCTGGAATTACCGCAAACCCATCTGCAGGCTATGCGTCAGACATGTTAGTTGAAGCTGGTGCAACGGTTATGTTTTCAGAAGTAACAGAAGTACGAGATGGTGTCCATGTGATAGCAGAACGTTGTATAAACCAGGAAGTTGTAAAAAAATTAGCAAATGAAATGCAATGGTATGATAGATATTTAGAAAATGGAGCAGTGGATCGAAGTGCTAATCCTACGCCAGGTAATAAATTAGGAGGACTCTCAAATATTGTTGAAAAAGCAATGGGTTCGATTGCAAAGTCTGGTATGGCTCCAATTGTAGAAGTGCTATCTCCTGGTGAAAGACCTAGTAAAAAAGGTTTGATATATGCAGCAACGCCAGCAAGTGATATTGTTTGCGGCCCAATGCAACTTGCTTCAGGGATTACATTACAGGTATTTATGACAGGAAGAGGTACCCCATACGGTTTGGCAGCAGCACCAGTAATCAAAGTTTCGTCTAGAACAAATTTAAAAGATTCTTGGAATGACCTAATAGATGTGAATGCAGGGGTTATTGCTACTGGACATGCTACTATCTCAGAAGTTGGGACTGAACTTTTTAATTTAATTATAGATGTAGCAAGTGGGAAAAAGAAACCATGGGCAGAACAATATAAATTATATAACGATTTATGTATCTTTAATCCGGCACCGATTACTTGAAATAAAGATAAGTAATAATTTAAAAACAATTAAACCAAAACCAAAAGGAGAAAACGGTATGAAAAAAGTGTTAAGTCTTGTATTAATTATGGTATTAGGAATAACAAGTTTAGTGGGTTGCGCAAAGAAAGATGAAGTTGGATTTGAGGGTAAAAGAGTTCGAGTTGTAATTGGTTCTACATCAACAACAGGTGACTCATACATGATAGCAGATGTAGCAAGCAGGTACTTAGCGAAAGAATTAAAGAGTAATAATAAAGTAGATGCTATTGGTGCAGGTCCAGCTCTTGATGCAATCTCAACAGCAAAAGCAGATGGAAGTACTATAATGATCTTTCATGATATGACTTACTTAGGAATTTCATTTGGGGCATTCGAACAAAAATATGCACTTGAAAATATGGTTATAGGGCCACGTATTGGAACAAATCCTGGAGCATGTTTTGCAGCTTCTGCGGATGCTCCATATAATGATATGGTTGAATTATGTGAATACTTAGTTGAAAACCCAACAGAATCAGTTCGTGTTGCAGTTGAAGCGGGAGGTGTTTCTCATATCGCATTTATCTCTTATTATGAATGGGTTATAGCAACTTATGGTCAAGAAGTTGCGGATAGAATTGATGTAGTTGTTGGTGGGTCTACTGCTGAAAAATCTCAAATGTTATGGGATGGAAACGCTGATATTATATTTGCTGACTATTCTTCTCTAAAACAATATACAGAAGAAGGAATCGATGCTCAATTAAAAATGAAATTTGTTGCAATACTAGATGAAATAGAAGGCGTTGATGTACCAACTTTTGCTGAACAAGGCGTTACATTAAATGGTGAACCATTTGTATTCTCAAAAGACTTCATTGTTTATTTACCAAAGGGAACACCACAAGAACTAGTTGATGAATTAGATGTAGCAGTAAAAGCTATCTGTGAAGATCAAGCATTTATAGATGATATGGCAAAGTTAACTTACCAAGCAGCGTATATGCCTTCAGCTGAAGCGAAAACATATATTATTGCTAAAAGAGATAGTTTAGATGCTTTGATAAAATCAGCTCCATCTTTAGATGATTTAACTGTACAATAAGTACAAGTACAATAATTAAATATAGAGTGAATAGATAGAACCAAGTATATCTCGGTTCTATCTGAATGAAAAGAGATAGAAATTTAGGAGGATAAGAAATGGCTGATTTTTTTAGAGTTAAGATAGTATATTCACAGTCTCATCTTGTTTTTCCAAAGATTATTATTGGGATCCTAATTATATTAGCTGTGATAATGCTATTACAAAGAGTTATGAAAGCTAAAAAGGAAAAGAAACCGATAATCAGTCTGAAAAATAAGAGGTTTTTTGAAGAAAACTATGATAAGTTAAAGTTTTATGGCACTATAGTATTATTTATCTTATATATAATATTTATGGATATAATAGGATTTTTAACGGCTAGTATAATATTTGTTACATTATTCAATTTACTTTATGCAGCAACAAAAGAAAGAAAATCTGTTATTGTATCAATAATTGTATCAGTGGTGACATCTGTTATTCTGTGGTTTATCTTTGGATTTGTATTTAATGTAACATTACCATAAGAAAGGGTAGGTAAGATAGATGATTGTATTCGGTTTATTACAATTTGTTGTGGCAGCGGTTGGAGTTGTCATTGGTATAATATTTGGTGCTCTTCCTGGAATGACTGCTACAATGGCTATAGCAATATTTTTACCACTTACTTATGCATACGACATAACTACTTCAATGTATTTATTATTAGGTCTGTATGTAGGTGGTATCAGTGGTGGTTTAGTACCAGCGATTTTAATTAATATTCCAGGGACACCATCCTCAATAACAACTGGGTTTGATGGTCATCCAATGGCAATAAGAGGTGAAGGAGTACGTGCGCTTAGAATAGGTATAGTATCATCTTTATTTGGAGGTATTTTTAGTTTGCTTGTATTGTGGCTATTTACACCACCTCTAGCTGCTTTGGCTATTAAATTTTCTGCAGTTGAAAAGTTTTTAATTATTTTATTTGCAATGACGGTTATTGCAGCATTGTCAAAAGGAAATATGACAAAGGGTATTTTTGCAGGATTTTTAGGAGTATTAACTGCATTAGCAGGAACTTTTGCGGATAATCAAAAACTTAGGCTGGTTCCTTCGATGTTTAAAATGGACATGTTAAGTGGATTCCAATTACTTCCGGTTTTAATAGGTCTGTTTGCTATTTCACAAGTATTAATGGAAGCAGAGAGTGGAATGAAAAAGTCCATTGTCAAGCCGACTAAATTGGGAGAAGAAGCAAAGAAATTTAAATTTAGCGATTTTAAAGGTCAATTAGTTAACCTAATCCGATCTTCGTCAATTGGAACTTTTATTGGAATATTACCGGGAGTTGGAGGAAGCGCTGCATCCTTGTTATCGTATTCTCAAGCAAAAAGTTTCTCAAAAGAACCAGAGAAATTAGGAACAGGAGCAGTAGAAGGCTTAGTTGCAAGTGAGTCTTCAAATAATGGATTAACAGGTGGAGCATTGGTACCACTTTTATCACTTGGAATTCCTGGAGACAGTACCACAGCAGTATTAATTGGGGCCTTTATGTTACAAGGGATCCAAGTTGGGCCACTATTTATTACACAAAATCCTGGGATATGGAACACTATGCTATTTGCATTACTAATATGTAACATTATAATGTTTTTAGTTATGTTTTATCCGGTTAAATATATTGCCAATATCATTAAAATACCAAAGAATAGATTATATCCAGTTGTTATCATAATGTGTATCGTTGGTGCTTATGCTTCTAGAAATGGAAACATGTTTGATGTATGGACACTATTATTATTCGGTATTATAGGTTATTTATTTATAAAATTTGGAATACCAGTTACCCCTTATTTAATAGGGTTTATTTTAGGACGCGATTTAGAGAAATATTTCATAGATTCATTAAAAGGTTCAGGTGGAAATTTATCAATATTCTTCTCAAGACCAATTGGTTGGGTCATCTGGGGTCTAATATTCATTTCACTAGCTTACGCTTACTATGATAATCGTAAAGCCAAAAAGCAGACTATAAAAGTATAATAATTAGGCAATTAGTGTAATAATAAGGCATATCGTTGCGAAAATGATATGTCTTATTGCTATTAAAAAAGGAGAATAATTATGTCACTAATTACATTGTTTGTACCCAGAGAAGAAATGCTTTACCAAGCACATAACATATTACAGTCTGAAGAATATCATATAAATGAAATGAAACAAATTAAAACAGCTGATACGATTAGTGAGGCTAGAAGTGCTTTAGCAAAAGGAACGAATATTATTATAGCTAGAGGATATCAAGCATCGCTAATTAAGTATTATACGAATATTCCAGTAGTTGAGATTACTTTAACAGGTCAAGAAATGGGTTTATTAATAACACAAGCAAAGAAGATAATAACAAAAAAGAGACCGGTAATAGCTGTTGTAGGATTTAGTAATATGTTTTGTGATATGACATATTTTAATTCAATTTATAATGTTGACATTAGAACCTACTTAGCGTCTGATGTAGAAAAACTTCAGATAGCAATTCAACAAGCAATACAAGATCATGTGGATATTATTATTGGTGGGGACACTGCAATCACTGCAGCTGCGAGTGCCGGCATTCCGTCTTTATTTTTGTCATCAACAGAAGATTCAATTAGAGAAGCTTGCACAGCTTGAGACCTTGCTTGACTATTCTTTCAGTGGAATTATTAAAATGAATCAACAAGGTAATATCATTATTATGAACCGTATCATGGAAGAAATTTTGGGGAAAAAATCAAAAGATGTTATTGGGAAACCAGTAACAGAAGTCATAAAGGAAATAGATATTAAGATTATTGAGAATATACTACAAGAAGGAAAAGAAATATATTCTTCATTTATTCATATTAATAATATAGCACTTGTGGTCATAATTGCGCCAATAAAAGTAGAAGGAAGTATCGATAGTGCAATCTTAACATGTCATAAAATGAAGAAAATGAAACAGGTAGAAGCTGATATTTTACGTGAACGTTATTTGTATGGTTATATTGCGAAAGGGAACTTTGAAGATATTGCTCGAATGTCAAAGGAAATGCAAAGATGCATAGAATTAGCAAAAGTATATGCGTGGTCAAAGAGTCCGGTTCTTATTTATGGTGAGATTGGAACAGAGAAAGATTTATTCGCTCAAAGTATTCATAATAATAGTTTGTCTAAAAATGGACCATATATTACGGTGAATTGTAATGGAATCAATGATGAAATGCAGAGTGAAGTACTGTTTGGTAATCCACTGAAAGAATCCTCCGATGAAAAGGGACAGGGAGCCTTCGCAGTTGCAAATAATGGGACAGTATTAATTAGTGAGATTGATAAAATGAGTATGAGCAGCCAATATAAGCTGTACAAAGTAATTCGATATAAATCAGTGATTCGAAATGACATCGTAAAGACAATGAGTGTGGATGTAAGAATCATTGCGACAACAACGAAGAATCTTAGTATTTTAGTGCAACAGGGATTGTTTCGAGAGGATTTATATTATTTACTGAATGGGTTAACGATTGAATTACCACCTTTGCGAAATAGGCATGAGGATTTAGAACACATATTGAATACAGCTATTAAGTCATATTGTGAAGTATATTCTAGATATCATGTGTTAACAAAGGGTGCGATAAAGATTTTAATGGAATACCCATGGTACGGAAATTTGATACAGATAGAAAGCTTTTGTGAAAGAATGATACTAACAGCTACGCATCGAGTTCTTGATGAGATTTTTATTCAGAATTTATTGAATGATTTATATCCAATTATTCATCAACAAAATAGCAGAGAAAAAATAGTTGTTTATAAGAATCAAGAGGCATTAGCGATTTCCGAAATTCTAGAAAAATATAACGGAAATCGAGCTCAGGCAGCTCAGGAGTTAGGAATTAGTAAGACAACTTTGTGGAGACATATGAAAAAGTACGGTATTTCTAATAAATTTGATGAATAAAAACCGTGCAGAGAGGAATATGTGACATAGTGGATTATTTTATACAATTATTAAGCATCCAAATGGTACTATTTATTTATATATTAGTAGGGGTATATGCAAAAAAGATATCTATAATTACGAAAGAGAATCAACAAAAATACATTGATTTTGTACTAGGAATCCTAATGCCATGCATGATATTTAATTCTTATAGGCAAGTAATAACAATGGATGTGATTAAGAAGGCAAGCATAATTATAGGGATAGCTTTTAGCATTTGTATTGCCGCTATGGTACTTGGTAAATTACTTTATAGGAAGTATCCTTTTGAAAAGAGAAGCATAATGCAGTATGGAACTCTGATAAATAATGCGGGATTTGCAGGGTTACCAATATCATATGAAATATTTGGAGAAAAGGGCTTGTTTTATGCTTCTTTCTTTCTAATTCCAAATCGGATTTTTATGTGGTCCGCAGGTATTTCTTTATTTACGAAAACAGATACTAAAACAAAATGGAAGAGTGTACTTCTAAACCCCAACATAATCGCAGTAGAACTTGGCTTGCTCCGGAGTATATTACAAATTGAACTACCGGATTTTATTAATAATTCGATTCAAAATATTGGTAACAGTGTATCTCCAATTTCAATGATTGTGATTGGAGCGATCCTTGCAGACGTAGATATTAAAACGATATTTGATAAAAGTGTTTTTTATGTTGCGGGAGTCCGGTTACTTTTACTTCCATTACTTACAATTGGAATTATCTCATTTTTTGATTTGAGTCCAACAATTTCAGGAGTTGCACTTGTACTAACAGCGATGCCTGTTGGAACTAGCACAGCATTACTTGCCGCTAAATATAATGCGGATGTAGATTTTGCTTCGAAATGCGTTTTTGTAACAACTATTTTATCACTTATAACCGTTCCGCTCTTAATGCTAATAATATAAATTAAATTATATTTATTAATATAGTTAATGTAGTATATAATAAAGATAATTACTAATATTAAGATTGGAGAGATATATATGGGGAAAACATGTGTTTTTTTAGCAGAAGGATTTGAAGAAATAGAAGCTTTAGCTGTTGTAGATGTACTTAGGAGAAATAATATTGAGGTAGAGACAATCTCTATCCAAGATAGTATATATGTAACTGGTGGACATAAGATTGAAGTTAAGGCGGATAAATTGTTTGATGAAGTAAACTATAATGATGTTGAAATGATAGTATTACCTGGTGGAATGCCTGGAACTCTTAATTTGCAAAAACATAAAAAGTTAGAAGAACTGATTATAAAATTTGCGAATGAAAATAAAAGAATTTCTGCAATCTGCGCTGCTCCTAGTATATTAGGGAAACTCGGAATATTAAAAGACAAAAGAGCAATATGCTATCCAGGATATGAAAAGGAATTAATTGGCGCACAAATTTGTGATGAAGCAGTTGTTAAATAAGCGGCTTTGAGATCAAATTAAATAATAAAAATATATAACAGTAATTACCACTTCAATTTGTAATAATTTTTAGCATACGGCTAATAATAATGTTACGGAGGTGATAAAGATGTCAAACCAAAATATTTCAAGTTCAAGTTCAAGTTCAAGTTCAAGCTCAAGCTCAAACAGAGCAGCAGTTCCACAAGCTAAAGATGCTTTAAACAGATTCAAATATGAAATTGCTAACGAAATAGGAGTTCCATTAACACAAGGTTATAATGGTAATTTAACATCATACCAAAATGGTTCTGTTGGTGGAGAAATGGTAAAAAGAATGATCATGAGACAAGAAGAATCAATGTCATCAGGTCAAAGTAAGTAATAATAAAATAGAGGGATTAGTAAATAACCTAGAGGTGAAAACTAAGCCCTCTTTTTATTTTGGAAAAGGCTAGATATTTAATATTTGTTGTGCTATAATGTATTGATGTTTAATGGGTGAATTATAAATTGTTCATACATAAATTTAAGGAGGATCTCTAAATGAGTGCAAAAATCGAAAAATTAGAAAAAAGTATGGTAAAGATCACAATAGAAGTTCCAGCAGAAGAATTTGAAAAAGGTATAGAATTTGCTTATAATAAGAATAAAGCAAAGATGTCATTACCTGGATTTAGAAAGGGAAAAGTTCCACGTAGCTTTATCGAAAAAGCTTACGGGATAGAATATTTTTATGAAGATGCAGTTAATCATTTGCTTCCAGAAGCTTATGCTAATGCAGTTACTGAAAATGATATAGATGTTGTTGCACAACCTGATATAGATGTTGAGCAAGTTGAAAAGGGTAAATCACTTATCTTCACAGCAACAGTTGCAGTAAAACCTGAAGTAACACTTGGTGAATATATGGGCATTGAAATACCAAAAGTAAATGTAGAAGTTACAGATGAAGAAATAGATAGTGAAATAAAAAAAGTACAAGAGCAAAATGCTAGAATGCTTACTATTACAGACAGAGAAGTAAAAGATGGAGATATTGCTGTAATAGATTATGAAGGTTTTGCCGAAGGTGTTGCATTTGAAGGCGGAAAAGGAACTGATTATTCATTAACAATTGGTTCACATTCTTTCATTGATACTTTTGAAGATCAAATTATCGGTAAGAAAACTGGGGATGATTTTGAAGTAAATGTAACTTTCCCAACCGAATATCATAGTGAAGAACTAGCTGGAAAACCTGCAATGTTCAAAGTACAAGTAAAAGAAATTAAAGCAAAAGATTTTCCTGTAGTTGACGATGAATTTGCGAAAGATGTTTCAGAATTTGACACATTAGATGAATACAAAGCTGACATAAAGGCTAAACTTAAAGAGCAAAAAGAAAAAAGTGCCAAATTCGATAGACAAGATGCAGTAGTTGAAAAAATAGTGGCTAATACTAATATGGATATTCCTAATCAAATGATCGATGCTCAAGCAGATCAGATAGTGGAAGAGTTTGAACAAAGACTTAAATATCAAGGACTTGAATTAGACCAATATTTAAAAATGACTGGTTCAACAAAAGAAATGTTTAAACAACAAGCTATGCCAGATGCATTAAGAAGAGTTCAAGGAAGACTTATACTTGAAGCGATTGTGAAAGCGGAGAATGTAGTAACAACAGAAGCTGATGTGGAAGCAGAAATTAAAAAAATGGCTGAGATGTATAAAATGGAAGTTTCAAAACTTAATGAAGCTATTGGAGAATATGAGAAAACACAGCTAAAGAATGATATAAAGATACAAAAGGCATTAGACATTGTAACTGCGGCAGCTAAAGAAGTATAATAAAGGTTGCTCAAAAAGTGCAACCTTAGGGTGCACTTTTGCATTTTTATGGATTAATTTATTATTTCTTATTTAAAACGGAGGGAAAAAACATGAGCTTAGTACCAATAGTAGTAGAACAAACAAGTCGCGGAGAAAGATCATATGATATTTATTCAAGACTTTTAAAAGACAGAATAATATTTTTAGGTGATGAAGTAAATAGTGTAACAGCAAATCTTATAATTGCTCAATTATTACATCTAGAAGCAGAAGATCCAGATAAAGATATATCTATGTATATAAATAGCCCTGGTGGATCAATAACAGACGGTATGGGTATATATGATACAATGCAATATATTAAACCAGATGTATCTACAATATGTATTGGTATGGCTGCTAGCATGGGAGCCTTCTTATTATCTGGTGGAGCAAAAGGTAAAAGATATGCATTGCCAAATTCAGAAATATTGATTCATCAACCATTAGGTGGAGCAAAAGGTCAGGCATCTGATATTAAAATCCAAGCTGATAGAATTATAGCTTTAAGAAGTAAATTGAATGAAATCTTAAGTGCGAATACAGGAAAACCAATAGAGACAATTGAAAAAGATACGGATAGAGATAATTTCCTAACTGCAGAAGAAGCACTAGAATATGGATTAATAGATAAGGTTATTAGTAAGAGATAGATAGGAATAGAGGTGTATGAATGGCAGTAAAAGGTGATGAAAAAAAACAAATAAGATGTTCGTTTTGCAATAAATCACAAGAACAGGTTAAGAAAATTATAGCCGGTCCTAGCGTGTATATTTGTAATGAATGTATAGAAATATGTTCTGAAATAATTGAAGAAGAATTCGACGATCTGACTAAAGATGATACAGAACATGAAATAAATCTAATGAAGCCTGTTGAGATTAAATCCTTTTTAGATGAATATGTTATTGGTCAAAATGATGCAAAGAAAGTACTTTCAGTTGCAGTATACAATCATTATAAAAGAATACTATGTAAAGAAGAACTAGATGTGGAACTTCAAAAGAGTAACATTTTGATGATGGGACCAACAGGCACAGGAAAGACAATGCTTGCTCAAGTTCTTGCAAAGATGTTAAATGTTCCTTTTGCTATATCTGACGCGACTACCTTAACAGAAGCAGGATATGTTGGTGAAGATGTTGAAAACATCTTATTAAAGCTTATTCAAGCAGCAGATTATGATGTAGAGCGAGCAGAACGTGGAATTATATATATTGATGAAATTGATAAAATAACTAGAAAATCTGAAAATGTTTCAATTACTAGGGATGTATCCGGTGAGGGCGTGCAACAAGCACTTCTCAAGATGTTAGAAGGAACGGTTGCATCTGTTCCTCCTCAAGGTGGAAGAAAACATCCACATCAAGAATTTATCCAAATTGATACTACTAATATTTTATTTATATGTGGTGGAGCATTTGATGGTCTTGAAAAGATAATAGAAAAAAGAGTAGGAAACGCGTCAATGGGATTTGGTGCGGAATTACGAAGTAAAGATAGAAAAAACACAGGAGAAATCTTCCGATTAGCTTTACCACAGGATTTAGTTAAATTCGGATTAATACCTGAATTTGTAGGACGTATTCCTATAAGTGTATCATTAGATAATCTTGATGAGGATACTTTAGTTAGAATCTTAGTAGAACCAAAAAACTCAATAATAAAACAATATACTAAATTATTAGAGCTTGATGGAGTAGAACTAGAATTTGAACCTGATGCAATACGACAAATAGCTAAATTAACGCTCGAAAGAAAAACTGGTGCCAGAGGACTAAGAGCGATAATTGAGAATATAATGCTTGATGTGATGTATGATATTCCTTCAGATGAAACAATTAGAAAATGTACTATTACGAAAGAAGTTGTACTAAAAACCGGACTTCCAACTATTGTAAGAAAACTTGAGAGACCGACAAACAAAAAAACACAAAGAAAAACGTCTAAAAAAGATGATGACGATATAGCTTTAGCATAATAATTACTGGTGTAGAATACCCACGACATTAGTCGTGGGTAAAATTCTTGCCATTGTAAATAAGGTGGGATAATATGATAGTTAAAAAAGCTGAATTAGCATTAGTTACAGGGTTAAAGAGCCAACTTCCAGAAAATGAAAATATGGAAGTAGCTTTCTCGGGTAAATCCAATGTAGGGAAATCTTCACTTATTAATTCGTTAATGAATAGAAAAGCACTTGCTAGAACATCTGGACAACCAGGTAAAACTCAAACAATAAACTTTTATTTGGTAAATGAAGAAATCTATTTAGTTGATTTGCCAGGGTATGGATATGCAAAAGTTTCAAAAACATCTCAAGAAAAATGGGGATCTTTTATTGAAACGTACTTGAAACATTCAAAACAGCTTAGAGGAGTATTTTTATTAGTTGATATTCGACATGAGCCCAATAATAACGATGTTATGATGTACAACTGGATTAAGTATAATGGTTATGTACCAGTTATTATTGCTACTAAGATGGACAAGATAAATAGAAGTCAAATACAAAAAAACGTTAAAATTATTAAGCAAAAATTAGAGATGGAATCAGATGGAATTGTAATCCCTTTTTCTGCAACAACGAAACAAGGGCGAGATGAAATTTGGGATCTAATCGAAACAATGAAGAATCTAGATGACTTTAAAGGATAGTAGTATATCGGTTGAACAGTATATAGATAATATTGATAGTTATTATAAAATGAATAGCTCGATCTATAAAGCAATTTTGAATACCTTACTCTGAGTGTTAATAACCACTTGTAGTCGGACAATTCAAAAATCTTATATAGGTCGAGCTATTTTTGTATAGAATGTTGTAGTATTTATATGTTACGAATTATATAATTTGTTAATTGATTATTATGAGTTTAACATTATTTTTTCATTTTTAAAGCATTTAGCAATTGTTGCAATAAGAACGAGCGCGATTGCTACTGTAATTCCGACGGTAATTAAGAAGTTAGTTGGGGTTAGGGAACCTTCAAATATTAATTTTATTGAAAGACCTTGATTATAGACTGGAATGAGGTAAGATACTGCAGATGGTTCACCAGAACCAAACATATTAGCATAAGCCGCAACCATTATTAATAAGTACATTGGTGTTATTAGAGTACTAGCTTCTTTAATATTCTTTGATATAACAGATAATAGACATACGATACTAACAAATAGTATGGCCATTGAAATGAGTAATACCAATAACATTAACCAGTCTGTAACTTGTAATTGAATATTTACTAAACCACTAAGGTCTGCACTTTCTTCTCCAGCTGCAGAGGATACTGACTTCATAAAGATTGGAAAAGCTGAAATACAACCCGCAAGCATTGCTAAGGCTGAGAGAACGGATACTATTAATAAACCAAATATTTTGCCTAAAGCAAGGTTAATTCTTGATACTGGAGCTAATAGTAAGGTAGCCATTGTACCTCGTTCTTTTTCGCCAGCAACAGCATCAACAGTGATTCCCATTATTGCTGAAAATAAGAATACAATAATAATCATCGGAAGTAACATTCCTAAGAATTGCCCCCCTGCTTTTTTCTCATTATGTATTATAGATTCAGGATTATCAGCATCAATATTGAAAGCAATTAAGTCATCCATTGAACTAAATCTAGCTTTAATAAACATATCTTCAAAAGGAGTTAGGAATCCATCTATAAATATTGATCTTGCAGAGTTAGAGTAATCTTCCGTATCATTATAATAAGTCTTAACTTGAGGGATGGAGTTCGTTTGGTAATTAATAACTTTGTCTACGAAGTTATCCTCGAATTCGACAAACAAGTCAAGTTCTTTATTTAATATTTGATCTTTATAGTCTTCTATGGTTACATTTGAATCAACAAAAGTAAATACTGCGGTATCAAGATTTTTAGGAATAAGTTGCTTGAATTCTTCAGGAGCATTTTTAACAATTATGGTAGAGACATGGCTCTTTACATCGTCCACTTGTTTTGAAATCATAAAACCCATGAACCCATAAATTATAAACATCATGAGAGGGGGTAATATAAATATTGAAAATATTAACTTTTTATCGGTAAAAACTCTTAGAAGTTCTTTCTTTATTAGAGTAAATATCATAGATTAATCCTCCTTATAATTTTCTTTGTAAAGTTCGAAAAAGGCATCTTCTAAATCAACAGAATTCTTTGAGGATACAATTTCTTTAACAGTTCCATTTGCTACTAATTTACCATCTATTATAATTGCAACTTTATCACATAATTTTTCTGCAAGAGACATTATATGTGTTGATACGATCACCAATTTACCTTCTTTCTTTAACTCTTGAAGGTAGTCAGTAACGACTCTAGCTGTTATTATATCAAGTCCATTAGTTGGTTCATCAAATATTACTACTTGCGGGTTATGTATTAGACTTACTGCTATTGATAGTTTCTGCTTCATACCAGTTGATAAGGATTCGATCTTTTTGTTCTCGAAATCTTTAATTGCAAATTTATCGAAAAGCTCATCGCGTCGTGCAGATATTTGTTCATCCGATAAACCGTATAACTTGCCGAAAAACTCCATCGTGTATTTTGGAGAAAAATGAGGATCTAGCTTAAGCTCATTTGTTAGAAAACCGATACACTTTCTAACCTTGTCTGGATGTTTTTTTACATCATTGCCTTGTACAGTTATTGTTCCCTCGGTAGGAAGTAGCAAGGTCGCCATCATTCTCATTGTGGTAGTTTTTCCGGCTCCATTTGGACCTAGCAATCCGAAAATTTCTCCATCATGGGCTTCGAAGCTTATTTTGTCGACCGCAATCTTGACATTACGTGTAGTTTTAAGCTCCGCCATTTTTTTCTTGGTTAACTTATAGATTTTTGTTAAGTTTTCCACCTTAATCATTATAATACCTCCATTATAACTATAAATTTTTATTCAAGTAATTGTTTAGATACATATTTATAAATATCATCGGAATGTGACCGCCAATTTTCACAAATTTTCTTGGCGTGTTCTTCTGATAATACGTTGATTGAAACGGAAAAGAGTGTTACAGTTCTTTCTTTAATAAAACAATTTACTGTATATTCTTCATCTTTTTCTGGAACGTAGTCAGCATAAATTGAAATTTCATTTCGCATTTCAATTTTATTCTTAATAAAGAATTCCCCGATATCGTGTTTTATTGCATCAGATAGTTTATTGTGAAAGAAACTTAGCGTTTCTTTTCCCTCTGTTGTTATTAAATATTGGGTAGTATTTCTAACTAACAATGTATTAATTAACCCTTGATCGATAAGCTCAGATATTGATTGCTGAACATTAAAGTAGTTAGTATAACCTTCATCTATTATGAATTGAGTTAAGCTTGAGTTTGTTAATGGAAAATCTACCTTTTCTAACATATATAAAATTATCAGCTTGTATAAAATTAAATCTGTCTCCAAGAATAACCCTCCTTACAATACATACCTTCCTTGATATGTATCAAGTTGTTTTAGTTGTTTGTTTATAGAATTTAATACATCTTTCTTATTGGTACTCCACAATGGAGCAATAAGCAATTCTCTTGGGCCATCACCTGTTAATCTATGAATCACAATATTATCTGGAAGTCTTTCCAGACAAGCGACAATCAATTCAACATATTGTTCTTTTGTGAGAACGGCAAATGGGTTGTTTTCATATAAAGTTGCTAAATCTGTACCTTTTAGTATATGAAGAAGTTGTAATTTAACTCCTTGAATATTTTTATTTGCAATATAATGGATAGAATTAAGGACATCATCATTGGTTTCATATGGTAAGCCAATAATTAAATGCACAATAATATCAATATTGACTAAGTTTAATTTATGAACCACGGAGTCAAAAATATCTAATTGATACCCTCTTCGAATGAATTTAGTGCTTTGCTCATTTGTTGTTTGAAGCCCAAGTTCAACCCAAGTTGGTTTGATAGCATTTAGTGAGGATAGTAATTCGATTACTTCATCAGGCATACAATCAGGTCGTGTAGCAATTGACAGTGCAACAATTTGAGGGTGTTGAATGGCTTCGAAATATAGTGATTTAAGAGTCTCAATATCAGAATAGGTATTAGTAAACGCTTGAAAGTATGCAATGAATTTACGGGCATTCGTTTTGCGACTTAACTTTTCAATTCCCGAATTAATTTGCTCTGTAATTGATAATCTATGATCTTCAGCAAAATCACCAGAACCACCTGCACTACAAAAGATACATCCACGGCTATCTATAGAACCGTCCCTATTCGGGCAAGTAAAACCACCGTCTATCGAAACTCGATAGACCTTATCACCAAATTTTTCGCGTAAATAAGAGTTTAAAGAATTATAACGCTCGCCATTTTTCATTTTATATATTAGCCTTTACAGCATTGCTAACGACCTCTGCAACTCGTGGATCAAATGGTTGAGGTAGTATATAGTCTTCGTTTAATTCGTCATCAGATACAAGTGATGCAATAGCATTTGCAGCGGCTAATTTCATATTTTCCGTAATCTGAGCAGCTCGACCTTCTAATGCGCCTCTAAAAATGCCTGGAAATACAATTACATTATTAACTTGATTTGGAAAATCAGAACGACCCGTACCAACTATCTTTGCACCTGCTAATTTTGCAACATCTGGCATGATTTCAGGAACTGGATTAGCCATAGCAAAAAGGATAGAATCTTTATTCATAGAAGATACCATTTCAGAAGATACGATATTTGGTGCGGATACTCCGACAAATATATCAGCACCACTTATTGCATCTGCAAGGGTACCCGATTTATTAGAGAGATTTGTAACTTGGGCCATATCTTTTTGCATCCAGTTAGCCCAATCAGAATCTTTGTTTAATATTCCGGCTCTATCACATAAGGTAACATCGAGAAAACCATATCTTAATAGGAGCTTTGTTATTGCAATTCCTGCAGACCCTGCACCGTTTACTACAACCTTGCATTCTTCTTTTGCTTTGTTAACGATTTTAAGGCTGTTAATGATACCTGCTAATACAACAATTGCAGTTCCATGTTGGTCATCATGAAAGACTGGAATATTTAGTAACTTCTTTAATCTTTCTTCTATTTCAAAGCAACGTGGAGCAGAGATATCTTCTAAGTTAATACCTCCAAATGCTGGTGCGATTGCGACAACTGTCTTGATAATTTCTTCCGTATCTTGTGTATCTAAACAGATAGGAATAGCGTTAACACCGCCGAATTCCTTAAACAATACTGCCTTACCTTCCATTACTGGTAAAGCGGCTTCAGGACCTATATTTCCTAAACCAAGAACAGCGCTACCGTCTGTTACAACAGCTACAGTATTGCCTTTCATTGTATATTTATAAACTGCTTCTTTATTGTCAGCAATAACCTTACAAGGTTCAGCCACGCCAGGAGTATATGCGAGTGCCAAATCTTCTCTTGTTTTCACACTACACTTTGAAGTGATTTCTAGTTTTCCTTGCCATTGTTCATGAAGTAAAAGTGCTTTTTCTTTCATTAATTTGTCTCCTTTTTTGCTATATACAGTAAGTTATCAAATGAAATAATTGGTTTAGGAAATTCTTAATTTTCCCAATTTAACATCTAAAATATATAATAGCATAACTAGAAATTGCTAGCAAGGTTAGAAGCAAATTTGAGCATTAAGTATTTATTTGTTTTTGAAATCTCGAATTAGATTGAATTAATAACATTTAGTGGGTATAATGTATAAATAAGATTTTAGATTAGTAGTACAACTTAGGAGGATTTTATGTGGATTGCAAATAATTGGAAAGATTATGAAGTAATAGATTCGTCACAAGGCGAAAAACTTGAACGCTGGGGAGACTATATTTTAGTACGTCCAGACCCTCAAGTAATATGGAATACATCAAAGACTGAAAAAGGATGGGTTAAACATCATGGTCATTATCATAGAAGCTCAAGTGGCGGTGGCAACTGGGATTTCTTTGGTCTACCAGAGCAATGGCAAGTAAAATATAATACTTTAGTTTTCAATCTAAAACCATTTAGTTTTAAACATACAGGATTATTTCCAGAACAAGCTGCGAACTGGGATTGGTTTTCAAAAGCAATTAAAGATGCAAATAGACCAATAAGTGTTTTGAATTTATTTGCATATACGGGTGGAGCTACTTTAGCAGCAGCGGCAGCAGGCGCATCTGTTTGTCACGTAGATGCTTCAAAAGGAATGGTAAATTGGGCGAAAGAAAATGCTAAGTCTTCTGGATTAGATGGTGCCCAAATTCGATATATTGTAGATGATTGCGTGAAATTTGTAGAAAAAGAATTAAGACGTGGCAAAAAATATGATGCAATCATTATGGATCCTCCATCGTATGGACGAGGGCCAAATGGAGAGATTTGGAAGATTGAAGATAGACTACATTCTTTGATAGAATTAAGCAGTCAAATATTAAGCGATGATCCATTATTCTTCTTAGTAAATTCATATACAACTGGACTAGCACCATCCGTACTAACATATTTATTAAATACTTCACTTACAAAGAAATTTGGTGGGGAAGTTCAATCGGATGAACTTGGTTTACCTGTGTCTATTAATGGCTTAGTATTACCTTGCGGGGCAAGTGGACGCTGGGAAAAAAGTAAATAAATAAATGAATAATTAATAAAATATATTAATAATTATATAGAACTTTACTGTGTGAAGCACAAGTAATATAAATAAATAACAATGTAGCTAATATCTTAGAATCAGATATTAGCTACATTATTTATTACTCATATAAAATACTTATTTATAGTCTCGATCCAAATAAGCATCCGCTTTCGCGTCATAGTCTCCAAACTTGTCTGAACCATTAACATTTTGATCTGCGTAATTTTGATTACTGTTAATAGAGTTGCCTAGTAACATAGTAAAATTTCCATACACTAAGCAGAAAAATGTAACAGCTGTTAGTGGGTAAATTTTAATAATTAAAGTAACAATACATACAATCAAAAGTATTCCAAAAAATATAGCCTGGCCAAGTGACCACCATAATATTCTTATTCTACGTTTCCGCTTTTTCCCCATAATAATCTCTCCTCAAAATTTTTATATAGTAATTTTACTACTTATGAAAGTATTTTACAATAATAATATATTTTCGAGGCTATTAGATATTTTAGTGCGATAAAAAACATTTGCATATGTTCTGTAAATGTTATATCATGGGGGTAATGAATGATTGTCTTACGTATCTTTATAATTCTAAAAAATCAAAATAATAATCCCAACAAATAACTTAAATGCGAGGTATACAATGGAAAATTACAACGACAAAACGTTAGCACAATTGCGTGAAATTGCGAAAGAAAAAGAAATTAAAAATATCACGACCCTAAAGAAACAAGAATTAATTGATTTGTTGATTGAGTATGCAAAAAAAGATACGGAAGAAGATAAAAAAGAACTTAATAATAAACAACAAGATACGGAAGTAGAAAAGAAAGAACTTAATAATACACAACAAGATACGGAAGAAAAAAAGACAGTAAATAATATACAAGATGCGGACGAAGAAAAGAAAGTAGTGAATAATACACAGCAAGAGAAGAAAATATTAGATAGTGGGGTTATTGCAGAAGGAGTATTAGAGGTTCTGCCAGATGGTTTTGGTTTTATTCGATGCGAGAACTATTTACCAGGTGATCAAGATGTATATGTATCCCCATCTCAAATAAGAAGATTTAATCTAAAAACTGGAGATTTAGTAAAAGGAAATATTAAACTTAAGACACAAAATGAAAAGTTCAGTGCGCTTTTATATATTAAGACTGTAAATGCTGAGTCACCTGAAAATGCACAAAAAAGAAACGCATTTGAAGATATGACGCCGATTTTTCCGAATAAAAGAATCATACTTGAAACTTCACAATTGGAATACTCCATGAGAATAGTTGATTTGATGTCACCAATTGGAAGAGGACAAAGGGGAATGATAGTATCACCTCCTAAGACTGGAAAAACAACATTATTAAAACAAATGGCAAATGCAGTAGTAAAGAATAATCCGGATATGCATTTAATAATATTATTAATTGATGAAAGACCAGAAGAAGTAACAGATATTAAAGAAAGTATAGAAAGTACAAATGTAGAAGTTATTTACTCAACTTTTGATGAATTACCAGAACACCATAAAAGAGTGACAGAGATGGTGCTTGAGAGAGCGAAACGTCTAGTAGAACATAAAAAAGATGTTATTATTTTACTTGATAGTATCACTAGGTTAGCGAGAGCCTATAACCTTACTGTTGCACCAAGTGGAAGAACGTTATCCGGTGGTCTTGATCCAGCAGCACTTCATATGCCAAAGAAATTCTTTGGAGCGGCTAGGAATCTAAGAGAAGGTGGTAGCTTAACAATTCTTGCAACCGCATTAGTAGAAACAGGTAGCAAACTTGATGATGTTGTTTTTGAAGAATTTAAAGGTACAGGTAATATGGAATTAGTACTTGATAGAAAATTATCTGAGAGAAGAATATTCCCAGCGATTGATTTAGCTAAATCAGGAACGAGAAGAGAAGATTTACTACTAACGAGAGACGAAATGGACATTACTTATAGCATTAGAAAGAACTTGAGTGCGGGTAGAAATGATGATGAAATGGAAAAATTCATCTCTGCTTTTGTAAAGACTAAGACGAATCAAGAATATATAGATACGTTTAAGAAGATTAAAAGATAAGCTCTCGAAGAATTATTTTAGGATCTGTCGAAAAGGGAGTAAAATAGAGTGCTTTAATATGAAGGAGAGCGTCATGGAAGAACAATCAATTAATTTAATTAATGTAAATAGAAAAAATGTTGAGATAGCTGGATTAAAACATGAGGTAATAAAACAAGCAGTAACCCTGCTAAAAGAAAACAAGTCAGGAAACAGTAGTTTGTTTTTAACAGAAGGTATATGGGCACATCAAAAAATATATGATAATAAGTTGCGAATTGAGGCATTTATAGTTTGTGAGGAATATATATTTAGTGAGGAAGCAAAAATATTACTTGATAAGATTCTAGAAGTAGCTGAAAGAACTTATGTGGTATCGAATAAAGTATTTGCTAAGGTTACACAATTAGATGGGCCAGATGGATTTGTATCCATTTGTGAATTTCCTAAGTATGAATTAGATGACATTGAACTGAAAGAAAATAGCTTAATAACGATACTTGACGGATTAGAAACACCGGGTAACATAGGTACTATATGTCGCACATCGGATGGGGCAGAAGTAGACGCAATTATCGTATGTAATAGGAAAGCAAGAATAACAAATTCTAAAACCATTAAGGGAAGTATGGGAGCTTGTTTTAATAAGAAAATTGTTGATACAGATGTTGAAACACTTATAGAATGGTTACAGAAAAATAATTTTAGAATTATGTTAACGGACACAAGGGCTACAAAAAGTTATTTTGATATTGACTATACGGGTAGAGTTGCTATCGTTGCCGGAAATGAAAGATATGGAATAACTAGAACCTGGTATAATATTGATACTGAATTGATTTCAATACCGATGTTGGGACAATGTGATTCGCTTAATGTAGCGGTATCTACTTCTATTATATTATATGAAGCGTCTATGAAACAAAAGGGCCTAAAAAAATAGAATATAATTCTGAAATTAATAACAGATAAAGCGAAAAAGCACTTGCATCAAGTTTTTTATTATGATATAATACAAAAGCTGTTTAATAAAGTAACGACAACTATTCGGTAACAACCGAAATTGAATATTAGAACATTCTAAAGAGGTGAAATCATGCAAAAAGATATCCAACCAAAATACCAACAAGTACAAGTAACTTGTAACTGCGGTAATGAATTCGTAACAGGTTCAACAAAAGACAAAATCCACGTTGAAATTTGTTCGAATTGCCATTCGTTCTACACTGGACAACAAAAAGCAGCTTCAGCACGTGGCCGTATTGATAAGTTCAACAAGAAGTATGGTGTTACAAACTAGCAATTTGAAAAGAAGGTTGAGGTATATTGCCTCAACCTATTTTTAAATTTATATTTAATATGGAAAGGGAGGATTACAGATGAAACGTGTAACAGTTGGCGGACAAGCTGTCATTGAAGGGGTAATGATGAAAGAAAAAAATCATTATGCTGTAGCAATTAGAAAGCCTGACCAAGAAATAGTTTGTATTAAAAAAGAATGTAAAAGTTTATCAGATAAATGTAAACTCTTTAAACTTCCAATATTTAGAGGTATGCTAGCTTTTGTTGAGTCTATGATGCTTGGGGTTAGTATATTAACACTCTCTGCAGAATATTTTGAAGATGATACTACACCGGAAGAACCAGGTGGTTTTGATAAGTTTTTAAATAAAGTATTTAAAGATAAAGCGGACGATATAATTATGGGTATTGCGGTGTTATTTGCAATTGCCTTTTCGGTAGGATTGTTTATATTATTGCCATCCTTTATATCACATCTGTTAAGAGGAATAATAAAGTATAATGTAGTTCTTAATTTAGCCGAAGGGTTAATAAGGATAACACTATTTTTAACATATGTAGTAGCGATTTCGTATATGAAAGACATTAGGCGTGTATATGAATATCATGGAGCAGAACATAAAACCATTAATTGTTTGGAACATGAAGAAGAATTAACAGTTGAAAATGTTCGTAAATATTCACGACTTCATAAAAGATGTGGAACAAGCTTTTTACTTATTGTAATGATAATAACTATGTTATTTTTTATGTTTATTAATACCGATACTTTATTAATGAAAATGGCTTTGAGATTATTACTTATACCAGTAGTAGCGGGTATCTCATATGAATTTCTAAGATTTGCGGGCAGGTCGGATTCTATTATAATGGACATTTTAAGTAAACCAGGAATGGCTTTGCAAAAACTTACTACAAGAGAACCTGATGATTCACAAATTGAAGTTGCTATAACTGCAGTTAATGAGGTGTTAGAACATGAACAACAACCAGCAGAGTGCTGTATTAACTAAAGCTATTGATATTTTAGTCAACAATAATATTGAGAATGCAAAAATAGATGCTTGGATGTTGTATGAACATGTTTTTAAATCAACAAGAGCCGAATTTTATATGAACCCAATGCGTGAATTGGATGAACAAAAATGTAAAAACTATTTTGAGTTGATAGATAGAAGAACGAAACGCGAACCGGTGCAATATATAATAGGTAGTCAAGAATTTATGGGACTACAGTTCAGAGTAAATGAAAACGTCTTAATACCAAGACAGGATACAGAGATATTGGTAGAGAAGGCGATTGAAATAATAAATAAAGCAAAATTATCAACTGTACTTGATATGTGTACAGGATCTGGTTGCATATTAATAAGCATTTACAAAAATACAAATATTAATAAAGCTATTGGAATAGACATATCAGATAAAGCATTATCTGTGGCAGTACAAAATGCTGAAGATAATGAATGTAGTAAAATAGAATTTGTGCAAAGTAATTTGTTTGAAAATGTTACGGATAAATTTGAAATTATAGTTTCGAACCCACCATATATACCAACAAGTGACGTTGAGCAATTAGAAGATGAAGTGAAAATACATGAGCCAATGATTGCTTTGGATGGATTGAAAGATGGACTGTTTTTTTATAGGGAAATATCAGATCAAGCAAAAAAGTATCTACAAGTAGGTGGATATTTGTTGTATGAAATTGGATATAATCAAGCTAATGATATAATTAACATTATGAAAGAGTCAGGATTTGATGAAATTGAACTTCTGCAGGATTATGCAGGTTTAGATAGAGTAATAATTGGAAGATTAGGAGGAAAAGGCAATGTTTGATAAATTAGAAGACTTACTAAATAGATTTGAGCATGTTTTACAAGAGCTAAGTGACCCTACCGTTGTAAATGATCAAGATCGTTTCAGAAAGTTGATGAGAGAACAAAGTGATCTGACACCTATAGTTGAAAAGTACAAAGAGTATAAAACAACTAAGGCAAATATAGAAGATAGTTTGCAAATTCTCGATGAAGAAAATGACGAAGATATGAGAGATATGGCAAAAGAAGAATTATCTCTAAACAAAGCGAAAATACCAGTAATTGAAACTGAAATGAAGCTGTTACTTTTACCGTCAGACCCAAATGATTATAAGAATGTTATCGTTGAAATAAGAGGCGGTGCTGGTGGAGACGAAGCCGCATTATTCTCTGCTGAATTATTTAGAATGTATTCAAGATATGCTGAAAGAAAACGTTGGAAAGTTGAAGTAATGAATATCAATGAAAATGGTCTTGGTGGTTTTAAAGAAGCATCTTTTATGATTCAAGGTAATGGAGCTTTCTCAAGACTTAAATTTGAAAGTGGTGTTCATAGAGTACAACGTGTTCCAGTTACTGAATCAGGTGGTAGAATTCATACATCAACAGTAACAGTTGCAGTTTTACCGGAAGCAGAAGAAGTAGATGTTGAGTTAAATATGAATGACTGTAAATTTGATGTATTTCGTTCTTCAGGTAATGGAGGACAATGTGTAAATACAACAGACTCTGCAGTTCGTTTGACACATATTCCAACGGGCATCGTTATTTCTTGCCAAGATGAAAAATCACAGCTTAAGAATAAAGATAAAGTTATAAGAGTTCTTCGTGCGAAATTGTATGATTTAGAATTAGAAAAACAAAGAGCGGCTGAAGCTAGTACAAGAAAAGGTCAAGTAGGAACAGGTGACCGTTCAGAAAAGATTAGAACTTACAACTTCCCACAATCACGTCTTACGGATCACAGAATTAAATTCACATCACATAATTTAGATAGTATACTTGATGGTGAAATAGATGATGTTATTGATGGATTAATCACTGCTGAACAAACAGAAAAACTCAAGAACTTACAAGAAGAATAAAATACAAATAATTGCCCCTTTTTAAGGGGCTTTTTTATTGCATAAATATTCCGTGCCCGTTGAAGGGGGTGGATTCTTCGCTGGTTTGAGATAGATTTGCATGTTTTTCTCTTGCCTCCACAATCTAGGGCTTTGTACGTGACTATCAGATGAAGGGCATCTGCTATTCACGTACAAAGCCCTAGATTGTGTATTCAAAGGAAAAACATAAGCAAATACTTATCTCAAACTTGCGAAGAATATGTAGGGGTGGAGGGGCACTAGTATATATAATTAGGGAATAATAAAAAGATTAGTAAATAGAGGGGCAATAATAGGTTGAAAGGGTGGGGAGTGGGGAAGGGTTGAGATAAAGTATAGTAGAAAGAGGGGTGATGATAGGTTGAAAGGGTGGGGAGTAGGGAAGGGTTGAGATAAGGGGATTAGTAATAGAGGGGTAATGATAGTAATAAGAGGCTAAATTCTCGGGGGGGAATTTAGCCTCTGTAATGCTTTGATATAAGGTGAATAAGTTTATTTGTTTTGGTTATGATTATACTTGGAAGTTACGGATTAGGTCTTGTAGGGTGTCGCGTCTTCTGATTAGTCTTTCGGTTCCGTCTGATTGGATTAGAACTTCGGCTGGTCTTAGGCGATTGTTGTAGTTTGAGGACATACAGTAACCGTAAGCTCCTGCATCGAGGACTCCGAGGATATCGCCTTCATTAAGAACAGGTAAGATACGATCTTTTGCTATGATATCTCCGCTCTCGCAGATATTTCCAACTACTGTAATTGGTTCCGTTTCATTAGATGGAGTTTGTGAATATACTTCGATATCGTGATGTGAATCGTACATAATAGGTCTTGCTAATACATTAAAGCCAAGATCGGTACCTGCGTATTTATTGGAGTAATTGGTTTTAATTGCATTTACAGTACCAAGTAATACGGAAGATTCAGCTACGATGTATCTACCAGGTTCGAATTTGAATTTTACGTTTGAACCATATTTATTTGCCCATTCCGTTAAGATTGGTGTTAGTTTGCTACCAAGGTCGGCTAAATCTAATCTAGATTCACCATCAAGTTTGTGATATGGAATTCCAAATCCACCACCAAGATCGATAAACTCAAGATTGCTGAAGTTTTCTGCGATTGACAAGCAAGATTTTACGCCTTCAACATAACTATCACCTTCCATAAAAAGTGATCCAATGTGTTGATTGATTCCGATTAATTTTAGGTCGTATTTTTTTAATACATCCTTTACATCATCAAGAAGATCCATATCAACACCAAATTTTGTTTTTTTGCCACCTGTAATTACTTTTTCGTGATGGCCTGCACCAACACCTGGATTAAAGCGAATACAAACTTTTCCACCTGGATTTAATTTACCAAATAAGGCTAATTGAGAAACTGAGTCTACACTTACAGTAACTCCTGCATCTATTGCATATTGCATTTCTTCTTTATCTACATTGTTACTAATATATAGAATGTTTTCTGGTTTATATCCAGCCATAATATTTACAAATATTTCCCCAGGGCTCATTGCATCTGCATTTAGACCTTCTTCACATACTATTTTCAATAATTCTAGATTACTATTTGCCTTAACAGAATAGTTTACAGAAAAATTAGGATAAGAAACAAGTGACATTAGCTCACGACATTTTTCCTTTAATATATTTTCGTTATATACGTATAAAGGACTTCCATATTTTTCAATAAGGTCAAATGGAGTGGTATTACCATAAAAATTAAGTTTATTTGTAACAGAATTTGACATAGTTTCACCTCAAGTATATTGTAGTTGTTTTGCAAGATGATTCGATAAATAAATCATGGAATCAATTGCTAATAAAATAGGGTTTATAGTATTTTCATACTCTTAAATATATAACAGAACAATTAGGATGTCAATAAAAATGACGGAGTATGAGATGGAAATTTCATTTATTAAAGAAAGTTGATATGCTATAATAAGGTATTAGTGTGGAATTTAGTTGGATTTATAGAAAAGAGGATGAAAAATGGATTTATTTGAATATATGAAAAATACTAGACTCGAGAAAGATTCTCCACTCGCTGCAAGACTTCGGCCAACCAGCCTAGAGGAGGTAGTTGGACAAGAACATATCATTGGAAAAGACAAACTTTTATATCGAGCAATTAAGGCAGATAAGCTATCTTCTATTATATTATATGGACCACCTGGAACTGGAAAAACATCACTTGCAAAAGTTATAGCGAATACAACAAGTTCTAATTTTGTTCAGATAAATGCTACTATGGCAGGAAAAAAAGATTTGCAGGAAGTAATGGAAGAAGCAAAGAATTTAATAGGAATGTATAATAAAAAAACAATTCTGTTCATAGATGAAATACATCGTTTTAATAAGGCACAGCAGGATTATTTATTACCTTTTGTAGAAGATGGAACGATTGTATTAATTGGAGCAACAACAGAAAATCCTTACTTTGAAGTGAACGGAGCCTTGGTATCGCGTTCTAGAATATTTGAACTAAAACAACTTAATAAAGAAAACATAGTAACACTATTAAGAAGAGCAGCAACGGATGATGAAAAAGGTATGGGGATTTATAATGTTGTTTTTGATGGTGAAGCGCTAGATTTTATAGCAAATATGGCGAACGGAGATGCAAGAGCCGCTCTCAGTGCATTTGAACTTGGAGTGCTGACAACGGAACGGTCAGAAGATAATAAAATTCATATTACCTTATCGGTTGCTGAAGAATGTATACAAAGAAGAGCAATTTATTATGATAAAAATGCTGACAACCATTATGATACGATATCAGCGTTTATAAAAAGCATGAGGGGATCTGATCCGGATGCAGCAGTTTATTATTTAGCAAAGATGCTATACGCAGGAGAAGATATTAAATTCATAGCACGTAGAATTATTATTTGCGCTTCTGAGGATGTAGGGAATGCAGACCCACAGGCTATACAAGTAGCGGTCGCAGCCGCCAATGCGGTTGCAATGATTGGTATGCCAGAATCGCAAATCATTCTTTCGCAGGCAGTAACATATATTGCATGTGCTCCAAAGAATAATGCATGTTGTAATGCGATATTTAAAGCAATGGAAACAGTCAAGAGCACGCAAGTGCTTGGGGTACCCCCTCATCTGAAGGATGCACATTATTCTGGAGCTGGGAAATTGGGTAATGGTCTAGGGTATAAATATCCGCATGATTATGAAGGTCATTATGTGGAACAACAGTATTTACCGGATGAATTAGTTGGGATGAAATTCTATACGCCTTAATTATAAATATCATTTCATAATTTTCTTAATATACAATGGCAAATATAAAAAATAAGTAAGAAAACAGGAAGGATTAAGTGTGGGCTTGACATCTACTTGTGTTGTGTTATAATATGAAATTGAAACTCGTTTTCAATTTTGATGAAGTTAGAGGGCAATAATATGAATGGTAAACTTAAAAGAGTGATAGCTTTAGCGGCTATATTTATAGTAGGAGCAAGTACACTTACAGGGTGTGCAAAGATTGAGTATAATAATGATAAATTAACAATAATTACGACGTTATTTCCCCAATATGATTTTGTAAAACAAATTGGAGGGGATAAGGTAGAGGTAATTTTAATTACAAAGCCAGGAGTTGAGACTCATGCATATGAGCCAACACCAACCGACATAATTAAAATAAATAACGCTGATTTATTTATCTATACGGGCGAATATATGGAACCTTGGGCACAAACGGTTATTGATAGTGTAGATAATGATAAATTGTATATTTTAGATGCATCCGATAACATTGAGTTATTTCTAAATGATGATGATCACGAAAATGAAGAAGATGAAAATGAAGAAGAAGAAAATGAAGAAGAAGAAAATGAAGAAGAACACAGTATAGGCGATGGTCATAACCATGAGTTTGATCCGCATATCTGGACAGACCCGATTAATGCGAAGACTATGGTGGATAATATTTTAGGGGCATTAAATGAAATAGATAGTGAGAATGCGGAATTTTATACGACTAATGCTAATTCCTATAAGGCACAATTAGATGAGCTAGACAACACATTTAAGGCAATTATGGAGAAAAGTGAAGGCAAAAAAATTGTTTTCGGAGGAAGATTTGCTTTTGCTTATTTCGCTAAGAGATATGACTTGGAATATGTTGGGGCATATGATTCATGTGCGGCAGACGAGGACCCTAGTGTAAAAAGGATATCTGAGATTATAAGTTTAATAGGGAATGAGAATATTCCAGTAATATATTATGAAGAATTAGTTGAACCTAAAGTGGCAAAATCGATTGCAGAAGAAACAGGTATTAAAGCATTGCTTTTACATTCAGGACATAATGTTTCTAAATCAGATTTTGATAGTGGGATAACATATATAGAAATAATGCAACAAAATGCAGAAAATCTCAGAGAGGGGCTAAAATAGATGGCTCAATTAACATGTAAAAATCTTAGCATAAGCTATGGCAATAATTTAGCCCTGAAAGATGTAAGCTTTGAAATAAATTCAGGCGACTATGTATGTATAGTTGGGAGTAATGGTTCAGGAAAGAGCACTCTACTAAAAGGTATTCTCGGATTAATTCCACGAAAAGCAGGTGAAATATTCTTTGATAAGACTGTTAAATCAGGGCAAATTGGATATTTAGCACAACAAACTAATATTCAACGAGATTTTCCTGCATCTGTTTATGAAGTTGTTATTTCTGGGTGCCTTACTAAAAGAGGAATAAAACCCTTTTACTCCAGAAAAGAAAAAGATACGGCTCTTAAGAATTTGAAAAGACTTGAAATAGAACAATTAATGCATAAATCATATAAGAATTTATCTGGGGGGCAGCAACAAAGGGTGTTACTTGCTAGAGCACTATGCTCAACTGAAAAGATTCTATTTATGGATGAACCGATTAATGGTCTTGACCCAAAAGTAGCGCAAGACTTCTATGCATTGGTGAAAGGATTAAATGAAGAGGATGGATTAACTGTTGTAATGACGTCGCACGATATTGGAGAAGCAATGAAATATGCAAATAAAATGCTTCATCTAGATACATCGGTAGTATTTTACGGGAAAATAGAGGATTACCTGTCAAGTGACATAAGCAAAAGGTTATTTGGAGGACATAGTCATGGAAAACATTAGAGTTTTATTTTCACAGGGTTTTATAATAAGAGCACTTGTAGTCGGAATAATGGTATCATTGTGTGCATCACTTTTAGGAGCGACTTTAGTATTAAAAAGATACTCTATGATTGGGGATGGGTTATCACATGTAGGGTTTGGTGCACTAACAGTAGCAATGGTTTTTAATCTTGCACCACTTCAAGTATCTATACCGATTGTTGTTTTAGCAGCATTCCTACTACTTCGCTTAAGTGAAAGTAGTAAGATTAAAGGTGATTCCGCCATCGCATTAATATCGAGCACAGCACTTGCTTTTGGTGTAATCGTAACAAGTTTATCAGGTGGAATGAATGTTGATGTTAGTGATTATATGTTTGGTAGCATATTTGCAATCAGTAAAAATGATGTGTACTTAAGCGTAGCTCTATCAATTGCAGTAATTATCTTGTATGTATTATTTTATAATAAAATATTCGCGATAACCTTTGATGAAAATTATGCAAAGGCAACGGGGACGAATGTAGGGTTGTATAAGATGCTGTTAGCATTCTTAACGGCAATAACCATCGTAGTAGGGATGCGAATTATGGGAACCCTATTAATTTCTAGTTTAACAGTATTCCCTGCGTTAACAGCTATGAGGTTAAGTAAGAATTTTAAATCAGTGATTATCACATCATCTCTTGTTTCTGTAGTATGCTTTTTCGTAGGAATTATTGCTTCCTTTAACTTTGATTTACCAGCAGGAGCAAGTATTGTAATGGCAAATTTGGGAGCTTTTATAGTTTTTTGGGTTATAGGATTGGTATTAAAAAGAGAATAGATATAAAATAGAAATAATAATATCGAAATAATAAAAGTAAATTAATTATTATGCTCTTTAAGCATTACCTCAATAGAAGGAGTTAGAGCTTTCATAAATAATGTAAATCCGTATATTGTTGCAGGTAAAATAAAAGATGCGGATAATGATATAAAGAATAAGTTCTTAGCAAACTCAGTTTGAATGAGTGCGGAAACTAATGTAGTTATGTATAGCCCAACTAATATGATTGCACCTATAAGGGCAAAGATTCTTCTAGCTTTTTTCATATTATCCCTCCTGTCGTATATTATTAATTATAGGGGTATGATGGGGGGATGTCAAATTAATTTAATCTCTTTCGCAACCAACGGCAAATGACATATATTTTTACTATTTTTCATAAACATATCAAAAAGGGGTTATTTATGGCTGATCAAAAAATAGAAAATCAATTAAATCTCGCATTGCAAACTCCTGAGAGTGAACGAGAGAAGTCGCTTGATCTTAACATAGGATATGATGCAGAGGATAAGGAATGGGAACTAATCATAAGATATTATGGTAGTTTAGATATTGTTAGGGAAGAACTGAATATTGAAATAGTAGAACTTTTAAGTAATTACGCTGTTTTATATTAATTGGTGTAATAGATTCAGGTATTGATTATGCACATCAAGATTTTAGAAATGTAGATGGAACAACAAGAATATTATCAATATGGGATCAGTCTATTAGTGGAGAACCGCCGGAAGGGTTTGTAATTGGTACAGAGTATTCCAAAGAAGATATTGATAGGGCTTTGCGCCAAACTACTGTGGAAGGAAGAATTGGTATAGTGCCATCAATGGATAACAATGGACATGGAACCCATGTAACATCGATTGCAGCAGGAAACGGAAGAGGAAGTGGTGGAAGATCTCTAGGAGTTGCACCGATGAGTGATATTATGGTTGTTAAAGCAGGTCCGGTAAGTGAAAGAGGCTTTATTAAGACCACACAGATAATGATGGGTTTAAGCTATTTATTACAAAAGGCGATTGAGTATGATCGTCCAATTGCAATTAATCTAAGCTTTGGGAATAACTATGGTTCACATGAGGGGAGAGCTCTTTTAGAAACATTTATAGATGACATATCTGGGTTATGGAAGAATGTAATAGTAGTTGGAACGGGAAACGAAGGGTCTGCGGGAAAACACACACATGGGGTTGTGACTGATCAACCAGTAACAGTTGAATTTGCTATCAGTGCGAATGAAAGTAATGTTAATTTACAGATATGGAAGAGTTATGCTGATTTAATGCGAATTTTTATTATTTCTCCATCAGGAATCGAAACAATAGTATTAAATAATGCTCTTACAAGACAAGTTGTTAACTTCGGAACTCAGACAAAGGTATTGATTTTTTATGGAGAACCAGCACCATACAATAAAGCACAAGAAATTTATATTGAATTTCTTCCGTTATTAGGAACATACGTTGAAAGTGGAATATGGAAAATAAGATTGGAACCTCAAGATGTCATTAATGGAGAATTTGATATGTGGCTACCAGCTAGTGAAGCAGTTGGCAGAGAAACAAGGTTCTTAAATCCGACTTTTAGAACAACCTTAACAATACCATCAACCGCAGCTAGAGCAATCACAGTCGGAGCATATAATTCTCTTCTAAATAGTGTTGCAGATTTCTCTGGAAGAGGATTTACAAGATTAGAAAGAATGGTAAAACCGGATATTGTTGCACCTGGAGTAAATATCGTTGCAGCAGCACCGGGTGGTGGATATAGTACAAGAAGCGGAACTTCAATGGCTACACCTTTTGTTACAGGAGCATCAGCAATTCTTATGGAATGGGGGATCGTTAGGGGAAATGATGAATATTTATATGGTGAAAAAATAAAAGCTTATCTTATAGCAGGAGCGCGTAGAAACCCGCAGACAGTATATCCTAACATGAATCAAGGTTACGGGATGTTATGCTTGGAGGAATCTTTGCAAAGAGCAGCCATATAAGTATATCGCCGTTCTTTTTTTAGGAATTAAAACGAATAACTATAGATATCAGTAAGAATTATAAGTTTAACGTAAAAATAAACACCTTCCGCCTCTTCCATATAGCTCCATCGCTCTAGTTCGATAATATCAATATCGTTACTTATCTCGAGAAGAATACATTCTTCTTCACTTGGTTTTCTTTTCGTAATAGTATGATTAATTTTATATAAATGTAGTTTTATATGATCAAATAAATATTTTGCTATTGAATTATGAAAGTCATAGGATTCAGAAACATCGGTATGAATGAAATATGCGTGCTCTAAAGCTATCACCATTCCGTCTACAGAACGTTTTCTATTTATGTAAAGTATATTTTCACCAAGCGGAATCTCGGTCAATTGATGAAGTAATTCATCGACAACTAGGGATTCTTTTTTAACGATATAATTTGTCTCACTATTTCCTCTTGATGCAAATAGATTACTAAGACTAACAAGCGGTTCTAGCGTTAAAGTTGGTAAATTATTCTTTACAAAAGTTCCAATACTTGGTATTGGTCCATTAGTTCTTGCTCAGTTGGGATTTGTTGATCCACAAGCCAAAAGTGATTTCGTATTTTCCCAAGTATACTTGTTTTAACTTTTATATATAGAGGTGACGCATTTCCCATACTCATTCGATACCATCCCTTTTTATATTTTGGAAACCAATACTAATGTATAAATTATACATTAGTATTGGTTTGCATGCAATGAAATACAAATTAAAACGGGACACACGTAAATAATTTTTCAATATTGATTGCAAAATATTACCAATTTGATATAATAATTAACAAACCTATTATATGCACGGAAGAAAATAATGCTATAAAGCTTGAAGGAGAAGTTTCGAGCTGGCAAGAAGTCATAATTGCAGGTAAAGTAGCAGCGAAATCAAAATATAGGGGAGTTATCAATAAAATTACAGTCAAAGGAATTACAGTACCTTCTTTTCAAAGACCTAATTTCACAGATAATATAATTGAAGGGCAACGACCTGATGTGCTTATTATAGGTGGTGGGGTTATTGGAGCGGCAATAGCAAGGGCACTATCAAAATGGGAAATTGATCTGATGCTAGTTGAGAAAGAATGCGATGTAGCTATGCATGCAAGTTCAAGAAATGATGGGATGGTACATCCGGGGATCACACATCCGGGGAGTTTGAAAGCAAAAATGAATATAAGAGGCAATGAAATGTTTGAGGATTTGGCAAAAGAATTAGATGTACCATTTAAAAGAACTGGAATGTTTATTCTTTTTAACTCCTGGCTCGAGTATTTATTTGGAAGTACCTTTATTATTAGAAATGCAAAGAAAAATGGTGCAAAAGGTGTAAAAAGAGTAAAAGTAAAAGAAATTAGAAAAATCATTCCTAATATACCTAGCGATATCGTGGGTGGAGTAACTGCTCCAACTACAGGTGTTTGTCCACCTTATGAGATGACAACGGCACTAGCAGAGAATGCCATAATGAACGGACTAAAGTTATCTCTGGAAACAGCTGTAATTAATTTAGTGGAGACTAATAATGAGATAACTAAAGTTATAACAAATCGTGGGACAGTTTATCCTAAAGTTGTGATTAATGCAGCAGGATTATTTGCAGATGAGATTGCTGCTATGGCAAATGATCAGTTCTTTACGATACATCCGAGAAAAGGTGAAATTGCATTATTAGATAAAAACAAGGGTGATTTACTTAATACGATAGTTTCACAAGTGAGCGCTAATTTATTGAAAAGTGATACAAAAGGGGGAGCACTCGTAAAGACAGCAGAAGGTAATATATTAGTTGGGCCAACTGCATTTGAACAGCCATACAAAGAGGATTATTCAACGGACTATACTAATATAAATGCTTTACTGGAAGTAAAACTTCCGATTATCAAGGGGATAGAAAAAGGGGATGTGATTACCTATCTAGCAGGTACGAGGGCAGCAACCTATAAAGAAGATTTCATAATTGAAAAATCTAAGAAGATTAAAAATCTGATTTATGCTGCAGGTATTCAATCCCCAGGGTATGCATCATCTCCTGCAATAGCGGAAGAAATTGAACGAATTACAATTCAGCTACTAAAAGAAAAAAGGGAAATAAACAAGAAGAAGAATTTTATGAGCGTAAGAAAAGGCATTCCGAATCTAAAGTTACTTTCTAAACAAGAGAGAGGAGAGTTAATAAGTAAGAGAAGGGATTATGGGCATATAGTATGTAGATGCGAAGAAATTAGCAAGGGAGAAATTATCGATGCGATACATGCAACGATACCTGCATTAACTTTAGATGCAATTAAGAGAAGAACAAGAGCTGGTATGGGAAGATGTCAAGGTGGTTTTTGCACACCCCTAATTGCACAAATAATGGTAGAAGAGACAGGTAAGAATATGTTGGAGTTAACGAAAAAGGGTGATGGATCAAATCTTGTTTCTAAGTTTACTAAATCATAATATTTTCAAATATATTATAGGGGGGATGATTATTGGAGCAATTTGATATTGTAATAATTGGCAGTGGACCAGCTGGTTTGGCAGCAGCTTTAGAAATTGAACAATCAGGACTTAAACAGATTATTATTGAAAGAGAAAATAGGGCGGGTGGAATATTAAAACAATGTATTCATGATGGATTTGGTTTGCATAGATTTAAAAAAAGACTAACTGGACCAGAATATGCTGAATTATTCTTGAAAAGAGTAATCGAGAAAAAGATTCCGATATATAAAAACACATTTGTTACTGAGATTATTGAGATGGAGAATAAAAGTTATAGATTGACTTTAGTTAATAGTGAAAAAAGTCTATTCGAGATTGAAGCTAAAGCTCTTATTCTAGCGAATGGATGCCGGGAAAGAACAGCAAAACAGGTTTTTATTCAAGGAACACGACCAGCAGGAGTATACACGGCTGGAACAGCACAGTATTTTACCAATATATTAGGATATTTGCCTTGTAAGAAATGTGTAATCTTAGGGAGTGGTGATATTGGTCTTATAATGGCGAGAAGATTAACACTGGAGGGAGCAAAAGTTGTAGGTGTATATGAAGTAAAAGACACCCCTTCCGGATTATCAAGAAATATTGCTCAATGTTTAGATGATTTTGATATTCCGCTCTACTTATCGAAAACTGTTACGAAAATACATGGTGATAAAAGAGTTGAGGCTGTGACCGTTCAAAAAGTAGATTTAAACTTAAATCAAATTCCAGGTACAGAAGAAATTATTGCGTGTGACGGATTAATCTTATCTGTGGGGCTCGTTCCGGAAAATGAATTAGCAAAATCACTGGGAGTAGAACTAGACACCCATACCAAGGGACCAATGGTGAATCAAAGTTTAATGACTAGCAAAGAAGGTATTTTTTCATGTGGGAATGCACTTCATGTACATGATTTGGTTGATTTTGTTTCAGAAAGTGCAGAGATAGCAGCAAAAGGGGGCATACGATTTGTTCAAAATAAAGGAGAAGAAGAGTTAATCCATGTAGAGTTCGATGAAAAAAGTTTTTTATACATCGTACCACAGAAGATAAATCTTCTCGATATTGAAGAGAATATACATTTTTATTTTAGAAGTAAAAAGGTATTGAAGAATGTAAGTGTTGTTATAAGAACAGGGGATACAATAATTTTTAAGAAATTTTATCATAATATGAAGCCTCCGGAAATGGAAACGATAAGTGTAAATTTAAAGAATGTATTGCAGAATAAAGAGATTTGTTTTGAGTTGAAGGAAGGTGTTTCAACGTGAAAAAAATGATATGTATCGTTTGCCCTAAGGGGTGTGAAATGCAAGTTGATGTAAATGACGGTATATCTGTGGTCACGGGGAATGCCTGCATAAGAGGCAAAGAGTTTGCAATTAATGAAATATTACATCCGATGAGAACATTTCAATCAACGGTAAAAACGATATTTCCTGAATTACCTATGATACCTATTAAGACAGATGATGTGGTTCCAAAAGAATATTTGTTTCAGATAATAGAAGAAATAGCAGGAATAGAAATAAAGGATAAGTTAAAGTGTGGGGATATTATTATACAAAATATTTTAGGAACGTCGGTTAACATCGTGTCAACAGTAGATATGTATTTATATTTTTAATCCAAGGAGGGTAAATATGAGTAAATATAAAGATTTTAGACCAGATTGGGAACATGAAGCACCACCTAAGAAATCTTTTCGTGAAGTAATGAAGTGGGGAAATCCAAATGAATTTAAGGCACCAAATGAAAGGTTATTTAAACATATCAAGGATGTATTTCAATTAACAGATGAAGATTTTAAAGAAAAGATAGAAGAAGCCTTAGATCCTATCCCTGAAGATATTCCATGTAATTTAACAAAACAACAAATTAGTAAATTCACTCAAATCGTTGGAAAAGATAATGTGAAATTAGATGTATATAACAGATTAAGAGTAGCCTACGGCAAAACAATGATTGATTCCATGCGTCTTAGAAAGGGTATCATTGAGAACATTCCTGATGCAGTACTGTATCCATCGAATAAAATGCATATTGAAGCGATAGTTGAATTCTGTACAAGTGAAAAGATTCCTATTTATTGTAAGGCTGGAGGTTCAAGTGTTACAAGGGGGATGGAAGCTGTAAAGGGTGGAATTACTCTTGATTTAGCAGTAAAATTTAATAAAGTAATATCCTTAAATGAGAAAAACCAAACAATTACAGTGGAATCTGGTATGCTAGGACCTCAGCTAGAAGAAGTATTAAATAATGCACCAGAAAGGTATGGAACTAAGGAACGTTATACTTGTGGACATTTCCCACAATCATTTGAATATTCAGGAGTGGGAGGATGGGTTGTAACAAGAGGAGCTGGACAAAATTCAAGCTATTATGGAAAGATTGAAGATATTGTTATCTCGCAAGAGTATGCGACACCAATTGGAGTAATTAGAACAAAAGACTATCCAGCATCAGCAATTGGTCCCTCAATGAATGAGATTATGATGGGCAGTGAAGGTGCGTTTGGGGTATTAACACATGTTACGTTAAAGATTTTTAAATACCGTCCGAAAAACAGATTAAAATTTAGTTATATATTTCCAAACTGGGAAAAGGCACAAGCAGCAGCAAAAGAAATAACCCAAGGGGAATTTGGAATTCCTTCTGTATTTCGTTTATCAGATCCTGAAGAAACAAGTGTTATGCTAAAATTGTATAATGTAGAGGAGACAGCACTTGGTAGAATAATGGAAATAAGAGGGTTCCAAAAGATGGAGAGGTGTTTATTCCTTGGATTTACAGATGGTGAAAAAGGTTTTGTTAAAAATATGAAAAAACAAGTTCATAAAATATGTAAAAAACATGGAGCGATGTATTTAACTGGTTACCCTACGAGTCAATGGGAAGTTGGAAGGTTTAAAGACCCTTATATGAGGGATGCTTTGCAAGATTATGGGGTTATTATTGATACAATGGAATGTGCTGTAACTTGGGACAGTATGCCTAAAGTTCATAAAGGCCTTCGTGAGTACTGCAAATCAAGGCCAGGAATAATTTGTATGACGCATATGTCACATGTGTATCCGCAAGGCGCAAATCTATATTTTATTTTTATAGGGAAAATGGAAATGGATGAATACTTAGAATATCAAAAAGGTATATTAGATAGCTATATACGATACGGTGCAGGAATCAGCCATCATCACGGTGTAGGGAAATCTTTTGGACCATGGTTAGAGCTAGACATTGGAAAGAATAGTATGGATGTGGTAAGGACACTTAAGAAACATTTTGATCCAGATAATATTATGAATCCAGGAGGAACTTTAGGTCTTGATGTTGACAAACGCGAATTAATGTATTAGATATTAATAACTTTAGAATTTACAAAACGGATTGCGAAATAGAGCAATCCGTTTTGTACGTGTAAGATAATTCATGTTAATTTTATTCAATATATAATATATTGACTTCAATATTTTATGAGAGTATACTAAATAAGGTTGCGAACGCAACCAGTAATGAAGTGATCAATATTCAAATTTAGATAGAAATTCAGGTGAAAATATGAAACAAGTACTTAAGTATCTTAAACCACATATAGGAAGAATGAGCATTGGGTTTGCGATAAAGTTCATTGGAACATTAATGGATCTGGGACTACCCTGGGTTTTGGCATATATGATTGATGATGTAATACCATTAAATGACATACCCCTTATATTTGTCTGGGGTGGAGTGATGTTGGTATTATCAATTACTGCAGTAATAACGAATGTTATTGCAAACCGTATGGCAGCAAGAGTAGCGAGAGAATCAGTAAGGGATATTAGACATGATTTATATGAAAAAATATTATACTTATCAAGTGCTCAAGTTGATAAATATTCGGTACCATCATTGGTATCAAGAATGACGACGGATACATATAACATACATCAAATGATAGGAATGGTACAAAGATTGGGTGTAAGGGCACCGATACTACTTATTGGTGGAATAATGGTAACATTTACACTAGAACCAATATTAACACTTGTATTAATTGGAATATTACCTTTTATATCAATAATCGTTTATTTAGTTTCAAAAAAAGGAGTTCCATTATACGGGAAGCTCCAAATAACAGTAGATAAGATGGTCCGAGTGGTAAGAGAAAATATCACAGGAGTAAGAGTTATTAAGGCTTTATCGAAAACTGAATATGAAAAGAGAAGATTTTATGATGTAAATACCGAAGTTGTAAATAAAGAAAAAAAGGCAGCTACCACAATGGCGATCATTAATCCAAGTATGAACTTCTTATTAAATCTTGGTTTGTCATTAGTAATCGTTGTTGGAGCATATCGAGTAAATTTGGGAACTACGGCACCAGGTAAAATAGTCGCATTTCTAACTTACTTTACAATAATTTTAAATGCAATGTTAATGATTACAAGAATGTTTGTTATATTCTCAAAAGCAAGTGCTTCCGCGCATCGAATTAGCGAAGTATTAGATACGGAAGAAGATATATCGGTTGAAACGAAAAATGAAATGAAAAGTGAGTATCATATTGAGTTTGATGATGTTTCTTTTTCGTATAACGGAATTGAAGATAATTTGAAAAATATAAATTTTAAATTAAAAAAGGGTGAGACATTAGGAATAATTGGTGCAACAGGAAGTGGAAAGACAACCATTGTTAACCTTCTTATGCGCTTTTATGACATAGGGAAAGGTAGTATTCGTATTGAAGGGGTGGACATTAGGGGAATTGATAATACAATACTAAGACGTAAGTTTGGTGTAGTATTTCAAAATGATGTTATTTTCTCAGACTCTATCTATGAAAATATTATTTTTGGACGTAGTTTAGAAAAAGATCAAATAATTAGCGCAGTAGAATATGCGCAAGCAAAGGAATTTATCGATTCCCTGGAACATAATTATGAAGAACATTTAACAGCGAGAGGTTCCAACCTAAGTGGTGGACAGAAACAGAGAGTATTAATATCCAGGGCCTTAGCAGCTAATCCGGAGATTGTTATACTGGATGATTCCTCAAGTGCGTTGGATTACAAAACAGATTCACTTTTAAGGAAAGCAATCAATAATCATTTTGAGCAAACAACTACAATAATAATTGCGCAGAGAATTAGTTCTATTATGAGTGCGGATCAAATAATTGTACTTGAAGACGGAGAAGTTCTTGGGGTAGGAACCCATGATGAATTGATCGAAAATTGTGATATTTATAAAGAAATAAGTCAATTACAAATGGGGGGTGAGTAGCATGCCAGATAAAAGTGAGCCAAAACGCCAAAACAAAAAATATATTATAGTACGATTAGGAAAATATTTGCTTCAATATAAATGGTTGCTCATTCTTGCATTGATACTTACTGGATCAAGTAATATATTAGCGCTAGTAGGGCCAAGACTATCAGGTTATGCGATTGATGCAATTGAGTTTGGAAAAGGGAAAGTAATCTTTGAAAAGGTGTTTTATTATGTTGCTCTTATGATTATATTCTATATATTGTCATCAATTCTCTCCTATATACTTTCGTTAGTTATGATTGCGATAAGCCGTAAAGTAGTATTTAAAATGAGAGAAGATGTGTTTGACAAATTAGTGGAGTTACCGGTTGGATTTTTTGATGTGAACCAAACAGGAGATATCATAAGTAAAATTTCTTATGATATTGATACGATAAACACATCACTTTCAACCGACTTGATTCAAATATGTGCTAGTATAATTACAGTTGTAGGTGCCTTTGTTATGATGCTTACAATATCTCCGATACTAGTATTAGTTCTCGTAATCATGATTCCTTTGTCTATTTTTTGTACGAAATATATGACGAAAAGAACGAGACCACTATTTCGAAAAAGGTCAGTTAAACTTGGAGAGTTAAATGGATTTGTGGAAGAAATGCTGTCTGGACAAAAGACAATAAGAGCATATAATCAAGAAGAAACGATTCTTGAAAAGTTTAACGTGAAAAATGAAGAAGCAGTTAATGCATATTATAATGCTGAATACTACGGTAGTATTGTTGGACCTATGATTAATTTTATCAATAATTTGTCGTTAACGTTTATTAGTGTATTTGGTGCGATATTATACTTGTTAGCTAAATTGACGCTAGGGAATATATCATCTTTTGTTTTGTATTCAAGAAAATTCTCAGGACCAATCAATGAGACAGCAAATATTATGAGTGAATTACAATCTGCTTTTGCAGCAGCGGAAAGAGTGTTCAAACTTATGGATGAACTCCCGGAAATTAGGGATTGTGAGGACGCAAAAGAATTATTCGATGTTTATGGCGATGTTGAATTGAAATCAGTCAAATTTGGCTATTCACAGGATAAAATAATTATCCATAACCTTGATTTGAAGGTGGAAAGTGGTAATTTAATAGCAATTGTTGGACCTACAGGAGCCGGAAAGACAACACTAATTAATTTGCTAATGAGATTTTATGACGTTAATGATGGGAATATATATGTCGATAATAATGAGATTATAGAGATAACGAGAAAAAGCTTGAGACGAGCTTATGCAATGGTATTGCAAGACACTTGGCTTTTTAGTGGGACTATATTTGAGAATATTGCCTATGGAAAAGAAAATGCTACAATGGAAGAAGTCGTTGCAGTTGCAAAAGCAGCTAAGATTCATTCGTATATTAAACGATTGCCAGACGGCTACAATACTATTTTAAGTGAAGATGGTACTAATATATCAAAAGGGCAAAAACAGCTTCTTACAATTGCAAGAGCGATGTTATTAGATTCTAAAATGTTAATATTAGATGAAGCTACATCAAATGTTGATACAAGAACAGAAATTCAGATCCAAGATGCTATGAGAACACTAATGAAGGATAAGACTTGTTTTGTAATAGCACATAGATTATCTACAATTCGCAATGCGGATCAAATATTAGTAGTGAAGGATGGAAATATAATTGAACAAGGAAATCATGAACAATTAATGAAAGAAAAGGGATTTTATAGCCAACTATATTATTCGCAGTTTGATTAGTTTAACTTAGTATATGGTTGATAAAGTGGAGGTGAAATATGGGTTCATTGTTAAAAAACATTGGAATAACGGAACGTTATTGTTTGCAATACAGAAATGATAAATTAAAAGAATTAGGCATTAACGGGTGTCAGCATATGTATATCTTAAATATTTGTAGTAAGCCTGGAATGCCACAGGAGAATCTTGCAAAGTTAAATTGCATTAATAAAAGTAACGTAACTCGTACTTTAGCGCAATTGGAAGAGGACGGATTTATATTGCGTAAAAATAGTGAAGAAGATAAAAGGGTTATTCTTATCTATCCAACACAAAAAGCAATCGATATTTATCCAAAGGTGAAGAAGGTATTAATTGAGTGGGAAGACTATGTTATGACTGATTTTACGGAAGAAGAAAAGATTGTGATATCAAATTTAATGGAAAAAGTGAAACATAAAGCCAAAGAACTAACTGCTAATGATATATGCTTGAAAGAAAATTAAATTACTTATTTGATTGTTTGGGCATCAATGGAGAAAAATAAAATGAAAAATAAGTTATGGACTAAGAATTTTACTATCCTTACGGGTGGTAGTTTAATATCAATGATGGGAAATGCAATTAGTCAATTTGCGATGGGGTTAGTTATTTATGATCATACTGATTCAACGTTGTTATACTCCTTGTTTTTAATCATTACAACCTTACCAAAGATAATAACTCCGATGCTAATTGGACCCTATATTGATAGGTCTTCTAGAAAAAAAGTGATCGTTTACATTGATACTATTTATGGATTTATTTTTACTGGATTTGCGATAATTACATATATGGGATTTTTTAATTATGGTTTTTACTTAATGTTTGGGATACTATTAGGAGTACTAGATAGTATTTACAATGTTGCATATGAAAGCTTTTATCCGGAGTTTATTACCGAAGGGAATTTTTCAAAAGCATATTCTATTAGTTCTTTGCTATATCCGATTGCGAATACGATTATGATTCCGATTGCTGGTTATGCCTATAAATGGGTTGGAGTTGCACCATTATTCTTATTTAATGCTGGTACCTTTTTTGTTACGCAAGCATTTGAAAGGTGTATTGAAGCGGATGAGAAACATTTGCAGGGTAAAGTTAGATTATCAGGCACAACAAGAAATTCGTATAAAACAGATTTTAAAGAGGGTGTTAATTATTTACGAAGAGAAAAAGGGTTGCTTAGCATAACTTGTTACTTCTTTATCAGTATGCTAACTTCAGCTTCTTTACAAACGCTACTCCTTCCTTACTTTAAGTCAGCTGCAAACCATAGTGTTGAAGAGTATGCAATATTAATGTCTATTTCTACTTTTGGAAGAATCGTCGGAGGGTTGGTGCATTATAAATTCAAATATCCAACTCATAAGAAATTTAGTATTGCTGTATTTGTATATGTATCGATATCACTTCTAGAGGGAGGATTACTATTTATGTCTTTCCCATTTATGGCATTGGCATATTTAGGAGTTGGATTATTAGGAGTAACATCCTTTAATATAAGGGTTTCTGGGACACAAAGTTATGTTCCATCAGAACGACGCGGTAGATTTAATGGGTTATTTATGATGATTACGATGCTTGGAGCTATGATAGGACAATTAGTAACAGGAGCATTAGGAGAATTCTTCCCAATTGAAAATATTATTGCAATATTTATGTCATGTAACATAATTGGGGCACTATTAATTATGTTAAATAATAAAGAAGCGGTAAAGAAAATATACAATCAAAGTATATAAAGGAATATATCATCTTGCCCTTACAAAATAAAACTGATATAATGCCGATATAAGGTAATAAATGTAAAGATAAATGATTATAATAGGACCTTACAACACAATGTGTTGTTAAGGTTTTTATTTTAAACAGAATAGGACGGTAAGTTATTGAACGAAAAAGTGAAACAAAATATTAAGATTTATGGGCTTATTACATTAAGCCAATTACTTATTGCAAGTGGTGTTTATTTCTTTAAATTCCAGAATAATTTTTCCTTTGGTGGAGTATCTGGTATTGCGGTATTGATGAATAAATTTTATATGCTTTCAGCAGGGGATATTGTCCTTATTCTAAATATTGCATTGTTATTAGTTGGATTTATTTTCTTAGGTAAGAGCTTTGGAATAAAGACAGTATATTCGAGTTTGCTAATGTCATTTTTTATTTCGCTATTAGAAAGAATTGCACCTTTGACAGAACCGCTAACGAACGAACCAATGCTTGAATTAGCTTTTGCCATTGGATTGCCAGCTGTAGGTGCGGCAATCTTATTTAACATCGGAGCATCAAGTGGGGGAACAGATATCATTGCATTAATATTGCAGAAATACTCTAGTATAGATATAGGAAGAGCTTTGTTTTTAACTGATTTATTAATTACACTTTCAGTTTTCTTAGTTTTTGATATAAAAGCCGGGTTATTTTCATTCCTCGGGCTAATGATTAAATCATTAGCGATAGACGGTGTAATAGAAAGTATTAATATGTGCAAATTTTTTAATATTGTATGTGTAGATCCAGAGCCAATTTGTAATTATATCGTAAATAATCTTCATAGAGGTGCAACTTATTGTGAAGCAGTTGGTGCATTTTCACACACAAATAAGTATATAATACTAACAGCATTAAAACGTTCACAGGCAGTCAGATTACGTCAGTATATTAAGCAGGTTGAGCCATCTGCATTTATAATGATTTCGAACACGAGCGAAATAATAGGTAAGGGATTTCGTAAGTAGATAAAGGAGAACAATATGGATAAAAGTATTTCAAATGAAGTAGTAGAAGAAAGAGTTATTTTGTTTGCAGTTTGTACAAGTGATGAAAAAGATGTAAATGAGTCATTAGATGAGTTGGAGGAACTGGTTAAGACTGCAGGAGCAATAACTATTGGTAGAACATACCAAAATAGAGATAAATTTCATAATGTAACATACGTTGGTAAAGGTAAATTGGAAGAGCTAGGTGAAATGGTTGGAGAACTTAATGCAACTGGTATTGTTTGCGATGATGAGTTAACACCAATACAATTACGAAATATCCAAGATGCGATAGGTGTTAAAGTTATGGATAGAACGATGGTTATACTAGATATTTTTGCACAACGCGCACAAACAAGAGAAGGAATTATTCAAGTTGAGATAGCTCAATTAAAATACCGTTCTACAAGACTTGTTGGGTTGGGAATATCGATGTCAAAACTTGGCGCAGGTATTGGATCAAAAGGACCTGGTGAGAAAAAGCTTGAGTTAGATCGTCGTCATATAAAGGATAGAATGGCGCAACTATACAAGGAACTTGATGAAGTAAAAAGACATAGAAATATGATTCGAGAACAAAGGAAGAAAACACAAATCCCTGTTATTGCGATTGTTGGATATACAAATGCAGGAAAATCTACAATATTGAATAAGTTAACAAATGCTGGGGTGTTAGAAGAGGACAAACTTTTTGCAACACTTGATCCAACAACAAGAAGTCTTTCACTTCCAAGTGGGCAACAAGTGTTACTAACAGATACAGTTGGATTCATTAGAAAGCTACCTCATCATTTAATTCAAGCATTTAAGAGTACACTAGAAGAAGCTGTAATAGCGGATATATTGATGCATGTAGTAGATAGCTCAAGTGTACAATTGGATAAGCAAATGCATGTTGTATATGATACATTAACGCAACTTGGAGCAATCGATAAGCCAATCATTACAGTATTCAATAAACAAGATAAAATAGAAGGTCCATTTATTGTGAAAGATTTAAAAGCAGATAAAATGGCATATATTTCTGCAAAATCTCAAGCCGGTCTTCCAGAACTTCTATATGATATCGAAGATATGTTAAAAGAACAAAAAATGCTATTTGAAAGCATAATTCCTTATAGTGCGACTAGCATGATACAAACTATACGAAAATATGGTCAAATTTTGGTGGAAAGTTACGAAAATGATGGAATTTTGGTTAAGGCATATTTACCAAAAGAAACTTACGATATGGTACAAGGGATGCTAAAAAAGCTTTAAAATGAACCTTTTTAAGAGGAAAAATAATTATATAAAAAGCACTATATATGGTATTCAATGGAAAATTGAGCACATATATGTAGTGCTTTTTTGGTTGACTGACATTATTTGGTGTGGTACTATTGATAAGGAAGGTTCTTTGGGGAACGCAAACTATAAGTAATATAATTATCGGGAGGAGAAGTAATTATGGAATTTAAAGTCGTAAAAAGAGATGGCGAGGTCGCAAGATTCGACTTAGCAAAGATAAACGATGCAATAACAAAAGCTTTTGTAGCAACTGGGAAATATTACAGCAAAGAGATATTAGATATATTGAGTCTTAGGGTAACCGCTGATTTCCAAAATAAGATTAAAAATACACTCGTAACAGTTGAAGATATACAAGATAGTGTAGAACATGTACTTGAGGCAGCTGGGTATACGGATGTGGCGAAGGCTTATATTTTATACCGTAAACAACGAGAAAAAATAAGAAATATGAAGTCAACGATTCTTGATTATAAAGAAATCGTAAACAGTTATGTGAATGAAGAAGATTGGAGAGTGAAAGAAAACTCAACAGTAACATATTCAGTAGGTGGACTTATTTTACATAATTCAGGAGCAATTACTGCTAATTACTGGTTAAGCGAAGTTTATGATGAAGAAATTGCAAATGCACATAGAAATGGTGATATGCATATACATGATTTATCTATGTTAACTGGATATTGTGCAGGATGGTCTCTCAAACAATTAATCCAAGAGGGATTAGGTGGGATACCTGGGAAAATCACATCTTCTCCTGCAGGACATTTATCTACGCTATGCAATCAAATGGTGAACTTCTTAGGGATCATGCAAAATGAATGGGCGGGGGCTCAAGCATTTTCCTCTTTTGATACATATTTAGCACCATTCGTAAAAGTAGATAGTCTCAGTTATAAAGAAGTAAAACAATGTATTCAATCATTCATATTTGGAGTAAATACTCCAAGTAGATGGGGAACACAAAGCCCATTTAGTAATATCACATTAGATTGGACCGTTCCAAATGACCTTGCAGAGTTACCAGCAATCGTTGGTGGTAAGGAAATGAACTTTAAATATAAAGATTGTAAAGCTGAAATGGATGTAATCAATAAAGCATTTATTGAAGTCATGATAGAAGGCGATGCAAGTGGTAGAGGATTTCAATATCCAATACCAACATATTCAATAACAAACGATTTTGATTGGTCAGAGACGGAAAATAATAAATTATTATTTGAGATGACATCTAAATATGGTACTCCTTATTTTTCAAACTTCGTAAACAGTGATATGGAACCAAGTGATGTTCGAAGTATGTGCTGTAGATTAAGACTGGATTTAAGAGAGCTAAGAAGAAAAACAGGCGGTTTCTTTGGTTCAGGGGAGAGTACAGGATCAGTTGGAGTTGTTACGATTAATTTACCAAGAATTGCATATGTTGCAACAAATGAACAAGAATTCTTCGAAAAATTAGGTAGAATGATGGATATAGCAGCAAGATCATTATCTACAAAGAGAGAAGTAATCTCTAAATTGTTAGAAGAAGGCTTATATCCATATACAAAGAGATATTTAGGATCTTTTAGCAACCATTTCTCAACAATCGGGCTACTTGGAATGAATGAAGTAGGCTTAAATGCAAGATGGCTAGGAAAAGATATGATAGATTCAACAACACAAGAATTTGGAGTAAAAGTACTTGATTTTATGAGAGAAAGATTATCCGATTATCAAGAACAATATGGAGATTTATATAACCTTGAAGCAACACCAGCAGAATCAACTAGCTTTAGACTTGCAAAACATGATAAAAAACGTTGGCCAGAGATTAAAACAGCTGGTAAAAAGGGAGATACTCCATTCTATACAAATAGTTCACATTTACCAGTTGAATATACAGATGATGTATTTGAAGCCTTGGATATCCAAGATGAATTCCAAACAAAGTATACTTCCGGAACCGTATTTCATGCTTTCTTAGGAGAAAAACTTCCAGATTGGAAGGCAGCAGCAAAGTTTGTTAAGGTTATAGCGGACAATTATAAATTACCTTACTATACATTATCACCAACATATTCAATCTGTAGAGAACATGGATACATAAGCGGTGAAGTCTATACTTGTCCTCATTGTGGCAGTGCAACTGAAGTTTACAGCCGTATTACAGGATATTATAGACCAGTTCAACATTGGAATGATGGTAAAACACAAGAGTTTAAGAACAGAAAAGAATATATTGTTGATAATACAAAGTTAAGATTAGATTTAGGGAATGAAAAAGTAGTTTCTGAAAGAGAAGTAGTGAGTGTTACATTTACACCAGAAGGTACACAAAAATTTCTCTTTACAACAAAAACTTGCCCAAATTGTAAAGTAGCAAAAGAAATGCTTGGTAGTGTTGATTATGCAGTTGTGGATGCGGAAGAGAATCCAGATTTAGCAGAACAATATGGTATTATGCAAGCCCCAACCTTAATAGTTCTAAATAACGGTAAAGCAGAGAAATATGTTGGAGCTTCAAATATAAGCAAATATTTATCTTAAGTAGTATTAATGTAAGAGATTATATGAATAATACAGTACATAAATAATACAAATTCATAAATAAAACAGTACATAAATAATACAAATTCATTAATAATACATTTCATAGAGATATACGAAATGGAAATTAGAAATATGATTTACAGGTAAGAAGATAAAGTTTATAATTAAGAACGTATATTGCTTTTTGTGATATACGTTCTTAAAATATATGGAGGTGTTAATATGTCGATTGCAGATAATATATTTATAGATATGTGTAGAGATATAATAGATAATGGTTATAGTTCTGAGGGACAAGTAGTACGACCTAAGTGGGAAGATGGAATATCTGCTCACACGATAAAGAAGTTTGGTGTGGTAAATAGGTATGATTTATCGAAAGAATTTCCAATAATGACGTTAAGACCTACTGGGATTAAATCAGCGATTGATGAAATACTTTGGATTTGGCAAAAAAAATCAAACAATGTGAATGACCTAAGTAGCCATATTTGGGATAGTTGGGCAGATGAAACAGGATCTATTGGAAAAGCCTATGGGTATCAATTAGGTGTTAAGCATAAATATAGTGAAGGTGAATTTGATCAAGTGGATCGAGTTCTATTCGATCTTCAAAATAATCCATATAGTAGAAGAATTATGACTAATATATATGCACACCAAGATTTGCATGAGATGAACCTCTATCCTTGCGCATATAGTATGACATTTAATGTCACAGATAATCGTCTAAACGGCATTCTGAATCAACGTTCTCAAGATGTTTTAGTAGCAAATAATTGGAATGTGGTACAGTACGCTGTATTAATACACATGTTTGCTCAAGTGAGTGGACTTGAAGTTGGAGAATTTGTTCATGTTATAGCAGATGCACATATTTATGATAGGCATATACCAATTGTTGAAGAATTAATCAAGAGGCCTACTTATGAAGCCCCTAAATTAATAATAAATAAGGACATAACTGACTTTTATAAGTTTACGGTAGATGATTTCAAGCTTGAAAATTACCAAAAAGGGCCTAAAATTGTGGATATCCCAGTTGCAGTATAGAAATAATGTTGATAGACTTTATGAACGTAGATTATAATAAAATTGATTAGTAGGTGATTGAATAATGAATTTAATAGTAGCAGTGGATGAGAATTGGGGAATTGGTATTAACGGTAATTTATTAGCTAGGATACCTGCAGATTTAGCACAATTCAAAGAAAAGACATTAGGTAAAATTGTTGTAATGGGAAGAAAGACACTTGAGAGCTTTCCAAATGTGAAACCGCTTCCAAATAGAACAAATATTGTAATAACGAATAATAAAGACTATGCCGTAGAGGGTGTGACATTTGTATATAGTTTTGAAGAGGCTCTTGAAGAGATTAGTAAATACCCTACGGATGATGTTTTTATAATTGGTGGAGGAACTATTTACGAACAATTCGAACCATTATGTAATAGAGCATATATTAGTAAAATTAAGCATGCTTTTGAAGTAGATACGTATTTTCCTAACTTAGATGAAAAAAAGGAATGGAAAGTAGTAAATATAGAAGAAGAAAAAGAGTCAAATGGTTATGTGTTTGGTGTCTATAAATATGAAAAGTAAAGTAGACAAGTAAAGTAGACAAGAATGAATAGAGCGAAACTATTATCACTTGAGGGGGCATCTCCAGAGAATAAAATAATGTTGGTTTCCAAGTGTAAAATTAGTCAAATGATAAAAGTTCATTCAAGGTATTGACTTTATTATAAAATTGATAAATAATGATAATTAATTATAAAAATATATGTTTGGAAGGATGAGGAGATTGCTTAATATTACTATTGAAAAAACCACACAGCCGAAAGAAAAACCAGAGGTTGATAATCTAGTGTTCGGAACATATTTTACAGATCATATGTTTGTAATGGATTATTCAACAAAAAAGGGTTGGCATGATCCTAAAATAATCCCATATCAACCTGTTGCGTTGGAACCGTCCGCAATGGTTTTTCACTATGGTCAAGAGATGTTTGAAGGATTAAAAGCATACAAAAATGATGCTGGTGAAATCAGAATGTTTAGACCAAACAAGAATGCAGAAAGATCGAATCATACAAATGTTAGATTATGTATCCCTGAAATTCCAGTAGAAGATTATCTACAAGCGTTAGAAGCACTTGTTTCAATGGAAAGAGAATGGATTCCTACTAAACCAGGTACGTCTTTATACATTAGACCATTTATTATAGCTACTGATCCATTTTTAGGAGTTAAACCTTCTGAAACATACAAGTTCATGATAATAACTTGTCCAGTAGGTGCTTATTATAAAGAAGGACTTAATCCAGTTAAGATTTGGATTGAAGATGAATTTGTAAGAGCGGTAAAAGGTGGACTAGGTGAAGCAAAGGCTGGAGCTAATTATGTTGCAAGCATTAAAGCACAGGTTAAAGCTCATGACGGTGGATATTCACAAGTACTTTGGCTTGATGGTGTGGATAGAAAATATATTGAAGAAGTAGGAGCAATGAATATTTTCTTCAAGATTGATGGAGAAATTGTGACACCAGAACTTAATGGAAGCATTCTTCCTGGAGTAACGAGAGATTCAGTTATTCAACTTTGCAAAAAGTGGGGAGTTCCTATTGTTGAGAGAAGAATTTCAATAGATGAAATCTACGAAGCATATACAAATGGTAAACTTGAGGAAGCTTTTGGAACAGGAACGGCAGCAGTTGTTTCTCCAGTTGGTGAACTAAAATGGGGAGATAAGATAATGCATATCAATGGCAACAAAATAGGAGCAGTAAGCCAAAGATTATATGATACGGTAACAGGAATACAAACTGGTATTGTAGAAGACGAAATGAATTGGACCATTCAAGTGAAATAAAAGAATTTAAAAACCCAGTAATTTATCAACTATACGGTAACTAGTGAGAGCAACTAAAATTTGAATTTAGTTGCTCTTTTTTGCGTATTTACCATTATAGTATTATACTAATTCAGCCAATCTTGTTACTGCTACATATATATTTGAAATTGAATACCATGTAGCTTTTCCTACAGCACCATCAGGAGTCAAATCAAATGTTTCTTGGAACGTTTTAACGGCTGCTTCAGTCCTAGGACCAAAAATACCGTCAACTCTAAGTTTTGGAATTAAAGGATATTTATCTGATATTGCATTTAATTGTCTTTGTATTATTCTAACATTTTCACCAGTTGAACCAACTCTTAAGGTGACGTTAGGGAATGAAGAAGGAATGCCAGCAACACTAGGAGCGGTGTTAATAAACATATTGGATCCATAGAAATTTCTAATGATATTTATTGGTGTGTAGCCCTGATCACCTAAATCTTTTGAACCCCATTGAGTCATCCATCCTCTACTTAGACAATTAGTCTTAACCCCGTCGCAGTATTTCATCTACTTCTTTATTAATATTTGCATAGGTATTTCTTCCGTAGATAAATTTTTGGTCAAAGGCAGTAGAACTTGTTATAGTAAAATTGAACCCTTTACCCGTATACCATTCTGTAAACACTCGATTAAGGGCAACAGACATAATAGCAAGTATATTTGCTTGGATTGTTGCAACAGGCCATGTAGCATATATTTCACTAGAAGCTACATTTTTAATATAGTCTTTATAGCGAACACGATAATTTGCAGCGCTTGCATCTGTTGGAGGACCATCATGAACTACAACAAATTCAGGAATAACTACACTTGAAAGAACAATTTCTCCAGTTTCCTGGACTGATTTTACTTCTGATTCTGGAATCTTTGGAGGGTAATCGCCATATAAAGTATGTGGACCAATCACGATAGATCTTGTTCCTGGGGCAGGAGTAACTTGCTGGGTAGCAACTCCATTTCTATTTACATTACCATTTCCATTTGAAATACCATTTCCAATTGAAATACCATTTCCATTTGAAATACCATTCCTATTTCCATTACCATTTCCATTTACAGAATTTATAGATAATTGTTGAATAGCTTCAGTGGTAGGTAGAATTTGAACTCCTGTAATCACTGCTGATTCGTATCCTTCAGCATTTATAGATATTGTGTACTCTGAATAAGGTTGTTCTGCTGAAGGCTCGAGACTTAGTCGGTACCTGTATATGAAATAGAAATTTCAGCATTTTCAACAGGGGCAAAGCCAACACTTGAAGTCAGATTTATTCGTAGTCGACCAGTAGAGGCAGTGGATACATTTGCTGGATAAATCAATAAAATCACACCTTTAATAATTATATAATTAATATATGAATGAAAATATGAATAATGCATAAAACATGAAAGGGTGGGGGTCCACCTTTTGGGAGGGGGATGAGAATACGAGTGTATTAATATTAAATTTTGCTGCCTTACAATGTTTCTTATAAGCCACAAGAGTATGAAAAATCTCACTTCGTTCGATTTTTCATTGTGTCTTAACGAAACATAAACACTGCTTTCAGACGGTCACGCAAAATTTTATATTGATACACTCGTATTCTACCGGAGGTTATGAGGTGGACTTGTTCATGTTTTGGGAATAAAGATGAAAGAACAGGAAGGGATGGGGACACCTACTAAGGGAGGGGGATGAGAATACGAGTGTATCAATATTAAATTTTGCTGCCTTACCTTCAAGCAGTATGTTTCTTATAAGCCACAAAGCATGTATAATAATTCTTTAGTGTAATAAAAACATATATATATGTTACCATAAATATAAAATTTTAAGTAATATAGTGTCTTGTTATAATATATATGTAAAAAAATAAAATAAACATATATTAAAATAGGGAATTTTGTATAATTAGGTTGACAATATTATAAATGTATATTACTCTTAAAATAGTAAATCTGTGTATGCATATAAATTTAGTATGTTACTAAGAGGTATTCTAGATTATAAAACATTTTACAGAGGCATATAGGTATTTGACAACACGAGAAGACTACTAGTTTTAATCTTAAATAACTAGGTCGCAGATAATAATGGATGTAAAAAACATCTTATATTATTTGCGACTATTTTTATTCTACAGGATTACTATTTTTTTAGCTTGTAAGAGTAATTTAATATTTGAGATGGGAGATGATATAGTTGAAAATTTTAAAATATCCATAAAAGGAGTTTCATTTATATTTTAGGGGTTTAAATTGATATTACAAAAACATATAAAAGGAGATATAAATAATGGGAAAGAAATTAACTAGTATATTTTTGATTTTGTTAATAGTTGTAAGTAGCTGTATCAATGTAAATGCAGAAAATAGTAATACTTTAGAATTGAATTTAGCAAATGAATATTTATTAAGTAAAGGTTATCCGCAAATGGTAATTTCTGTGTTGCCAGAAGAAGAAATAATTCAATTGGCAAACGCACTAGAAGTGGATCCAGTAAACAATTCATTGTCTTGGAATGTAATGGTGGTTGACAACTTAGAAGAGATTCAAACAGTTGTAAATTTAGATGATAGCGAATTAATTCAATGTGGTTTGACGATAGAGGAAATACAAAAGTGTAGAAATCAAATAGAAAAAACTAAGAATTGTTCGGATGGTGATCTTCAAAAAACATACAATATGACTAAAGATGAGATAAATGTGTTACGTAAGGCGCTTGAAAAAAATAGTGAATTTAAGAGAAAAGCAATTATTAAAAAAGCTACAATATCAGGTAGTATTACATCATCAGAAATGATATATACACAGGCAAAATATTCTACCAGTTCAACAAATCCCAGTTATACTATTGCAATTAACTATGAGTGGTTAAAGCCATATTATTGGGACGTATTTGATGATGTAATTGTAGCTGGCTGGGGTGGCAATTTAAATCATGTTAATAATTCTTCAAAGAGTGAATATTATAATATTTCTGGACTAGCACCTTTCTTTAGTTATACTACATATTATACTAGTTCAATATGGAACAGTGTTGAAACACCAAATAAAGGTGTTACATATTCTTCTCCTCAAAGTAGGATGAATGGAATATTAACAACAAGGATGAGAAGTGGACATGTGAATTTTCGCATATATCAGACAAGTTTTCAGGGGTATGATACAAATATCGTATCTCAATATGCTCATAAAGTAGTAGCAATTGGTGGAGGGAGCATTTCTATAACAGGGCCCTCAATTACCTTTGGTACTGCATATGATACGGGTACGCAAATATCACATACTATAAGATATTAGCAATGGTTAAAAAATGATTAAAAAAAAATATATTATATTTATTCTTTTATTAACGTTAGGAACATTATTAATTAGTAAAATGTCTTTAGGTAATTACACAGGTAAGCAGTGGGCTATTGATAATAAAGGTCAAACTATTAATGGGATTAAGGGCAAAAAAGGTATTGATATCAATATCCTTGATGTGTGGAATACGACAAAGGGCTCAAAAGATGTAATTGTTGGTATTATTGATACTGGAATTAGTATAAATAATTCTAGTATTAAAAATAGTATATTTGTTAACAATTTAGAAATACCTAATAACTCAATTGATGATGATAAAAATGGATATATTGATGACATTTCTGGATGGAATTTCTATGATAACAACAATCATGTTTATAGTGACTTTCTCGCAGATTACCATGGAACTATTATTGCCGGTATAATTGGAAGCTCACATAATAAAGGTAATTATTACGGAGTGGCACCAGCTGTAAAACTATTGCCCCTAAAGTGCTTTGCTGGTTCGTCGGGTAGTTTAGATGATGCTGTATCTGCTATTGAATATGCATATACGATGGGAGTACAAATAATTAATATTAGTTGGGATTCTCTTATTAATGATGATAAACTGTATCAAACTATACAAAAGTATGATGATATTTTATTTGTTTGTTCAGCTGGTAAAAACATGAATGATCTATCAAAATCACCTATATATCCAGCATGCTATGATTTAAACAATATTATTTCTGTAGCTGCCGTAAATAATAAAGGTGCTTTATATGATTTTTCTGGTTATGGGTTAACTGTTGATGTAGCCGCTCCTGGGGTAAATATATATAGCATGTTACCAGATAAAGAATTCATATTTTCAAATGGAACTTCAATGGCTACGGCATATGTAACTGGAATAGCAGCATTATTATTGAGTGAGTACCCCAATTTATCTACTGATACATTGAAATCAATATTAATAAGTGGTAGTATGGATATAGAGTCATTAAGCAATAAAGTAGCCTCTTCTGGAATTATTGATGCAAAACGATGTTTTGACGAGGCAAACAAAATTTATAATTAAGGAGAGAATACAATGAAACTACTAATTTTTACTTGGACACTCGCAATAATTTTGGAAATATTATCATTAAGAAAAAATAAAAAATTAATGTCTTTTATTATTCCTGTATTATTTACTTTATTTTTTGTATTAACAGAATTTGGTAAACTCACTACTTTATATCTTGTTTATGTTATTTTGTCTTGGGGACTATTTTTTATATATACTTTAATTGAAGTAAATAAGAATCCAAAAAGTAAAATTAATAAACTTTAAAAAAGTACTTTATATGGCAAAGTTATAGACAGTATGAATTTTTTGAAACAGCAGAAACAGTGAATGATTGTTGTAGCTGTTTCTTTTTTATGTGAGAGAATTATTATATTTCATAATTATCTACAGCTCTAAAAACTAGTCAATGTTTTGAGGGACATTATTTACTAAAAATTCAAAAAAAATTTAATATCAATATTTGCAGAAAATATAAAAATTAATATTAAATATCTATAATTTTTATCAAATATAGTGGCAGTTACATAAATTCATAATTCAGATAAATACAACTTTATCTGAATTATGAATTTTAATCGATATATATGTCCCCTTAAAACCTGTTAATTTGTGTAATAAGGCTTTTTCAATCTATAAATTTAGATTACTATCTATTATATATGTCTGTTTTATATTATTTTATCAATTTTATTTTTTTATATCAAAACAGGTTATATCAGTGATTGATAATATGACACTGAAACAGTATTATATAATTAATTATATTAATGAGGTGTTTTATGGAAAATGGAAATATTGTTGGAATTAGATTTAAAATGTTAAGAGTAAGTAGCAAATTAACACAAGTACAAATGTCAAATTTTTAAAGGTAGATCAAAGCTATATTGCTAATTTTGAAACGGGTGAATGTAATTTTAATGTTGATTTGCTTGATAAGTTATGTTCCTTATTTGAATGTACCATGGATTACTTTATGGGGATTAGTGAAGAATACATTCCATTTTCATTTTCATTTAAGACAACTGGCATTCTGACAGAAGATTTAGAAGCTATTTCTGCAATTAATAAAATAGTATTAAACTTAAGGACTATAGTAAAATGTTGGTAGGTTATTAAAATGAAAGAAAAAAAGAGCTAAATTCATTGACTTTAATGACACGAAACCAATTTGGTAAAGATGAATACTCTTCTATTGACATTTTTGAGTTAAAGGTGTGAAAAATCAGACTCTTTTTTTGAGTAATCCCTATATGTTGCTCATTATTATGTGCTCTCAAAGAGCCGTCTATTCCTAGGGTAAACAACAGTTTCCATAAAACAATTATTACACATTGTTAATATCTAGTATGTTTTTATCTTTTTTTAATAACACTATTCTTGTCTCTTTAAGTATTTAATAATCAATAGTTTTTCATAAGGCATATGAATAATTTTAACTAACAAAAAATGAGCCAATGCTCCTTTTATGTTTTAAGTTTTGTTTAGTGCTGTTTTCCCTTTTAATTATTAATTGATACCTTATTCTTTCCTCCCGTCAAATAGAAAATTCGAATAAATAAAAAGAGCCTTTATGGCTCTTTTATACTAAAATTTTTCGATTTGATTTGCTTCTCTAAAATATTTATCGACTTCCATCTTAGCATATGCCTGAAGACTTTTATGCATCTGGTAATTAAAGGGAACAAAACATGAAAGAATAGTAGGGATGGGTCCGTCGTTTTTGGTGTATCCGATTCTTGTTTGCTCATATTATGATTATCACAATCTACAATCAATTTATAGCCTGTTGTTTTAGTATATTGGCACTCTGGATCTGAGAGAGATGTATTGAAACAAGCAATAAATACCCAATTAAGATTACAATCTTATTTAGTTTCATTAATAACACACTCCTTAAATTTATTATCTTCCGTATCGATTCCATAGCACCCATTCATTGTCTCTTCTAATTAATATAATAGTTGAAGAACTTTCAAACATCTCTTTTTTTCCTTCACTTATAGTACTTGATTCTTCAAAAGATACTTTGTATGTAGCCACTGCGATATCCAATGGATCATTGAAGCACAAAGTGAAGTCGTCTAATACTACGTTACCACTAATCATTTGATTATTTATTATGTTGTCTTCATAAAAGTTCTCATTAGAATAATAAGCTTCATCACTAAGTGCTGTAATATTTTCTCTTCTAGCTGTAGGGTTTTCATACGAATAAATATAATCAGCTTCGATCCATTTCTGGATAAATTCTTCAGCTTCTTTTACTTCTACAACAGAGTTTGAAACTCTACCAACATTTTTTAGTATAAAAGCCTCTTCTACTGTTTTATTATCAAAATCAAACTCAACAATATCCCAATTATTTTCTTCGAACTCTTTGATCTGTTCTTCACTTGGCTCAACTACAGTTTTTACTACTACCTCTTCTATAGTTGTTTCTGTGGCTACGTTTTCCTCTGTTTTAGTTTTTGTAAGAGGGTTATTAACCGTCTCTTTAGCACAAGCTCCTAGAATTAATACAGATAATAATATAAAGATAAACTTAATGTTTTTCATAATTATTTCTCCTTATTTTTATTTATATTCTTTATAAGTGTACGAAAAACTTACAAGTTTTACAAGTTTATTTTTCGACTATTTTCACTATTTATATAAATGAAAATTTTCTTTGATTTATTTACATAATACTCCGTCGAGATCAAGATGTTATGATGATGACTCTAAAAACTATACGTTTAGCACAAAGATCTGAATACATACCTGAATGCCTTGTCCAAAGTCAAATCTTGATTTTATTTTTTAAAAACGAACGAGAGTTTTTCTTCCTTAATATTTATATAACCGTAATGTTTGATAGGGCTTGGGAGCGTGAGGTTCCTGGTTGCAATACATTATGAGGAATGCCGTATATCTTATTGAATAAAAATAGCGCCAAGTGTTTATAAAGGGGGTGTCTGAGCACAACAACATATGCGCTATACGCACTAAAAGCGAGTTCCCCTTTATAAACACTGTTCTAAGCGATTTTTATTCAATTAGATATACGTGCTTTCCGAATCGATATTGCAACCAGGAACCTCACGCTCCCAAGCCCTATCAAACTCAACCCCCAAAATCTTTTTACAAAAAACTCGCAGAAGCAAATGTTGTTAATATATGCAAAAAGTGTTATAATTATATGGATTATAATTAATAAAGACGAATAATTGTAGGGGTGAATATATGGAAAATATAATGGAACAACTTACAATTGAAAATATAAATAAAGAAAAACCAATTGTTAAGGTATCGGTGGATAATATTCAGATTATTACACAGGTAGGTACTGTAACAAAGGGTTATTTTAAAGTTGAAAATATTGCTGGGGGAAGGTTGCGGGGTCGTATTTTTACATCGATACCAAAGCTTGAGATTAAGGAAACTATCTTTGAAGGCAATAGTGTAGAGATTGAATATATGTATTTAAATACATTTATTACGAAGGAAGAGCATATTCAAGACGTAATGGAGATCGTTACAAATGGTGGAAATGTGAGTATTCCAATCGATATTATTGTGCACGAAAAGTCTATCGATACCGTACAGGGAAAGATAAAAGATATAAGCCAATTTGCTGAGTATGCAAAACATAATTGGGATAAGGCAGTAGCTATATTTGAGGAAACGAGTTTTAAAGATATATTTTTATTAAATTGTATGGAGCACATTAATTTTTATAAATTATGTAGAAATAATACATCACTAGACCAAGGGCTTGAAGATTTTCTAATATTTATGAAACAAAAAAATGCCATTAGCCTGCGGGTAAAAGCAGACGATGGTGAACAGAAATTACTGAATGAAACAGCAAGAAATAGAATTGTTGTTGAGAAGGATACATGGGGTTACGTGAAAGGTAGCATTAAAACGGATGCAAGTTTTATGAGAGTTGTAAAACAAAATTTTGATTCAGATGATTTTATGGGAAATAGAATGGAAATTGAATACTATGTAGATCCCATGAAAATGCATCTTGGTACGAATGAAGGTAATATTTATATAGAAACGCATAATTGTACAATAATTCATGGCGTAAGCTGTATGAAAAGCCTTATTACGAATGTTTACTTAGATAAGATAAGCTATACGCAAGAGGATGAAGCTATATTAACAGTAGAAAATCTAAGTGGTAAGAAGATGACGGTATCCATAGAGGATGAAGCTAATTGTATTATTTCGAGTGAATCATCCTACCAGATTACAAGCACAGCTCAAATTAAGATTAGATTTGTGAGACCAGTGCAGCGTACAGGAAGTAGTGTAAAAAGACTTACATTTAAGATTAAGTTTGCAGTATTGATACAACTTGGAACCGCTAAGATGAGGAAAGAATTTATTTTGGATATAGCAACAAATAAGATTATGGTTTCGTGAGATTAAATTTATTATTCCGGGGGTAAAGGATGCCTAACATATATCATAAGATAAAAATTAGCAAGGTGAATATCGTCAAAGAATATATGGATTTTAGATTATCTAATATAACTTCGGAAGAGTTCGTTCGGAAATCCCTAGAGGAACTGCGTACTTTAATGAGGTTAGACCCAGCAGAACATATTTATCCATTAATAACAGCACATTTACATATTGTTTCGAATAATACAGACAAAGCAAAAGAGATTTTAAGTATATACGAAAAGAACGAGAAGGAATTAATTGATACGGAACGTTTTGTATATGCTTATTATGTTTATTTGAAATGTCTTTTTTTTGAAGATATACAGCTTCAGCATAGGGGAAGTATGATAATTTCTCAAATTGCAGATAAAATGTCTTTTGATTGGAGAGCCCAATGGTTAAGGCTTTATATAGATGAGAGTATTATAAAGAATAAATTGTTAAAAATGAATTTATTTCAAGAAATTAGCAAGTGTAATAGCCCTATAATGTTTTTTGAATTATGTACACTCTTGAATGAAAATCCAACTTTGCTTCGAAGATTAGAAGGGTTTGAACTTCAGGCTTTATTATGGGGAGCAAATAAGAATTACATTAATAACGAATTATCAAATAAAATTATATTAATCGTACATAGATTAACGACCTATAATAAACTGGTATATAAGTTATTGGCTAGATTATATAGGACTTATCAAGACAAAGAGTTTATTCGTGCAATTTGCAATTTATTAATTATAGGTGAGCGTAAGGATAAAGTAGCGAACGCTTGGTATAAAATAGGGATTGAAGAACAAATACGTGTAAATGGACTTAACGAATATTACATAGCATCAATTGATCGTTCTGATATTTCAATGTTACCTCAAACCTTAATCCGATATTTTGTTTATAATACAGAAATTGACGATGAGAGTAAAGAATATATATATGCAAATATTATTATGAATCAAACACCACAAGCAGTAGAATTGTATCAAAAACAAATATTAGTATTTGCTGAGGAACAGTTGGCGAAGAAGAAAATGAATTGTTTTTTAGCAAGGATATACAGATATGTAATGGAAACACTAGATACCCCTAGATTTATGCAGAAGCTTCTAGAGGTTACATTTATTCATAAATTAATATGTAAGAATGAGAAAATGAAACTGCTAGTAGTAACTTATACAGACATAGAGAGAGAAGTAATAATTCCACTCGAAAATAGTACAGCTTATTTTGAAATATATTCACCTAATTATGTTATCTCTTTTCTTGATATTGAAAACATTCGATATTCTAGAGGGATCGTTTATAGTATAGAAAGTGTATTAAGTGATATTTCTTATGTAAAGGGAGCATATGTAAAAGGAATATATAGTGATCGGTCACTTGTATACTTAGCTTCAGAGGCAGTGAATCACGACCTTATCGATGATAAAGCAGTAACAGTTATTCTAAAAGTATTAACATTGAAGGGTTTGACGAAATCATATAGAAGTAATCTAGCGTATAAAGTATTAAGCGAATATGAAATCAATAATGATAATTATAGTTTAATCTTAAATTTAATAAAAGCAGTTGAACTAGACTGTTTGTCATATCCTAACATCGATAAGATGATAGATTTTTACATTAACTTCAAGATGGTAGATGAAGCAATTCATGCAATAAACGAATATGGTGCTTATGATTTAACATCAGATAGCCTTTGCTTGTTGTGTGAACATATGCTGCATGCGGGATTATATGATAATATAATCTTATCCATTTGTGAGCGTCTATTTGCAGAGGGAAATCATAATGAGAATATCATTGCTTACTTAATTAAATTTTATGATACTTCCTTAAATAAATTAGAAGTAGTATGGCGAAAAGCAGTTGAATTAGGGTTTAATGCTACAGCCTTAGAAGAACGGGCAATCGAACAGATGATTTTTATAGAAGCCACAGATGTAGAATATATGCCAATGGTGGTTAGTTATAGTAAAGATAATATAAATTCTCCACTTATGGAAAATTACTTAAGATTTTGCTCTTATTCATTTTTACTTGGGTTGAAAACTGTGCCAAATCAAATTATTGATATTATTCAGAAAAGATTAGGGTTTAGCGGCGAAAATAGTGTGTATGAGTATGTACTAATTAAATATTATAGTATGAAAAAAGATTTAACATATCCTGAAATTCAATGGTCTCAACAAATTGCACAAAAGTTTTATAAGCAAAAGAAACTAGTATCTTGGTTTAAGAATTTTGGGGATGAGGTTATATTACCAAGTGACTTATATGAAAGATCCTATATTGAATATTTTAGCTCTAGCATTGCAAAAGTAGTAGTACACTATCGATATAACTTTGAAGAAGGTTATATTGAGCAAGAAATGAAGCAAGTTGCAGAAGGTTTATTTGTTGGTAGTGTATTACTTTTTTATAATGAAAGCTTTCAATATTACATAGAAGAAATAATGGATGACATTACAAATATTGTAAGTAGTGAACGATTTGTTATAGAAGAGAATCGTGGGTTATACATTTATGATATCAATAGTAGCAACTATGAACAGATTAATTCAATGTTAATTGCACGTAAAGAAAATGACAGTGATAAATTAGATCGTATACTGGATCAATATATTGAGAGAGAAAACAAGATTACAACTTATTTTAAACCACTATAGATTAAGGGGCTGAGTTAATTGGGGATTCTGAGTATTGATGAAGAACAAAACTTTTATATGGGAATAGATTTTGGAACGACAAATAGTGTTGTTAGTTTATATAGTAATTTGGATAAGCAGGTACATACCATACAAATCGAGGGAGATTGCTTAGTGCCAACAGCGATACAATTTGAGAAAGATGAAGAATTTGCGGACAAGTTTATAAGGAATTTCGGATTTTCAGCAAGAGAATCAGTTAGCGTATATCCAGAAAGTACAGTTTTATCGATTAAGAGACTACTTGGAAGAGACACACCAGTTGAAATAGTGGTTGATAAAGAAAAATATTTATTTATGCCAGAAGATATTGCGGGGGAGATTCTTGGGTTCTTAAAGCAAAAAACAGAAGAATTTATTCAACAAGAATATGGAACTGCTGTTATTTTAGATAGTTGTGTTATTACGGTGCCAGCAAATTCAACGGATAAACAAAAAAGTAAAACAAAACAAGCAGCTAGGCTAGCGGGATTTAAAGAAGAAGGGATTAGCCTAAGACTTGAACCAGCCGCTGCCGCTATAACTTATGCGATTGACCAGGAAAAAAACAAAAAGGTTTTAATCTATGATTTTGGTGGGGGAACTTTTGATGCTTGCATTCTAGATATAGAGATGATAAGAGAGAACGAACCTAAGATTGAGATTATCTCAACGTATGGTGAAAATAATTTAGGTGGAAATGATATAGATAATATCGTAATAGATATGATATATCAGAAATTTCTTGAACAAACAGAAGGAAAATTTAATTTATATGATTTAAACTGTGATGACGGAATTTCTGCAAAACAGAAAAAGCTTGCACAAGTAAGAATGCGACAGGTAGCAACTATGACAAAGGAGAGACTATCCGTATCTTCGAGTGTAAAAGTTAATATTGCACCTATTATTCAAGAGCCAGTACCAGTTAATATCCAATTTGAGATCGATAGAAATTCATTTTTAACATATAAGAGAACAAACAAAATAGGACAAAATGATAAAGAATACGTAGGTAAAAGTGTAGAGGACTTAATCGATAGCAGCATTAAGATTGTAGAAGAGTGCTTAGCTTCAGCAAAAGTTACCACAGAAGATATAGATGAAATTATATTAGTTGGAGGAAGCTCTTCCATACCTTTAATAAGAGAGAAACTACAAAATAAATTTAACATATTACCTTATCAAGGGAAAATAAGTCCAGCATTCAGTATTTCTCAAGGGGCAGCCTACTACTCTAAGTTACTAAATGATGATGGAGTTTCTTATGAAGTTACCGAAAAAACAGTACATGCTTTTGGACTTGAGGTATCGGGACGAAGATTTATGGAAGTTATTAAAGAGGGGACACCAATAATTAATAATGAATTAATCGTTGAGGCAAAGCATTTACTTGAAACAGGTGTAGATGACTTAACAAGTATGGCTATATCCGTGTATGAGGATACGCGTTCTAACCTAGAGAATAGACATCTATTTGTCTATGATGAAGGAATGAAACGACTAGCTGGAACAACGCTTAGAGGAATTCCAAAAGCAAGGCGTGGAGAAGAAAAGGTAAAAGTTGTATTCAAACTTACTACAGATAATATATTAACTGTTATGGCAAAGTGTGTGAGTACAGATGGAGTGGAAACTATTTTAACTGTTGATGAGCTGTATTAAGGAGGAGGTGCAATTATGACGAATGATAGTATTGAAAGCATATCAGATGGAGATATTGAATTTTTGGTTAATCTACAGAATGAATGGACCGAAGTTATTGTTGGTAGGATGATTGCAACTAACGAAATTGAACAGTTAGAAGCAGCTAAGCAAGAACAGACGCTACATGAATTAAAAGCAGTGTGCAGCATGTTATTAAACTTACATAAAAAGTTAGGAGTTTATAAGCTAACTTTGGAAAATGATTTAACGCTTACAATAGAATCGCAAAATAAAATAGTACAAGGCTTACTCGATACAATAACCCTAAAAGATCAAGCTGTTTTAGAGCAGGTTGAGTATATTAAAGAGGAATTAATTATTAAATATAAGCTTGAGGTAGCAGATGTTGTAAACAAAGCTTATGATAGATTGTTAGTATTAAAGGAAGAAAGTGAATTACAAAATATTGACAATTTAATTGAGAAAATAGTGTTAGAGGCTCGAAATGAATTAAACAACAGTAATATGCAAATTCAAAAAGACTTAGAAGACTATATTAGTAATTATATATTATTTGAAATTATAACTTTTGAGGATCTCAAAAAATACTCAATTCCAGTATTAAATAACAACTTGGCTACGGTAAAAGAGTTCAAGAAGTTAGATAAAAATATCCTGAAAGAATTACAAAAAATAGGTATTCAAATTATCAATCCGAATGAACATGATAAATTTAATTCGAAGTTACACGAAATATTACTTGCTGACTCAAAAGAGGAATTTGAAAAGGGTGAGGTAATAGAAGTACTAAATCGAGGGTATGAGTATAACAATAAAATTCTAAGAAGAGCGACAATCGTAGCTAGCAAATAAAAGGAGGAATTATCGCATGGCTCAAAATAATCAAAAATATAATGAAAATGAGTATTTTATAGGATTTGATCTATGCACTGATTACTCCTTAATTAGTTATTGGGATTATATTAAGAATAAACCACTAGCAATTAATCCAACAGGGGGATACGGATCAGAACAAATCCCGACCGTTATATTATATAATTCGAACATAGATGAGTGGTTAGTTGGTGAAGAGGCACTTCTGGATGATGAGCAAGAAGGGATATATAGAATCACCAATTTAGTCGAAGTTATTGGAACGGGTGCAGTTTATAATATATGCGGGAAGGAATATGCTCCAGAGGAGATATTAGCTATTTTCTTTAATAAAATATTCGTAAACTTAAAGAAAATAAATCCCAATAGTTATATGAAAGCAATCATGATAAGTACAGAAAAAGTAGATACAACTACAGTAAAAGTAATAACAAAAGCACTTCAAAGTAATGATATTGCGAAAGAAAATATACATATTCAAAGTCATTTGGAAAGTGGCATTCAATATTTTATCAGTGAAGAAATGCCGCAAAAAAAAGCAGGTATATTTGAGATGTCTCAAAATGGTCTTAGGTACTATCAAATATCGGTAAAGAATTCCTCAACGGTATGGCAAATTAAAGTTGATGAAGTAGACTATAGCGAATTTATAAAAGCCTCAATGGTATATGAGATAGTAAAAGAATATATATTAGAACTTTACAAAAAGGCAGCGAATAAAGAATCAATAACAATAGAAGAAGAAAAAGAAATTGAAAATGTGTATTATAAAAATAAACAATTTATTTTTTCAAAAATATCACAAAATCAAAAAGCAAATATATTCTTTAATGGGTTATATCCGCCGATTAAAATCGAAGTTGAACCAGAAGTGCTCTATAAGTATTTAAGTGATTTAGATTCGAGATTTGAGGGCATTATAGCAGAATTATTGAATAACAACTTACTACCTGCGGTATTTTTAGTTGGAAGCGGATTTGAAGTTCCCTGGGCTTCTAATTCACTAAAATTACTCTGTAAAGGAAGAAGAGTCTTTCAAGGACAGAATTTGTTTAGTTATGGTGCGTGCTACTGTGTTTCTTCTAATTATGGCATCTGCAAAAAAACAGAAAAGATAATAACAGGAAAAGGGATCCTATCACAGGATTATGGCTTACTAATAAATAATGCAAATGAAGAAAAATTTGTACCGGTAATTACTGCTGGTACTCCATGGTATAGTGCGAATAATTCTATCTTTGTTATCTTAGATGATATTAATGATATTAACGTTATTGCAAAAGGAAATGCGGTTAAAGAGCAAATAGTATGTAGTATTCATTTATCTAATTTACCGAAGAGACCAAATAAAACTACAAAAGTAAGAATAAATATTAATTTTATAAGCGAAAAGGAAGCAAAAGTTGAAATAACTGATGTTGGATTAGGCTCTATCTTTCCAGGAACATTAAGAAAATGGGAACAAAAATTTAACTATTAGTGAGGTGATTGGGTGAACTGGCAAGACTATAGCAAGAAAATTCAGAGAAATAAAAAAATAGAAGATAATTGGTATATTGTTGGAATGGATTTAGGAACTACGAATACAGTGGTTAGCTATTGGAATGCTAGAAAGAAATGCCCAGAGCCAGTAGATATAAGCCATGGGTTTGGTAAAATTCCTATGCCATCTGTAATTCAAAGACGTAAGGATAATGGACGCGAGGAATGGATCGTTGGGGAAGAGGCATATCAATCCATGAAGATTTACCCAGAATCTACTATCCGATCGATCAAAAGAGAAATGGGTACTTCTAAGAACATACAATTAGGAGATGACAAATACAAACCAGAAGAACTTTCTGCAAAGATAATTGAAGCAGCTCTGAAGCATCTAAATGAGCAAGACCCTAGATTTGAACTAGCAGGATTAATCGTATCAATACCATATGGTTTTGATGATAGTGCTAAGAAAGCGACGATAAAAGCTTGTGAGATAGCAGGAGTTGCAGATAAGCTAATTTGTTTAGTGGAAGAACCAATCGCTGCAGCGATAGCTTACAACACAAAGCAAGAAGTAAATAAAGATGAAAAGATAATGGTGTTTGATTTTGGTGGGGGAACACTTGACATTACAATCTTTGAGGTTGTGTCAAAGAATAATAACACAATTAGTATAAAAGTTATTAGTGAAGGTGGAGATGCCTATCACGGTGGAGATATTGTTGATAACGTAATCGTAGATGAATGTACAAAGCTAATTGAGACAAAAACAGGAATTAAAAGAGAAGCAATAACAAAAGAACAAGAAGTTGAAATTTATCTAAGAAGTAGAGAAGCAAAAGAAAGATTGTCAGGATCTAAAAGCTATAGAATACCATTCACATTTTGTGTTCCGCCATTTGTGCACAATATTGACAAAGACAGTTTCGAGGAAATAATAGAACCTTTTATTAAGAAAACAAATAGTTTGACTAGAAAATCATTATTGGAAGCCTACACAGGGGCATTACAAGCAAGTGATATAGATCGAATAATTCTTGAAGGTGGCTCTTCAAAAATGCCTTGGGTAAAAGATATGCTACTTAATATTTTTGGAACAGAAGAGAAAATCTATTACTCCTCTCAGCCTGCTCTTGATATTTCGATTGGAGCAACCTATTATGCAGCGATTAAGATGGGAATAATTCAGAATGCAGATTTTAAAACAGATATACCTGCACTAGAATTCAACCTATCTCTACCACATGATATTGGTATTGAGATAAACAAGGGTGTGAATAATGAATTTTACCCAATGATACCAAGAGGAACCTCATATATGCTTGCTAAGAAGTCTCAGATATTCACTCTAAAAGGTGATACTGAAGAAGAGATGACTACGTTTAAGATTAATATACTTGAGAAAATTAATAAAAACGACAGCTATGAAAAAACTAAATTAATTGGTGAAGTAAGTATTTCAAATCTTCCATTAAGACCTTCGGGGAAAACAAGAATAAAACTTACAATAACTGCATCAGAAGATGGTGGAATTATTGAAGGAATGGTTGAGGATTTGGGGTTTTTTGAAGAGTATAAGCCGAGTGGATTCAAGCAGGTATTTCGTCCATATAGAGAAAGCGAGAGGTGAGTAACATGGCGTATTTAGGAATTGATTTGGGAACAACAAATTCTGTTGCAGCAATTTATAACGATAAAAATGATGAAATAGAAATCGTAAAACTTGATGGTGAAGATGAAATACTCCCTTCCGTTGTATGTTTTCAATCGGGCGAAATAATCGTAGGGAAAGAGGCAAAAGAGGGAGCTATCATCTATCCAGATACAACGATTATCGAAGTGAAACGTGAAATGGGACAAGATATAACATATAAAATAGATGATAAGGAATACAAACCAGAAGAAATCAGTGCCGAGATACTAAAGACATTAAAAAATGCTGCAGAAAAGCAATTTAATGAAAAATATAATGAAGTAGTAATCACGCATCCTGCTTACTTTAATGATAGGCAGATATATGCCACTAAACTTGCTGGTGAATTAGCTGGTTTTAAAGATGTACACCTTCTCTCAGAACCATTATCTGCAGCAGTTGAATATGGATTTAAACAAAACTATGCACAAACATTACTTATAAAGATGCAAGAGGGAATGAAGTCTATAGTGAACTTTCAGATGTTGGTGATATGCTCCTTGGAGGAACCGATTTTGACCAATGTTTAATTGATTATATGTTATATGAATTTAAGTTTAAGAATTCTATTGATATTGAAAAATTAGATCAAGAAACTACAATCCGATTATTTCAAAGACTGAAAAAAGAAGCAGAACAAATTAAAATAAAATTATCCTCTGTTCAAAAGGTAGAAGTTAAGATCACGCCACTAATTGTTGAGAAGGGGATGCCTTATAATCTCGTAATGGAAATAACAAGAGAACAGTTTGAATCCTTAATAAGAGAAAAAATTGAAAAAACAAGTGAGATAATTGAAGAAGCACTTGAACGTTCAAGTTTAGATAAAGATGATATATCTAAGGTTATTTTGGTAGGGGGAACAACCTTAGTTCCTATGGTGCAAAGAATGGTTGCAGGATCGATAAAGGAACCATATCGCTCAAAAGACCCAGCAAAGACAGTTGCTATGGGTGCCGCAATCTATAATTATCTGTTGCATTTACCTAGTAGCCCTGTGAAAGTAGCGCAAATAGCTAGAATGAACCTTGGAACGAGGGCTATAACTAATATTGAAACGTTAGAAAAAGAATATGTACCTATTATACAAATGGGTACTCAAATCCCAGTAAAGATTACAGATAAAGGCTTTAAAACTTTCGCTAATGCGACGGCAGCAGCAGTTGATGTTTTTCAATGGGAGAATATTGAAGATGAAAACAAAAAATATATAGGAACAGTATTACTTGACAATATAAAGGGTGACACAGCAGTTGAAGTTACGTATTCTATAAATGAAAACAATATATTTGAAGTATATCTAAAAGACACTTCAACTGGAAGACTTGTAACAACAACCTTTGACAGAGAAAAAACACAACCCGCTCCAGACAGAACTCCTGTAACTTATGAAAATAAGGATGCGTACAATGTTGTTTTTGTAATTGATACAACTGGAAGTATGGAATACTATATCGATGGAGTCAAAGATAAGGCAATCGAATTTTCTAATATATTAAAATCAAACGGGTCAAAATATCAACTAGGAGTAATTGGATTTGGAGACTTAGGAGAAAAAGAAAAGCCGAAGGTTAACAAATTTACTTCAGATATTGTTAAGTTTAAGAAATATGTTAAGAAATTACCTCGTTACTATGGTGGAGATATACCAGAGTCTTCGTTAGATGCTGTTGAAACAGCGATAGATTTAATTGATAGCTCAATATTATTAGAGAATTCACGTACAATCATGATACTAATAACGGATGCAGAGTCACACACACCTACGCAAAAAGGAAATGATAGTGATAAAATTGGAGAAACTCTAAGAACAAAAGGTATCACTACGTATGTAGTAGCAAAAAGAGACTTAGAGAGTGTTAAGCAGTATACACCACTAATTGGAAGCGATGGTCATTACTATAATATGAATGAATCATTTAATGATATTCTAGATAGCATCGCGCATGAAATAGTTGAATTAGTTAGAATTGTATAAAAAATAGACGAAGAAGTATTCAAACAAAGAAGCATTCAAACAAAGAAGTATTCAAACAACGATTTGCTTGGTACGAGATAATAAATTTCTTGGAAAGTAGGCTATAAAATGGGAAAACTTATATTAGCATCTGACAAAGTAGCGAAGAAACCATATTTATTTAAAGATATAGGGGTAGAAGTGTATACTCTTGAAGAATTTTGTTATATATGCTACGAATACTTTGAAATAGTAATAGATGATTTCCCAAGTACAAGCATTACGAATTGGATAAAAGATGATATAGAAATGAATGAAATACTTTTTAGCATAATTAAAAAAGTAAGTAATGGGGAATCCGAGATAGATTGTTTATTAAGAATGTTGAAAAATTCATTTCTATATAGTGCGGAAGAATTAGATGTATTGGCTGCTAAACTAGAAGTTTGGAAGAAGAAATCGAATGATGAGAAGATTAAGTTAAAAGGCGATACAGCATAAATTTAAGACGGCATTTAGTATAAGTGCGAATCTTGATTCATTATCACAATATTTACTTGCGTTATTAGTGGATAAGCAGTATGAACTATTATTTTTAGAGTTATTAAAATACAGCAAAAAATATTCAGATTCTAGATTGTGGTATGTATTTGGTTTGTATTATGAATTACAAAAGGATTTAGATAGTGCATTGGAATCATTTTATAAATCAATATGTTCTGAGCCAAATCTATTTGAACCGTATGAGCATGTGGTACAAATACTTTTAACCAAAGGGCAAGCAAGTAAAGCCTTTGATGCGATTAGGGACATAGAAGACCTAAATCCAATAGAATTTGCACTTAATTTATCGCGAATATATGAAGACCTCTTAGAAACAGAAAAAGCAATTGATTTATTAGAACAAATAGATGTTGATGAAAATGATAAGAAAAGGATATATTACAGATTATCAGAACTCTACGAAAAAGAAGGACAAATGTTAAAAGCACTAGATTGCATCCATAAAGCAAAGTTACTGTCTGGAGAAGATTGCTTGATTAATATAAGAATAGCAAGATTGGATAGAAAAGTGGGTCTATCAAAATCTTATTATGAAACCGTAGATAAACTTATTGAACAATGGAAAGCTATATATCGCAAGCAACTTTCATAGAAGGAGTTTTTAGCATGGGAATATTAAATAAAATAAAAGGTTGGCTATTAAAATCAAACGAAAATTACACAGTGGAATTTGATATAAATAGTATCGAGAATAAAGGCGAATATATTAGTCAATTAAGAGAACAAATTAATGAACTAGAAGGTTTAGGAAATAGGCTTACAAAGGAATATGAAAAATTAACAAATACGATTGTTGATTTACAAAAAATAGAACGAATTCCGAAAGCTCATCGAAAGGAAATTCTTGAAACAGCTTCCATGCTTAAGAATTCTGAAGATGAAAGAAAGCGTTATCAAGAGAAAGTATCAGCAAAATCGGAAGCACAGTATAAATATATCGAGCAAAATCAAGATGCGATAAAAGAAGATATAAAGAAAATCAAAGAACTTGAAGATAGACAATTACTATTGAAAACAGACCTGAACCACCTAGAAGGTGAAAAAGGTGATTTGGAATATACCAAACAGTGTACGATTGATTCGAGTATCAAGGTAAGAAGATTTAGTATTATATCAGTGGGAGTTATTGCTATTATGCTGGTCATACTAATTGTTATGATAAGTGATGGCTTAGATATCGTAGTACCAAGTATTTTATTAGTGTTTTATGGTGCGTTAGTTGTATTCATTGTATTTACCAACAGAAGGAAAAGTGAAGTTGTCCTAAAAACCATCGGACTCAAACAAGTTAGAGTTGTTCAAATACAAGATAAAGTTAAGATAAAATATGTCAATACGACTAGTTATCTGGAATATGAATATGCAAAATACCATGTAATGAGTTACAACGATTTGATGTATCAATATCAACAATACTCCAATCGTAAAATAGAAACTAGAAATTATCGAAACGCCACTGATAATATTCTAAGATTAGAAGAAAAATTACAAGAGCAGCTAAAAAAAGTTGGAATTGGACAAGGAATTATTTTTAGAAGTAATATCGATGCTTTGGTAACTTCAAAAGCTCTTGAAGAATTAATCGATGAGTATACAAGCAATCGGGAAAAGCTAAAAGAACAGTTGGCCTTTAATCAAGAATCCCTTGAGATGGCTAGATACAAGCTAAATGCAATTGACAAAGCAAGTAACATATAATATAGTAATTAACATGTTAAAAAATAGGACGCGATAGACGGACGAATATCCGCTTTGCCATAATCAGAGTACGAAAGGAAGAACATAATGGGGAAAGAATTAGAGAAAAACTACGAACCTGATAAAGTTGAGAAAAGATTATATAAGAAATGGTTAGACAAAAATTATTTTCATGCGGAACCAGATAGTAAAAAGAAACCATATACAATCGTGATGCCACCACCTAATATTACTGGACAACTACACATGGGACATGCACTTGATAATACACTTCAAGATATACTAATTAGATGGAAGAGAATGCAAGGCTTTAATGCGCTTTGGCAACCAGGTACAGACCATGCAAGTATAGCAACTGAAGTTAAGATTATTCAAAGAATGAAAGAAGAAGGTATTACCAAAGAGGATATCGGTAGAGAAGGGTTTCTCAAAAAAGCTTGGGAATGGAAAGATGAATATGGCGGACGTATCATATCTCAACTTAAAGAAATGGGATCTTCTTGTGATTGGGAAAGAGAACGCTTTACAATGGATGAAGGGTGTTCCGAAGCAGTTCAGGAAGTTTTCCTAAAGCTTCATGAAAAAGGATTTATATATAAAGGTGCTAGAATAATTAACTGGTGTCCAATTTGTAAAACTACAATTTCGGATGCAGAAGTTGAGCATGAAGAAAAAGCCGGAAGCTTCTGGCATTTAAAATATCCGATCGTAGGCACGGAGGAATTTATTCAATTAGCCACAACAAGACCTGAAACGATGCTTGGAGATAGTGCAGTTGCAGTAAATCCAGAGGATGAAAGATATAAACATTTAATTGGTAAAAATGTAATGTTACCATTCGTAAATAGAGAAATTCCGATTATTTCAGATGAATATGTTGATAAAGATTTTGGTACAGGAGTTGTAAAGATTACACCAGCTCATGACCCAAATGACTTTGAAGTAGGGGTTAGACACAACCTTCCACAAATAAATGTAATGAATGACGATGCAACTATTAATGAACTTGGTGGTAAATATCAAGGGATGGATCGTTATGAAGCAAGAAAAACAATTGTGAAAGATCTAGAAGAACTAGGATTGTTAGTTAAGATAGAAGAGCATGTTCATAATGTAGGGACCCATGATAGATGTAAAACTACCGTAGAGCCTATGATAAAACCACAATGGTTTGTTAAGATGGAAGAATTAGCACAACCTGCAATTAATGCAATCAAAACTGGTGAATTAAAATTTGTACCAGAACGTTTTGGAAAAGTATATCTAAATTGGTTAGAAAATATTAGAGATTGGTGTATTTCTCGTCAATTATGGTGGGGTCACAGAATACCAGCTTACTATTGTGACGATTGCGGTGAAATAATAGTTTCGAGAGAACAACCAGAGAGCTGTAAATGTGGTAGTTCAAAAATAAGACAAGATGAAGATACATTAGATACGTGGTTTAGTTCTGCGCTATGGCCTTTCTCAACTTTAGGTTGGCCAAATGAAACGGAAGACTTCAAATACTTCTATCCAACGAATACTTTAGTTACTGGATATGATATTATTTTCTTCTGGGTTGTTAGAATGGTATTCTCAGGCTTAGAACATACAGGAAAATTACCGTTTGATACTGTATTGATTCACGGTCTAATAAGAGATTCTGAGGGGCGTAAGATGAGTAAATCCCTTGGTAATGGAATCGATCCTCTTGAAGTAATTGAAAAGTATGGAGCGGATCCTTTAAGATTTACGCTTGTTACTGGTAATGCACCAGGTAACGATATGAGATTTTACTGGGAAAGAATCGAAGCAAGTAGAAATTTTGCAAATAAAGTATGGAATGCTTCTCGATTTATGCTCATGAATTTTGAAAAAGCGGAATTGAAAGATGTACAATTAGGTGATTTAACAAAAGCAGATAAATGGATACTTTCTAAGGCCAATACGCTCGCCAAAGAAGTAACCGATAATATGGATAAGTATGAGCTTGGAATCGCAGTTCAGAAACTGTATGATTTTATTTGGGAAGAATTCTGCGACTGGTATATTGAAATGATAAAGCCTCGTCTTTGGAATGATAAAGATTCTACTAAACCAGCAGCTTTATGGACACTTAAAACAGTTTTAATTCAATCATTAAAATTACTACACCCATATATGCCTTTTATTACAGAAGAAATCTTCTGTACCGTACAAGAAGTAGAAGAATCTATTATGGTATCTGATTGGCCAGAATTCAAACCTGAATGGGCATTTGAGATTGAAGAAGCAGAAGTAGAACTTATGAAAGAAGCAATTAGAGGAATAAGAAATGTTCGAACAGAGATGAATGTTCCTCCAAGCAAAAAAGCAAAAGTAATTATTGTTTCAGAAGTTGAAAAAGTTAGAAATATTTTTGAAGCATCTAAAGTATTTTTCGGAAATCTTGGATATGCTAGTGAAGTATTAATTCAAACGTCCAAAGAAGGAATTGATCCAGATGCAGTTTCAGTTGTAATCTCAGATGCAATTATTTATATTCCGTTTGCTGAATTGGTTGAAATTGAAAAGGAAATTGAACGACTTAATAAAGAAAAAGAAAGACTAAATAAAGAACTTCAAAGAGTTAATGGAATGTTAAATAATCAAAGTTTTGTAAGTAAGGCACCACAAGCTAAGCTTGATGAAGAAACTGCTAAAAGAGATAAATATGCTCATATGCTTGGACAAGTAAATGAACGACTTGAACACTTTTCAAAATAGAAATAAATATTTGAAAGAGGAATGAATTGTATGAAAGCTTATGAAAGACTATTAAAGTATGTAAAGGTTTATACTACTTCTGATGATGATTCCCAGACACATCCAACAACAATGAGACAATTTGATTTGGCTCATTTGTTGGTGGAGGAAATGAAGGAATTAGGACTTCAAGATGTTAGAGTTGATGATAAGTGTTACGTGTATGGATATATTCCAGCGACAGAAGGTTATGAAGATAAGGCGAGTATTGGATTAATTGCACATATGGATACATCACCAGATGCATGCGGGGAAAATGTTAATCCACAAATTATAGAAGATTATGATGGGAAAGATATAACACTTAAAGGATCAGGAGATGTTATTAGTATAAAGAAATTCCCTCATTTACTTGGATTAAAGGGAAGAACTCTAATAACATCGGACGGAACTACATTACTTGGAGCAGATGATAAATCTGGAATAGCTGAGATTATGACCGTATGCGAAAGAATTCTTAGTGAAAATATACCTCACGGAAAAATCTGTATTGGATTTACACCTGATGAAGAAGTTGGTCAGGGTGCTGATTTTTTTGATGTAGAAAATTTTGGTGCTGATTTTGCATATACAGTAGACGGAAGTGCTGAAGGTGAAATTGAATATGAGAACTTTTACGCTGCTGATGCGACTTTTGAGATAAAAGGTTTGTCCGTTCACCCAGGATACTCAAAGGATACAATGATAAATGCATTACTAGTGGCTTTTGAAATTAATGGGATGTTACCAAGTGGTGAAACACCAAGGGATACTGAAAGTTATGAGGGATTTTATCATTTATCTGATTTTGCCGGAGAAATTAGCAGTGCAAAAATGAAATACATTATAAGAGACCATGATGAAACATTATTTGAAGCTAAGAAAGCTACACTAAAGCATATAGAAAAACTAATAAATATAAAGTACGGAGAAGGTACAGTTAAGTTAACAATTGAAGATAGTTACAAAAATATGATTGAACAAATTAAACCATGTTTTCATTTAGTTGAAAATGCAAAGCAAGCGATTGAGAAATTGGGAATAACACCAATTACGACTCCTATAAGAGGAGGAACAGATGGTGCAAGATTAAGTTACATGGGATTACCTTGTCCGAATCTAGGGACAGGTGGATATGCATATCACGGACAATATGAGCATATAAGTGTTGAAGGTATGGACACATGTGTTCAAATAGTTTTAGAAATTCTAAATATTTATGCAAATACTAATGTGGATTTAAAATAATTTGATTTATAAAATGTCTCATAATAAAGGTTGGTTACTTGCAAATTATGCATAGGATTCAACTAATTATGAGACATTTTGTTATTGATTTGGTTATCTAATTTAATTCGTTTCTATATAATCGGTATAAATTATTTCTGTATTTTATTTCTGTATTTTATTTTATATCTTATTTCTAAACTTTGTTTTGATACTTCATTACAATATATTTTATATTGGTCCGATTAATTTGTTTTAGTTTAATTCAATTTTTCAAGTTCTTCAAATAAAGTATCAAATTCATTGGAAAAAGAAAATTGTGAAAGTCCCGCAATAATAATTATAGCAGAGATTATGCCGATAATAAGCATAATAATAGAAATAATTATTCCGGCAACTGCTAAACCTGACCTCTTACCATCTACTTTCTTGGATATTAATCCACAAACGAGACCTACGATAGAGAATAAAATTGTCAAAGGGAAAGCCCAACAAAAAACAACACTAATGATAGAACTTATTAATGAAACAACAGCGAGCCCATCTACTGGAGGTTTTAGAGACTGAGAAGGGACATATCCAGTGTTATATGGGTTTGGATTTTGATTGTTAAATTGTCCGTAACCATTATTAGGATCCTGATAATAGGTATTATTTGACCCTGGGTTGTTTGACCCTGAGATATTTGATCCTGCATAACTAGAAGTTGAGTTATTCGGAACATAATTATTTGTTATTGGAATATTTGGATTATATGTATTACTTGAAGACCCATCATAGTATGCACCTGGTTGTTTCTGATTATCTTGTGGGAAATTATTATTTTGATCACTCATCCTACTACCTCCTAATGGATATTATTGCTAATATAGCTATTCTAGCTTAAATCACCAAGGTAGTCAATACCAAGTAATATAGCTATAATATTTCGTAAAATCAATGTGTAAAAAATAAGTAAAATTATAGTTATGAAAGCAGGTTTATAATTGAACCATTTATTATTCTTTGGAGAAATTAATTTTCGAGTCATATCAATAAAGATGATAATATAAATTATTATCATGAATAATGGAATAGGATTGCTTAGGATGGATCCTACAATATCTCCTTCAATTATTTGAGAAAAAGCTCTTGTACCGCCGCATCCGGGACAGTATATATGTAGTTTTGATAAAATTAGACATTCAAAATTATACTGATTAACCATTATATTCCCCACTTTTAAGAAGAAAGGATAGGTTAATATGGCACATAATGAGGACAACCATAATATGATATATGCAATAAGAAACGACCTTGATTTTCTGTAATTCATTTTTAACTCCTTATCGATAAGTCTAGAAAAATTATATCCCAAATAAATTATAAAAGCTAGAAAAAAATAGGTCGAATAAGCACGATGTATAATACTTGATTAAGTTTATAATTGTATTATAATTAATTATGTGAAATATTCAATTTAATGTTGCAATTTATTGCCACGATAGGTATTATTTATATATATAGAAACGAATAAGTAGTACTTAGTCAGGAGGATAGTATTAATGATTAATTTTGAAGAAGAAATAAAAAAATTTAAACCTTGTCTGGAAATTGAACAAGCTGAAGATGCGATATATAATAGTGAGTTTGATGACATTACAGATGCATTCAAGGAAATGATAAAAGAAATAAAAACAATAGACAAGAACAGTTAGGGGGATAATTGTGAGCGATATAACTAGAGATGAAGATAAGCTAGATAATCAAACTTCTTTTGTTGTTGCAGACAAGTTGTCAGGGGCTTCTAGCTGGTTATATAACCAAGGACTTGAAAAGGCAAAAATTAGAGATTTATCGGGTGCTATTAGTTTTTTAAAATTAAGTATCAAATATAATAAAAAGAACATAGAGGCAAGAAATTTATTAGGACTTGTTTATTTTGAGATAGGTGAAATTGTATCTGCTCTTGAACAATGGGTTGTTAGTCGTCATCTTAATCCAGAAGATAATATTGCAGAAAACTATATTAATGAAATTCAAGCGAATCAAACGAAACTAGATAATTTAAACCAAGCAATTACAAAGTATAATGGGGCACTTGCACAAATCAAACAAAAAAGTAGTGACTTGGCTATAATTCAGTTAAAGAAAGTACTTAGTATTAATCCGAATTTTATAAAAGCATATTGTCTTTTGGCTTTAGTTTATATAAAAGAAGGTGATTATGAAAAAGCGAAAAAGCAATTAAATAAGGTTTTGACAATAGACAAGACAAATGCTCTGGCAAATCGGTATTTATTAGATATTTCTACAGAGTATCCATCCCATAATGGATCGAATAAAAATTTCTTAAAAGAAGTTGTCTCACTAGATGAGAAAGCTATGAGAAAAAATGCTAGAGTAAATTCGAAAACATCAGTTGTTTCGCAATTTATTAACATAGTAATTGGAATAGTAATAGGGGCTATTGCTGTATTTGGATTAGTTCTTCCAGGTATTACAATATATCAGAAGCAACAAACAAAGCAGTGGAAGACGAAATATGAAGACTTATCAAAGAGTAATGATAATTCAAATAACCAAGATTCTACGAAAGAAGAAAATCTTAATACACAAATTACACAACTTCAAAATGATTTAAGCGTAGCGCAAAGCAGTATACAGAATTATGAACAAATTGATAAATTACTTCTAGCAACTGAATATTATATGAACGATCAAATAACGGAAGCAGCTGAACAAATATTATCTATTTCAAGTGAAAGTATAAATAATACAAATGCAGTTGATTTATACAATATGATAAAACAAGACTCATTTTCAAAAGTAGTTACAACAAATTATAATCTCGGGAAGAAGGCATATGATAATAAGAAATATGAAGATGCTTTGAATTCCTTAAAGGTAGCTGAGATTTATCTTGAAGGTGCAGCAACTTCAACAACTGGTGATGATGGGGTAGTTACCATAACACAAGATCCAAATTATGAAAATATCATTTATTTTTTAGCTAGATGCTATCACGCATTAGATGAAAAAGCTTTAGCTGCTAAATACTATGAAATTATTGTTACTAATTATACAAATTATAGAAATTATCAAAGGGCAGTTACTTACTATAATCAGGTGAATTAATTTTGTTATGAGAACTCAGAGTTCTAAAATACGTTAAACAACGACATGCATAAACATTATAAGACGTTATAAAAACATATGAGGGCATCACCCCTCATATTATTTTTTGTCATAACATGTAAAAATATGGTAACTAAATATAATTTAAAAGGGGATATTATGTATGACACTGGAATTTGAACAATTAGATAGAAATTTAGTTGTAAAGTTAAAAGGGGAACTAGATCATCATAGCGCTGAGATTGTCAGAGAAAAAATTGATCGATCAATAGATAGGGGAGGAATTAAAAATTTAATTTTTGACTGTAGTAAAATGGATTTTATGGATAGCTCAGGACTCGGTGTTATGATGGGAAGATTCAAAAAATTGAAATCAATGGGTGGACAAGTTGTTATTTCTGGAATTAATCCAAATATAGATAGAGTATTTAAACTATCAGGGATTTATAAAATCATTTCAAAATATGAAAATTTAGAAAAGGCAATTGAAAAGTTAGGGGAGGGCAAGTAAATGATAACAAATAAAATGAGGTTAGAAATTGATGCAAAATCTGAAAATGAATCTTTTGCACGTACAGTCGTTGCTGCTTTTGTAGCTAGACTAGATCCAACATTAGAAGAATTAAATGATGTTAAGACAGCAGTTTCAGAAGCTGTAACAAATGCAATAATTCATGGGTATAATGAAATGAAGGGAACCGTATATATATCTTGCTTAATTGATAAAAATACCGTATTAATTCAGATTGAAGATCATGGTATCGGTATTGAGGATATTGGGAAAGCAATGGAGCCATTATATACATCAAAGCCTGATTTAGAAAGGTCAGGGATGGGTTTTACGGTAATGGAAGCATTTATGGATAGTATAAATGTAACTTCAAATATTGGAAAAGGTACTTTGATTACTATGAAAAAAACATTTGATAGTATACATAACCGGGTGGATTAGTTATGGATAGAACACTAGAATTAGTAAAGCTAGCACAGACTGGCGATAATAAGGCTAGGGACACTATTGTAGAAGAGAATTTAGGTCTTGTATGGAGTATTGTAAGGAAAATTGGAAATAGAGGACATGAGACGGAAGATATATTCCAGATAGGAAGCATCGGATTAATAAAAGCGATAGATAAGTTTGATTTATCCTATGATGTAAAATTTTCAACATATGCGGTTCCTATGATAATGGGGGAAATAAAAAGATTTTTGCGTGATGATGGTATGATTAAAGTAAGTCGTTCGTTAAAAGAAATAGCAACGAAAGCAAAAATAACAAAAGAAGTGTTAAACAATCAATTAGGAAGAGAGCCATCAACGCAAGAAATAGCTAACACGCTTGGTATTGAAGTGGAAGAAATGGTAATGGCGTTAGAAGCTAATGTAGACGTCGAATCTTTATATAAAACAATTCATCAAGGTGACGGAAATCCAATTTATTTGCTAGACAAAATTGAAAATCATGATTATGAAAATGACAGGACAATTGATAGGCTTACCTTAGATAAATTACTAGAAGAGTTAGAACCGAAGGAAAAAGAAATTATACTGTTACGTTACTATAAAGAAAAAACACAAACAGAAATTGCAAAGGAAATTGGAATTTCTCAGGTGCAAGTTTCAAGAATTGAAAAAAGAATTTTAAAACAATTAAGAGATAAGTTAAGTTCATAACACGCAAATTTTGCGTGTTATTTTTTTCCTTATTTATTTTTATAAGTATTGAATATACTATCATAAATAGAACAATATTTTTAGCTATCAAAGAAGGATTAATAAACAAAAGAGGAGAATAACAATGAGTAGTAAAAGTAGGATTTATGCCATTATTTTAGTAATCATAATTATTATTGCTGTTATAGGAGTTGTATATTTTTTCTATCGAGGTGATGATGAGACACTTAGCCACGGTACATTTGTATATAATAATATCTTCAGGTATATATAATTCTAGAGTTAGCGTATATAAAGTCCAATCGACAGATAGCAAGAATCCTTGTGTACTCAAAGGAGTGAAAACTTGAAGAACTCAAAAGTATATTTAAATGCAGAAAAAAAAGTTACAGTAAAGAAAAAGCAAGTCTATGTTGGTAATATAATCAAAATATATAGTACAGATAAAGAGATGGTAGAGCGAATTAATGGGGTACATTTACTAGAAATAAAAGATGATAAAAAACAAAGTTATGTTATTACAATATTAGAAGTAATCCGAAAGATTCATATTAAATTTCCGAATGCAGATATAGATACGATTGGAGAACTTGATATAGTTGTTGATTTTAATCCAAAGGAAAAACCTAATATGGTATTAGAATATTCAAAAATGCTTATCGTATGTTGTATATTATTTTTTGGTACTGCATTTGCAATTATGACATTTCACGAAGATGCTCAGGTTGCAACGATAATGGAAAATATTTGTTTTACATTTACAGGGATAAAACCTGAGGGCACAACATGGTTGGAAATAGGGTATTCTATCGGAATTGGGCTAGGAGTAATCTTCTTAGTGGAAATTGATAAATATGAGAGGGATATTTCTTCAACAGTTATTGATAATGCAAGAACGAATCAAGAAGAAATAGATATACGTTAGGAGGTTTCTGTTATGGCCATATCTATTATTGTTGGTATTATATTTGGGTTCGGTATTTCAAGTGCAATATCATCATTTCTATTATTAATTGGATTAGTCCAGAAATTAGCAACTAGAACACATACTACACATCGATTAACACTTTATAAATGGACTTTATGTTTTGGGTTAATTAGTGGAATATATATCGCAGTAGCACATCCTATTATTAGAATAGGTACTGTATGGGGAGCAATTATTAGCACGTTTATGGGGATGTATGTAGGTATAGTAGCCATATCATTAACGGAAGTACTTAAAGTTATACCTATACTTTTCAAGAAAACTAACTTAATTATAGGAACAAAAGCATTATTATTTAGTGTAGCCTTTGGTAAAATGTTGGGTTCGCTATGATATCAGAAAAACAAAAGAAAGAGTATAAAGATTATGTTGAACAGAAAACACCAAATCACAATTTAATGGTCGATATGGTTTTAGCTTTCATTTTTGGAGGTATTTTTTCTGTTATTGCTCAAGGAGTATACGATTTACTGATGAGTAATGGTTTTGAAAAAATAGATGCATCTACTTGGGGCTCAATCAGTTTAATATTTATTAGTGCAGTACTCACCGCTTTAGGTTGGTACAAAAAGATTGTAAAATATGCTGGAGCCGGTATTATCGTTCCAATAACCGGATTTGCTAATTCAGTTATTTCTACAGCAATTGAATATAAAAATGAAGGACAAGTATTCGGTATAGGTGCAAAGATATTTATCATTGCAGGTCCAGTTATTTTATTTGGATGTCTGTCTTCGGTAGTTATCGGTGCAATTTACTATATAATACAGTTGGTGGGGTGAAAGTATGGGAAAACAAATTGGAAAACAAAGCATAGCATTTGATAAGGTTGTATATATATTAGCAAATACGGAGGTAGTTGGTAAAAAAGAAAAAGATGGACCATTAGGAGACTACTTTCAAAACATTTTTGATGATCATTTATTAGACAAAAAGACATGGGAAATGACAGAAGCAAAGATGCAAGAGCAAGTATCTAATAAGGTAATTGAGTTATCTGGATTGAGCAAAGATAAGATAAGATATATATTTGGTGGTGACTTAATGGCACAATTAATGGCAACCACATTTGGAATAAAAGATCTTGAAATTCCTTTTTATGGCGTATTTGGTGCTTGCTCAACATTTGGAGCTTCCATGCAATTAGCATCAATTATGATAGATGCAGGGTTAGCAGACAATGCGATGGCAATCTCATCAAGTCATTATTCTAGTGCTGAAAGACAGTTTAGGTTCCCTGTAGAGTTTGGATACCAAAGACCAAAATCAGCAGCATGGACAGTTACTGGAGCAGCAGCAGTTATACTAGGAAATGAAAGTGGAGCAGTTAAAATTACAGGAATGACCACAGGGAAAATAGTCGATTATGGTATTGATGATGCAATGAATATGGGTGGAGCAATGGCACCAGCTGCAGCAGATACGATAGTCCGACATTTTAAGGATTTTGGAACTCGCCCTGGAGATTATGATTTAATCGTAACGGGTGATTTAGGTGTATATGGTAAAGAAATAGCATGTAAGTTAGTTAATGATGAGGGCTATGATATATCACAAAATCATATGGATTGTGGTGTTGAGATTTACTCCGATAAAGAACAAGATACTCATGCAGGTGGAAGCGGATGTGGGTGTTCAGCGGTAACTTTTTCTGCTATGGTAATGAATAAATTTAAAATAGGTGAATTAAAGAAAATTTTATTTGTACCAACAGGGGCACTTCTTACTACAGTAAGCACAAACTTAAAAGAAACAATTCCGGCTATTGCACACGCACTTGTAATTGAAAGAAATGAGGTGTCAAAATGATGTATTTAAAGGCTTTCGTTGTTGGTGGGTTAATCTGTGCGATTGTACAAATTTTTATGGAGAAGACAAAAATCAAAACACCTCGTATTCTAGTTTCACTCGTTGTAATTGGCGCAATACTAACAGGTGTTGAGTTATATGAACCTGTTGTTGAATTTGCAGGGGCAGGGGCAACAGCACCGTTACTTGGATTTGGATATGCATTAGCAAAAGGAGTATTTAAGGCTGTAGATGAATCCGGTCTACTTGGTGTATTAACAGGTGGGTTAACTGCTACTGCGGGAGGGATTACAGCTGTAATAGTACTAGCGTATATAGTGTCCTTTATATCGAAAGAAAGTAATGATAATAAATAACGAATTAAATAATTAAGCGATTAAAAAAACCTAATTCAATAGAATTAGGTTTTTTGTTTATTGATTAATCAAATATATTTGATGGGAAATCAATTTCTGGTATTGGAGTTTCTTCTTCTGGTTCATCATCACCATCTCCATTATTTCCATTCCCATTTCCGTTTCCATTATTTCCGTTGTTACCATTATTTCCATTATTATTTGGATTTGGAACAGTAGGTTGTGTTGTTTGTGGCCCATGAATCGTACATTTTGGAGTATCTGGTTTTAATTCGTATTGTGCATCTTTAATAATATCTGTAGTAGTAACTGGTTCAGATCTTACAAAGAAGACTTTTGAAGTTACGGTACTGGTAGGACAATATTCAGTTGCTAATTGACCAGATACCGTACAAACTTCAGCTTTTACATGTGTAGTACAGTATTCTGTAGGTTCTGTTCCTCTTGTGAAATACTCGGAATATACCATTGAACCTCTAGGATCTTGATCACAAAGACCTTCAACAGGCAATAAACCGGATTTTTTACAAACATTAACGGAAACTACGGAGGCAGGTTTTTCAAAATCTTTGAATGGAAGTCCAACATGGATTGGTTCCATTGCTGCTCGCCATAATCTTAAGTGGAAACCTTCTTTTACTGGATTATTCATATCATAGCCAGCCCAAATGGTAGCAACATAATATGGAGTGTATCCAGAGAACCAATAATCAACTGTGTTTGAAGTAGTACCTGATTTACCTACAACAGGCATTTTAACATTTTTAAAACGAACACCTGATGCAGTTCCGATATTTGAATTAACAACGTCTGACATGGCACTAGTTAATAAAAATGCAGTAGAGTCTTCCATAACACGTTTTGATACTTGCTGTTTGTCTAATAATAAGGTACCGTCTGCATCTAATACTTTTGTATAAAATATCGGTTCTATATATACGCCATCATTAGCAATTGCACCATATGCAGCTGTTGTTTCTAGATTTGAAACACCTTTTGTTATACCACCAAGTGCTAAAGGTTGACCAATGTCACTAAATATTCTACCATCATCACTTGTAAACGAGCTAACTAATGAAGTAAATCCTAGACTAATTAGATAATCATAACCAAGTTGAGGGCCAATCGAAGTTAAAGTCTTAACTGCAATAATATTCATTGAGTGAGCAATCGCTTCTCTAACGGTAGCGGTACCAATGTACCCAGTTGTGTACCAATTGTTTACTGGGGTACCTGATAAATAATTATATGGAATATCTTCTCCAACAGAAGCTAAAGTATAAGCGCCTGTATCAATTGCAGGTAAATATGTGGATAAAACTTTGAACAAAGAACCAGGTTGTCTATAAGTGTTGGTTGCACGGTTTAGTGTTAAATTACCGCTCTTTTCTCCACGTCCGCCGACAATGGCTTTTACATGTCCATTATGATAGTCAATAATTACGATGGAAGCTTGTGGCTGTTCCGTAAAGACTGGCCCAGAACCAGCTAGTACCACATCTCCAGCAGCTTCGTTGCATACACTGTTTTTAAATTCATCAATATATTTTTGTGCATCTTCTTCTGATTTAAATAGTAAATCGAATTTTGGATCAGTTTCTTTAAAGAATTTTTCTAAATGTCCTTCCGAAAAATGCTTTGTAGATCCATCTGCATACTCGACAGAAAGTCTATAAGTAAGTTGTACAGCATAATCCTTAGTCTTTGCAGGGAAATTTGCTTCATCTGCAAAAGCATCATCGCATACTATTTGGATTTGCATATCCTGTGTCACGTAAATGCTTAAACCACCACGGTAAATAAGGTTAGAAGCTTGTGTTTCTGTATATCCTTTGTTTACCTTTAAATCTTCGATTACTCGTAGAATTACTTCATCAACAAAATAAGAATTTACGGAGGAATTGTTTTGATTATATTCTTCATTATATTCTTGGATTCTGCTATAAACATCATCTGCTATAGCTTCATCATACTCTGCTTGGGTAATCATTTTTAATTCTAACATCTTAGATAATGCAATTCGTTGTCGCTTTTGATTACTTTCTGGATATTTAATAGGATCCATAAGCACAGGGCTTTGCGCAATACTTACAATAACGGCTGATTCGGATAAGGATAAATCCCAAACATCCTTATTAAAGTATCTCTTGGCAGCCGTTTGAACTCCAAAACCCTTGTTCAAATTAATTGTATTTAAGTAATATTCTAAAATCTGTTCTTTACTTAATGTATTTTCAAGTTGTATGGCTAAGTACTGTTCTTGTATTTTACGCTTGTATGTTTTAGCTCCACCAAGTACATTGTTTTTCAAAAGCTGTTGTGTAATAGTACTTGCACCTTCATCTTTTTCACCAGCTTGAAGATTCGCAAATACAGCACGAACCATACCTTTAATATCAATACCATTATGGTCCCAAAAACGCTCATCTTCAAGTGCAATTAGTGCATTTACAAGATACTTTGGTATTTGATCAAGTTCAACGTAAATTCGATTTGCTTCTGAACCAACTAACTTAGCTATTTCATTTCCACTTTGGTCATAAATAATGGACGCATAACCTTCAGGAGCAACATTGATTGTAGATATATCAGGTGCATCATCTATTATGCTTTTAATAACACCTACGGCAATACACGTTCCTGCGATGCATACAGCGGCTAATGTTAAGAGAAATACTCTTATGAAGGAAATATTTATTTTATTTTCAACTTTCTTTTTTTTGCTTTTTATGTTTTTTTGTTTAATTTTATTACCAGACTTACTATAACTCATTGTAAAATCCTCCTTTACATCCCCCTATTATAACAAATAACTATTATTAAATAAAGGGCAAATTAAAAATTCACATCTTTGCAACATTATGTAAATTATTAACATATTTATAGGAGTCTAATCAAACGTCGTGAAATGTACTTATATTCACTTAAGTAAATATAATAGTAAATGATGTTGCAAGTAATGATTTTGTTATGATAAAATGTACACTAGTATATTATATAGAATTTTATCACCCATTTTCTAGGAGGAAAAAAGATGAATACAATGTTTGGTTCACACGTATTTAATGACGCAGTTATGCATGAACGATTACCAAAAGAAACTTATAAGGCATTAAAAAGAACGATAGAACTTGGTGAAAGCTTAGACAAGAACGTAGCCAATGTAGTTGCTAATGCTATGAAGGATTGGGCAATTGAACATGGCGCAACACACTATACACATTGGTTCCAACCAATGACCGGTAAAACAGCGGAAAAACATGATTCATTTTTATCTTTAACGGATGATGGCCGTGCAATAATGGAGTTTTCTGGGAAAGAACTTAGTAAAGGTGAATCAGATGCATCTTCATTCCCAAGTGGTGGTCTTAGAGTAACTTTCGAAGCGAGAGGTTATACAGCATGGGATTGTACGTCACCAGCATTCTTAAAAGAAGACAAGGTTGGCGTAACATTATGCATTCCTACAGCTTTTTGTTCCTATACATCAGAAGCATTGGATAAAAAAACTCCTTTGCTACGATCTATGCAAGCAATAAATAAACAAGCGTTAAGAATATTAAGATTATTTGGAAATACTACTGCAACACAAGTGACATCAATGGCAGGTCCAGAACAAGAATACTTCCTCGTTGATAAGAAATTTTACCAACAACGTAAAGATTTAATGTTTACAGGAAGAACATTATTTGGCGTTCCGGCACCAAAGGGTCAAGAAATGGAAGATCATTATTATGGATCTATAAAAGAACGAATTGCTGCATTTATGAAAGAACTTGATGTTGAACTCTGGAAATTAGGAGTATCTGCAAAAACAAAACATAATGAAGTTGCTCCGGGGCAACATGAAATAGCTCCAATCTATACAAGTGTAAATATTGCAACAGACCATAACCAATTAATCATGGAAATGTGTCAAAAGATTGCACTTAGACACGACTTAGTTTGCCTTTTACATGAAAAGCCATTCGCAGGTGTTAATGGATCAGGTAAACATAATAACTGGTCGATATCAACAAATGAAGGTACCAACTTATTAAATCCAGGAAAAACTCCACATGAAAATACTCAATTTCTTATGTTTTTAACAGCGGTTATAGCTGGAGTTGATGATTATGCTCCACTTCTTAGACTTGCTGCTTCTAGCCCAGGAAATGATTATAGATTAGGTTCATCAGAGGCACCACCAGCGATTATCTCAATATTCTTAGGAGATCAATTAACGGATATTATTGAACAGATAGAAGAAGGTCACTTAACAGACAGTAAACAAAGAACGAAATTAGAAGTTGGAGTTGTAACATTACCTAGCTTTTTAAGAGATACAACGGATAGAAATAGAACGTCACCGATGGCATTTACAGGAAATAAGTTTGAATTTAGAATGGTACCATCTTCAGTATCAATTGCAAAAGCTAATATCATGTTGAATACAATAGTAGCTGAAAAGTTATCTATTTATGCTGATTTATTAGAGGGAGCAGAAAATTTTAACGAAGAAGTTGCTAAATTATTGCAAAATGAAATAAAGCAACACAAAGGTATCATATTTAATGGGGATGGATATTCAGATGAATGGATAGTTGAGGCTGAACGAAGAGGTCTACCTAATATTAAGACGACGGTAGACGCAATCTCAAATTATAATAGACCGGAATATATTGAGATGTTTGAAAAACATAAAGTTTTCCGTAAATCTGAGATTATTTCTAGACAAGAAATATTATTTGAAGAATATGAAAAAGTAGTGAATATCGAAGCATTAACAATGATTCAAATGGCGAAAAAAGAAATAATACCAGCAGTAATTGAATATACCACAATCCTTGCAAATGCAATCAATTCCGTTAAGTTAGCATGTAAAACTGCGGATACATCAACACAAGAAGAATTACTCGAGAGAGTAACGAAATTATTAGCAGAAGTTAGTAAGAAACTAGTAGAACTAGAAAAAGCGCAACAAGAAGCAAAAGAAGAGGATACATTTGAAAAGAAAGCATTTGCATTTAGAAACAATGTTACAAAGGCTATGAGTGAACTAAGAAAACCTTGTGATTGCTTAGAAACAATAGTAGCTGAGAAATATTGGCCAATGCCTACTTATGTAGACTTGTTATATAGAGTATAATAAATAAATGGAGTAAGTAAATAAACAAGTGTATATATTAAACAATTAAGAAACAAGGGGATAAAAAAATGATAGTAACCATGAATTTGAATCCGTCTATTATTAGAACAACAACTGTTGCAAACTTATTAGTTGATGAACTCAATTATATTGATGAACATACTGTAAGTTTTGTTGATAGTCCAGTTCACGTGGGACATATTGTAAAGATAATGCAAGGTGAAGTACTTGCATTAGGATTTACTGGTGGGACAGGTGGACGTCATATGAAGGCGTATTTGAATAGTGATAAGGTTTATACTGATTTAACATGGTTAGAGCAAGAAATACAAACAAAGTTTCAAATTGTTAATAATAGCACAGGTGAAACAATAACTATGGTAGATAAGGGAATTGAAGTTGATAATATTTTGATTAAGAATTTAAAGCAAAAATTAAAAGCAAGTATTACAGATGCAACTGTAATGCTGTTTGCAGGTTCTATCCCAATCAATATGCCAAAAGATAGTATAAAAGAAATATTAGAAATCATTTCGGCTAAAGATAAGAAATATATTCTTGCATTAAAAACAGGGTACATCCTTGAATTGTTAGAGTACAGACCTTACTGCGCCGTATTAGATACGGAAGATTTAAAATTACTTGATATTACAACAGATAATTTTGATGAAGCAATCCAGCAAATTCATGAACTTATGCAAAAAAAACATATTCATTACGTGTTTATAAATAGAGGACTCAATGGACTAGTAAGTTTATCAAAAAATAAAATATGTGAAGTAACATATGAATACATGCTGGATGTTTCATGGAAGGTATCTGTTAAAGATGCTATGCTTGGTATGCTAGCGATATGCTTTGAACGTGGATATGAACAAGAAAAACTGACAAGGTTAGTGTACGGTACAGCAATTGCAACAATGAAAACGGAAAAGCCATATTTATGCAGTAGAAAAGATATTGACTTCTTTCAAAAAAGAGTAAAACTAAGTGAAATAATGAGTAAGTCAAAAGGATTTGCTAAAGTACCACAAAAGTAGGTGGTGAATTATATGGAACTAATCTATAAAACTGTTATGGAATCTACTAAAGCTGAGATTGAGGAAAAGAAGTCAAAGTTTATAGGGACTATTTTTCATATAGAAAATGAAGAAGAAGCAACTAATATAATAAATATGTTCCATAAAAAGTATTGGGATGCAACCCACAATTGTTATGCGTATGTTTTAGGATACAGAAATGAAGTTCAAAGATATAATGATGATGGAGAACCAAGTGGAACAGCAGGAATGCCGATTCTGGAAGTAATAAAAGGGTCAGATATTAAGAACATACTGGTTATAGTAACAAGATACTTTGGAGGAACACTCCTTGGAACTGGTGGGTTAGTCAGGGCTTATACAGATTGTACCAAAGCAGTTATCGATGCAGCTAATATTGAGAAAAACGTCTGGTGTTCGATTTATAAAGTTACAGTTGATTATACATTGGCTGGGAAATTACAATATTTATTTTCTACAGAAAATATTATGACGATTGGGACAGAATATACAGATAGTGTAACAATCGAAATTGCAATTGAAAAAGCAGATGAAGAATCTTATAAAAATAAAATATTAGATATAACGAATGCGAAAGTAAGCTTGATTAATATTGGTGAAAAATATATAAAAAAATAAATTCTAAAAATCCTCCGATGCGAATACTATTAAGTAAAGCCTGGATAAATAAATAAAAAACAAATCGGAGGGAAAAAAATGATGTCGAGCAAAGTAGCAAAAAACAATCAAGTTGATTTAGTGGGGAAAGTGGTATCAGATTATACTTACAGTCATGAATTGTTCGGTGAGGGGTTTTACTTAGTGGATATTGAAGTGGAGAGATTAAGTGGGACACCAGATTTAATTCCTATTTTAGTTTCAGAAAGACTTATTGAAGTTAAGAACAATTCTATTGGTAAATTGGTCTTCGTAAAAGGTCAATTTAGATCATATAATAGAATTGAGGACGGCAAAAATAGGCTTGTCTTAACTGTTTTTGCAAAGGAAATAATGTTTGACATTACAGAGACTACAAATCCTAATTCTATTTTCTTGGATGGATATATATGCAAGAAACCTGTATACAGGACGACTCCGTTTGGACGAGAAATAACAGACATATTATTAGCAGTTAATAGAGCATATAATAAATCAGATTATATTCCTTGTATTTGTTGGGGAAGAAATGCGAAATTTGCTCAAAACTTTGAAGTTGGTGAGAATGTACATATTTGGGGAAGAATTCAAAGCAGAGAATATCAAAAGAAAATTGGTGAAGATCAATTTGTTACAAAAGTAGCGTATGAGGTTTCTATTTCCAAGATGGAGAAAGCAAAAGAAAATAGTGAAGAAGAAATAGAAGATTAAAATTTTTTATTGACATAGACTATGCATAATGATACTATTAAAACAATATTAGAAGGTAGAGGTGCATTTTTCATTAGTATGTGATATGATGTTATCAAGGACATATGACTATCACAGAAAGGGAAACGTGCCGAAGAAAGTGTAGCTTGAGCTATACTATTCTGGTTGTATAGTTAACAGCTATATGATTGTCATTCGAAACGAATGGAGCGCTACGTAGAGATTATTCTTTTACAGGTATATCTTTAGAGTCGCTGCCTTGCGCGACTCTTTTTAATGTTATAGTATCGAAAATTTGTTTAACTGCATAAAATATTATATATAGTCTAGGAGGAATTGACATGTCGTTATTCGTGGGATCAGGAGTTGCAATTATTACACCTTTTGATGAAAATAAAAAGGTTAACTATGCTAAATTAGAGGAGCTAATTAATTTTCAAATTGAAAATCATACAGATGCAATAATAATTTGTGGAACAACAGGTGAAGCTTCAACACTTACTGCAGCAGAACATTTAGAATGTATCGAATTTGCAGTAAAAATTACAAATAAAAGAGTACCAGTAATAGCAGGAACAGGTTCTAACTCAACAGCAGATGCAATTTATTACTCACAAGAGGCGGAAATAGCTGGAGTTGATGGATTACTTGTAGTTACACCTTACTATAATAAAGCAACTCAAAAAGGATTAATTGAACATTTTACAAAAATAGCAAATTCAGTTAAGATACCACTTATACTTTATAATGTTCCAAGTAGAACAGGTTGCAATATAGCTCCAAAAACAGTTTATGAATTAAGTAAAGTTGAAAATATAGTTGGTTTAAAAGAAGCAAGTGGTAACATTGCTCAAGTTATGGAAATTGCACATTTATGTGGCGAGAATATTGATATATATTCAGGAAATGATGATCAAATCTTACCATTGTTATCCGTAGGCGGTAAAGGAGTAATCTCTGTAGTTGCTAATATTTTACCGAGAGAAACCCACGAAATAGTTCAAGATTATATAGATGGAAATATAAAAGAGAGTGCTAAGAAACAATTAGATATGATTCCATTAATATCCTCACTTTTTTCAGAAGTAAATCCGATACCTATTAAGAGAGCAATGAATTTAATGGGAATGAATGTTGGAAGTCTAAGATCACCTCTAACTGAAATGGAAGATGAAAATTCAGCTAAATTAGAAAAAAATATGCTAAACTATGGAATTAAATTATAGTATAAAATTGTGGTCATATTGTAATAATGAAAGTAATTACCAAAAATATTACAATATGACAACTCTTATATTTGAACTTAAGTTGGAGGGACTAAATGACTAGAATAATTATGCACGGATGTAATGGAAAAATGGGACAAGTTATTTCTGAAATTGTTTCAAACGATGAAACAGCAAAAATTGTTGCCGGTATAGATATGATCGATAACAAATTAAATGAATATCCTGTATTTACAGACCTTAATGATTGTAAAGTAGAGGCAGATGTAATAATTGATTTTACTACGGCAAAGGCTGTGGATAGATTATTTGAATATGCAATTTCTAGAAAGTTACCTTTGGTATTATGCACAACGGGGTTATCCGAAGAGCAAATAAATCAAATAAGTGAAGTAAGCAAAGAAATTCCTGTTTTAAGATCAGCAAATATGTCATTAGGCGTTAATACATTGATAACACTTGCTAAAATGGCTGCTCAAGTTTTTGCAAAAGCAGGTTTTGATATTGAAATAGTAGAGAAACATCATAATCAAAAAGTAGATGCTCCAAGTGGAACTGCATTAGCAATAGCGGAAGCCATTAATGAAACTCTAAATAATGAATATGAATACAAATATGCAAGAAATGAAGAACGAAAGAAAAGAGACAAAAAAGAAATTGGATTACATGCGGTAAGAGGTGGAACGATTGTTGGAGAGCATAACGTTTACTTCGCTGGTATTGATGAAGTAGTTGAGTTAACACATGTTGCACAATCGAAAGCTGTATTTGCAAACGGGGCAGTAGAAGCAGCAAAATATCTTGCACACCAAAATAAAGGACTATACAATATGGAAAATGTAATTAGAGATACTGTACTTTAGGAGGATAAAAATGTTTGGGAAAAAGTCTAATTTAGAGGGTTCGGGTGTAGTTTCCATAATAGACAAAAAAGATGCTTTAAGAAAAGCGTCAGAAATTATTCTAAGTGCTCAAAAAGAAATATTTATCAATTCTAATTACTATTTAAAAATATTTGAAAAAGAATTAATCTTTGCTAAGAGTAAAGGTGTAAGAATTGTAATGTTCACATTCAATACACCAGAAGAATGTGATGTTGAAATTGAAATATACAAACGGGGTCTATCGAGAGAAGACGACTATGATAGACACCTTTGTTTGGTCATAGATCATGATAGTGCATTGATTTATGATGAGAATACACTTCAAAAAAGTGTTAAAGCTCTATATGTAGTTGAGCCTATGCTTGTTAGATTAATTGGTGAACATATCCATCATGACATATATTTTCAAAAGATTAAATACCTAATAGGTGGTATGGATATAATAAGTAAAGTTAATATACATTCTACATATGAGTTGTTTTAGTAGAGAATATAAAGACGAGAACATATTTCTAAATTAGTAGGTAGGAAATACATAAGGAAAATAGATAAAACAGATAAAACAGGGATATCGATGTGATGCATCGATATCCCTGTTTTATCTGTAGAAATGTTGAATATTATATAGAGTAGAAATTAAATAAAATTCATAAGAAATATTCAAAATTTGAGTGAGAATATTGTAGCATTTAATTAATACATTCGTAGAATAGACATAAAGTAATCACAACACTTGCTAATCCAATTGCAACTCCTGCTTGAGGAATTAACGTAAAACCTAAGTATTTTCTAACAACAGGAGCTGCATTCGAAAGTTTTGCTCCCAGCGCCGCACCAGATACCTTTCCAACAACACGGAATAGTACATAAAGAGTACCGATTACCCCAACAGTTGGTAAAACACTAATATCGAGTTCTGCACCAGATATAAAGAAGAATAGCATAAAGATTGGTGGAGTAATTCTATCAACTTGATCAAAAATTGGTTCACTAACATTGGAAAGATTTACGAAAACAGCACTCATTGCCATACAAGCAAGTAAGGAAGATAACTCCAACATATTGGCAACCCCTATACATAATAATACCATTGCAATTGAAGCAGAAAGTCTATTCCCACGACCAGTATACCATTTAGCCAAGTATTTTAAGATAAGTCCAAGTATCGCACCCATAAGTAATGCCCCAACTATTTCAATAATTGGATCTAATATAGTAGTAGCTAATGATACGGAACTCGTTGAAGAGATTGCTTTCGCAACTGCTACAGACAATCCAAATGCCATTAAAGCAACCGCATCATCAATGGCTACAACCGGAAGCAAAGTGCTCGTTACGGGGCCTTTTGCTTTGTATTGACGAACTACCATTAAAGTTGCTGCAGGAGCGGTAGCAGCTGCTATTGCACCTAGTACCAAAGAAAATGCGACATCATTTCCAGTTAATATTAAAACAAGATCTACAACCAACACAGCACCAATCGCTTCCGTAAATGCAATTATTACTGGAGCTTTTCCAACTTGTTTTAAATAGGATAGTTTGAATTCTGCACCGATGGAAAATGCGATTAATCCTAAAGCAATTTCTGGAATGATAGAAAAATGTTCAATTGTTTCGAGAGATAATAGTTTTAAACAATATGGTCCTGCAAGTAATCCAAAAATAAGGTATCCAGTTACGTTAGGAAGATGTATTTTTTTCATTATCTTACCTGATAAAAGAGACAAAAACATAGCAAGAGCCAGGTTAATAAAGATATTTAATTCCACTCCTATTCACCAAGCCCTTCCACATAAGTAATTGGAATAGAGAACATGATTCCTGTATTTGGTACATTCAAATCGCCAATAACTTTTTTTATAGTTTCTCTTGTTGTCATTACTTGTTCATCTTTAAGTACAAACATTAATACCTTACTACGTTCTTTATCTTCGTCTGTAAGGATATGTCGCAACATACCAAACATAGGCAAATCATCCATATCGACCAAAGTCTTTGCCATTCCTGTACCATCTAAAATAGTACCACCTTTTACACCGGATTCTGCGAGTTTTTTTATGAGTTCATCTATTAACTCAACTTTTTTTAAAATTAACATTAATAATTGCATATATTCCTCCGCCCTTTTCATAATACTTGTTTATTGTATACACTTTTGCAACAAGTTTTATGATATACCCATAGATTGGAATTGTCAAGAACGTGAAAAGTTTAACAAAGAGAGGAATTTTATTATCATTTTATATGTAATAAAGATAAGGTTAATCTTAATCCTCAGCTTTATCTTTTGGTTGGTACGCAATTAATACTATGTTTTTAGTTGATTCGGAAGTAATTGCTTTTTCTAACTTAGTTATTTCAACTTGGTCTTTATTGGTTATTTCGGCGATTTCGTAATCAGGGAACATTTTACTTTCCATATTATTCGCTCCTTTTATTTATTATATTTGGCATTTGATTATAAGAAATATGGGGGGTGTGTATCACCATAACCCCATATAATGATGCAAGGTTAAAATCAGAAGCTTAAGCTTCTTTATTCTCCACCAGGACCATCTTATCATAATTACAAAATTCAGAATTTTGATCATTACTACAGTTATTTGCTGTTCTTTTTGTAGGGGTACCTTTACTATTATTTAATTTATCCATATTATAACACTCCTTATATAATATTTTAGGTTGATAAAGGTAACCTATACCCTTTTTTATTAACTTTTGATAGTCTTTCTTTAGTAGTGTTTGTTGATATGAAAAAAATATACAAGGCAAGTTGCGAAAATTTGAAGCATGAAATTAAATATTTATAAGATGTAAAAATATATGAAACAAAATAACACGGATAAAGCTGTATATACAAAAAATTTAAGGGTATGAGATTGGTTCTCATACCCTTAAATTTTAGTAATATTTTTATTTTATTTTAATTCGCTCGTTGTCTACCAGTAAAATCAATTGTATAATTCTCCTTGATTATTAGTTCAGAGATTGGAACTAAAGTGTAACCTTTTTCTTGTAATCCAACGATTATTCTCTCGAGTGCTTCAGCGGTGTAGTCAGCATTATTGTGCATTAATATAATGGAGCCATTCTTTAGATTTTTATGGTTAAGAACTCTTTCGACAAGTTCATCTTCAGTGAGTCCCATCCAATCGTGACTATCAACATCCCACTGTATTGTATAATAACCACTTTCTTCAGCCGCTTCAATAACTGTATTATTATATTCCCCATAAGGCGGTCTAAATAAATTCATATCGATACCTGCTATATCTTTTATACGCTGATGTGCCAACATAAGTTCTTGCTTGCATTCATCTTTTGATAACTTACCCATGTACTTGTGATTCTCTGAGTGATTTCCTATGTCATGACCTGATACAACAAAACTTATTACATCATCAGGGTATCTACTGGCCCATCCTCCAACCAAGAAAAATGTTGCCCTTACATCATATTTAGCGAGCGTTGCTAATATCGTTTCACAGTCATCATTGCCCCAGGCAGCATCAAAACTTAGCGCAATTTTCGGATCATCCGTTTCAACACTGTAGATTGGAAGCTTTATATTTCTATTAAAGAATACAGACAAACTACTGTCCTTAGTAATGAATACAGATATTATTAGAAAGTTTAGTATAACTAAGACAAGAACTGCCTTTTTTACTATTTTTGTCCTAAGGCTAAACTCCCTTTTTAGGTTTCTTTTCAATTACATCTTCTGGGAAAGAGGGGTTATCAGATACTTGGTTGGGGATTTCAATACCTGAATTATCGAAATCATTAATTAGATTAAGCTTGCCAATTAAGTCACTTTTGGGAGTAGTATTTTTGTGGTCAAAATCATTTCTATACAAATTAAGAGCTCCTTTCATTGTAGTAGCTGTATTTGGAATACTGCACAGTATAGATAGGAATGACTGTGTTATAGAATTGCTTTAGTATTTGTAAAAAAGGGAAAAGTATACAAGGGAATATTTATACTTATATTTATATTTATAGGGATAAGTTATTAGCAAGATTTATATGTAAAAAAGAACATCAGCCAGCAAGCTAATGTTCTTAATCTTTATATAGAGGACAAAGGGAAACGAACAGATACAGAAGCTCAATAAGTTCTTGTTTAATGCTTGACAGATGGGAAGGATATGGTCGCCAGGTGTAGGATTAGTGCTGGTAAAAAAGTGATTATGTAAAAAATTTGCGACGATGGGGAGTCATGGGAGAAACACATTGAAAATACACGTTGATAGTTGTTTAGTTAAATAGTATTTTATTTTGTCGATATTAGTGGTAAAATATGGTTAGATAGGTTTTTCAGATGCAAAAATTAAAATAATGATAATAGCAATAATATTGGGGTGGTAAGTCTCCTTATTATAGCAATAATGGGAAGTAAGTTCTTAGGAATAGGAGGAAGCAATGGACCGTATAATTTCACAGATTAAAAAAATTAGAGAAGTGAACAAAAATGATAAATTGGTTATTTTTGTCGGTGCAGGTGTTTCAAGAAATTCAGGGGTGTGTTCTTGGTGGGAACTTGTAAAAGAAATTGCTGATAAGATAGATGAGAGTAAATGTAATAGTTGCAATATGAAAAAACTTATTTGTGATAAATGTGGCGAGTTACTTAAAGTGTGCAGTTTCAATAACTATAATTGCGAAAATAAATATAATTTTTCATCAGACGACTATTTGATAATCCCCCAACATTATTACGAAAATTTAGTTGATAAAACAGAATACGAATGTTTTTTAAAGGAGAAATTTTGTGTAAACCTTGTTCCTAACCAGATAAATGAAATAATTATATCACTTAACCCTGAGCATATAATTACTACTAATTATGATCATTTATTGGAAGATGTACAGCATCCAAATATATCTAAGTATACAGTTGTCAAAAATGATAATGATATGTTATCCAAAGGCGGAAGACATTATATTATTAAAATGCATGGAGATATTGATGAGCTCAATAAAATAGTTTTAAAAGAAGATGATTACTTAAAATATTCTCAAAATCACATAATAATAGAAAGCTACATTAAATCTCTTCTTATTGATAAAACTTTTTTGTTTATCGGGTATTCACTTAATGATAATAACCTGAAGCTTATTATGAGTTACATTGATTACTTTGTTAAGGAAATGAGTATTGCAGAGCGAACTCCACATTATCTTGTAGTTAATGAAATAAAAAATGAGGAACGAGACATTAGGTATTGGAAAAATAAAGGCGTTGAGTTGGTCGATTTGAACCATCTCAATGATATCATGTTAAGTCAATCCAAATGTGATAATATTGATAAACTAGTTGGCAAGCGATTATTTGCATTTCTTAATTATGTTAAAAATGACAGATTACCTTTTACTGTTGATATAGTGAAACAGTATAAAGAGTCTCTAATGGAAACAAAAGAAAGTTTGGCTTGTTTCAAATTCATAAGCTATAAAACACTTATCGAAATATGTGGTTTTAAAAGTGTGGTAGAACTTAAAGCACCACTGTTAACATTTGAAGACAAAAGTGAATATGAGCAATTTAAATCAGTAACAGAAGATGCTGAAATTAGAAAACTATTTGAAAAAGCGCGCATTTATGGTGCTCAATTATCTTCTTTCCGTAATAATCAGAAACATATATTTTCTGAAGATGATTATGAAGATGACCATTTATTTTTAATGTCATTACAAAACAAATACACAGAAATTATTGAGGAGTTAAATGAATATCCAGCTACGTCTGAAAAAGCATATTATTATTATTTAATAAAATTTGGAAATGATTTGTATGAGGTTATGAATGCTGTAAAAAAAGAGATTGAAACGTTTGATTATAACAATTTGACAAATCAACAATATTATGACTTGTCAATATACGAATTTAATAATATTTGCTATCGTCGTTTGACTTTTTATTCTGATAATTTAATATTTTTTGAGCGTTTAAATTTAATACTAGATATTGCATTATCAACGCAAAATAATTCATATAAAGTTATAAAAGAGCTTATGAAAATTGATTATACTACCATTCAAGAGCTAAATAATTATCTACATAATCATGAAGATTATTACATGAAGAAATCTACAACAATGAAAATGGGAGGTACAATTCATGGAGATTTGTACAAAATACAGCAAATAGTCTATGATTATTATCTCTTTTATAAGAGAAATCACCTGATGCTTGATTGGTTTAATAATGTTGAAAAGATTGTTGACTCTTATATTAAAGCAATTTTATGTACTTATTATCCTGATGAATATCAATTTTCATCATACTCTTTGTTTGGGCGAACCCATGTTGAATCTTATATTCTACAGCTTATTGATATCGACATGATTGTTAAACATATAAAGTTTAAGAATTTCCAAAGTTGGATAAAGTATTATAAGGTCTTTTCCGTTGAAATTTATAACGAAATTGATATAGCAGAATTATTTGAAAACTTTTGTATTTCAATGAGAAACTTTTGGAATGTTAATTTAACTGATCAATTGCAAGTCTTTACTTTATTACTCTCTCTTGTTGAATTATCCAAAGAACAAAAGCAAAAAATTTTACAAGCACTTATTATATTAGTTACACCGAATGAAAACATAAGTATAAAAATGCTCGCTAATAATTTAGATGCGATATGGTTGTTTGTGGAGAAACATTATGATGAAAATAGTGATGATTACAAGCAATTGTTGAAGCTTCTTCTTGATGAGCAAATGATTAAATTTGCTTCTAGTGGTGCAAATCTTTATGCAAAATTAATTAATAAGTTGTCTACTTGCGCTGATCATGAAATTTATGATCTTTGTGCTGCTATAATAAGTGGTAATGAGAATAACCGTGAGCAGTGTTACTTTACTTTTGTTTACAAAGATATTTTGTTATCATATGACTCTAGCCAGTGGAAACAATGGATATTAAATAATATTGCATATAACTGGCCAGAAGAAGTATTTGCTTATTTAGAGAGTGGAATTATCACTTATAACAATGTAGTAAAAATATATTTTGTCAATAAATTTACTGAGATTGATAATCAGCAGATTAATGGAGTATATTCGTTTCCTAATAATAAACGAGATTCTATCAATAACCTTATAATTTTACTATTAATCGGTCGTATTGAGAATCTGGAAGATATTCAGTTCTTAGACCGCTATGCAAGCAAAAACGATTATTTAAGTTTTCTGTTTTATCCAAATACTTTTTTTTATAGCAAAATAACAACTGCTGATTACATGTGGTGTAATATAATAAACACTGATAAATATAGACAAATAATCTTACAGCATAAATCAGAATTTTGGACTAAAGACGACGAGAAAAGAATACGCTTAGGTTTCGGCAGTGAATTTGAGAATAGAGTAGTATATAAATACTTATTTGATTAGCAAGGGATATTAATTATGTATACTATTCGTCATGTAAGTTGCGACTCGTGATGAGGTGTTCATAAATACAGTAGTTAGCAGAAATAAAACTCTAGATATTAGGAGGAACATATGAAAGATGAAAGATGGTATTTTGATCCAGAGGATGAAAGTAAAATCATTTACTATAAACTCTATTTAGATGCGTTTAGCAATGAACATTATCAGAGAAAGTTGAAGAATTTAATAAATATGAATTTTGACTCAATGAGTAATCAAGCTATTCGAAATGAAATTAGGAACCTGATTAGTTTTACCAATAATATAACTGGTCAGGCATATTACTTTATACCAACATTTTCATACATATATAAATGTAACTCGAAATTTTCTCGTGTTAGAAAATTAGGTAATAATTTATATGAGGTTCATAATAGAAGATTGTGTAAAAGAGACTTATGGAATCCTGAAGTTAATTATGTTAAAGAATATGGGAGATTAAATTACCCTAATGAATCATTACTTTATACAGCAGAGAAATATCCAGAAGTTTCTATTAAAGAGGCAGGGGTAAAAGGTAATGATGTTTTTCTTCTTGTCACTTATGAAGCTCTTGACGAAATAAGTGTAACTATAGCAGGGTTATATCAAGAAAAAGACTATTTTACAGATGAAGAGAATATAAAAATATCTCAGCTAATTAATGGAATTTCAGACTTGTTAAAACTTACTATTGATGAAAGTAATAAACAACTTTACAGACTTACTTCAAATCTGATAAAAGAATGCTACTATCTCGAAGGATATCAAGATGGATGGGTTTATCCGTCTATAGCATTAGGAAAAGGTCACAATGTATGTTTTAAACCAACAATAGCAGAGAAAAAACTGAAAGTATATAGTGCAGAAATTTGCACATTAGATGAAGAACATCTCTTCAGTGTTAGATATGTATTGGGAGATCTTGAAAATGAAAATACATTAAAGTTTCATGATTTAGGAAGTGACTTTCAAAAAAGGTACTATCCACATTTAGTAATTTCCTAGTACCGAGTTTTATATCAGCTAACAAATATGTTCTCGGACATGCCCAGAGCTTAAGAGCAAGAACCCGGTACCCTCTTATGGTAACATGTTAGATTTAAATCAGCTTCGCATTATGTTTATTAGATTTATGGATTGTGTTAAGAGTTTCGCTACTGGTGGCAAGTGCGAATGAATGATTTACAGTAATACAATGATAAATGAGAAGTTGTAAGTGAAAGCATTATTATGATTGGAGGTTCATTGTGAAAAATATTATAACAATTCAACATACTCAATCTATACACCATACTAATGGTATGATTGGTTCATGGACAGATTGGGACATATCCGAGTTAGGTATTAGTCAGGCTGAAAACATTGGTAAAAATTTAGCTAAAGAATTATCAGGTAAAAATTATAAAATGATTTCTTCTGATTTGCTTCGTGCTAAACACACTGCAGAAATTGTAGCAAAGCATTTAAAGATAAACTATGAATTAACTAATGTTTTAAGAGAACGTAATCTTGGTGAGGCTGTTGGAAAGTCAGTAGAGTGGGCACATGCCAACACAATTGTATGGGAAAAAACAATTGATGATAAAGCTTTTAAAAATTCAGAATCACGTCGAGATGCATGGAATAGGTTGACACCATTTCTCAAAGTTATTATTGAAAGCAAGGACGAGAACGTTATCATAGTTTCTCATGGTGATACTTTGAGTCTCTTTAATGCAATGTGGATTGGTTTAGAAGTAGAAATGCTTAATCAATGTGATTTATTTGGCATGTCTGCTGGGGTTTCTTTCTTATACCAAAATAATGATGGGAAACGTATTATTAAACGCTTAAGTGACATGTCCTTCTCAAAATTAAGTTAATAGATAATATTGATATAATTTCAATTTGTAGGGACACTTTGATTCGTCATCGTCCCCAAAGGCGAACTTCCCATTATGTTTATTAGGCAGATGGATCATGTAAAAGATAATATGGTTTCACAATTGTTACAGATAGCGATTATACAATTTTACAACTATCAGAGACAAATCAATATTAGCGGAGGCTTAATTATGAATAAAAGAAAGTATCCATTTAGCATGTTCTGTATAGGGACTATCCTAAATTTATTTAGATTGTGGACATACTATATTTTCGTAATCATATTGTACATAATTTGTTTGGTTATCCCTGTTGTTCCAATTGTTATACCTAATGTATTGATAGTTTTCTTGGTATTAATAGCAATTATTCAGCAGTTTAGAAACAAAAAAGTAATGCTTTCTCATTATGAAAATGAAGAAACCAGTGAATTGCTTGACAAAATGTTTGCGGATAACTTTAAAGGATATAAAAATGTAACTACTGCTGTCGACGAAATAATTAAAAACCATGAAAATGACTTAAAACAATAAATATTTATCTGGTAAATTTGATTTTGTAGGGTAATTTGATTCGAATTTTTATAGATTGGGAAGTAAACCGACTTCCCATTATGTTTATAAAGCAATGGCACATGGAAGATTTGCCAAACCCTCTCCAGCATATTTTATAGTGTAATTATTGATTTAAAAATTTAAAGAATAAGCGAGGTCAGCAATGGATTGGAACACGATTGGACAAAATATAATAAGTAGCACTATTAGTGGTATCCTTGTTGTTATTTTTGGTGGTATCACTGGGTGGTTTGTATACATAACCGGAATAAAAGGAAAAGAAAAAGACCAGGCAGCTTCCGAACGGAAAAATCAAATATACATCCCACTAAAATATGAATTAGATTCAATTTCTCATACTTCAGACAATATTTGGGAAAAAATAGAATCTCCTGAAGCAAGAAAGATTGTTGAAAAAAATGATGAATTTGTTGTGAGTGAATCTCTTTTTCAACAATGTGACTTTTTGTTCAATTTGATAAACAATTATAATTCAATTAATCTTTATACTGTAGCAAGTAATATTTTGTGTAAACGGTTTGAAGAAAAGTACATCGAATTGTATGGTTCTATCACTCATCCAATAATGCATTGGGATGAGTATACAAAGGAAGAAGTCGAGATGGAGGATTGGGATCAAGAGTTTGTAGATTTTCGCTGTAATGTATATGTAAAGAATAATATTGATTCTATTTTTAAGAATGATCCTGGATATGAAGAGTACTGTCAGGATATTGGAAGAATTGGACCAACTGAAGAATATTTAACGCTTTTATTTTCAAGTGTATTGCCGAAGAAAGAAAATACTTACATAGGTATAGATTTTGATTCTGTTAATTGTGAAGAATTAACCAACAAAAAAATAACACCAGCTGAATATATGATAAAAGACTTCAACTTTTTTGATCGCTTTGAAAAAGATGAAAAAGTTCAACAGAAAAAATCATTATTGATAGAAATAAAAGAACTTTCCTTTAGTATTTACGAAGATGTAACAGTTAAAATACGTGCCATTGGAAAGAAATATGAAGTTGAGTAGTTAGAAAGCAAATTTTTTCCATGGATCAGAAAAAGCAATTTAAAGCTTAAATTATTATAATAATAATTTAGACAAATTCCAATATTTACAGGGACAGCTCATTATATTTATGAAGGTAACAAAAGCAATTAATTGTTAAAAAAAGAAATATTTCAAAGGAGAGAATAAATGTCGCAATATTTAGATCACAAAAAAGCTTGTGAGATATTAAAAATGATAGATTTAAATCCTGGAAACTATCTGCTAATACATTATTCATGTGAAAGTTTTTTTGATATTAGAGATGGGCGCACTCCAAGAATAACTTCGATTGCTATACGCCACCTTGCAACTGGGCAAACAGACTCTTTTTCTATGCATAAAACTGCTGAGCAAATGGAAATTAATTCGGAAAAAATTCCTGATAACTATGATTTGATAGAAAAAGAAATGTTAAAAGAGTACTTTGATTTCTTAAAAGAAAACAAAGACAAGTATTTTTTACACGTTAATATGCGAGATATTAATTATGGATTTAAAGCTATAGAGCATAGATTTAAAGTATTGAAAGGTCTACCGTATGTTCTTCAAGATTCTCAAAAAATAGATTTTGCTCATTTGCTAATACGGAAATTTGGTAATAAATACATAGGGCATCCTCGAATGGAAAATTTATATAAACTAAATGGGATTAGGCCTTTGTTTTTCTTAACAGGAAAAGAAGAAGCCGAAGCTTTCGAAAAGCATGAGTACATAAAACTCCATCAATCGACACTGTCAAAAGTAGATATATACAATAATTTATTGGATAGAGCAATAAAAGGAAACCTCAAGACAAACGCGAAGTGGCATCAAATTTATGGAATAAATCCGCAAGGAATATTTGAATACTGTAAAAGTCAGTGGTGGATACAACTACTTTGGAGTATTTCATTGCTATTTTTGGGTGCTCTTTTGGGTTCACTTTTTAGTTAATTAAAGCCTATGAAAGAAATGTTATAGGGGAACAGAAACAGCGCACTATATTTATGTTAAGTGTGGATTAATCAAGCATGTAATTTAACCCATTGATGAAGCTGGGTTTGAATGTGGAACAAAAATAGAGATATAAAGCGAATAAACCAATAGATATATTTGGATTATAGTTTTTAATTAATACAAAGGGTTAAAAATAAAAAATATCGTATGGAGGGTTTGAGAAAATGAATCAAAACATTGTGGCAATTATATGGGACTTTGATAAAACATTAGTTGATGGCTATATGCAAAAACCAATATTTGAAGAATATGGTATTAACGAAAGTGATTTTTGGAAAGAAGTAAATTCATTACCAGGTATTTATGAAAAGCAGAGGATAAAGGTAAATAAAGATACAATCTATCTGAATCATTTTATTACATGTGTTAATCAAGGTATATTTAAAGGTTTAAATAATAATAAGCTTAGAGAGTTTGGTCAGAAACTAAATTTTTATCCAGGTATTCCAGATATATTTATCAAACTTAGTAAAATTATTGAAGATAATGAACACTTTCAAGAGTTTAATATACAATTGGAACATTATATAGTTAGTACTGGTCTCACTGAAGTTATTAAAGGATCGGTAATTAACGAACATATTAAATCAATTTGGGGGTGTGAATTTATTGAAGCACCTATAAAATCATCACTACATATCAAAGAATATAAATCTGAATGTAAAGAAACAGAGAATATTATATCGCAAATCGCATTTTCTATAGATAATACTAGTAAAACACGAGCTATATTTGAAATTAATAAAGGAGCAAATATATATCCGGAAATTGATGTAAACTCTAAAATGAAATTTGAAGATAGAAGAGTGCCAATTGAGCAAATGATATATGTAGCTGACGGGCCAAGCGATGTTCCAGCTTTTTCGGTTATAAAAAAGAACGGAGGAAAGACTTTTGCAATTTATCCAAAGGGAGATAAAAAAGCTTTCAAACAAGTTAATAAACTGATAAGCGATAGTAGAATAGATATGTTTGCAGAAGCTGATTATAATGAAGGGACTACAACATATATGTGGTTAGCGGAACAAGTCGCATCTATAGCTGAGATGATATATGGCAAAAACAAAGAAGCAATCAGTAGAAGTGTTTCTAAAGCACCTAGTCATATAACTGATTAATATTGTGGGCGATATTAAATTTAAGTGAATTACTGTAATCACAAAGATAAATGATTGTAGCAAATTAACTCCCCATTATATTTAGAAGAAGATTATACTATGAAAAAATTTGAAATAGATACTGTAATTATAAAGGAATTAGGCACTTTTTGCCACAAATGAAAACCATACCAGTTGATAAAGGTTTACCATTACTTCAACGAGAAGATTGGAGATTATCAGACAAATATGATACTGATGGTGCAAATACACGGTGAAAACTACTTTGTACTAATACTATCTTCAATCAGCTTGCAACTTCGTTCTTATTATCCAGGATGGACTTTCATGGGTAAATTTGAACCACATCTTTCATTGTGATTTGTCTTGGTTATTTTGTAAAATATTTGAACATTTTGTAGAAAAGAAATTAATTATATATGCCCAAATTGGGGTATATTAAATTTTATACTTAACATAAAGGAGGATTTATCTATGAACAAGTTTACTTTCAATGATTATTTTCAAGAACCAGAGGGAAAAATC
>JAQSXR010000022.1 GCA_029256575.1 Clostridiales bacterium | reverse complement strand
ATAATTCTGAAATTTATTAATTATATGTTCTACAATCGGAATATCTCCGATTGGAATCAGTGGCTTTGGTAATATTTTTGTATATGGATATAATCTTGTCCCAAGTCCACCAGCCATTATGACAACTGGTGCGCAAACTTTTTTTGTTGTTACACCCTCCATAATACCATAGATTATATCAATTATTTCATGTGCAGAATTTACTACTGGAATTGCCTTTAGTGCCCCTCCCTTTAGTAGCTCATATGCTTTGTTTTTGTCTTTTCTAGCAACATACTTCGGATTATAATTAGCAATTTTGGATACTGGTTCATCTAACGATCCACCTTTTAGTATATGTCTTCTAATATCACCATCCGTTACAACTGCTTTTAACTTATTTTGAGTTGCAATAAACACGATTTGTTTTGCTGCTTTGTCAATTGCTTGCATGGCTTTTAGAATTGTTGAATCTTCACTAATTAGCATTTTTGAAAAGTCCATTTCTTCAACCCCTTTACATGTTGTAGATGTCTGTTTTATACTTATCCATATTATTCTTTAAAAATTCTATCGTCTCTGAAAGTCCTTGTGAGAATGAATATTGAGCTTCCCAATTTGTTAATTCTTTTATCTTTTTATTACACCCTAACAATCGATTAACTTCACTATTCTCTGGTCTTAATCGATCTTCCTCGCAGATTATTCGTGCATTTGGATTTATCTGACGAATCAATTCATTTGCCAAATTACCTATTGATATCTCTTCTCCCGTTGCAATGTTTATTTCTTCACCAATCGTTTTCGTCGACTTTGCTATTTCCAAGAATCCATTTGCTGTATCTTTTACAAAATTGAAATCTCTTGTTGGGGATAATGATCCTAACTTAATCTCTTCTTTTCCAGCGAGTAATTGAGTTATAATCGTTGGAATTACGGCTCTTGCAGATTGTCTTGGACCATAGGTATTAAACGGTCTTACAATTGTAACTGGTAAATTAAAGCTTCTATAAAAACTTTCTGCCAATTTATCCGCTCCTATTTTAGTTGCTGAATATGGTGATTGTCCTTGTAATGGATGTTTCTCATCAATTGGAACATATTGTGCTGTTCCATAAACCTCAGAAGTCGATGTTACAAGTACACGTTGAGTCCCTAAGTCTCTTGCTGCCTGTAATACATTTAAAGTTCCTTTTATATTTGTATCCACATATGAATCAGGTGAATGGTAACTAAACGGTATTGCAATCAAAGCAGCTAAGTGATATACCTCTTCAATCCCTTCCATTGCTTTTCGAACACCATTTGGGTCTCTAACATCCCCTGTAAAAATATCAATATTTTTTAATTTATCTTTTGGAAATGTATCGAGCCATCCCCAATTGTTAAAGGAATTATAAAAAACAAAGGCCCTAACATCATAACCCTCTTCAATTAATTTTTCCGTTACATGACTACCAATAAACCCATCTGAACCTGTTATCAATACTTTCTTTCCCATAATTTCTCCTTTTCAAATGTATTTATAATATAATTTATCGGCAAAACAACCTATTATTCTATATAGTAATATCTAATTTTAACATTATTATTTTTTGATGTCAAAAAAACTACCTCGTTATTTTACAATACCCCCTATATTAGATTATATATCTAACATAAGGGGTATCGTTCAATAAAGACGTAGTCTTTTATTATTTATACTTGTTCAAATAAATCTTCATCCGCTTCATCCATTGAATCAATCAATACTTCCATATTGGTAGTATCTTCATTATCCAATCTTACAGATTGATATCTCTTCATACCTGTACCTGCAGGAATTAATTTACCAATAATAACGTTTTCCTTTAGACCAAGAAGTGGATCTGACTTTCCTTTAATTGCTGCTTCCGTAAGAACTTTAGTAGTCTCTTGGAATGAAGCTGCTGAAAGGAATGAGTTCGTAGCAAGTGATGCTTTTGTTATACCAAGCAATACTTGATTTGCCTCAGCTGGTTCTAACCCTTGTTCAATCATTTGTGCATTCACTTCGTTAATTTCTAAAATGTCTACCAATGATCCTGGCAAGAATTCAGTGTCACCCTTTTCTTCAATTCTATTCTTTTTAAGCATTTGACGAAGAATTACTTCAATATGCTTATCATTTATTTCAACACCTTGTAAACGATAAACTCTTTGAACTTCTTGAATCATGTAATCTTGTAATGGACGCATACCTTTAATTTTCAAGATATCATGAGGATTTACACTACCTTCAGTTATTTCATCACCAGGTTCCATTTGGTCATTATCTTGAACTTTTACTCTTGAACCATATGGGATTAAATATGCTTTTGCTTCGCCTGTTTCATTACTTGTAATGATAACTTCTTTTTTCTTCTTTGTTTCTTTTATTGTTGCGATACCAGCAAATTCTGCAATAATTGCAAGACCTTTTGGACGTCTAGCTTCAAAAATTTCTTCAACACGAGGAAGACCTTGTGTTATATCATCTCCAGCTATACCACCTGTATGGAATGTACGCATTGTAAGCTGTGTACCTGGTTCTCCAATTGATTGAGCCGCGATAATACCAACTGCTTCACCAACTTGAACTGGTAACGCTGTAGCCATGTTAGCACCATAACATTTGGCACATACACCAACTTTTGATTTACATGAAAGTACAGTACGAAGTTTTACACTAGTAACACCAGCTTTAACAATCGCTTCCGCTCTTCTTGGATATATCATATGGTTTGCTTTGCAAAGAAGTTCTCCCGTTTCTGGATGAACTACATTTTCAGCAGCATATCTTCCTGTAAGTCTTTCTTGTAAACTTTCAATTGTTTCTGCTCCATCCATGAATGCTTTAATAACCATTCCTGAGATTTCTTTTCCTTCACAACAATCAACTTCTTTAATAATAACTTCTTGTGATACGTCAACAAGACGACGAGTTAAATATCCTGAATCGGCTGTACGAAGTGCTGTATCGGCAAGACCTTTTCTAGCACCATGTGCTGATATAAAGTATTCAAGTACGTCAAGACCTTCACGGAAATTTGACTTGATTGGTAATTCAAGTGTACGTCCTGATGTATCTGCCATAAGTCCACGCATACCTGCAAGCTGTTTAATCTGCTTATCAGATCCACGGGCTCCAGAGTCAGCCATCATGAATATATTATTATATTTATTTAAGTTACCTAATAGTTCTTTTGTTATTTTATCATCTGCATTTTTCCATATATCAATTACTTCTTTATAACGTTCTTCGTTCGTAATAAGACCACGTCTAAAGTTCTTTGTGATTTTTTCAATATTTCCTTCTGCATCTTGGATGATTTCCTTTTTTGCTGCAGGAACTTCCATGTCTGATACAGATACAGTAATTGCACTACGTGTTGCAAATTTATAACCTAATTTCTTAATACCATCTAATACTTCAGCTGTCATAGTTGATCCATGTGTATTAATACATTTATCAAGAATATTCTTTAATTGTTTCTTTCCACATAAGAAATCAATTTCATATAAAAATTCATTATCTGGAATTGATCTATCAACAAATCCTAAATCCTGTGGAATTACTTCATTAAATAGCATATGACCTAAAGTAGTAGAAATTGTTTTGTGTTCATCAACACCATTTCTATTCAAAACTCTTCTTACATTAATTCTTGAGTGAAGTGTTAATTCATCGTTTTCATAAGCAAGGAAAGCTTCATTTTTACTCTTAAAGTACTTACCTTCTCCTTTTGCTCCTGGTTTTTCAAGAGTTAAATAGTAAATACCAAGTACCATATCCTGTGAAGGAACTGCAACTGGTGTACCATCTGATGGTTTCAATAAGTTGTTTGGTGATAATAATAAGAATCTACATTCAGATTGAGCTTCTACAGAAAGTGGAACGTGAACAGCCATCTGGTCACCGTCAAAGTCAGCATTATATGCTGTACATACTAATGGGTGAAGTTTAATTGCTCTACCTTCTACTAGTACTGGCTCGAATGCTTGTATTCCTAATCTATGAAGTGTAGGAGCACGGTTAAGCATAACTGGATGTTCCTTAATTACGTCTTCTAATACATCCCATACATCTGATTGAAGTTTTTCAACCATTTTCTTAGCAGATTTAATATTATGTGCCATACCATCCGCTACAAGTCTTTTCATAACAAACGGTTTGAATAATTCTATTGCCATTTCTTTTGGAAGACCACATTGATAAATCTTTAATTCTGGTCCTACAACGATAACGGAACGACCTGAATAGTCAACACGTTTTCCAAGTAAGTTTTGACGGAAACGTCCTTGCTTACCTTTTAACATATCGGATAAAGATTTAAGTGCTCTATTACCTGGGCCAGTTACTGGACGTCCACGTCTACCATTATCAATTAAAGCGTCTACTGCTTCTTGTAACATTCTCTTTTCATTTCTTACGATAATGTCTGGAGCTCCAAGTTCAAGTAGTCTCTTTAAACGATTATTTCTATTTATAACTCTTCTATATAAGTCATTTAAGTCTGAAGTAGCAAATCTACCACCATCTAATTGAACCATTGGTCTAAGATCTGGTGGAATAACTGGAACAACAGTCATAATCATCCATCCTGGTTTATTTCCAGAAAGTCTGAACGCTTCTATAACTTCAAGTCTTTTAATTATTCTAGCTCTCTTTTGGCCTGTTGAATCCTTAAGACCTTTTTTCAGTTCAACTGATTCTCCTTCGAGATCAATTGCTTCTAATAATTCTTTTATTGATTCAGCACCCATACCAGCTCTAAACTTATTTCCATATTTATCATATGCTTCTCTATAAGCTGGTTCTGTTAATACTTGTTTGTAAAGCAATCCTGTTTCACCTGGATCAAGTACAATATAAGATGCAAAGTATAATACTTTTTCAAGGGTTCTAGGTGATATATCAAGGATTAATCCCATTCTACTAGGAATTCCTTTAAAATACCAAATATGAGAAACTGGTGCTGCAAGTTCGATGTGTCCTAAACGTTCTCTTCTAACTTTAGATTTCGTAACTTCTACTCCACAACGATCACATACTACACCTTTGTATCTTATTTTCTTATATTTACCGCAATGACATTCCCAGTCCTTGCTTGGTCCAAATATTTTTTCACAGAATAAACCATCTCTTTCTGGTTTAAGTGTTCTATAGTTGATTGTCTCAGGTTTTTTTACTTCGCCATGAGACCATTCTCTAATTCTTTCTGGTGATGCTAATCCAATTTTAATTGAATCAAATACCATCGGTTGATCAATCACATTGTTTGTCGACATAGAACAATACTCCTTTCAAATTTTGGTAACTCATTATTATTATAATGGTGTGCCAGATAAATCTGGCACTTTCCAATTATTCAAATAAATCGTCTTCCTCTGCAGCAGTGTCATTGAAATCTGCTTCTCCGTTTTCATCTTCAAAGAAGAATGAATCAGATTCTTTGAAATCATCCGCGCCTCTTGCAAAGCCAAATTCATCTTCTCTTTCAAGTATTGAAGATATTTCCTCATCTCTATCGTAAATGCTTTCTTTCATTTCAAGTTCTGTTTGATCTTCTCTTAGAACTTTAACGTCAAGACATAGAGATTGTAATTCTTTCAATAATACTTTAAAAGATTCAGGTATTCCAGCTTCTGGAACGTTTTCTCCCTTTATAATAGCTTCATAAGTCTTAACACGACCTACAACGTCATCTGATTTAACTGTTAAGATTTCTTGTAACGTGTATGCAGCGCCGTATGCTTCAAGTGCCCAAACTTCCATTTCACCAAATCTTTGTCCACCAAATTGTGCTTTACCACCAAGAGGTTGTTGTGTTACGAGTGAATATGGTCCTGTTGAACGAGCATGTATCTTATCATCTACTAAATGATGAAGTTTCAAGTAATGCATATATCCAACTGTTACTTGGCTATCGAAAGGTTCTCCGGTTCTACCATCTCGTAGTTGAATTTTACCTGTTCTACTAAGTGGAACTCCCTTCCACTCTTCTCTGTGATCTCTGTTATCATATAAAAATGACATAACTTCTTTTTTCGTTGTTGCCGCATATTTTTCTTCAAATGCTTCCCAATCAGTATTTACATAATCATCTGCCATTTCAAGTGTATCCATAATGTCATATTCGTCTGCGCCATCAAACACTGGTGTTGCAATGTTAAAGCCTAATGCTTTCGCTGCAAGACCTAAATGGACTTCAAGTACTTGACCAATGTTCATACGAGATGGAACACCAAGTGGATTAAGAACGATATCAAGTGGTCTACCATTTGGAAGGAAAGGCATATCTTCTACTGGAAGAATTCTTGAAATAACACCCTTATTACCATGACGACCAGCCATCTTATCACCTACAGAGATTTTTCTCTTTTGAGCGATATATACGCGTACAGTTTGATTTACTCCTGGTGAAAGTTCATCACCATTTTCTCTCGTGAACACTTTTGCATCTACAATAATACCTGCTTCACCATGTGGAACTCTTAATGAAGTATCTCTAACTTCTCTTGCTTTTTCACCAAAGATTGCTCTAAGCAGTCTTTCTTCAGCTGTAAGTTCTGTTTCTCCCTTAGGAGTTACTTTACCTACTAATATATCTCCAGGACGAACTTCCGCTCCAACACGGATAATTCCTCTTTCATCTAAATCTTTCAATGCATCATCACCAACACCTGGAACATCTCTTGTTATTTCTTCAGGTCCTAGCTTAGTATCTCTTGACTCAGCTTCGTATTCTTCTATATGAAGTGATGTATATACATCATTTTGAACAAGTTTTTCACTAAGAAGAATCGCATCTTCGAAGTTGTAACCTTCCCAAGTCATAAATCCGATAAGTGGATTCTTACCAAGTGCAATTTCTCCACCTGATGTTGATGGTCCATCAGCAATAACCTCTCCAGCTTCAATTTTTTGCCCTTTAAATACGATTGGTCTTTGATTGATACAAGTCCCTTGATTACTTCTTGTAAATTTAATTACTTTGTATACATCTCTTTTACCATCATCTTTTTTGATAATAATTTCTTTTGCAGAAGACTTTTCAACTACTCCTGAATTCTTTGCAACGATACAAACACCAGAGTCAACAGCTGCCTTATACTCCATACCAGTTCCAACAATTGGAGCTGTAGTAGTTATAAGTGGAACTGCCTGACGTTGCATGTTTGATCCCATAAGTGCACGGTTCGCATCATCATTTTCTAAGAAAGGAATCATTGATGTTGCGATCGAGAATACCATCTTTGGAGAAACATCCATCATATCAATTGTATACTTGTCAAACTCAGTTATTTCATCTCTAAAACGACCGGATACAGCTGAATTCACAAAATGTCCTTCTTCATCAATTGGTTCATTCGCTTGTGCAACTCTATAGTTTTCTTCTTCATCTGCTGTTAAATATACTACTTCATCCGTTACAACTGGCTCACCTGAGGATCTGTCAATTTTTCTATATGGTGCTTCAATAAATCCGTAATCATTAATTCTTGCATAGGATGCAAGTGAGTTAATAAGACCGATATTTGGACCTTCTGGAGTTTCGATTGGACACATTCTTCCATAATGAGAATAATGAACGTCACGAACTTCAAAACTCGCTCTATCACGAGATAAACCGCCTGGTCCTAATGCTGATAAACGTCTCTTGTTAGCAAGTTCCGCAAGAGGATTTGTCTGATCCATAAATTGTGACAACTGTGAGCTTCCAAAGAATTCTTTTACCGCAGCTGTTACAGGTTTTATGTTAATCAATGATTGTGGTGATATCCCTGTAATATCTTGAGTTGTCATTCTTTCTCTAACTACACGTTCCATTCTTGATAAACCAATTCTATATTGATTTTGAAGTAATTCGCCAACTGCACGGATTCTTCTGTTTCCTAAATGGTCAATGTCATCCTTTGTTCCAACATTATATTCTAAATGAATATTGTAGTTAATGGAAGCAATCATATCATGCTTAGTTATATGTTTTGGAATCAATCTTTGGAGGCTCTTAACAATTGCATCTTCAATTTCATCTTGTGTTTCATATTCATTCATGATTTCTTCTAATACAGGAAGATATACTTCTTGGTATACGCCTAATTTTTCAGCATCAACATTTAAATGTTTGTTGATATTTACCATTAAGTTAGAAATAACTTTTATATTTCTCTCTTCTGTTTTTATCATTATATAAGGAACACCAGCATCTTGAATTGTTATTGCTAATTCTTCTGTAATAATAGTTCCTTGAGTTGCAAGTACTTCACCTGTTAGCGTATCTATAACATCTTCTGCCAATTCTTGTCCACGTACTCTATTCTTTAAATGTAACTTTTTATCAAATTTATAACGACCAACTTTTTCAAGATCGTATCTTCTTGCATCAAAGAACATAGAATCAAGTAAAGATTTTGAACTTTCAACTGTTGGTGGCTCGCCTGGACGAATTCTCTTATAGATTTCGATTAAAGCTTCTTCTGCAGTCTTAGTAGTATCTTTTTCAATACTTGCTAAAATCTTAGGTTCGTCACCAAACAAATCTATAATTTGTTGATCCGTACCATTTTCAGAGTCAATTAAAGAATCTGAATTTGTTAAATCTGCAAAAATAATTGCACGAATAAGTACAGTAATAGGTACTTTTCTTGTTCTATCTACTCGCACTGAAAAAACATCGTTAGAATCTGTTTCATATTCTAGCCATGCTCCTCTATATGGAATAACTGTTGCAGAATGAAGTTGTTTACCTATCTTATCATGATCAATACTAAAATATATACCTGGAGAACGTACTAACTGACTTACAATAACACGTTCTGCTCCATTAATTACAAATGTACCTGTTTCAGTCATTAATGGTAAATCACCCATGAATATTTCATGTTCTGTGATTTCTTCTGTTTGTTTGTTTAATAATCTTACTTTAACCTTTAGTGGCGCTGCATAAGTAGCATCTCTTTCCTTACACTCAGGAATAGTGTACTTAACATCATCTTCATTAAGCGTAAAATCTACGAATGATAAAGATAAGAAGTCATTGTAGTCTGCTATTGGAGAAATATCATCGAACACTTCCCTTAGTCCTTCTTTTAAGAACCATTGGTAGGAATCCTTTTGTATTTCTAGCAAGTTAGGCATTTCAAGAACTTCTTTTTGTCTAGAGTAGCTCATTCTCGTACCTTTACCGACTGATATAGGGCGGATTCTGTTTTTTTCCATACTGACATGTCACTCCTTGAATTAAATTTTTTTACGAGTATCGTTTGATAATAGCTATGAACTATACGTTACACTAACGTAGCATACAATTCATAGCCATCATAAGGTCCATTTTTGGGCAAACTGAACCATTTTAGTACATTAAATCATATTATCACAAGGGGTACCTTGTGTCAAGCTATTTTCATGCATTTAATTCATTATTTTTAGGAAACAATTATTTTTAACGAAGTTTTCCTATATAAATTATTGCAATACGCAATTACTACAATCGTAACACGTTGCGATACGTGATTACATCATCGAAATACGTTGTGATACGCGATTACTATCGTCGCAATACGTAATTACTGCAATTATTATATAAATTATACTTATCATATTAATTCTTTCCAAATAATAGGATAATATTCAAAAAGCCATGACATTGTCATGGCTTTTAATATTTAGAATCTTATGACTACTTTAATGTTACTTTAGCGCCAACTTCTTCTAATTTCTTTTTCATTTCTTCAGCTTCTTCTTTAGATGCGCCTTCTTTAACTGCCTTTGGAGCTCCATCTACTAATTCTTTAGCTTCTTTTAAGCCTAAGCCAGTGATTTCACGAACAGCTTTGATAACTTTAACTTTTTCTGATCCTGCTTCAGTTAATTCAACTGTGAATTCTGTTTGTTCTTCAACTTCTGCTGCTGCTGGTCCTGCTGCTACTGCAACTCCTGCTGCTGCTGAAACACCAAATTCTTCTTCACATGCTTTAACTAATTCGTTTAATTCTAATACTGATAATTCTTTTATAGCTTCAATAAATTCTGCTGTTGTTAACTTTGCCATTTTATTATTCCTCCATGTATGTTTTTTTATTTGTTTTTAAGCTACATTAAGTAGATTAAGCTTGTTGTTCTGCAATTTGTTTGATAACTCTTGCAAAGCTTGAAATTGGAGATTGGATACTTCCAAGTAACTTTCCAAGTAATATTTCTTTTGATGGAATGTCTGCGATTTGAACCATCTTCACTGCATCATAGTATTCGCCTTCAACAACCCCTGCTTTAAATTCAAGAGCAGGACAAGCTTTAGCAGTTTTACTAAGAATTCTTGCTGGAGCAGTAGAATCAGTTGTACTGATAGCTATTGCACTTGGTCCTTCTAAATGTTGTGATAATGATTCGAAAACTGTTCCTTCAAATGCAAATCTCATCATAGTGTTTTTGTATACTTTGTATACAATACCTGCTTCTCTGAGTGATTTACGAAGTTGTGTATCTTGATCAACTGTTAATCCACGGTGGTCAACTAAAACTACTGACTTCGCATCTTTAATAACAGCTTTGATTTCATCAACTACATTTGATTTTTGTTCGATTTTTGCCATTGGTGTACCTCCTTATATTATTTGCTACGAATTTCTTCGTTTAGCAATTGCATTAAAAAAGCCTCTCTATCATAGACAGAGAGGCATATAGTCATTATGCACTCATTAAGTGAGTTATTAACTCCTCGGTAGGCGTTAACGCTTACGCTCTAATGAGCACCTACTGTCTACGGTAAATATTAAATTCATTACTGAGGTGTATTATAACACCTTATCTATATGCTGTCAACAAAAAATTAATTTTATAGTGAATTGCAAAGCAATTCGCGGGAAATTAATTTTACCCTTTTGAAGTGAATTTCAAGTAATTCACGGATAATTAATTCACCCTAACTATTCAGCTAATCTACCAGTGTTTAATTTAACACCAAGACCCATAGTTGAACTAAGTGTAACACTCTTCAAATATTGACCTTTAGCTGTAGCTGGTTTTGCTTTGTTAACTGCATTAATTAACGTTTGGAAGTTGTTCACTAGTTGTTCTTCTGTAAAAGAAACTTTTCCCACTGGCACGTGAATGATATTAGTCTTGTCAAGTCTGTATTCGATTTTACCAGCCTTAATTTCATTTACTGCTTTTGTTACGTCCATAGTAACTGTTCCAGCTTTTGGATTTGGCATTAATCCTTTAGGTCCAAGTACTCTACCTAAACGACCAACTACACCCATCATGTCTGGTGTTGCTACTACAACATCAAACTCAAACCAGTTGTCATTTTGGATTCTTGGTATTAATTCTTCTCCACCAGCGAAATCAGCACCCGCTTTTATAGCTTCGTCTATTTTATCGCCTTTAGCGAATACAAGAATTCTTACCTTTTTACCAGTTCCGTGAGGTAATACAACCGCACCACGAACTTGTTGATCTGCATGACGTCCGTCTACACCTAATCTAAGATGAGCTTCTACTGTTTCGTCAAATTTAGCAAATGCAGTTTTTTTAATTAAAGACATGGCGTCTTTTATGTCATATTGAGCTGAACGATCAATTATCTTTGCAGCTTCTGCATATTTCTTACCTTTTTTCATTTTATAATCCTCCTTGTGGTATTATCGGGAGTAAACCCTCCCACAGTCTCTAGTAGAACTATTCTTCTACTGTAATTCCCATGCTTTTTGCTGTTCCAGTTATCATGCTAATTGCTGTTTCAATACTTCCTGCATTTAAATCAGGCATTTTTAATTCAGCTATTTTTTGAATTTCTGCTTTAGAAATCTTAGCAACCTTTTTCTTGTTAGGTGTAGCTGATCCTGATTCAACTTTACAAGCTTTTTTCAAAAGAACTGCTGCAGGTGGAGTTTTAGTTATAAAACTAAATGTTCTATCTGCATACACAGAGATTACTACTGGTATTATCAATCCTGCTTGGTCAGCTGTTCTAGCATTGAATTCTTTTGTAAATTGCATAATGTTTACACCGTGTTGTCCAAGAGCTGGTCCAACTGGTGGTGCTGGTGTTGCTTTTGCTGCTGGAATTTGTAATTTGATATAACCTGTTACTTTCTTTGCCATTTAAAGCACCTCCTGAAAATTGTGGTATTTAGCGGGAAACGGAATTGTCCCTCCCACTGTCCGCGTGGCAGACATCTTAATTTGTTACATTTTTTCTACTTCTGTGAAAGCTAGTTCCACAGGTGTTTCTCTTCCGAATACTGACAGTGAAACTGTTACTGCATGTTTATGTTGGTTAATAGATTTTATTGCACCTACGGAACCTGTAAACGCTCCAGTTACGACTTTCACTACGTCGCCTACTTGTATGTCAAGAGCTACTTCTTCGATTCTTATGCCCATAGATCTTATTTCAGCTTCTGACAACGGTACCGGCTTCGAGCCTGGTCCTACAAATCCTGTTACTCCACGAGTATTTCTAACAACGTACCATGTCTCATCATTCATGTCCATCTTTAAGAGAACATAACCTGGAAACATTTTCTTGGATACCTGCTTCTTAACACCGTTTTTAATTTCTGCAACATCTTGTAGTGGAACGACCACTTCTGTTATTTGGTCTTGAAGTTTTCTGTTTTCAATTGTTTTCTCGATATTGGCCTTTACCTTGTTTTCATAACCTGAATAGGTATGAACTACGAACCATTTCGCTTCTGACATATACTCACCTTTTCCTTACTAGAATAAGAACTTAGCTCCGTTACTAAACACTAAATCAATTACATATATGATAGTGCCTAATAATACGGAGATGAAAAGTACTAATGCTGTCTGTTTAACTAGTGATTCTTTGTCTGGCCAGATAATTTTCTTGAACTCACCTTTAAGTTCTTTGATCCAGCTCTTTTTTATTACTGAGCTTTCGTTATTTGTTTCTCCCATTCAATCACTTCCTTCGCATATACTACAAGAATTATTTAGTTTCCTTGTGCATTGTGTGTGCCTTACAGAATTTACAGTACTTTTTAGTTTCCATTCTTTCTGGATGTGTTTTCTTTTCCTTTGTCATGTTGTAGTTACGTTGCTTACAATCATTACATGCCAATGTGATTTTTACGCGCACAACTGCCACCTCCATTTGTTTTGTTTCATAATTTAATTTTTAGGCATAAAAAAAAGACCTCTTCCATCGCTCATACAGTTTACCACGCAAAACAATGATAGTCAAGTCTTTTTACTTACGGATTTATTTGGACTTTTTATACTTTTAGAAAGATTCCTTATATTTACAATCATTCTAACACCTGAAGAAGCAAAAAGTATTCCTAATGCTATCGCTCCCGCTATACCAAAGGTCCGAAGGCCAGTATTCAGAAATTCTATTGTATTTCCCCTAATCGCCTGTTCCATCGTATAATATATTCCACCCCCTGGTACTAGCGGGATGATTCCTACTACTAAATATACCGTTGCTGGTGCTTTAAATATTCTTGATAAAATTTCGGCATAAATCGTAACTATCATTATCGCTAAAAATGATTGTACTATACCATTTTCCATATAACCAAAACTCAGATAAACACCCCAACCGATTGCCCCACCAAGCGAAGCAAAAAAAAGCATCTTTTTACGTAACCTTACGTTTGCTACAAAGCAATAGCCTACGCATGCTATAAATGAATAAACACATGGTAATAATATCTCCATTACTTTCCTCCCTATATTGCCATATAAACTGATAAAACAATACCAGCTCCCACCGCCATAGCAGTGGCAATAAGAACCGCTTCTGTCAACCTAACTTGACCAGAAACAAAATCACCGACAATAATATCTCGAATACCATTCGTCATCAAAACCCCTGGCACTAAATTCATAAATGCTCCAATTATAATTTTATCTAGATTATCTCCTAACCCAATTCTCAAAAAGAGCAGTGCTATAATTGCCGTTACAGAACTTGCTACCATAGTCTTGAAAATAGAGTTTACTTGGAATTTTGCGGCACCATACATTACAAAATATATTAAAGGGCCAATTAGTATTGCACATAAAGCATCTTCGTAAGTACCCCCAAACATTAGCGTAAATCCGAATGCTACAAGTCCATGCCCAATAATTTGCTTTATTGGTGACTTTTTTTCAATTTGATGTATATTTTCTATGCTCTTTTCTATTGTAGCAATATCTGGTTTCTTAATACATATTGACCGTACTAAATCATTGAGTAAGTCAATCTTGTCCAAATTAATTGTACGTGCTTTTACTCTTTTTGTCTTTGTTATAGAAGTATTGTCTTGCAAACGAATTGTTATAATAATGCAGTTGGGTATAACAAATACATCTACCTCCGCCAAATCATACGCCGAAAGCATTCTCTCAATTGACTCTTCAACTCTATAAGTCTCAGCCCCACTCGAAATCAAACTAAATCCTATGCTTGTAATAACATTTAATAATTTATAATAATTCATTTGTATACCCCTTAAAGCTATTTTCTAACTGTATTATAGCATATATCATAAAAATACTATAGTCCTACAATCAAGATTGTTTTATATTTTCTCTTGGTTTTAAACGAAATATTTATTTTAAGATAAAGTAGATTAGGGTAGTTATGTCCGTGTATGAAAGATGTCCATTATCTTTCATACATAAACACAGCTACCCTAATGTATTGGTAATAGAAAAACATACTACACAGTCATGTATTTATTACAATGTAAGTTTACTCAACCTATCCATTGCTTCAATCGTATTTTCCTTACTTCCAAATGCTGTCAATCTAAACCAGCCTTCACCATTTTTCCCAAATCCTGCACCAGGTGTTCCAACTACTGCTGCATTATTTAATAAGAAGTCAAAGAATTCCCAAGACCCCATATTATTTGGGCATTTAAACCATAAATAAGGTGAGTTAATACCCCCAGTAAATTTAAATCCTTTTGCAGTTAGTGTTTCTGCCATTATCTTAGCATTTTCTCTATAGGTATCAATATTTGCTCTTATTTCTTTTTGTCCTTCACTTGTAAATACAGCATAAGCACCTTTTTGAACGATATATGGTACTCCGTTGAATTTTGTTGTTTGTCTTCTTAACCACATTTTATTCAAGTTCATTCCTTCAACTACTAAAGATTTCGGAACTACAGTATATCCACATCTTGTTCCTGTAAATCCAGCTGTCTTTGAAAAAGAACAAAATTCAATTGCACATTCCTTTGCCCCTTCAATTTCAAATATAGAGCGTGGTAAATCTTTATCAACTATAAAAGACTCATATGCAGCATCAAATAAAATAATCATATTATTTGTTTTTGCATAATCTACCCAAATCTTTAATTGCTCTTTGGTATAAACAGCGCCTGTTGGATTGTTTGGTGAACAAAGATATACGATGTCAGCTTTAACGCTTTGATCTGGCATTGGTAAAAATCCATTTTCTTCATTCGCATCTGCTAGTATTATATTTCTATTTAGCATTATATTCGAGTCAACATATACTGGATATACAGGATCTGGAATAAGAATATTTACATCATCACTAAATAAATCAGTTATATTTCCAATATCACTCTTAGCTCCATCCGAAATAAAGACTTCATCTGCTGCTAATTCAACATTATCTTGTTCTTTATAATAATCTACAATCGCATTTCTCAAAAAGTCATAACCTTGTTCTGGACCATAACCTTTAAAAGTTGCTGCATTACTCATTTCATCACAAGCAGATTTCATTGCATTTACTACAGATGTGCAAAGTGGTAATGTAACATCGCCTATGCCCATCCTTATAACTTTTTTATCAGGGTTAGCACTCGTAAAACTTGCTACTCTTTTTGCAATGTCAGAAAAAAGATAACTATCCTTTAAGTTTTTGTAATTGTTATTAATCATATTTTTATAACTCCCCTCTTATTTTTGCTGCCTTAATAAATTCTCTAAATAGTGGATGTGCATGGTTTGGTCTGGACTTGAATTCCGGATGATATTGTACACCAACAAACCAAGGGTGCTCTTTAATCTCAACCGCTTCAACTAACTTCTTATCTGGAGACTCTCCCGATAATATAAGTCCAGAGTTTAGTAAAGCTTCTCTATATTCATTGTTAAATTCATACCTATGACGGTGACGTTCTTGTATCTTATTCTCTTGATAAGCATCAAACAATTTAGTATCACTTTGAATAGCACAAGGATACAAACCTAAACGCATTGTTCCACCTTTAGTAGTTATATTTTTTTGATCTGCCATTATATCAATAACTGGACTTAAACAATCTTCAACAAATTCTCCAGAATTAGCATCTTTTAATCCTAATACATTTCTTGCATATTCTACAACAGCCATTTGCATACCAAGACATATACCGAAGAAAGGAATCTTATTTTCTCTTGCATATTTAATTGCTGATATTTTACCTTCAATACCACGATTACCGAACCCACCTGGAACTATTATACCATCTGCTTTTCCAAGCTTTTCAGATACATTTTGTTCTTCTATTTCCTCGGAATCTACCCAATCAATCTCAACTTTTACATCATTATTAATTCCACCATGGAAAAGTGATTCCGCAACGGATAAATAAGCATCATGTAATTTTACATACTTACCAACCAATGCTATTCTCACTGTCTGCGTGCTATCTTTTATTCGATTTACCATCTTAGTCCATTCTTCAAGATCTGGTTCTTTATCTGTAAGATCAAGTTTTTTACAAACTACTTTTGAAAGACCATTCTTTTCAAGCATAAGAGGTGCTTCATATAATGTTTTAACATTTGTATTATCAATAACACAATTTTCACTTACATTGCAAAACATTGCTATTTTTTTCTTCATACCTTCTTCAATTGGTTCATCACAACGACATACTAGAATGTCTGGTTGAATACCAATTGAACGTAATTCTTTCACTGAATGTTGCGTTGGTTTTGATTTATATTCTTCTGAACCTGGAACATATGGTACTAACGTAACATGTATGAAAACGCAATTTTCTTTTCCTTGTTCAATTGACACTTGTCTAATTGATTCTAGGAAAGGTTGGCTCTCTATATCACCTACTGTTCCACCAATCTCCACGATACAAACCTCCGCATTTGAAGAATTAGCAGCTCTATATATACTATTCTTAATCTCATCCGTAATGTGCGGAATAACTTGAACTGTTCCTCCAAGATATTCACCATTTCTTTCTTTCGTTAGTACATTCCAATAAACCTTACCTGTTGTTATATTTGAATTAATCGTTAGACTTTCATTTATAAAACGTTCATAGTGCCCAAGGTCAAGGTCTGTTTCAGTTCCATCATCAGTAACGAATACTTCTCCATGTTGAAAAGGGCTCATTGTACCTGGATCAATATTAATATATGGATCTAACTTTTGCATTGTAACTTTAATTCCTCTTGCTTTTAAGAGTCTTCCTAAAGCTGCTGCCGTTATTCCTTTACCAAGGCCTGATACTACACCTCCTGTTACAAATACAAACTTCTTATTCATGCGTTACTTCCCCCTCGAATACTTTGGTTGCCGGTCCGGTCATAAAAACAGTTCCATCTTCACAATATTTAATTACTAAATCTCCACCCTTTAACTGAACGGTCATTTCTGTATCTATTTTGGAAAAACCATTTAATACAGTAGCAACTGCACATGCACATGCACCCGTTCCACAAGCTAAAGTTTCACCACTTCCACGTTCCCATACTCTCATTTTAATCGTATGTTCATCTATTATCTGTACAAATTCCGTATTTATTTTTTCAGGAAAAATACTATTATTTTCAAATTTTGGTCCCACTTTTTCTAGCTCAATTGCATCAACATCATCGCAGTAAGTAATGCAATGCGGATTTCCCATCGAAACACATGTAACATGATATTCCTTATTATCTACTATAAATTTCTCATTTATCACTTCATTTTTATCCCAAATCACAGGAATATCTTTTGAATTCAAGATTGCTTTACCCATATTTACGGTTGCTCCAACCGCAATATTGTTAGTTATTTGTAACTTTAAAGTTTTTATACCACTTAAAGTATCAATCTTTACTTCATCCGTCTTAACATAACCATTATCAAAAAGATATTTGCCAATACATCTAATTGCATTACCACACATTTTTCCTTCTGACCCATCGGCATTAAACATCCTCATCTTTGCATCGGCGACTTCAGACGGACATATCAATACTATTCCATCACCGCCTATACCAAAATGACGGTCTGCTAAATCGATTGATAATTGCTCAGGGTTGCTTATTTCTTGTTTAAAACAGTCAATATAGATATAATCATTTCCACAACCTTGCATTTTTGTAAATTTAATTTTCATAATTTGACCCTCCAGTCTGTCAAGAAGTCGTTTGCATCCATTTGACGGATACATCTTAGTATGAACATAATTTGATTCATACTTACTCCTTAAAATAATTTTTTACATGCCCATAACAGTTATTTGGGCAACCTTTTGGCTGCCCTTTTCATTTACTTCTTTTCAAGTTCATTTTTTACATGTTCTGTTCTTAATTTTACAGGATAATCTCCTGTAAAACAACCAGTACAGAAAGAAATTTTCGCATCATTACATGCTTTTTTTAAGCCTTCAACACTAATATATCCAAGGCTATCTGCACCTATTTGTTTGGTTATTTCTTCTAAGCTATAGTTGTTTGCTACTAAATTTTCTTCCCCATCTATATCCGTACCAAAATGACAAGTATGTATAAATGGTGGTGAAGATATTCTTAGATGTACTTCTTTTGCACCGGCATTTTTTAATGCTTCAATTATCAAAGCACTAGTTGTTCCTCTAACAATCGAATCATCTACTAAAATAACTCTCTTCCCTTCAACTACTGCTCTTAGTGGATTAAGTTTTATTTTTACTGCTGTCTCTCTTTGCTCTTGAGTAGGGAAAATAAAACTTCTTCCTATATATCGATTTTTTACAAAAGCTGAACCATAAGGTATTCCGCTAGCACTTGCATATCCTTGTGCTGCCTCTAGCCCAGAGTCCGGAACTCCACAAACAATATCTGCTTCAACTGGGCATTCTTCTGCAAGAATTTCTCCAGCATTACATCTTGCTTTGTAAACACTCATTTCATCTATTACGGAATCCGTTCTTGCAAAATATACATATTCAAATATACATAAACCCTTTTTCGCATCTTCTCCAAAGAAAACATTGGTCTCATTTCCATTGGAATCAATACTAACTATTTCACCAGGTTTTATATCTCTTATAAAAGGTATTGATGCTGCATCTAATGCACAACTTTCTGATGCAAATGCAGTAATTCCACCTAACTTACCAATACATAGAGGTCTAAATCCAGCTGGATCTCTAACTGCAATAAGCTTATCACCACTAATAATCACGAGTGAGTAAGCACCTTCAATTTGTGTTACTGCCTTAAGGACAGCCTGTTCTATCGTTTCTGTTCTTAATCTTTCATATGCTATTAATGCAGAAATAACTTCACTATCATTACTAGTTGTGAATAAAATACCATAGCCTTCAAGTTTTTCTCTTAAAGGCTTAGCATTTATAATATTTCCATTATGAGCAACGGCAAGTCTACCCATAAAATATTCCGTTACAATTGGTTGTGCATTTTCTTTTGTATTTGACCCAGTGGTCGAATACCTTACGTGTCCGATTGCTAAATTGCTTTTTGGTATCATTGATAAAACTGAACCATTAAACACTTCAGATACAAGTCCTTTGTCCTTATAGCAATATATTGAGTTACCATCTACGACTGCCACTCCTGCACCTTCTTGGCCTCTATGTTGTAGAGTTAGTAACGCATTATAAGCTATCCCTGCTGCTTCTCCGTTTTTGATTCCAGATATACCAAAAACTCCACATTCCTCATTATGTTTTCTCAAAGTGTTTGCCCTCCGATATTTGCCTTTTGACCTCTATCATTGAACATAAACATTCAAGATAGGAATCTTAGTTGTGTGTATAAAGTTGCTTGTATGGGTTCTTAGTGTTTGGAATAAGCACAAAAAATTGTTCTGCTTTATAACAATTTTCTATATTAAGTTCTTTACAAAACTCTTCAATATGAGGTTCTACATTATCAAAATCTTCTTGTGTTGCTTTTCTACATATAATCTGTAATGGTAAATCCTCAGGTGCCTTATCACTTTTTATAAATATCATACCACCATGCATACCAGTTCCGCAATAGTTTCCTACAGGAATGCCCTCACAATTATTGCCGAGAACTGCTATAATACCGCCTGCTTGGTATTCTCCCAAGAAGTCTCCAGCTTTTTCACCAATAATTAATATAGGTTTTAACTCTTTATAGGCTTTCATATGAATTCCCGCTCTGTAACCTGCGCCGCCTTTGATAAATATTTTACCACCACGCATTGCATATCCAGTTGCATCGCCAGAAGAACCTTCAATAACAATAGTTCCTCGATTCATTGTATCCCCTGTTGCATCTTGTGCATTGCCTTTTACTCGTATATAACTACCATCAAGATATGCTCCGAGAGCATTTCCTGGTATACCATTTATTGCTATATTTTTACCTTTAGTCCCACCACCAATATAACGGTGTCCAATTACATTGTCAAGAACTATTTCACTTTCACTACATTCCTTTATCATTGCATTGAGTTTAGAGAAATGTAAATCTTTTGCATTAATTATCATTCTTAACACCACCTAACTTTTGCATTCTTACCTGCTTAGAAAAAGCGATAAGTTGAGGTTTATTCTTAAGCACTTCAAAATCAACTGAATCAAGTTGAACTTTATCCCTTATTAATGAAGTATAAATGCCTGCTCTATTTACTTCACCTATCATAATATAGCCTACTAGCAGCCCGTCTCTTACTACTAATTTCTTATACGCATTTTCTGCTTTCGTAATAATTTGTTCACCATCATAGCTACCAGCGGTTATCATATGTAGTCCTAGAATACTCATCGCATTCATCGGAATAGCATTTGTATATTCTTTATTACCACCTGCCATATTTATTCCTGCTACTTCACCTTGCATATACGCATTTGGGAGTATCGCAAGTATTTTATTTTCTCCTGTTGTAATATCATAACTTTCCGTGCAATCACCTGCTGAATAGATATCATTAATAGAAGTTTCACATTTTGTATTTATTTGAATGCCGCGATTAACTTGGCCGCCTATATCTTTAACTAGTTCCGTATTTGGTCTTACACCAACAGCTACTATTAAAACATCAAAGTTAATTTCATCACCATTTGATAAAATCGCTTTTTCTTCAAATAGTTCCTTCGTTGTTGTTCCCAAAATACATTTAATATTGCTTTTCACAAGATGTTCTTCAACAATTTTTGAACCTTCTTCATCTAGTATACTAGGTAATACTCTTGTTGCCATATCCACTACCGTAATACTTGCAACCCTTTTCGATAACCCTTCCGCAGCCTTTAGTCCTATTAAGCCTGCTCCAATTATCAGTACTCTAGTTTCACTTGTAATAATTGCTTCCAAAGCCTTCGCATCGTCTAATGACATAAAAGTAAATTTATTCTTAACAGATTCTAGCCCCTGCATTGGTGGAACAAAAGGTTTCGACCCTGCTCCAACTAATAATTTATCATATGAAATGCTTTCACCATTCTCAAGATTAACGGTCTTTTTCTTATCATCAATACTGAGAACATTTCCAAATACTAATTTTGCATTATTATCTTCATAAAAAGAATCTTTGCGATATTTCATCTTTTCTTCTGTTGTTTTTCCATATAGTAGGTAAGAAATTAGAGGTCTTGAATAAGTATGGTGCTTTTCATTGGAAATTATTATTATTTCACCTGATTTATCATGTTTTCTAATACCTTCAACTGTCCCAATTCCTGCTGTTGAATTTCCTATTATTACATAGTTCATATTTTTAACCCCTTTCCTCAAATACTATTGCTTTGTTTGGACATCCTTTAACACAATTCGGCTCACCACCTGCATTTTTTACACAAAGTTCGCATTTTTGTATAGCACCCTCGTCAGATGGCATAACTGCTCCATATGGACAAGATAATATACAGGTATAACAGGATACGCATTTTTCCCTATCAACACTTACTACTCCGTCTACGATCGTAATCGCACCTGTAATACACCCTTTAACGCACAAAGGTTCTTCGCAGTGGCGACACGAAACTGCAAAACATACATCGCCGCCTTCTTCTATTTGTATTCTCGGATTTATCTTTTTGTCCTTAAGAGCCTTAACCATATCGGTAATTCCACTGTTAGCAAAAGCACAATAATATTCACACAAATGACAACCTAAACACCATTCTTCGTTAACGTACACTTTTTTCATTTATTGAATCCTGCCTTTCAAAATTTTACAAAGCAAATTTTTTAATTTTCAAAAATACTACATTATAGTTTTTAGTAAAAGTTTATTCACCTGCATGTTTTATTCCTAAGATTTGAAGTTCTCTTTCATTTAGTCCAATGCCCCTTAGCATTAAACGGTTACCTTTGAGTGCTTCAATTGAGTTAATACCCATTCCACCCATCATTTCTTTTATTTCATGTTCCCATGCAGTTACAAGATTCACTAATCTTTTGTAACCAACCTCAGGATTAAGTCTCTTAACCAAGTCAGGTCTTTGTGTTGCGATACCCCAATTACACTTACCCGTATGGCAACTTCTACATAAGTGACAACCTAAAGCTAGTAGTGCAGCTGTTCCAATATATACAGCATCTGCACCAAGCGCAATTGCCTTTACTGCATCAGCGCTTGATCGTATTGATCCCCCAACTACAACAGACACATCATTTCTAATACCTTCTTCTCGTAATCTTTCATCAACTGCTGCTAATGCTAGTTCGATTGGTATACCAACATTGTCTCTGATTCTTGTTGGTGCTGCTCCAGTTCCGCCTCGATAACCATCTATTGCTATAATATCTGCCCCACTTCTAGCAACTCCTGATGCAATTGCTGCTACATTATGAACGGCAGCTATCTTAACGATTACTGGTTTCTTATAATCGGAGGCTTCCTTAAGCGAGAAAACTAATTGTCTTAAATCTTCTATAGAATATATGTCATGATGTGGAGCAGGTGATATAGCATCTGTTCCTTCAGGAATCATACGAGTCTTTGATACATCTCCAACTATTTTGGCTCCAGGTAAATGTCCACCTATTCCAGGCTTCGCTCCTTGACCCATTTTAATTTCGATTGCTGCTCCTGCTTCTAAATAACCACGATGTACCCCAAAACGGCCTGATGCCACTTGAACAATTGTATTTTTACCATATTGGTAGAAATCTTCGTGAAGTCCGCCTTCTCCTGTGTTATACAAAATACCAAGTTCTTCAGCAGCACGTGCTAAGCTTTCATGTGCGTTATAACTTATTGATCCATAACTCATAGCAGAAAACATAATTGGAACAGATAATTCAATATTTGGTTCTGTCTTTGTAATCAATTTTCCATTTTCATCAAACTTAACCTTTTGATCTTTTTTTCCAAGGAACGTTTTTGTTTCCATTGGTTCTCGGAGTGGATCAATGGATGGATTTGTTACTTGAGACGCATTAATCAATATCTTATCCCAGTATACAGGATAGTCTTTTGGATTTCCCATTGAGGACAACAATACTCCGCCCGAGTCTGCTTGACGGTATATTTCATTTATCGTTTGATCTTTCCAGTTAGCATTTTCTCTAAATGTATGATCAGATTTAACGATTTTTAAAGCTCTAGTTGGGCAAATTGATACGCAACGATGACAATCTACACATTTTGATTCATCTGCGCACATAATACCAAGCTCTTTATCATAGCTATGTACCTCATTGGCACATTGTCTTTCACACGCACGGCATGAAATACAGCGGTCTTTATTTCTTATTACTTCATATTCTGGATAAATAAAATTAATTGCCACTATTAACACCTCCATTTAAAGTTACGATTAGTGGTTCGCCACCCTTTGGTGACCAAATTCTGTCTGGATTTTCTTCAATAACCCTAATTGCACACTCTTCACTGGCAAAGTAAACTGTTTCGCCCTTCTCTGCAGCAACCATAGAACGTAATTTCAATCTATCATTTAAAGCCATCATTCCACCATTAAATCCTAATATAATTGAAAATGGTCCTGTTATTAATAAACTTGCAAATGTATTTCTTAAATAAGTAATTTTTTCTTTTGTCTGGGTATCCATCTTATCAATTCGGCTCCAGAAAGGTGCTGCTATTACGGTAGCTACATCTTCAAGAGATAATCCCTGTCTTCGGTTCAGATAATCAATAATATAGGTAATAACTTCAGTATCTGTTTGTAATGAACATTTGTAGCCAAACATTTCAACAAATCTTCTGTTTGCGTCATAGCTTGAGATTTCACCATTATGAACAATTGAATAGTCTAGCAATGCAAATGGATGAGCTCCGCCCCACCATCCTGGTGTATTCGTCGGATATCTTCCGTGAGCAGTCCATGAGTATCCTTCATATTCTTCTAGTCTGTAGAATTCGCCTACATCTTCCGGAAAACCTACTGCTTTAAATACGCCCATATTCTTTCCGCTTGAAAAAACATAAGCTCCATCGATTCGGTTGTTGATATTTATTACACATCTTGTAATAAATTCAAGTTCCCCTAACTGTGATTCCGCCAATTTTGTTGCCAATGGATTAACAAAATATCTCCAAATAAGAGGTTCATTTGTAATCTGTGGTATTTTCTTAGTAGGGATTCGAGATAAATTAACTACATCAAAATGTCTATCTAAGAACTTTTCCGTGTTTTCTCGGGCAGTCATATTGTCGAAAAATACGTGAAAAGCATATAAGTCCTTATATTCTGGGTAAATTCCATACCCTGCAAATCCCCCACCTAATCCATTCGAACGATCATGCATTGTAGCGATTGACTTAACTATTTTATCTCCACAAATATTTTCACCTGATTTTGAAAATATGCCTGATATGGCACACCCTGATGGGATTCTTACTTGCCCTTCTTTTAGCATGTTGAATATCCTCCTTGTATATAATTCAGTTTATAAATAATAAAGCGCCCACAAAGAGACTATTATCCCCTTATGAACGCCATTGTTCTTTCCTTATTATACAATATATTTTTTTTGAGGTCAATACCTTTTTTGCAAGTTTTCTTGGTACAACTTGCATTTTGTACAAGTTCATCCTCTTAATATTCACTAAATTACTTAATTTTAACTATTTTTGCAATTTACCTATTGACACGTTGCATATTCCGTGATAAAATTTGCACATATTAATTTCGAACAGCAATGGCGCTGTGTGGGTCTCCGCACAGCGCCATTTTTTGTTTAAACTAGAATTCCAGGAGGTTATTACAGTGAAAAAAATAAATGAATTATTTGGTAGTAATGTTTTTAACGAATCAATTATGAAAGAGCGTTTACCAAAAGAAACTTTCAAATCTTTAATGAAAACAATCGACGAAGGTGCTCCTTTAGATGAAACTGTAGCTCAAGTAGTCGCAAATGCGATGAAGGATTGGGCAATTGAAAAAGGTGCTACTCATTTTACACATTGGTTCCAACCAATGACTGGTATCACAGCAGAAAAACATGATGCTTTTATTTCACCTTCTGTTGAAGGAAAAATCATTATGGAATTCTCAGGCAAAGAACTTATTCTTGGCGAACCTGATGCATCTAGTTTTCCTTCAGGTGGATTACGTGCAACATTTGAAGCAAGAGGTTATACTGCTTGGGACCCAACTTCATACGCTTTCGTTAAAGATGACTCACTTTGCATACCAACAGCTTTCTGTTCATATAGTGGTGAAGTATTAGATAAGAAAACTCCTCTACTACGTTCAATGGAAGCAATTAATAAAGAAGCTCTTAAAGTTTTAAAGCCAGAACAAGAATACTTTTTAATAGATGAAGAAACATACAAACAACGTAAAGACTTAATATTTACAGGAAGAACTCTTTTTGGTGCAATGCCTCCAAAAGGTCAGGAACTTGAAGACCATTACTTTGGATCAATAAAAGAAAGAGTTTCTGCATATATGAAAGAACTCGATGAAGAACTCTGGAAGCTTGGCGTGCATGCCAAAACAAAACACAATGAAGTTGCACCAGGTCAACATGAACTTGCTCCAATTTATTCAACAACAAATATAGCAACTGATCATAACCAACTCACGATGGACCTTATGAAGAAAATTGCTAAAAGACACGGTCTAGTTTGTCTTTTACATGAAAAACCTTTTGCTGGTGTAAATGGCTCTGGTAAACATAATAACTGGTCACTTGGTACTACATCAGGTGAAAACTTATTAAAACCAGGTGAAGATCCAATTCACAACAAACAGTTCTTGTTTTTCTTAAGTGCAATAATTGATGCCGTTGATACTTATGGAGATCTATTAAGAGTTTCTGTAGCAACTGCAGGAAATGATCACCGTTTAGGTGCAAACGAAGCTCCACCTGCTATTGTTTCAATGTTTTTAGGTGAAGAACTTACAAATGTTCTTGAAGCAATTGAAGCTGGAAAAACATCATTGGATAAAATTAGAGGTATTGTCGTAACCGGTGTTGATTCATTACCAACTATTAATAAAGATACAACAGACAGAAACCGTACTTCACCTTTTGCATTTACTGGAAACAAATTCGAATTTAGAATGCCTGGTTCATCTCAAAGTATTGCGGGAATTAATATTACAATAAATACAATCGTAGCAGAATCACTTAGAAAATTTGCTAACATACTTGAAAAGGCTGATGATTTTGATTTATGCGTTGAATCATTAGTAAAAGAGACGATTAAAGAACATAAGAGAATTATATTTAACGGAAACAATTATAGCGAAGATTGGGTAATAGAAGCTAAAAAACGTGGTTTACCAAATTTAAGATCGACCGTAGAAGCTCTACCATCTTTCATTGCTCCTAAGAATATAGAGGTATTTACAAAACACGGTATATTCTCAGAAGCTGAAATTCATTCACGTTATGAAATTTTACTTGAAGATTATACGAAGGCAATTAATATTGAAGCTCTTACAATGATTGATATGGCGAATAAAGAAATTTTACCAGCTTGTATTGAATATTCGACTGAGTTGTTAAATTCACTAGCTTTGAAGAAGGCATCTGGATTAAACCTAGCTACAGTAAGAGAAGAAGCTTTCGTTACAAAGGTATCTAATTTAACGGAATCGCTTATAGAAAAGATTGATATTCTTCAAATATCTAATATAAAAGCAAAAGAAATTACGAATGCTCTTGATCTTGCTAAATACTATAGAGATACTGTATTTATAGCTATGGGCGAGTTAAGAACAGTTGCAGATGCTCTTGAAGAAATAGTTAGTACACTGTACTGGCCATACCCAACTTACTCCGATTTATTATTTAACGTATAAACCACAACTAAATTTATATTTGCACATAGGCGTGCTACCATCCGGTAGTCACGCCTTTGTTGTATATATTTTAAATTAACTACATCAATTTATCACTTAAAGTGGAAGGAGAAATATGTATGAAAAAAATTGAAATTATTATTAAACCAGAACGTCTAGAGGAACTAAAAGTTATTTTAGAAGAATGTGGTGCTACTGGTCTTATGTTAAGTAATATTATGGGATTTGGTAATCAAAAGGGGTTCACGGCCCAATACAGAGGCACAAAATATACAGTTAATTTGTTACCTAAAGTAAAGATTCAAACAGTTACTACGGAAGAAGTTGCTGAGAAAATAATAGATCTTGTCTGTAAACGAATGTCTACTGGAGATGCCGGCGATGGCAAAATTTTCTTAATCGATGTGGCAGATGCGATTCGTATCCGTACTGGCGAACGCGGTGAATCTGCACTTTAATATTTCTAAGACACAATAATAACTTACTCAAAAAACGGAGGTATTCTTATGGAATTAAATTATGTTGATATTATATGGACAATGATTGCTGCATCACTCGTATTCTTTATGCAAGCTGGCTTTGCAATGGTAGAAACTGGATTTACTAGAGCAAAAAACGCTGGTAACATTATAATGAAAAACTTAATGGACTTTGCTATTGGTTCGATACTATTTTTTATTATTGGTTTTGGTATTATGTTCGGAGACTCATTTATGGGATTATTCGGAACAAGTGGTTTCTTCAATCCGGATCAAATGACAAATGTAGCTCAATTCACAGCCCTTACTCCTGGAGTATTTATTTTCTTCCAAACAGTATTTTGTGCTACTGCTGCAACTATCGTTTCTGGCGCAATGGCTGAACGTACTAAATTCTTATCCTATGTAATATACTCAGCTGTAATCAGTCTTGTTATTTATCCTGTTGTTGGTCATTGGATATGGGGCGGTGGTTGGTTAGCTGACCTTGGTTTTGTAGATTTTGCTGGTTCTACAGTAGTTCACTCCATTGGTGGTTGGGCATCCCTAGTTGGAGCTGCAATACTTGGGCCAAGAATAGGAAAGTATAACAAAGACGGTAGTTCAAATGCTATCCCTGGTCACAGTATAACTCTTGGTGCACTCGGAGTATTTATCCTTTGGTTTGGATGGTTTGGATTTAATCCTGGTTCTACTATTGCTGCTAATAATGAAATAGGTCATATAGCAATGACTACTAACTTAGCTGCTGCTGCTGGTGCATGTGTAGCAATGATAATCACTTGGCTTAAGTATAAAAAACCAGACGTTGGTCTTACTCTAAATGGAGCACTAGCAGGCTTAGTTGCTATTACTGCTGGATGCCAAGTAGTAACAATGTGGGGATCAATAATTATCGGTATAATATCTGGTTTCCTTATCGTGTTTGGTGTGGAATTCATTGATAAAGTTTGTAAAATTGACGATCCAGTTGGTGCTACTGGTGTTCATTTACTAAATGGTGTTGGCGGTACATTATTAGTAGGATTATTTGCAAACTATGCCCCAGGTACAGAAAAAGCAATAACAGGTTTATTCTATGGTGGTGGTGCTAAGCTTCTTGGTATTCAAGCAGTCGGGGTACTTGCAGTTGCCGCTTGGACTGTTTGTACTACATTCATTCTTTTTAAAGTAATTCAAAAAACTGTAGGTCTTCGTGTTCCTGCAATTGAAGAAATTCAAGGACTTGATATTCACGAACATGGAATGGAAAGTTATCCTGATTTTGTAAGTAAGATTCAATAATGAGATTTAGAAGTGGGTATATAAAAATGTCAGCTACTGAAACAGCTCAGTAACTGGCATTTTTTAATGTTTAATTAATATTTCCTACTATCTTAATAAAATATTAGGAAATAGATTATCGTAATTTATTTCAATTATTCTTCCATTTTCTAATTCAATAATCACATTATCAGGTTTTTTAAAGTCAAAATCAGCTAAATATATTGGTGTATATTCGCTATATATTAAATCAAAAAGTTTTAGGAAGTCTGCACCTAACCCATGTTCTGATGATCCAAATAAAATCCCATCAACATCTTCTTTTTCAATTTCTATTAGCATCATATTTTCTATATCCTTTAGTAACATTCGCTTATCTTCAATTCTCACTAGTTCATCATCTACTCCATGACAAGAAATTACCTGACAAGTATTGATATAATCTTTATACAAAAAATTCAAATCATATATACTTGTACTTATTCTAAGGCTTTTATCTTTTGCAATTAGATATTCTATATCAAGTGTTAAATCTCCAAAAGGTTCAACTCTTAGAAGAACCAACCTTGATTCATCTAAATACTTTGGCACGTTCCAAGCAGAATTATCAATAATCAAATTATATAAACCAGGAGCAAATCTATTACACAAGAATGCTAAATATCCACCTTGAGAATGTCCATAAATCATTACTTTGTTTGTATTAAAAACCAAACCTTGCTGTTTTAATGTACCCAAAACAGTAATTGTTGAAACTATATTATCAATCGCTTGCATAATTCCCATATCATTAAAATCGTTAAGTTCCTCACTAAATGAAATCTGTGCCGTGGTAAGGTTCTCTGCAAAGCATCTTCTGAGCTCTTCTTGATCCTTAAAACTATCTGAAAAATTAGAATGCATATATTTGCTTCCAAAATAGTCACATTGAATCGTTATTAAATTGTAATGATCCGAAAAATTTCGCCTCATTTTTATATAGACATTAGAATCAATAGTTGCTCCATAACCGCATATTAGTAACAATACCCCTGTCTCAGTATTAACTCCTTTTTCTGGCAAACAATAATTCACTCTAATTTCTCGATTTTCATAGTTACCTTTCTCATAATTTTCTATATATACACTATTATGAGTTGGTATTTGAAATACATATTCTTTCGCCATAATAATTCTCCTATTCACAAAATAACATTTCCAAATAAATTAGACAAAATAAGACCATATATAGATTATCTCTATTATATAGTCTTAAGTTATCAATTATTTGTTCTTCGAATTTAGCATTACTTGCTTCCAAGTTTCTCTTAAATCTCTTAACATTGGTAATATTTCATTATCTAACATCTCTATCTTCTTTGTTTTATTAAGTTCGAGTAGTCTCTCATAAATATATACATACATAACGTTAAAACTGTTTGCAACCTCGTATTTTACATTCAAGGTAGCTTGTAATTCTAATATTATATTTTCAATCTTTATAATATTATTATTTGCTTTTTCATAATCTTTTTTTTCTAAAGCCATATAAGCTAGATTAGCAAACTTTATCATTCCCTCATACAACATTAGTGTTAATTCAGCTGGTGAGGCAGTATTTATTTTGTTATCGTTATATGTACTAATTGCATTCCCTACCATATTTCTAATTCTCCTTATCCAAGCATTTGTGTTAACCAAGACGAAGTAGCATTTGATTTAGTCATAGCTTGCTCCATTGCTGAAAATTGACTTCTATATCTTCTTTCAACCATAGCTAATCTCTCCTGCATTTTAGTAATATCTTCAGCTTTGGATTCAATTTCTTTATCAATCTGCTTATCATTATAAAATGTAAATGCACTTTTTACATTTACGACTGAGGACATCTTAGCTCCTAATTGATCTGATAAAGCTTTACCTAAACCATTTAGAAGATTCATTACTGCTTCTGGGTCTTCATTGATGGCTTTTGTTAATTTATCTTCATTCATTGCTCCAATAGGATCTTCGGAATCCCCACCAATATGTAAAGCACCTTTTTCTTGATAGGTAAATGTATCGATTCCAAGTGAAGTAATTAGTGTATATGGTGCCTTCATTTTTGATGTATCTACACCAGAATTTGCAGTCATAACATTTCTCATTACGTCTATTAATTCAATAGCAGTAGAATCTCTATTTAGCAATCCACTCTTAACAGTATCTTCCCACAACTTAATATCTGCTTCTGACATTGAACTCTTTTCTTCCTTTGTTAATGGTTCATACCCTTTTGCAACTCCAGAATAAGCTCTACTATTTAATTCCGTTAATATTTCATTATATTCCTTAACAAAATCCTTAACCGCTTTATAAACTTCTTCCGTATTACTTGCCACTATAATTGAAGTAGAACCTGTAGCATAAGCATCAAGCTTAATTCCTCCAATTTCGATTTGATTACTTTTGCTTTTAAGACCAGTTACCCCATTATATGTAAATTCTGCATCCTGTCCTAACCCTGCTACAATAGCACCATTCGTTGCAGTTCCCATATTTAATTTTTCAAAGATATTCGTGGTAGTATTAATATCTGTATATTTTCCATCTACATCTACTGCGTCTGATTTTAATGCAGTTAAAGTAACTTGCTTGTCTACGCCTGTATCTTTCGTCTTTATAATCATTCTTCCATAACTAGCTTCATAGCTGACAATTAGGTTCGTATCTGCTGCTGCAATCTTACTGGCCAAACTAGACAATGTATCTGTTGCCTCTATATTTATTACTTTTTCTTCGCCATTTACTGTCGATTGAATCTTGATGAACTTAGTATCAGCGTCAATTCCAAGATCAACAAGTGTGGTGCTTCCTGCAGCATTAACTCCATCTTTTAAAATTGCTGTGCTTGAAGTAATTCCAGAACTTTTTGCAAGTTTATCGATTGTAAAGTCATGCGTTCCATTTGCAGCAGTAATAGTTGCAGTAGCAGTACCTACTCCAGGATTCAAAACATTTACTTTCTTAGACAAAAATGTACCTTGCATCTTAAGATTATTTAAAGTACCATTATAGAATTTCAATATTTTCGAATTTACTGTACTCCAAACTTCTTTTCTCATTTCTATTTTATTCTTCGCTTTAGTAAGCTTGTCTACTCTTGTATTTTGTGCTTTCATCATTTCAGTTATCATACTTTCTGTATCCATGCCTGATGCAAGTCCTGATAATGAAATACCCATAATAATCACTCCTTCATATATTTATCGTTTGTCATCCACCAATATTCCTGCTAATTCCCAAATCTTTGCAATCATATCAAGAGTCTTTTCAGGTGGAATTTCTTTAATGATCTCATTTGTCTCTGAATCAGTTATTTTAATCATTACCCTGTTTGTTTTTTCATGATAAGCAAAATGTGCAGTAGTATTACGATTTATCTTTTTGTTAATTTCGCTAATTACCGCTTTTGCCACGTCATCCGGTATTACACCAATGCTTTTCTTTGAATCACCAATCATTATTCCGCCTGAATTAATTACAACTTCTTTTGATTGAAATTCTCGTGTATCTCTTAGTGAAATATCCGAAGTAATGTTTTGTTTTTTTCCATAATCTACTGTATTGTCAGTATAGGTAGTTTTTGAGATATTATTTGATACTTCCACGCTGTCACCTCCATAATATTTTTTTAATTAAAATTCTTCTTGTACTATATATCGTATTATTATTCATATTTGTTAATAGCTAGAAATGATTAATTTATTTATCTGATACTCTATCCTCTGGTATTACACCATAATTTTCTTCTTCAAAGTACTTTCCACTTTCTACACTTTCAAATGTAGCTAAGACTCTCTTCACAGCAATATCAATTTGATCATATAGTGTGTTTTTATTTTCAACACGCTTCTTGATTGCTTCAGGATCATCTGCTGCAAGACCAGAACTTTCACTTACCATAATGTACTCAGAACCTATTATTAAATCATCTATAAAAACCATATCGGGTGAATTATTTATATATTTATCAAGTTTTTCTAAATCATCTTCTGCTTTGATAAATTTAGAATTACCAAACATTTTCTTAGTAAAATAATCATACCTTTTAATGTTAGCAACTTTAGCTTTTTTTGCCTTCTTGGCTAATGTACAAATCCTTGTCTTAAGTTTACTGATTTCTTTATCAATATAATCATAATCCTTTTCAGAAAACAAATTATCCATTTCATTTATTATTTCAGATACTTTATCCTCTTCAATACAATACTTGTCAATTACTTCTCGTAAGGTCATTATTTCAGTTCCATGAATCTTTGCCCCACCTTCTGTAGCATCGATTACTTCAACTTCATCCTTAAGAGCATGTATCTCTCTTTCAAACCAGTCTAAATATGCTTTAAAGTCAAACCTTGTTAATACCATGTCTCCATTTATATCTTCAACATAAATCTCATTTTCTTTGGTTTGAGTTGAAACAGACAAATCAGAAAAAGCACCCTCTATGTGAGTTTTATTATTCGTAAATGCAAGATCTTGTCCAATTAAAACAATTCTCTTAAAATTCAAGAATCGGCCTAATGCAAATGCGTTATGTGCCACAGATCCCCCTGATCCTAATGCATCACATTCTTTCCCTTTTCCTTTTATTAACCTACTTACTATTTCATGTCCTTCATTAAATAAAATTATCTTACCCTTTGATTCTCTTAATAATTTGTAGTGACTAGTAACAGAACATACTACAGGTATATCCCATACTCTCTCATCATCTATTTCAAGAATATCAAACTTAATCGGATCCACACAAACATAAACATCTGGTATAATATTATGTTTTAACATTACCTTTGCTGCTGTATCAGTTGCACATATAAACGCTTTTCCTTTTGCCTCATGAAGAATATCAATATTCTTAATTAATGATGGTCCCGCGGAAACAACTATAAAAGGAATATCATTGTTGAATTTCCCTATAAGTTCATTTATTGTGTTTATTCTTTTAAATTGTTGTAAATTACAGATGATATTTCCTATTCTGTCTTTTGCTCTAGCAATTAGTGTTGCTGTATTTCCAACTTGTGCAACTACTTCCTTTTTAAAGTCACTGAGCACTTTATCGTATTGCTCTGAAAAGATATTTAAATATTGTGGAAGGTCAATTATTTTGGTTCTTTCCAAATTAAACCATTTTATTTCGATCGATAGATATCTTCTAAATTTGTCATCATTAATTTCATTCACTATAATGATAACTTGTTCATTCGCAATAAGATGTGTTATATCTCTACATAGCAATAATTTTATGAAAATATTTATACTTGGTTCGTATACTATCATAATATCATTTTCTGTTAAATCTTCTACTAATTCCTCTACTTGGTATCCACTGCCAAACCCATATATTATAGAAACTTTATTTTTTTCTTTGTTTCTATATTGCTCAGCCCATTTCTTTGCTTCCTCGATTGGTCTGTAAGTACTATTAAAATACACTTCTTTATCATTCTTATATTTTAAAATAAGATTTTTATCTTTCGCTTCTACAAACTCAAAAGTATTATCTATTTCATATTTATCCTTTTGTTCCAATATGCTCTCACAAGGAAAGCCTTTCTTTTTCAAAGCTTCTATATTATTATCAAAAATGATATTTGACATTATTTTCACCTACTTATATTTTTTGAATGTATTGTTCAAAGATTTCCTTTATTTCATAATTTAATAAATCTGCTACTAACACAAAATCACCATTAGTAATTGCTTCAACTACCTGTTTAAGTAAATCTATTATATGTTGCTCATCGACCTCAATACCTTTTTCAAGCAACTCTTGTTTATTACTAAATACCAGCTCTACTGTATTAGTCATAAGATCAATTACGGTTATTAATTCATCCATAGCCAGTTCTATATTTTGTTTCACTAGCAAATCTACTGCCTTGTCAATTTGGTTTATTAGACCAATACAATTCTTTTTTAAATATTGCATATAATTACCCTCCGTATAAAATAAAGCTGACATATTAGTCAGCTTTATTTTCAGTTATTTACATTTAAGCAAATTCATTATACTTATAATAATATGTTGTTCTTTTGGTGTTCCATTATTTCTTTTGCCATATCTACGTCTCTGATACGTGATTCAGCTGCTTGTAAGTTTTCTGCTGATACATTCAAGTTATTGATTGTGTTTTCTAATCTGTTTTGGTAAGCACCTAAAGATGATCTTTGTGAAGATACTGTCTTGATAGCTGTATCCAATACACCTAATGTAGCACTAACTGCTGCTGCAACAGAAACACCAGGAGCTGTTGAAAGAAGACCAGGAGCAGTACCAACTGCATTCATAAGAATCTTATGACCAGCACCTGCTGCTGCAACAGATAATCCAAGTTTAGATACTTTCATGTTTCCAACGATAACGCCCATAGTTTGTCCACCATTTGCGCCTATTTGAAGTTTCTGCTGTTTGGATTAATGAAATTCCATCTTGTGCATTTGTTGAAGCTTGTTGTAACCCTTTAATTTGGTTTCTCATCTTTTCAGAGATTGTAAGACCAGCTGCATCATCACCAGCACGGTTGATTCTGTAACCAGATGAAAGTTTTTCACTTGATTTTCCAAGTGATCCAGTTGTTCCTGTTAATTGTCTATGAGTATTCATAGCTGAAATATTGTGATTAATTATCATAATAAATTCCTCCTTGGAATGTTGGTGGCTCCTTGCCACGTTATTTTTTAATGTAAACGGCCAGTTATACACTTATGACTATATATCGACATTGTTTTAATAAAACTTAATGCTCTTTTTTATATATTCTTCATAAATGTAAAATTTTATACATAAACAAAGCTGACATATAGTCAGCTTTGTTATGTATAAAAATATTAATTAAAATTATCTAAGTAATGATAAAACACCTTGTGGCGCTTGATTTGCTTGAGCCAACATAGATTGTGAAGCTTGTAATAATATGTTGTTCTTTTGGTGTTCCATTATTTCTTTTGCCATATCTACGTCTCTAATACGTGATTCAGCTGCTTGTAAGTTTTCTGCAGATACATTTAAGTTGTTAATAGTATTTTCAAGTCTGTTTTGGTATGCACCTAAAGATGATCTTTGTGAAGATACTGTCTTAATAGATGAATCTAATAATTTTAATGTCTTACTAACTGCAGTAGCAATTTGTGCTCCAGTAGCTGCTCCAACACCCGAAGTAGTATTATCTGCTTTAAGCATTAGTATACTATGCCCTGCAGCAAATTCACCACCTGCAACAGATAATCCAAGCTTAGATACTTGCATGTTACCAACGATAACTCCCATAGTTTGTCCACCATTAGCACCGATTTGAAGTTTCATTTCAGTAGCTGATGCTGAATATTTACCTGTGAATAATTTCATTGTATTAAATTCAGTAGTAGTTGCAATCCTGTTTACTTCTTGTATTGATTGTTGTAATTGAGCAAAGATAGCATTTCTATCGTCTGATGTCTTAGTACCATTTCCGTAATCTACTACTTTTTGTCTCATTGTTTTTAATATTTCATGAACTTCTGTTAATGCACCTTCTGCTGTTTGGATTAATGAAATTCCATCTTGTGCATTTGTTGAAGCTTGTTGTAACCCTTTAATTTGGTTTCTCATCTTT
>JAQSXR010000001.1 GCA_029256575.1 Clostridiales bacterium | reverse complement strand
TCTTGCTCTTTTATCTTGCTCTTTTATCTTGCTCTTTTATCTTGCTCTTTTATCTTGCTCTTTTATCTTGCTCTTTTATCTTGCTCTTTTATCTTGCTCAATATCTTGTTTTTATACTTTATATCTTACACCCATAAATGGTTTTCTAAACCTAGCGCTACTACGATACCTGTTTGCAATACATTATGCAGAAATGCACGTATATCTTATAGAATAAACATCGCGCCAAGTGACTAAATGGGGGATGTCTGAGCTCAACCCCAGATTAATTCCATACATCCAAAGCGAGTTACCCCATTTAGTCACTGTTCTAAGCGATATTTATTCTATTAGATATCCGGCATTTCAAATCAGAATTGCAAATAGGTATCGTAGTAGCTCTAGGTTCAGAAAACCTCACCCCCTAGATACTTCGCCCTTATCCCTTGCCCTTATCTCTTAATCCTAAGCTCATAAAGTAAGATTCCCTCTATTTATTATTCTTCAAGTAATCATCCAATTCCGATTTAATTACAGTAACCCGTGGTCCATAAACAACTTGCACTCCATTACCTTTCTTAATAACTCCTGCTGCCCCACTTTGCTTTAGTACCCCTTCATTCGCTAACGTAGAATCCACGAGAGTAATTCTTAGCCTTGTTGCACAACAATCTACATCTCTAATATTGTCTTTACCACCAAGACCCTTAACTATTAATTTTGATACCTCATTTGCATTTGCTGTTGTTGCTGTTGTTGAAGCTACATTATTCTTACCTTTCGCTTCATTTACATCTTGTCTTGAATATAATTTAGTTTCTTCTCCCTCTTCTTCTCTACCTGGAGTTTTAAAGTTAAATCTACGAATTAAGAATCTAAACAAGAAGTAATATACAATAAAGTAGCCGATTCCAACTATAACTACGTATATCCAATTAGTTTTTGCGTTTCCTGGAAGTATGCCGAATAAAAATAAGTCGATAAGTCCTCCTGAGAACGTCATACCTACACCAACACCTAGCATATGCATAAACATATAGGCAAGTCCTGCAAATATACAGTGTACAACATAAAGAATTGGAGCAACGAATAAGAATGTGAACTCAATCGGTTCTGTAATACCAGTAAGCATTGATGTAAGTGCTGCTGATAATAATAGTCCACCAACTATTTTCCTCTTATCTGGTTTTGCACAATGATACATTGCTAAAGCTGCCCCTGGGAGGCCAAATATCATAAGTGGGAATTTACCAGACATAAATCTAGTTGCTTCAACACTAAACTTAGTAGTTCCAGATGAAAGTTCTGCAAAGAAAATATTTTGTGCCCCTTCAATTGTAACCCCTCCAATTTCAGCCACACCACCAACTGCTGTTTGCCAAAATGGAAGATAAAATACGTGATGTAATCCAAATGGAATTAATGCTCTTTCTATAACACCATAAATAAACGTTCCAGCATAACCTGATCCTCTAACTAAATCACCAATTGCATAGATTCCATTTTGTACTGTTGGCCAGATAAAAAACATTAATATACCAACAAACAAATACGTAATGGCACTTATGATTGGAATAAATCTTGAACCTCCAAAAAAGGATATTACTTGAGGGAGCTTTATCTTATAAAAACGATTGTGTAGAGCTGCTACGCCTAAACCTACTATAATACCCCCAAATACACCCATCTGTAATGATTGAATTCCTAAAACTGATGTAATTGATCCTGCTGGTAGTGATTCCGCACTTTCGGTAAGTTCAATCATCTTTCCAACTGCAGTATGCATTACAAAAAAAGCAATAGCGCCAGATAGTGCCGCCACTTCTTTTTCCTGTCTTGCCATTCCAATTGAAACACCTATTGCAAATATAATCGGCAAATTCGCAAATATTATATCTCCTGCTGCACTAATGACTGATAATATTGAGTATAATATTGTACCTTTTCCCAATATATTAGTTAATCCATATGCTTCAATCATTGTTTGATTTGTAAATGATCCACCGATTCCTAAGAACAAACCAGCTACTGGTAAAATAGCAATAGGCAACATCGCTGATCTACCTACACGCTGCAAAACTCCAAAAATTTTGTCTTTCATATATCCTCCTAATATTTTTATTTAAAAATATCCAACGCATATATAACACTCGTTTTCTGTATGCTATTTTATCCAAATTTGTATATTTTATTACATGAAAAAAGACCAACCAGTAAGGTTGGCCTAACGTTAATTCTTATTAATATTTTTTATATAATTGTCCCGCCACCAATCACATATTCTCCATCGTAGAAAACTACCGCTTGCCCTGGCGTGATTGCTCTTTGCGCTTCATCAAAAATAACTCGAATCGTATTCTCATCCTGCATTTCTATTATGCAAGTAGCTCCTTTATGACTATATCGAATCTTAGCAGTTACTTTCATTGGAGAATCCAATTTTTCAATAGACATAAAGTTTAAGTTATTTGCAACTAATTGCTTTGAAAAGACATCTTCATTATCTCCAATCACTACCTCATTCTTAACTGGGTCAACTTTAACAACAAACCCTGGTTTGCCGAGTGATAGGTTTAAGCCTTTTCTTTGACCGACTGTATAATGAATGATTCCTTTATGTTTACCGATTACTCTACCTTCTATATCAACAAAATTTCCTTCTGTAATCTTAGCGTCTGTATTCTCTTCAATAAATTTAGCATAATCATTATCTGGAATAAAACAGATTTCTTGGCTATCCGGTTTATTCGCCACTTGTAGATCAATCTTTGCAGCAATATCTCTAATTTCATCTTTTGTATACATTCCAACAGGCATTATTGTATGTTCAAGTTGATATTGTGTAAGATTGTACAAAGCATATGTTTGATCTTTCTTATCTGTAGCGGACTTCTTAAGTGTGTATCTACCATTATCTAGCTTAGCCACTTGTGCATAGTGTCCTGTAGCGATATAATCTGCTCCAATTTGAAGTGATCTTTGTAATAATGATTCCCATTTTACATATCTATTACAAGCTATACAAGGATTTGGAGTTCTTCCTTCTAAATAGTCCTTTACAAAATAATCCATTACATTTTCTTTAAACTCTTTCTTGAAATTCATAACATAATAAGGAATATCCAAATTGTTTGCGACTTTTCTTGCATCTTCTACCGCACTTAGACCACAGCACCCACCATTATCTTCGAGAGAGCAATTGTCTTCATCTTGCCAAATTTGCATCGTCACACCTATTACATTATATCCTTGTTCTTTTAGTAGGTACGCCGCAACTGAGCTATCCACTCCACCAGACATTCCAATTACAACTGTTTTGTTTGTATTATTCTTCATCTTCAACTTCTTCACCCTCGTGAATATCTGCCTTAGGAGCTTCTAAGCCATCAATAACTATATTATTCTTAGTTGCATAGTCATATAATGCTGCATGAAGTGCTTCTTCAGCAAGAAGTGAGCAATGCATCTTAACTGGTGGCAATCCGTCAAGTGCTTCTGCAACTGCTTTATTTGTAATAGTCATAGCCTCTTGTATGGATTTCCCTTTTACAAGTTCTGTCGCCATGCTGCTTGTCGCTACCGCTGCTCCACAACCAAATGTCTTGAACTTTACATCTTCAATTATTCCATCTTTTATTTCAAGGAAAATTCTCATAATGTCGCCACATTTTGCATTTCCAACTGTTCCAACTCCGCTTGCTTGTGTTATTTCTCCCATATTTCTTGGGTTCATAAAGTGATCCATTACTTTTTCTGTGTACATAATATCATACCTTTCTTCGCCTTAAGTGGGCCTATTTTCATTCGTGTCTATTCTTTACTACCATTTTTCAAGAAATCTTCATATAATGGTGACATCTGTCGTAATCTTTCAACTACACCTGGAACTACTTCTAATACTTTATCGATGTCTTCATCCGTTGTACTATCTCCAACTGTCAAACGAAGTGAACCATGTGCAATCTCATGTGGTAATCCAATTGCTAAAAGTACATGAGAAGGGTCTAATGAGCCTGACGTACAAGCTGAACCACTTGAACCACATACACCATTCATATCAAGAAGAATCAATAGTGCTTCACCTTCGATAAATCGGAAGCTTATATTTGCATTGTTTGAAAGTCGTTCTGTTCTATGTCCATTCAACCTAGCATAAGGTATTTTTTCTAAAAGTTCATCAATTAATCGATCACGTAGTCTTCTTTGTCTAGCATTTTTTTCATTCATATCTGAGCTAGCTATCTCAATCGCTTTTCCTAATCCAACGATCCCTGGAACATTTTCTGTACCAGCTCTTCTATGTCTTTCTTGCGCACCACCATGCATAAAAGCTCCGATTTTAACACCTTTTCTAAGGTACATTGCTCCTACACCTTTTGGTCCATATATTTTGTGAGCACTGATACTTAATGCATCTATATTCATATCAACAACATCAATGTCCTCTTGCATAAAAGCTTGAACTGCATCTGTATGGAAAATAATTTTATTTGCTCTTGCTAAGTCACCTATTTCTTTTATGTTTTGCACCGTGCCTATTTCATTATTCGCAAACATTATAGTTATTAATGTTGTAGTATCTTTAATTGCATTTTGCAAATCTTCAATTCTTATTCTTCCAAATTCATCAACTGGTAAATAAGTAACTTCATAACCATGTTTTTCAAGATATTCGCAAGTATGAAGTACTGCATGGTGCTCTATTTGCGAAGTTATAATATGTTTTCCTTTTGCTCTATATGCCTCAGCAATTCCTTTTATCGCCCAGTTATCGGCTTCAGTTCCACCGCTAGTGAAGTAGATTTCATCGTCTTTGGCATTTATTGCTTTCGCAACTATTTCGCGTGCATTGGCAATTGCTTTTCTATTATTATTTGATAATTCATAAACACTTGATGCATTTCCAAAGCTTTCTGTAAAGTATGGTAACATAGCTTCAACAACTGCTGGTTTAGTAGGGGTTGTTGCGGCATGGTCTAAATATATTTTATTTTCCATTTCCTCATCTCCAATAATTAATTTTATAATTTACATCCTGAATTCGTTTTAATATTTTTTGCTTCTAATTCCTTACTATCATTACATAATTCTCTTAATGTAATTTTATCTACGACATCGTTAATGCTGTCGCTAATTTTCTTCCAGACACTTTTTGTCACACAGCAATCCATATCACTACATTGACTATTTCCGTTAATAAGAGCACAGTCTACAGGATTCAAATCACCTTCTAGCGCTCTTAAAATATCACCAACGCTAATTTCCTCCATTGGTTTAGCTAATGAATATCCGCCCTGGGCTCCTCTGGTACTGTTAACAAGCTCAGCTTTCTTTAATTTAGCGATTAGTTGTTCTAAATAATTTTCTGAAATATTTTGTCTTTCAGAAATACTATTAATCGAAACATTTTCATCTTCACTATGCATAGCTAAATCCAGCATTGCGCGCAAACCGTATCTTCCTTTTGTAGAGAGTTTCACATTATCACCCCTATTCCCACTAGATTACTAGGATTTAATTCTGATACGAATATATCACCATTTTTTATTGATGTCAATAGTTTTTACACAATTTCTACTAAAATACTAGGAATTACATTTTGAAATATTTGCATAATTTTATATATTAGTATTGACAAAAATATACATGTGCATTAATATATTGATTAGTTAATCGCTTTCGCGAGAAAAGAAAGGTGTGAATTCAATGTTAAGAATAAAGGTGTTAACAAACTAACAACTGAATATTGTTTTGTATTTAGTAAATGATTTTACTATCTACAATTTATGTAATCCCTTAAAATCACATATCGAGGTACCGGCAAACACGATATTCCTTAGGATTATACGTGCTTTTTTATACCCTTTTTTAAGAATGGATTACTTACTCAGTAGTTAATTTTCGAGTGTAAGAGGAGTTGCATCTACAAAGAAGTAGATGCTTGTTTGAAGTATGATATTTATCATACTTTTGAAATGGAGGGTATATTTTGATTCAAGTTAATGATTTAAGAAAAGAATTCAAGAAAACTATTAAATCTCCTGGTTTAATGGGGAGTGTAAAATCACTTTTTAACAGGAAATATGAAGTTGTAAAAGCAGTTGATGGTGTAACTTTTGAAGTACCAGAAGGAGAAATCCTTGGGTTTATAGGTCCAAATGGTGCCGGGAAATCTACTGTTATCAAAATGCTTACAGGAATACTAACACCAACTTCAGGGACGTTAGAAATCAATGGACAGATTCCATACAAAGATCGTAAAAAGTATGTAAAGGAAATTGGTGTTGTTTTTGGTCAAAGAACTCAATTATGGTGGGACTTACCGCTTACAGAAACTTTTAGTGTATTAAAACAAATCTATCAAGTAGAAGATACTGCTTATAAAAAAAGATTTGACTTTTTAAATGAGGTTCTTGATCTAAACGAATTCATTAAGAGTCCAGTAAGAACATTATCACTCGGCCAAAGAATGCGTGCAGATATTGCGGCATCTATGTTACATAATCCAAAAGTACTATTTCTAGATGAACCAACCATAGGTTTAGATGTCGTTGTAAAAGATAATATAAGAAAAGCAATACAAGAAATTAATGCAACTGAAAAAACTACAATTATTCTTACAACCCATGACTTAAATGATATTGAGTTGTTATGTAAGAGAATCGTTATGATCGACAAAGGAAAATTATTATATGATGGCAGTCTAAATAAGATGAAACGCAACTTTGGTCAAGCAAGAGAAGTTAACCTTACGCTCTTCCACTCAGCTGATGCGGAGAAGTTTAAGTTTAATGAAAACTTTAACATAGGCCAAGACGACCTTCATTCTACAATTGATCATAAAAATATCAAAATCAACTTTAACACCGACAAAGTAACTGTTTCAGAAATGCTTAACTATATTCTTAAAACTTCAGAAGTAAGAGATATTGCAGTAAAGGACGTAGACATTGAAGAAATCATTCGTCGTGTATATAAGAGTGAGGTGACGCTATAAATGAAAAACCCATTCAAGACCTACTCAGCCTTTACGAAAGCTGGTATTCAAGATGCAATTGCATACAGAGCAAACTTTCTGGGCTTCTTTATAGGTGAAATATTTTATTGTTTCGTAATGTTTTTCATATGGAAGGCAGTGTTCAATTCTTCAAACAGTCCTACTTTTATGGGATTTTCAATGATTGATATGACTCTATATTTGTTCCTAACCAATATAACTGTTTTCCTAACGGATACAGATTCAAGTTATGCAATCGGCGAAGAAATACGAGATGGTAGTATTTCTATGAGACTTATAAAACCAATTAAAATAGACCTAAGCCTTTTGTTTTTCGAACTAGGAAATAAAATAATTATAATTTCGATGGTATTTATACCAATTATACTAGGTATTGAGACATACCGAACAATCGCAACCGGTGGAATTGCTTTTGATATTGTGCAATTTTTGTTTTTTATTCTAAGTATAGTATTAAGCTATCTTCTATCTTTCTATTTGAATTTAGCTTTTGGATATTTAGCATTTTTCCTTATGAATCTTTGGGGATTTAATATGCTAAAAGGAGCTATCCTTAGATTCTTATCTGGTGGTGCTATTCCAATAGCATTCCTACCAATATGGCTTCAAGGCACACTCAAAATAATGCCATTTGCATCACTAAACTATACTCCCGTAATGATATACATGGGCAAGTATACAGGAACTGATTTAATCTATTATATAGGCTTACAATTTGTCTGGGTAATTGCATTTATTCTTTTATGTAAATTCATCTGGCATTTAGCAGCAAAACACTTATGTGTTCAAGGAGGTTGATAATCGTGAAAAGAATCTTTAAATTATACGGAACCTTCGTTGCACAACATTGTAAAAGACTAATGGAATATAGAATTGACTTTTTAACAGGTGCATTTAGTTTCCTCATAAATCAAGTAATCAACATATTATTTATCAGTATCATATTTTCTCAAATACCAGATTTGCAGGGTTGGAATTACCAACAGATAATATTCATCTACGGTTTCTCTCTTCTACCAAAAGGACTTGACCATTTTTGCACCGATAACTTATGGAAGGTTTCTTACTTCATTGTTCGAAGGGGAGATTTTGATAAATACTTGACGAGGCCAATTAATCCACTTCTACATGTAATAATTGAAGATTTTCAATTTGATGCTCTAGGTGAATTTATCGTTGGTATTTACCTTGTTACATCAGCTTCTATTAAGTTAGGTCTTTCATTTGGAGTAGTTGATATCCTATTCTTAATCGTAGCTGTAATATTTGGAGCTCTCATCTTTACTAGTATTAAGATTGCTTTTGCTGCGCTTGCATTATGGATCAAACGTAGCGGTAGTATCCTTCATATGTTTTATATGTCAAGTGACTTTGCAAGATATCCAGTAACAATTTACAATAATGTAATCAAAACAATCATCACTTATATTATACCGTTTGCATTCACTGCCTTTTATCCAGCTAACTATTTTCTAACGGGTGCTAATCCTCTCTTTAACATTGGAGGAGTCGTAGTTATATCCGTAATATTATTAGGAATTAGTATATGCATATGGAATAAAGGACTTGGTGCTTATGAAAGTGCTGGTAGTTAAGTTAAACTATAAATAAACTATGGGCAGTTGGAGAATATCCAACTGCTCATAATTTCATATTAAAATTTGTTATTTATCAAAATCATCTAAAAAGTTATGACTTGTTTCATCATCATGGTACCCGATTATTGTTTTTAAATTAACATCGTGTACGCTCTTGAATATATTCATCTCAATGTAAGGGTTCGTCTGTCTAAACTTCTTTATTAACGTCTTCATCTCCTCACGCTTTGAACCACCACCATTATCCCCAGTTGTACAATGTTCCGTAAATCTACATGCACATTGTATAAAATTCAGATCATTGTATCTTTTCCATGCATTTATAAATTCTTCCTTAATTAAATACATCGGTCTAATAAGTTCCATTCCTTTAAAGTTCGTACTGTGTAGCTTGGGCATCATGGTCTTAATTTGCCCGCCATAGAGCATACTCATTAAAATGGTTTCGATCACATCATCAAAATGATGTCCCAATGCAATTTTGTTACATCCAAGTTCCTGTGCGTTCTTATATAAATATCCTCTTCTCATCCTTGCACATAGATAACAAGGTGTTTCATCAACATTCGCTACTATGTCAAAGATATCTGTTTCAAACATCTTGATTGGAATATCAAGCAATTTAGCATTATTTAAAATCACCTGCTTATTATACTCATTATATCCAGGGTTCATTACTAAGAACTCCAAATCAAATTCCTTATTACCGTGACGTTGCACTTCTTGCATGCACTTTGCGAGAAGCATAGAATCCTTCCCACCAGAGATGCAAACTGCAATCTTATCCCCCTCGTTAATCATTTGGTAGTCATTTATCCCCTTAATAAAAGGCTTCCATATTTCCTTACGATACTTCTTTATTATACTTCTCTCTATTTCAACATGCTTTTCCATGAATTCATCTCATCCTTATTTAGCTAAATTTTTATAACAATCATCGAACCCCAATAAAAAGCCCTCTATGTCTTCCATTGTCGTCATATGATTTACACTTATCCTAAGTGTAGACATCGCTAGCTTTCTATCCTTGGTGAGTGCATAAACAGGTTTAGAAGCTGTATTGGTGTGGCAACAAGCAGACTTAGTTGATATAAATATATCAAGTTTTTCTAATTCATCTTGGAACAGTTCTCCTCTTACCCCTTTTACACTGATATTCAAAATATAGGGAATCGAGTTGTTCGTACTATTGATCGAAACCTTTGGATATTTGCTGAGCGAAGTTCTTAGTTTATCATTCAATTGTTTTACGTGTTTATATTTATTGTCAAGATCATCAAGTGCTAGAGTTAAGGCTTTATCGGTTGATGTAGCAAATGCTAACATTGGAGTACCGCTTCGAAACGTAGTTGTACTAATTCCTCCGTGAATCAACGGCTGTATTAATACATTTTCTTTACGAATTAATATCCCACACCCATTTAAACCATAAAATTTATGTGGTGAAAAAGTAATCAAATCTATGTTATCAAAACATACAGGAATTTTACCAATTGCTTGCGTGGCATCTACATGAAAATAACAATTTGGATAATTGGCTATTAAATTGGCTATCTTCTCAACATCCTGCATAATGCCTATTTCACTATCCACATAACAAATAGAAACTAGTATCGTATCAGTTCTTAATAATTCCTTCAAATGGTCCAAGTCAACATGTCCATCTCTTGATATATCTACAAAATCCACTTCATAGCCATCGTTTTGTAGAGCTGTAAATGCTCCTGTTACAGAGGAATGTTCAAGAAATGTTGTTATGATGTGTTTTCCATTTTTTCTATATTCATTTGCAATTCCCTTTATAGCTAAGTTATTCGATTCTGTTGCACCAGAAGTATATATAATTTCACTTGGTTTAACATTCACTAGCTTTGCTATATGCTCAGTTGCTAAATCTAATTCTTCTTTTGCTTGTCTTCCTAATCGATGTGATGAATTCGGATTCGCAATATAGTTTGTTGAAGTCTCAACAAATGTATTTAACACTGCTTCATCGACAGGCGTATTTGCTGCATAGTCTAGATAAATCATCTCGTTTCCTCATTTTCAGTCTTGGTGGTAATCCTAACACATTTCCTAATTTGTTTATAATATTGTCAAGCGGATATTCGCAGCTTCGCTGCTATATCAGTGGCTGCTTGAACACCCACTGATATAAGTCGAGTCCAACTGCGATAGACTCGACTTATATGTTAAATAATACGTATGTATTCATAAAAAGTCAATACCAATGAATGTTATTCTTGTACACCAAGGCAAAAAAAGAAATTACTATATTATTTCTGTTAGGAAGGGCTGCATTACTTTTTTCCTTTTGCTTTTTCAAGAGCATTTTCTACTGCCTTTTTAATAACTTTACTAGAATTCGTTGCACCACTAATAGCATCTACTTCCACTATTTGTTGCTCTAAGATATCCTCGATGATTACTTCTGCTGGAGTACCTCTATCATTTTTATGTTCGAGTAACTTTAGTTCTGTCATTTCCCCATCTTTAATTGTTGCGCGTACTTTAGCATAAATAAAATCAACATCGTACTCTCCCTCATAAATTCCATCATTTAAGGTATCGATACTAATATTAGAAAATACCATCTTATCAATTTTATTTTTGTATTTCTCAACACTCCATAAATAATTTAAGAATAACCCTAGTCCTACAGCAACCATTAATCCGCATATTATTAATATATTTCTCATCTTGACTTTCATACTTTTTACTCCTTATCTTATAATCGATTGCAAAATCAATCCAAATCCATTTTCAAGAAATTTTTGTTTGTTACATTTCAGATCAGCTTGTAAATATACTTCCTTTTTACTTGCAAATGAGATTATCCCACATATACTCGCCCAAAGTGCTAAAACTGTTGGCATTACCTCAATATCTTGACGAATATAGTTATTATCAATTGCGTTCTGCAAAAAATTCTCTATTATTTTATTTATTTCTTCCCCTTCCATATAAATATCTCTGAGGATAGGCATTTTTTCAAAAGATTCTTGATCAATACTAATCTCGCCTAGAATGCTTTCAAAATATAAGGGGTACTTTTCTTGAAATGATACAAGTGTATTACAAATAGTGTAATAACAATCCTCAAAATTACTAGATGATTGTATCCCCTCTTCTAATCCTTGCTTTAATTGATTCATATTTTCATAAACTATATGATTATATATTTCATCTTTACTTTTGAAATACACATATATCGTTGATTTACTATAATTAGCTTCTCTCGCAATATCATCCATAGTCGTTTGATAAACGCCTTTTTCTACAAATAGCTTCCTTGCAGTTAACAAGATATTTTGCTTATTAAACTGTATCAAATTTTCTTTTTTACTCCCCTTCATTTCAAATTCTCCTTTTATTGTACTATCAGTATTATAATTGTACTATTAGTTCGATTATTTGTCAATGCTAAAAGCACACCTTGTTTTATCCCATTTTCTATGATAAAATGAATCATATTTTTAGAAATGAGGTGTTATAATGGCACTTGACGGTTTAGTAATAGCTTCAATAAAAAATGAATTAACTAACAAATTAATAAATGGTAGAATTGTTAAGATATATCAACCTGAAACTGACGAACTTATATTAAGTATAAAAAACAATAGTGAAACTTATAGATTGCTTCTTTCAGCAAATGCAAGTCTTCCTCTTATCTACTTATCAACAGAGTCAAAATCAAATCCTTTAACTGCTCCTAATTTTTGCATGTTGCTTCGAAAACATTTAAACAATGGACGAATATTGAGTATTGAGCAGCCGAATTTTGAACGAATAATTAATATAAATATCGAACACCTAAATGAAATGGGTGATATTTGCCAAAAGACACTTATCATCGAAATAATGGGAAAACACAGCAATATAATATTCTGTGATACAGAGCATAATATAATTGATAGCATTAAGCATATCTCTCTACAAGTAAGTTCAGTAAGAGAAGTTCTTCCTGGGCGCGAATATTATCTTCCTCCTGCTCAAGATAAGTTGAATCCTCTTTTACTTACAAACAATGAATTTTTAGAAACAGTATTTTCAAAGGAAATCCCTATTTTCAAATCAATTTATACTTCAATAACAGGACTTAGTCCATTAATAGCGAACGAATTATGTGTTCGTGCAAATCTTGACCAAGATAAAGTCGCTTCCACTTTAAACGAAAATGAGCAGTTACATTTGTACAATGTATTTTCACTAATGATGGAAGATATTAAAAATAATAATTTTTCTCCTGTAATTGCTTATAACAAAAATGGTCCTATTGAATTCTCAGCTACTACACTCACTTGTTTTGCCGATGAAGAGGTTAAAACTTTTGATACCATATCAGAGGTACTAGAATTATTCTTTGCTCAGAAAAACGCTGTTTCAAGAATCAAACAACGTTCAATCGATTTAAAAAAAATAATTCAAAACGCTTATGAACGTGCATCAAAAAAATATGAATTGCAGAAAAAACAACTTGAAGATACTAAGAGTAAAGATAAATATAAAATCTATGGCGAACTAATTAATACCTTTGGTTATGAAGTTGAAGAAGGTGCAAAGAAGCTCGAATGCCTTAATTATTATACAAACGAGAACATTACCATTCCACTTGATCCAATGCTTTCAGCTAAAGCAAATGCGCAAAAATATTTTGAAAAATATAATAAACAAAAAAGAACGTTTGAAGCATTATCAGAATTTATTATTTCTACAAAAGCAGATTTGGATCATTTAGATACGATCAATGTATCATTAGATATTGCCATGAACGAAGAAGATTTACATCAGCTTCGTCAAGAATTAATAGACTCGGGTTATATGAAACGCAAGATTGTAAAAGGTAAGAAACCAAAGAAAATAGTTGGAAAGCCTCTCCGTTTTGTTTCAAACGATGGTTTTGAAATATACGTTGGTAAGAATAACTACCAAAATGATGAACTAACCTTTAAAGAAGCTACCGGCAATGATTGGTGGTTCCATGCAAAAGGAATGGCAGGATCCCATGTAATTGTAAAAGCAAATAATCAAGAACTTCCAGATACTACTTTTGTAGAAGCTGCTTCACTCGCAGCCTTTTACTCAAAAGGAAAAATAAATGATAAAGTAGAAATAGACTACACACAAAAGAAAAATATTAAAAAACCAACAGCTGCAAAACCAGGATTTGTAATATATAATACCTATCATTCAATGGTTGTTTCCCCCAAAAGCGAAATAACTAAATGATACAGTGGGGACGGTTCTTTTTGTATCAAAGTGATACAATAAGAACCGTCCCCATTGTATCAAAGTGATACAAAAAGAACCGTCCCCATTGTATCATAATGATACAAAAAGAACCGTCCCCATTGTATTACTTTATATTATCCTTGTTGAATTGCTTGTCTTACCATATCAATTTCTTCTCTACGAGCTTTTGGTGCTGGTTGATGATAGTTTCTTGCTTTTGCTATATCATATAATTCAAATTGAGAAATTTCATCTGTATTTCTAATTTGTTCTAACGTATTTCTTAATTCGATATTATCTGTTTGTGCAATATATCCAGCATATTTTTTTAAGTTTGCATCCATACCTGCTAAAACATCTGCAACCATTACTTTATCGTTAAGCATATTCGTTCCTCCTTATTGTAAAAATGTCATAAGTTTTTGTTTTGTATCTGCTGCACATTGTGAACTTTTTGTAAAATATTGTTTTACTTCTGGATCAGTTGCTACTGAAGCATACTGTTCAAGTTTGTGTGATATTGTGTCATGACCATCAATAAGATGTTTTAAATTTTGTAGTTCTAATTCTGTAATATTAGGCATAATTGATTTCTCCTTTTTAGCGTTGTATTTGTATTACCTTTTTAGTATGCTCTCAATTCTTTTTATTATAATAGTATTTGATTCCAAAAAAAAACTAACTTATCTACCTAAGTTAGTTTTTTTTATTTATGATACTTTCGCTTTACGTTCAAGTCTTAATTTATCTGATATTAAAGCAACAAATTCTGAATTTGTTGGTTTGCCTTTGCCATTATTTATGGTATATCCGAATAGTTTATCAATTGTATTCATATTTCCGCGTCCCCACGCAACTTCTATAGCATGTCGAATTGCTCTTTCAACTCTAGAAGGGGTAGTTTTATGCATCTTAGCAATTGTAGGATATAAAAGCTTCGTTATTGAATTTAATACTTCCATGTCATCAACTGACATTATGATAGCATCTCTCAAATATTGATAGCCCTTAATATGTGCTGGAACTCCAATTTCATGTATAATATTCGTTACTTCTGCTTCTAATGAATTTTCATTTTGTTTTTCGATAGCACTTAATGATTGAACTTGAAGATCTTGCTTAATAAATTCAAATTTACCTTTAAGTTGCTTTATTCTTCTTATTATGCTTTCATTGTCAAATGGTTTCATAATATAATATTGTGCCCCTAATTGAAAAGCTTTTTCTGTTATTTTCTCCTGACCTACAGCTGTTATCATAATAGCTGTTGGTGCTTTTCTAATAGTTGGATCCTGGGATATAGCTTCTAATACACCTAAACCGTCTAGTTTTGGCATAATAACATCTAATAAAATTACATCAGGTTCTGTTTTTCTAATTAACTCTACAGCTTCCTCCCCATCCTCTGCACAGCCAACGACAGTAATATCTCGCTCCCCTTTAAGAATATTCAATAATAAACCTCGCATTTTATCATTGTCGTCTGCAATTAAAACTTTAATGTTTTCCATTTTGTTCCCTCCACTCAAATTTTTCCTACTCACTTATTATAAGTTTATTGGATTTGTTATTCAAGGTTATCCTATCGCATTTCTCGACAACTAGTAAAATTAGGATTTTTTATTACATTTAATTTTTTTCTAAAGTCTTTTTATTAAAGGTTTTGCATTATTATATAAAAATATATTTTGTCGAATTACGTCGAAACTTTATTACTCTATTAACTTACACCATTCTTAGTTTAAACGTCAATAGGTATATAGTCCTATGTCAAAAAAACTCAGCTTTACGCCGAGTCGTTATTTTATCATATTTTCGATGAAAGTTGCGTATCCTCTTTTTGAATCTTGAATAAACACATGGGTAATTGCTCCTATAAGCTTTCCATCTTGTATTATTGGACTTCCACTCATACCTTGTACGATTCCGTTGGTTATACCCAATAATCGCTCATCTACTATTTCAATTATCATACTTTTGTTATCGATAGAATTTCTATAAATCTTTACTATTTTAATTTGATAATCATGTGTTTCTCCTTCAAGTGTACTTCTTACAATTGCATCACCTATTTTTATATCTTGCCTGTATGCAATCGGATAAGCAACTTTATCAAGACTATTTAAATAACTCTTTGATAAAGTACCAAAAACACCAAAAGATGTATTTTCATTAATTTCACCAATTTTATTATCTTTTGACGGAACAATTACTCCAGATATTTCACCTGGCTTTCCACTTTTTCCTTTTATAATTTCTAATATTTTAGTCTTATATATTTCACCATCTGAAATATCCATTAAATCTTTTGTATCTACATCCGTAATTCCATGCCCTAAAGCACCAAATTTACCATCCTTTGTAGCATACGTAATTGTACCTATTCCTTGTGTATCATCTCTAACCCATAAACCTATTCTATATTTTCCTAAAACTTTCGATAAAGCTGGTGTAATAATTACATTTTTAATTTCACCATCACGTCTAATCGAAATTACTACATCCTTATTTCCTTCGCTCTCCACAATCTTTATTAACTCTTCCTTTGATTGTATTGTTTTGTTATTTACTTTAATGATATAATCTCCAACTTCAATTCTGTTCTTACAAGGCTCATAATCAATGCCGTCATCGCCTTTAACAATACCTGTTCCCAGTGTTAACACACCATCCGTATTGATTATCATTCCTGACGGGATTCCTAGTGCATATACTTCTTTGTTTTCTACAACTGAAAATTCAACACTTTTTAGTCTAAAAATACCAAACATTTTAAATTCTAATTTATAATTTCCTGTTTGGCTACTTGGTACAGTAAATTCTTTACGAAGATCAATATAACTAGATTCATCTTCATCTTCATTACTTATTCGAAGTGTTCCTTGCTCACATTGTGTAATATCAATACTAATTGGAAGTTTGAAACCCAAATTGTTTTCTTCACCAGCAATTATATTGATATTATTAGGTAAGTTGTACTCTATAAATTCTCGACCTACAAATACACCTAATGCTAATAATGTGAATGCTGTTATGATAGACAATACTTGTCTATACTTTCTTTTTCTGCTGTTCACTCTTCCACATCCTTCCATAGTAAGCAAAAAGATATACACTAACGTATATCTCTTGTTCTTATTATCTGTATATGTGAAAAAATAAAACTAGCAAATAAACCATAAAGAGTAAAGCTACACCTTTTTCTTTTGAGCCATAATTTTCATTTCATTTGCATTTTGTATTGCAGTATCAGTTATTTCAACACCTCCAAGAAGTCTTGCAAGCTCCATTATGGAAGAATTATCATCTAACCGCTTTATATTTGTATAAGTTTTTGCCTTATTTGTTATTTTTTCAATTAAATAATGTTCGTCTGCCATTGCTGCAATCTGTGGTAAATGCGTAATACAAATAACTTGATGATTTTTTGCTATTACTGCAAGCCTTTCAGAAACTTTTTGAGCAGTTCTACCACTAATACCAACATCTATTTCATCAAAAATAAGTGTTTCTATATTATCATTCTCAGCTAATACTGATTTTATCGCAAGCATTATTCTTGATAGTTCACCACCAGAAGCTACTCTTTGAAGTGGTTTAACTTCTTCACCTGGATTTGTTGATATTAGAAATTCTACATCATCATTACCATTTCGTGTTGGCTTGTCTGTCGGTTTCATACATATTTCAAATTGAACATCTAAAAAATTTAATTCTACAAGAGCATTTTTAATTTGCTCCGCTATTATCTTTGATTTTGATAATCTAATTTTTGTAATCGACTCACAAATTTTTCTAACCTTGTTTTCCAAAGTATTGATCGTAGACTTTATTTCTTCTAAATATTCTTCGCTATTTAATAATATTTCTAATCTATCCTTTTGCAAGATACAATAGTTAATAATATCTTCTATACTATTACCGTATTTATTTTTAAGATTATTTATTATATCAAATCGTTCTTCTACTTCATTAAAAATTTCTTCATCAAAAGTCATATCATTTACATAGTCTAACACTTCTCTATTAAAATCATTCAATAAAGTATCTACATTTTCGATTTCTTCAACTAACTCACTAATTTTCGAATCAAATGCTTCTACATTTTTTATAAATTTAATGGCTTTTCCAATTAAATTTGACGCTCCTAATAGATTTGAATTCCCAGAATCCGAAGTTAACTCGTATGCATTATTAATTGCACTTGTAATAGTTTTAGAATTAGACATTAATTTATATCGAGATGTAATCTCAATATCTTCATCTTTTTTTAGCTTTGCATCTTCAATCTCAGAAATTTCATATTCAATAAAAGATATCTCTCTATTTCTCTTTTCTTCGTCTATATCCAAATCTAACAATTTTTTCTTATATTCATTTAACGTATCATATGTACTTCTTAATTCTTTGATTGGATCTTTCAAAGCCTCACCACAAAATTCATCTAGGATCTCAAGATGTTTTGATTTGTTGAGTAACGATTGATGCTCATGTTGACCATGAAGATCAATTAAATACTCGGATAAAATTTTTAAATTTGTTGCTGTAATAGACTCCCCATTTAGCCTACACACGCTCTTTCCATTCATTATTTTTCTAGAAATCAAAACTTCTCCATCATCAACTGGATAACCCATTTCTTTTATTCTAGCTATTGTAATTTGATTCGAAATAGAAAATAATAATTCTACCAAACCATACTCTGCTCCACTACGAACAATATCTTTGTTCATTTTTCCGCCAAGAGCAATACTAATAGAGTCAATAATAATTGATTTTCCAGTTCCTGTTTCTCCCGTTAAGATATTTAGATTGTTATCGAAAGTTACCTCAATCTCATCAATCAATGCTAAATTCTTAACATGTAAATTTAGTAGCATCCTACTCCCCCTTATTCATATCCGATCTATATTAGTCGTTTTGTATCCATTCTACTTATACCCGTTCTGTTAATATACTATTTTTCATTACTTCTAATAATTTTATTTATCTTTTCCATAACTGTAATTGTATCTTCATTCGTTCTAACCGCACACATAATCGTGTCATCCCCTGCAATCGAACCTACTATTTCGCTAAAACGTATCGCATCTAAAGAAGCTGCAACCGCCATTGCCATACCGGAAACCGTTCTTATAACAAGAATATTTTGTGCTCTATCGGCAGACACAAAACCATCCTTAAGTACTCTGATTAATTTATCATTTAACTGATTTTCCGTTGAAGGTTGAATTGAATATTTTTGTTTACCAATTTCGTTCGTTACTTTGGTTAATCTTAGTTCTCTAATATCTCTTGAAACTGTAGCTTGCGTAACTGTAAACCCAGAAGCCGTAAGCTTTTCAGCTAATTCCTCTTGAGTCTCTATTTCCATTTCATTTACTAGTTGTATAATCTTAGATTGTCTATCTATTTTCATTATTAAACCTCCTTTGTCATTCCTATTTTAGTTCTAAGTATTTCATAAAAATTTTTTCTATTTAGAATTAGTAGTTTAGTGATTAAATCAGATTTCGTAATCTTGATAATATCCCCTTGTATTACTTCATAATTTACTTGTCCGTCTAATGATAATAAGTTTGATTCACATGTTTTTTTGCGAATGTTATCCACTAATATTGTTATAGTATCTTTTGCTGAAACAACAATACTTCTTGAAGTTAATGTATGTGGACAAATTGGGGTAATCGCCATCATTTCAGAATCATGATGTAAGATAGGACCACCAGCAGATAAATTATATGCAGTAGATCCCGTTGGTGTACAAACAATAACTCCATCCGCTTCATATGCATCCAATAACTCTGAATTTATAAATGACTTTAAATGTACAATCCTTGACGCTCCGTCTCTGGTAATAACAGCATCGTTAAGCGCAATATCCCTATTTATTACTTCACCATCTCTAATAACTTCTACTGCAATCATCATTCTATTTTCAATTATAAATTTTTTGTTAATTATATTCTCTAGAACACTAATTACATCTTCTTTTTCAATCTCAGCCAAAAAGCCTAATGTCCCTAAATTAACCCCAACTATTGGAACGTCTTGTAATGCAAACTCACGCGCTGATACGAGTATGCTTCCATCTCCACCGAGAATAATAGCACAATCTACCTTTCCTGCAATATCTTCAACCTTTGAAAAAGAATTTGTTTCTCCGAGAAGTTTAGCTAGTTCATCTGGAATATATACTTTTTTATTATGTAATTCTAGCCAATTCTTTATTAATTTTGTCATCCTCAAATCTTTATCTTTGGGGATGTTAGTAATTATGCAAAAATTATTCATATACGATCACCTCTATACGATGCTAGAATCTTTTATATATAATATATATTATAGGTTTTCATGTGCTTTTGCAACTACTTCAGCTATATTTATGCACAAATCTTCATAATTTTGAATTTCACTCGATTTATTTAAGTGAACAAGGTACTCAATATTTCCTTCAGGCCCTTTAATTGGTGAAAATTCAAGATTTTTTACACAAAAACCGTTTTTGAGTGCATAATTAATCACTTTATCAATTACTTCAATATGAACTGCTTTTTCACGTACCACACCTTTTTTTCCAACTTTTTCACGCCCTGCTTCGAATTGTGGTTTTATCAGTGCTACAATCTGTCCATCATCTTCTAAAATGTCTCTAACTGGGCCAAGTACTAATAATAATGAAATAAAAGATACATCAATAGATGCAAAGGATACTAATTCTTGAAGCTTATCCGGTGTCATATATCTAACATTCGTCTTCTCCATACATACAACTCTTTCGTCTTGTCTTAACTTCCAAGCAAGTTGTCCATAACCAACATCAACTGAATAAACTTTTGTGGCACCATTTTGTAACATGCAATCTGTAAAACCACCCGTAGATGCTCCAACATCCATACATATTTTACCTTCAATTAATATATCAAAATTGGCCATAGCTTTTTCAAGCTTTAGCCCACCTCTGCTCACATATTTTAAAGGATTCTCTTTAATCGTAATAATAGCTTCTGTATTAATATTTGTTCCAGCTTTATCTTCTCTTTGGCCATCAACGAATACATTTCCAGACATTATAATCGTTTTTGCTTTTTCCCTTGATTCAGCTAAATTTCGTTCAACAAGTAGTACATCTAATCTTTCTTTCATAATTCCACCTATTACTTAATTACTGTAAGTATTTTCTCTGTTATTGTATTTTCATCTAATCCACATATCGTACATAATTCGTCTCGCGTACCGTGTTCAATGAATTTATCCTCTAAAGATATATTAGTCACAACATTGTAAAAATTATTTTTCGAACTTATATAGGCTAGTACTTCTCTACCAAATCCACCTACACAAACATTTTCTTCTAACGTGAATATATATTTATGATTACTACAAATATTATCTATCAATTGCGTATCAAATGGTTTGACATAACGCATATTTACTACCGTCACATTAAATCCTAATGCCCGAAAATTTTCATTTACTTTTCGCCCGGTATTTACCATACTGCCTACTGCAAGAATTGCAATATCTTTCCCATTACTTATTACTTCTGCTTTCCCTACTTCTAACTTTGTATGTGACTCTAAATCACGATTCTCTTCTATCTTTCCCTTTGGATATCTTATCGCAACAGGTGAATTCATAGATACCGCAAGATCCAGCATATCTTCAAGTTCTTTACTATGACTTGGACACATAATTGTTAGATTTGGAATATGAGATAGGTAGGAAAGGTCAAATATACCTTGATGTGTATCACCATCTTCTCCAACAATACCAGCTCTATCAATTGCAAAAATAACAGGTAGATTTTGAATACATACATCGTGTATTATCTGATCATATGCTCTTTGTAAAAATGAAGAGTAAATAGCAACTACTGGAATATATCCACTAATAGCCATTCCCGCGGCAAATGTAACCGCATGTTGTTCTGCTATTCCTACATCAAATGCACGGTCTGGAAATTCCTTGGCAAACTTATTAATACCTGTTCCATTTGGCATTGCAGCTGAGATTGCAACAATTTTATCATTTTCTTTACCAAGTTTTACAAGATAGTTTGAAAAAGTTTCTGTAAAGGTTAACTTTTTTTTCTTCGTTAATACATTTCCAGTTATAATCTCAAAAGGCTCAATTCCATGAAATTTCCCAGGGTTTTTCTCTGCAAATTTATATCCTTTTCCCTTAGTTGTCTTTACATGAAGCAAAACAGGTCCATTTACCCTTTTTGCATAGCCAAAATTAGTTATTAATTCATCTATGTTGTGTCCATCAATCGGCCCAATATACTTAATCCCTAATTCTTCAAATAACATCCCGCTTACAAATAGTTGTTTAATACTATTCTTAGATTTCTTAACTGTTCGGACCATTCGAGGTCCAACAGCTGGTATTTGATTAATAAATTTTTCAATATCTTGTTTGAAATTCTTATACTTTGGCTCTGTTCTAATCGAATTCAAATACTTAGAAAGCGCTCCAACATTTTTATCTATAGACATATTGTTATCATTTAAAACAATAATAAAATTCGATTTTAATCTTGCTGCATTATTCAATGCCTCAAAAGCCATTCCACCTGTTAACGCTCCATCTCCAATTACAGATATAACACTATAGTTATCTTTATTTAATTCTCTTGCTTTTACCATTCCTAGACCTGCAGATATCGAGGTGGAACTGTGCCCTGTATTAAAAGAGTCTGCTCTACTTTCAAGAGTTTTTGGAAAACCGCTTAATCCACCTAATTTTCTTAAACGTTCAAATCCTGCTTTTCTTCCAGTTAAGATTTTGTGCACATAGGATTGATGCCCAACATCCCATACAAATTTATCTTTAGTAATATTAAATACACTATGCATTGCAATTGTTAATTCTACAACACCTAAGTTAGAGCTCAAATGACCACCTGTTTTACTAATCGAAGTAACTAAAAATTCACGTATTTCTTTTGCCAAACATTTTAATTCCGATTTATCTAGATTCTCTATTTTTTTATTATTATTATTTAAACTGTCTATTATTGATGCCATTGTATGCCTCCTAACCTTATTTTATAATTTTTCGTTCTTTGAAAATATTCGCTTTAAAGTTAGTACCCTTACAGTAGCACCCATTTTAAATACAATTGCATTCGCATTTGTTATAGCTATGTCTTTCCCTACTGCTTTGCCAGTAACTGTTATTGTTGCAATTAATGCAGTTACTAGAACACTTAAAAGCGTTGATTGGATTGAAATATATGTATTTAACTTAATAACAATTGCCCCTGCTGCAGACCCTGAAACAATACCACAAATATCACCAATAACGTCATTACAAAAATTTGCTACCGTACCTGCATTACGAAGTATTTTAATACTTTCCTTCGCACCTGGTACTTTTGAAGCTGCCATTGAATTAAAAGGTGTCTCTGAAGCTGCTGTAACTGCAATCCCCAATATATCAAAAAAAATACCAATGAAAATAATCACTAGTACTATCAGCATAGCCCAAAATAGGCTTAGACCTCCCATAAAGCTTAGAGATGCATAACCTAATAAAATTGCTTGTAGCATAGTAATCGATGCTACGATAATTAATATCTTAATCCTTGTTTTATTACCTTTATTATTTGCTCTAAACTTGACTTTGTTTTTCTTCGGCATATATATTAATTCACTCACCTTATTTATTTTATTGTTAAAATCAATAGTAATTCTTATAATAAAATATTTATTAAAGACGATATGTGTAGTAAATTTTGCGGCATCTGGTCCAGCAGGTTTTCCCATTCCAATACTCTTTCGTCGCCAAAAAAGTGGTTTCCCTTTAAATCAGAACCAACTGTGTCACCATCAATTGCGCTAGATCGCCTTATAACCACACTGTAATCCCACATTTATCTCGTTAGAACAGTCTAGAAGTTTTCCTTAACATCGTAATATAACCCCTAGCCTCTTTTGCGAAGTAAAGTTTCAAGTGTTCGTAGTATTTCCCATTGGCCAATGAAAAATACCACTTAGCACGCTATCCCCTAAACCCCACGCAAGGCAGGCTACTCTGTCCACAGCTTTCACCGCGCGACAGGTTCCTCCCATGCCGTAGTCATTTCACTATAAAATGCCACATACATAGGTCTCCGCGATACCAGGGTCAACGCCCACATGCCTTTGTGGATCGCCCTAATACCTTAACTCCCAGCACAAGCCCGCGCTTGGCGTCGCCAGCCCCCACAAGGAACTTCATCGATATGCCCTCAAACGGATTTTTAGGCCCGTCTTTGGGATTAATTACGAAGACTAGAATACTGCGTCTTTAATAAATATTAATTTATTCTATTAATTAACTTCTCTATAAGTGCAAATAAAAAATCATTTGTATATCCTAATGCCTTAAGATTGTCGAGTGCTGACTGTGTTAATGTCTCAACATCTTTTCTAGATTCTTCAATGCCTTTAATTGTAACATAGGTTGTTTTTTGATTTTTGGCATCACTATTTATAGCTTTGCCTAATTTATCTTCATCACCTACAATATCTAATATATCATCTTGAATTTGAAATGCAAGACCTATTTTATTGGCAGCTTCTTCAACAACGTTTAATTCTTCAACTGTTGCCCCTGCAAGAATCGCACCAGCACACATAGCTGCTTGTATTAAAGCGCTTGTTTTATTCATATGAATATATTCGATTGATTCGATATCTAAAGTCTTACCTACTGCTTCAATATCAACTACCTGTCCACCGATCATTCCATATATTCCTGCTTTTTTAGAAATATATTTGTTTGCCTTTGCACATCTATCAATATACATTGGAGAAAGTTCGTATGCACTTGACAATATTTCATATGAATAGTTAAGTAGGGCATCCCCTGCTAGTATTCCCATTGCATGTCCAAACTTTATGTGCGTAGTTAGATTTCCTCTTCTTAATTCATCATTGTCTAATGCCGGTAAATCATCATGTACTAATGAATATGAATGTATAAATTCTATAGCTGCTAAATAAGGTTCGATAATTAAAGACTCACCACCGAACAAAGCATACGTCTCACGTAAAAGCATTGGCCTTATTCTCTTACCACCTACTAACACACTATAATTCATTGCTTCTATTACAGTTTTCGGATATCCTTCTTCTTTGGGTAAATAACGAGTGATTACTCTTTCAATATCTTCTTTTTTCTCTATAAAAATTTTATCGAACAATGCTCCACCTCTATTCCTCAGAACTTAAATCCGTATTCAATATAGCGATGTTTTTCTCAATTGTATCAATTGATTCGTTGCAGTATTTAACGAGCTTTAGCCCATCGTTATATAAAGTAAATGTATCTTCAAGGCTTAATATTTGACCTTCCATTTTACCAAGTAAGGTTTCTAATTCATTAATCGTTTCATCTAAGGTTTTCTTTTGTTCCATTTACTTCACCTCTTCCTTTTTGATTTTTATATTCTTAACTTCAACCTCTAATTCTCCGTTTGCAAGAATTAACTTTAGCATTTCTCCATTATTAACTTTTAAGATATCAATAACTGGTAAATTTGCTTCGTTTGTAACATATGCAAAGCCTTTTTCAAGTTTATTTGCTGGATTATAGGATTCTAATCGTCTGTGAAGAAGTTCTAATTTTGTTCGCTTATCTTTTACTTTTTGTTCAAGTAAAAAAACTAATCGATCTGCTAAATCAGCAACACGCTGTTTCTGTTGATTTATCTTATTATCAGGCTTTTGATAGTTTAATCTAAGTGAAAGTGATTTAATTAAACTATTATAATATACTATCCTATGCCTCATTGTATTATCCAATTTATATTTAAGTTGTTGTAGTGAACTGTTTAACGAATTATAGTCAAATACTGCAATCTCAGCTGCTGCAGATGGTGTAGGAGCTCGTAAATCAGAAACAAAATCTGATATTGTAAAATCTACTTCGTGCCCGACAGCAGAAATAATTGGAGTCTTTGCATTAAATATGGCATCTGCTACGATTTCTTCATTAAAACACCACAGATCTTCGATTGATCCACCACCACGTCCAATAATTATCACATCAACATCCATTTTATCTAATACATTAATACCTCTTACTATAGTCTTAGCAGCACCCATACCTTGTACTTGCGCTGGATAAAGTATCAATTGAATAAATGGATTTCTTCTTTTACTTATATTTATTATATCTTGAATTGCAGCACCAGTTTGTGCAGTTACAATTCCAATCTTTTTAGCAAATGTCGGAATATTCTTCTTTCTGTCTTGATCAAAATATCCCTTGGCATTTAGTTTCGCTTTTAATTCTTCAAATTGTTGATATAGGGCTCCAACACCATCTTGAACTATACTCTTTGCATATAATTGGTATTTACCATCTCTTGGATATACACTAATTCCACCTCTTACGACTATTGATTGCCCTTCCGTAAGTTTGAAATTAAGATGTTCCCTATCAGAGCTAAACATTACACAAGCTATCGAGCTAGTTGGATCTTTTAGGGTAAAATATATATGCCCTGAAGTATGATACTTACAATTAGACACTTCTCCTCTAATCTGAATATCACTAAGAAGGTAGTCCCTAGTGAACAAATCTTTTATATATTGATTCACTTGTCCTACAGAATAAATATTAGGCATATTATCCTCCTATTTTACCATTTTAGCTAATACTCCATTTATAAATGTAGAAGATTCGTCTCCACCGTATTTCTTAGCTAACTCTACTGCTTCATTTATTGCTACTGATGTTGGTATTTCATCATCAAAATTAATTTCATATACAGCAAGTCGTATGATTGTTAAATCAACTTTACCCATACGCCCAACATTCCAGTTCTCTACTGTTTTGGTGATAATATTATCTATTTCTTCTAGTTTATCTACGATTGCTTCTAATTTTTTCTTAATATATATTCCTTCTGCTTCCGTTGGTTCACTCGGTATGCTTTCAATATAGCTATCTGCTTGTTCATATACCTCAATTATTTCATTAAATTCAACTCTAAACAAAAGTTTAAATATGTGTTTTCTTGTTTCTCTTCTGGTCACGGATTATGCCGCCTTTCGCTAAAATAGGCGAGGTAAGCCTCGCCTTAAAACTTCTATTTATTTCTTGTCTAAGTTTACATCTGCAATCTTAATATTTACATCAGTAACGCTTAGACCTGTCATTGTTTCTACTGCTGTCATTACTCTTTCTTGTACTGTTCTTGATACGCTTGGTACATTATAACCATATTCAAGGACTAATGCAAGTTCAATACTAACATCATCTTGTCCAACTTCTACTTTAACACCTTTTGATAAAGATTTCATTCCAAGTTTACTAATCAATTCACTTGTTATATCTCCTGCCATAGCTGCTACACCTTCAACTTCAGTAGCTGCTAATCCTGCTATTATAGCCACAACTTCGTTAGCAATATGAACTTCACCAATTTGATCATTTCCAGTAATTTTAAAAGTTTTTTTATCGTCCACAATAATTCCTCCTATTTTGGATAATCATATATTAACTCATTATACCAAATAAATACTTCTCTTTGCAATGAATTTTTAAACACCTATATTCCTATTATACCTTATTACATAATTTTTTACAAAATAAAATGGCAGAAACGATAAAATGTATTTTATCATTCTGCCATTAATCTTGACAATTAGAGCATTTTAAAGAATTCACTAACTATTGTTCTTTTTCAAATCTTACAGGAGTAATCACTATCATACCTGCATCGCAACTCGTTGCACGTTTTACGATATCTTCTATTTGTGCTCTATCCTCATCTTTTAATTGTTCTGTCGTAACTACAACGTCTACTGATTTTTCACTAATTCTAACCATTGCATTTACAAAGCCTTTTGCTTGTAGAAGATCTTCTGCAGTTGCTTCTTTTTCTACATTATCAGCGATGTTTAACATTTGAAGAATGGCTTCATTTTTCTGAGCTTCTGATAAATTAGGGTTGTTAATTAATTCTAAATAAGTTTCTTTCCCTTTTGCTCTAGCCTGTTCTCTATTAAATTTGGCTTGAATAAAGTATTCACTAGCTGTAATTTGTGTGTTTGTAAATACGGCTTCTCCAGCGTTACTTGGATCTGTGTTCTCTCCATCTGCTACTACTGGATCTGCTGTATTTTCATTATCAACTACAGCGCCATCATTTGTGAGGTCTGGTGTCTCATCGTCGATTAGATCATCAACTTCAGCACTTAGATCATTACTTTGTTGTACTACTGGTGTATTAGCGTTTGGATTCCCAGATGTTTGCGCATCTTTTGGCAAATTCTTCTGTGTATAACTAAGGTATCCTGCTATTGTGACCATAATAACTAACGCGGTAATAACTACCTGATTTTTTTTGAGTAAATTCATTTATGTACCCCCTTAATTTTTTGTCATCTTCATCACTTTAATTTTATGCACTGGAACATCAAATAATGCTTGTGCTGCGATAGTTAATTCATTTTTTATTATGATTGAATCTCCACCTTCCGCAACGATGATTATTCCATTTATCGTAGGTTCCATTTCCTTTAGTACATATGGTTCATCCGTGCTTCCCATTATAGTATTCTCGGAATTTGTTAGGCTATTTGTAGTCCTTTCGCCTCCTTCTGAATCTTTTTCTGAGGAAGTGGAGCTCTGAATCTGCTTATCTTTATTAATAACAAGTTCTTTTGAAGATTTTAAGGTTATCATCACTTCTACTTTCCCTACCCCAGCAACTTTTGATAATACTTCCTTTAATCTATTTTCTAGTTCACTTATTGCATCTTCTTCCGTTGTAGGAATAATATTTTGTGTTTTTGTTGCTGGATTTTCTACTACATTATCTTTTCCACCTCCAGGGTTTGATAAAAGCATTAGTGCAACACCTGCTATTAGAAAAATAGCGAGACGCCAAATACCTATTTTTTTTATGAATTCTGGTAGTTTCATTTTATTCATCTCCTACGTATATCTTGACAATTATTTTTTCAACTGAAAGATTATATAATTTCATGACAACTTCTTTTACCTTTTTTTCATATATTATTTCTTCTGCTGTTTTAACTTCGGTCGATGTTTCGGTAGAAATTATTATTTGATCTACTTTAATTGTATTTGAAGATTTAAGATTTGATGTATCTGCGCCAATATTTATTAATAATATTTTACCAAAATCTTCACTTTCTGTTTTTTCATCTATATTTATTTCAATATTTCTTACATACAAGTTTTCTTTTTCAAGTGCAATTGTAATTTGTGTTGCAATCTCACTCTTATATATATTAATAATGGATATTAACTGTTCTTCTTCAAATGCTTTTTGGTTATCTTTAAGTTGTTGCATATTATATTCAAATTTATTTTGTGTTACAAAATTATTGATAAGATTTTCTATATTTCCAATTTTAAGAATTGGGTTAATTACAACAAACACAAGTACCATTCCTGCAAAAAAACGTACAATCTTCTCATACTGGCCTTTGGGACAAATTCCTATAATTATTGTCATTAATATTATGTATATAAATATATTCTGAAGCCACTCTGCCATAAGTTACACCACCCTTGTCCCTGCTATTACAATTGCTAACATTAAAACAAGTAATAGCATACTTACAACAACAGCAACTAATAGTAGTTTTGTTGCTTCACCGGAGTTTTCTATACAATTTACTACTTTTTTATCGCAAATAGGTTCTAGTAATGCTGCTGCTGCTTTATATAAAACAGTTAAGGTTAGGAGTTTCATTATAGGTATAAGACATATAATTATTAATACAATAATTCCACCTACGCCTATCGAATTCTTAACAAGCATTCCTGAACCTACTATCGTTTCCGATGCACTGTCAAGGGCATCCCCAACAACGGGAACTGCACCCATTAACCTTCTAGCTGATTTACCAACTACATTATCAATACTAGGTAGCATGATTGTTTTAAGTCCGTTATATCCAAGTACTATGCTTATTGTTAAAGTTAGCACCCACATTATTCCTTGTTTTAATGATTTTGCAGCTTTAGAAAGCATCTTTTCCTTAGTAAACGTATTCATAAATTCAATAATCAAGTAAATCTTTATGGCCGGAAGAATAATTCTTGAAATTAATAATTCAATTAGGTTTATTCCAAAAGCCATTGTTGCATACATCCCTGTTGCTGTTGTTATATTCCCTGTTGCTGCGACAGATCCAAGAAAACAGGGAACTAAGACATTCATAAACATTGAAATATTTTTCAAAGTTACATCTGCTACTGCGATTGAATTGCTAAAGCTTTTAAATACAATTGAAAATAATACAAGATAAATAACCAAAAAACCCATTTCACCAGTAAAACTTGTATTAAATGCACTTGTGAAATTCGTAAACACTGAAACGATAACAGCAAGAATAAGCAATTCGCCTAATAGTGAACAGTTCGCCCTTACCTCACCAAGAATTGCCTTCCAGAATGTGCCCGTGACATTATTAATTGCACCATCTATATCACCTGTCATTGTACTTCCAACAACTTTTCCAAAATCGATATCATTTTCATCTTCCAAGTCGTCAATTACACCTTGTATATCTGTATAATCTGCTGTATATCCGTCTTCACTGGTGGCATAAACTGTGTACGAGCTAAAAAATAAAATAAATATACTTAACATAATTATTTTTCTCATTTGGTATCATGCCTTTCATTCGTAATTTCATATGTGCTTATCTAGAATTTTAGTAAAGCAGAAATTGTATCAACAATCGATAATAATATAGGTAAACTCACAACTAGTATTGATAACTTGGCCCCTACTTCTATTTGTGAGGCAATCGCTCCATACCCTGCATCCTTGCAAAGTTGTGTTGCAAATTCTGCTATATATGCAATTCCAATTATTTTAATCAATATATCCAAATACACATCACTTAACTTAAAGGTCGTCTGGATTCTATTAATCGTAGATAGTACGATATCAAGTTTCGTAATGGCAAAATAAAATATTATTATCATCGCACCGATACTTATTAAGATACTAAACTCAGGCTTTGTAGTCTTAAACTGTAATGCTAGAATTACAGCAATTATTCCAATTATGGATAACTGAATAATATTCATATGTATTCACCTACAGACTAAATAACAGTTTAACTGTTTCAAACAATTCACTAATGTATGGTAATATCCAAAATATAACTAATATAAGTCCAGCCAGATTTATCATTGAAACATATTCATCTTTACCCGAATTTCTTAATACTTGATTTAGGATTAATACTATTATTCCTACTGCCGCAATTTTGAAAATCAAATTAATTGTCATTTGTTTACCTCCCTAAATAAATATAATGGCTATAAATATCCCAAAAAGCACTCCTAAAGTTCGGTATAATTTGCCCTGTTTTATTGAATATTCTGATGCATAATTAATATCTTCTTCTAATTGCTGCATGTACTGTTCAATTGTTGTTAACTGCATATCTTTATCTAGATACCCTAGTGTTGAACCAAGTTGTTTTAATTTTTCTAGATCTTTTGCTGTAACTACCCTATCCTTCAAATACTTATCAATATTCTTTTCCCAGGTCAGACTTAATTCACAAGTTTGTAATTGTTTTAACTCTTCTGACGTCATTTTTAAGAATAATTTAAAAGGTTCTGGTGACTTTTCCGATATGTTTTCTAAGGCTTCTGGAATTGGTGTAATCGCAAATCTTATTTCACCATGTAGTAATGTCATAATTTTCTTTAAAACTTTTAAATTCTTTACTCTTACAGCTAACTCTTGTCCTAGAATAAGCCCAATTAGAGTTGATGTGAGCATAACTATACAGATACCAGTTATTTTCATTCGTAATACCTCCTTCATTGTTTTCTTTATATTTTTTGATCTACTTAACAAGGGATGTTATCCCTATAATTTCCCCAATTTTTCTTTGGTTTGACAGAATGATTGCCTGCTCAAAGACTCCCTCGCTAAGCATATCCCTCAATACTTCTTTTTCACTAAGTCTTTCAATATCACTTCCATGTACTGTGCAGATGACACTACATCCACTGCTAATCACATACCTAATTGCCTCTATGTCTTCCTTTTTACCTATCTCATCGACTACGATTACTTCTGGTGACATTGATCGAATTAACATAAGCATTCCTTCTGCTTTTGGACAACAATCTAATACATCTGTCCGTTTACCTATATCATTTTGTGGAACCCCCATATAACATGCAGCGATTTCTGATCTTTCATCTACTAATCCAACTGATCTTGGTCTTATTCCCTTAGTTCCGTTTGAAAGTTGCCTTACGATATCTCGAAGTAATGTAGTTTTACCACATCGAGGAGGTGAAATTATTATTGTATGCTTTACTCTATCTTTTTCTATTAGTGTTGGTAAAACATCATTTGCACAACCTAAAACTTCGTTCGCTAATCTTATATTTACAAAGGAAATATTCTTTACTGTTTTAATTTTCGAATCTTCAATAACTACGCGACCTGCTAGTCCTACTCTATGTCCTCCTTGAATCGTTATATATCCTTGTTTTAGTTCCTCTTCAAAAGCATAAAGTGAATAATTTGATAAATATTGCATAAGCTCATTAAATAAACGTTGTGTTGCAATAACTTGATTGTTCATAATTAATTCGTTGTTATCATAAACTAGGATTAATGGTCTATTTACCCTCAGCCTTATTTCTTGCAGCTTTTCATAGTTTAAGTTTAATTTTTCTATATGTACTCTAAGTTCAACGGGTAATATTTTCATTAGCTCGTCTTTATTTTTCATCCTACCACCACCTAAAATAATATATGCGAACGTTTCCATTAATAGAACGATTTATTTTTAATATTAGTTTTAAGTATCTAGTTTTCAAAACTTCATGATGCATTTCTTCTTCCCCAAAACACTATTTACAATGCTACATTGATTATGGTACAATATATGGAAAGTATCTAAATAAGAAAAGAGGATCTAAATATGAATGATTTTATAATTATGACTGATTCCTCCTGCGATTTAAGCGCTGAGATGGCAGCAAATCTAGAGTTGACTGTTCTCCCATTAACTTTTGAACTTAAAGGCAAGGAATTTGCTAATTACTTAGATGGACGAGAGTTATCATTTAAAGATTTTTACTTGGCTATACGCGAAGGTGAACATAGTCAAACTTCTGCAGTTAATACTCAATGCTTTATTGATAGTATGGAAACAATATTAGAATCAGGAAAAGATATTTTGTGCTTATCCTTTTCATCTGGTTTATCAACTACACATAATTCTGCATTATCTGCTGCTGAGGAATTAAAATCGAAATATCCAAAGCAGAAAATTTATATTGTGGACACTCTATCTGCTTCTTTAGGTCAAGGACTCTTAGTATATTTAGCTGCACAACAAAAGCTTGCAGGACATAATATTGAAGATGTTAGAGATTACGTTGAAATGAACAAACTAAATCTATGTCATTGGTTCACGGTTGATGATTTAAATCACCTAAAAAGAGGTGGACGCGTATCAGCAGCAACTGCTTTAGTAGGCACAATGCTTAACATCAAACCAGTAATGCATGTTGATAATGAAGGTCACTTAGTAAAGGTCGATACCGTTAGAGGAAGAAAAAAATCACTAAAAGCTTTAGTTGATAATATGGAGAAAACTGCATTTACACCAAAAGAGCAAACTGTTTTCATTAGCCACGGAGATTGTGAAGAAGAAGCTATTTATGTGGCTGATATGATTAAAGAAAGATTCGGAACAAAAGATGTATTTATTAACTACGTTGGTCCAGTAATTGGAGCACATTCTGGCCCTGGCACTATGGCACTATTTTTTCTCGGACAAGAAAGATAATAATATAAAAATTGCACCTGCAATATTAGAGATACGAAATCTAATATTGCAGGTGCAAATTAATTTTAAAGGTATTATTTTTAATAAGTTAGAAATTTATAATATTTAAATGCTCTATTAGTATTTTTAAACCCATACAAATCAATATAAATCCTCCAGCAAACTCTGCTTTTGATTTATACTTACTACCAAATACATTACCTATTTTAACCCCTAAAACGGACAATAAAAAGGTTACAATACCGATTAAAGAAACAGCATATGTTATATTTTCTTTAACGAAAAATGCAAATGTTACTCCAACCGCTAATGCATCAATACTTGTAGCAATTGCTAACAATAATAAATTCTTAGAATCTGGTGTTTCACAGCTTATCTCTTCTTTATCTCGGGATTCTCTAATCATATTAGCTCCAATAAAGGAAAGTAGTAAGAAGGCTATCCAATGATCAATTGAAGTTATTTTATCTTGGAATTGTGTCCCAAGTAAATAACCAATCAAAGGCATTCCTGCTTGAAAAACTCCGAAATAGGCACCAATGATAATCGCCTTTTTCCATTCCATTTTCTTCATACATAATCCTTTACAGATTGCAACTGCAAAAGCGTCCATCGATAAACCTACAGCAATAATAAATAATTCTGCTAAACCCATTTTTATTTCTCCTTACTATTTATTTGAACAATAAAAATGACTTATCTGTAGCTTATATCACTACAGATAAGTCTCGTTATTTAAAATAAAGCCAGATGAAATTCATCAGTATGTTGACTCTATTACACGTCGTGCTAACTACTCCCTTATCGTGTAAAATTATAACTTATCATTACTGATCTGTCAAACTAATTTATACGGGTAACTAATTGGCAATACACATAGATATTTTGAATTTTCTTTGCCTCTATCCCTTCTTCAGTTCTAATAATTGGTTGAGTCTCAGATGGTGTAATATACAATTTAAATGCAATAGCATTTTGTCCAATTTCCAATTCATCCACTCGTTTATATGCATATCTACGATTCTCAATACCCAAATAAGTAAAAATAATATGTTCAATATCAATGTTGTCAAAACAGCATACTATATCATTTTCATGATTTAGTTCAATAATTGCTTTTGCCTCCTCAAATGGTATTCTTACTAATTTGAATTCACCTTCGCTCAAGATAATTGATAAATTGCTATTATCTAGTAATAAAATTCCTGGTGTTTTACACATATGCAACCCTCTTCCCTATTATTTTTTGTATTCATATCTATATTAATAGTTATTAATACACAGAGTAAAATATGAGAAAATATTAAAAATCAAGATCGTTATTAATAAGTAAATTATACCTTAAATGGTATTATTTTACAAGTAAAATAAGAGTAAATAAAAAGAACCCTTTCATATTCAAGGGTTCTTAACTCTACATATTGATTAAGCTCTAGATAAATAGTCACCAGTTCTTGTATCAATTTTAATTTTATTTCCGATTTCTACGAATAATGGAACATAAACAGTAGCACCTGTTTCTACAACTGCTGGTTTAGTTGCGTTATTTGAAGTATCTCCTCTGAATCCTGGTTCAGTTTCTGTAATTTCAAGTTCAACGAATAATGGAGGTTCAACACCAAATACTGATCCATTGTGAGATATAATCTTAACCATTTCATTTTCTTTAACAAACTTCAATGAATCACCAATGTTGATTGGGTTAAGAGCTATTTGTTCATAGTTCTCAACATCCATAAAGTGGAATAAGTCACCGTCGCTATATAAAAATTGCATGTCTTTTCTCTCAATGTGAGCGGTTGGGAGTTTTTCAGTTGGTCTAAATGTTCTTTCTAATACTGCGCCTGATTTAACATTTTTTATTTTAGTTCTAACAAACGCTGCACCCTTACCTGGTTTAACATGTTGGAAATCAATAATTTGCCAAACACCATTGTCTATTTCTATTGTAATACCGTTTCTAAAATCACCTGCTGATATCATTGTGGTCCACACTCCTTCGAATTTCTCTTTAATAGTTTAATATATAACGACATATTTTTCAACACTTATTTTGAAAATATAAACAAAATTCCTATAATTCAATCAATTCTTTTGGTGAAGATGTTAAATTTACATAACCGTCATTCTTTACGATAACCATATCTTCAATTCTTACCCCACCAAAACCTGGTATATAGATTCCTGGTTCAACTGTAACAACCATATTTTCTTCAAATACTGTGCTATCCGCTGGTGAAAATCTTGGATTTTCATGAATTTCTAATCCAACACAGTGACCTAACCCATGCCCAAAGCAATCACCATATCCAGCATCGCTAATAATCTCTCTTGCTATGCTGTCTACAAATTTTCCTTCGAGTCCTGACTTAATCGTTCTAAGTGCTGAAAGTTGTGCATTTAGTACTGTATTATAGATTTCTTTTTGCTTATCAGTTGCTTTGCCAACTACAATAGTTCTAGTCATATCGGAGCAGTACCCTTTATAAATACAGCCAAAATCCATTGTAACAAAGTCACCTTTTTCAACTTTTTTATCTGAAGGAACAGCGTGAGGCATAGATGAATTAATCCCAGATGCAACAATAGAATCAAAACTTAATCCGTTCGCTCCAGCTCTTCTCATAAAGAACTCTAGTTCAAGTGCTATCTCTAATTCAGTAACCCCTTCTTTTATAAATCCAAGAATATGAGTAAATGCTTGATCTCCTATGCTTTCAGCTTTTCTTAAGCATTCTAATTCTTCTTCGTATTTTACCCTTCTTATCACTTCAATTGTTTCTTTAATCGGAATTAATTTAGCATTTAATTTTTCTGAAATAACACCGTAATCAGAATAAGTTGTATGCGTATCTTCAAATCCTAGATTAGTAATATTTTCTTCTTTAATTAATGAATTTATAACATCATAAATGCTACTTCCTTGATTTACTATTTCAAAATCTGGTGCTTCTTTCGTAGATCTTTCAATATATCTAAAATCAGTAATTAGAACTTGCTTATTCTTAGAAATAAAGAGAGTTGCACTCGTTCCACCAAAACCACTCAAGTATTTATAATTGTTGCTTTCTTTTACAAGTATTGCATCTACACCTAATTTATCAAATTTGTTTCGTAATTTCTCTAATTTGCTATTCATATAAACCACCCTTTACAATATTTTCTTATATAAGTACTCCATTGCGATTGTGTATCCATCGAGTCCTAGTCCCACAATTTGACCATCGCATACACTTGCAGTTACAGATTTATGTCTGAACTCCTCTCTTTTATGTACATTTGAAATATGCACTTCGATAAAAGGAATATTAATACTAGCAATTGCATCCGCAATCGCATAGCTATAGTGTGTGTAAGCACCAGGATTAATTATAACACCACTTGTCCCATCCGAAAATGCTTTTTGTATTCTATCTATAATTTCTCCTTCACCATTTGCTTGAAAAATGTCCACATCACAATTAAGTAAAGTAGCTTTTTCTTTAATATTTACGCATAGTGATTCATAGGATTGTTGCCCATATATTGATTTTTCGCGAATTCCTAAAAAATTAATATTTGGTCCATTTATTACTAATAGTTTCATTCTATCCCTCCAATACAACCTTTGTCATTATTTCTTTCACAATTTCATCCACCGTTTTATTATCAGTATCGATAATGTGATCAGCCATATTTGTATAAATCGGATTCCGTTTCTCTAATAATTCTATGATACGTTGTTCCCTATCGTTAACCTGTAATAGAGGCCTCTTCTTATCTCTTTCTAGCCTTTCAATTACATTATCCTTACTAACTTTAAGATACACTATTTTTCCTGCCTCTTTGAGGCTTTGAACGTTTTCTGACCTCATTACGATTCCACCACCAGTTGCAATAACTGATCTATCAAAATTTTGCTTTAATTTAGTAGCGAGTTCTGTTTCCATATTCCTGAAAGCTTCTTCCCCTTGCTCTTCAAAAATATCTGCTACTGACATTTGTTCCATCGATTCAATTATTTTATCCGTGTCATGGAAATCAAATTGCAACTTTGAAGATAATTCTCTACCAACTGTACTTTTTCCTGATCCCATAAACCCAACTAATATTATATTATTATAGTTAACATTATTAAAAATCATTTGTGGGGTGATATTATCAATTTTAATATTATTCCATAATTCAAATGCATGTACTGCTTGATAAAAAAGCATATCTAATCCATTGTATACTCTAGCCCCTGCTTTTTTCGCTCTATCAATAAACCCTGTAATCGGTGGTTCATATATGATATCGATTCCGATCATAATTTTTTTGTAAAAATTATCATCATCTATTAATACTGGCAATTCTTTCGAATGCAAGCCTACAGTAGTCGTCTGAAATACAATATACCGATCTGTTAATTGATTATAATCTTCTAATATTAAACCTTTTGCGATATCTGTCTTATAAGAAACATTGATCATTTCTGCGAGTTTTTTTGCTTTCTCTAATGTTCTATTTAATATGTAGAGGCACTTTACTCCCTCTTTCATACAAACTACTGCAGCAGCACGAGCAGCACCACCGGCCCCTAAGATTATAACGTTCCTATCTTTCAAACAAACATTTTGTTTCCTTAGTGCCATACTAAGTCCGGTAATATCCGTATTATATCCTTTATATCCACCTTCCACCCTAACAAGGGTATTTACTGCGCCTACAATATTAGCCTCTTTATCAATTGCAACTAAATACTCTATTATCTTTTCCTTATATGGAACTGTAACATTTAATCCTTGAACATTTAAGGAATATGCTCCTTCTATGGCTTGCTTAAGGTTATTTTCTTTCACTAAAAAGGGTACATAAATTGAATCAATACACTTTTGGTTTGCCAGATTATTTTGTATCATTGGTGATAAGGTATGTTCAATTGGATTGCCAATAACGCCATATAATTTAGTTTTTCCGTTTACTTTCATTCTTTTCCCTTCTTTGCTTTTTCTTGATATATCTTCCATAACCCAAAAGAACTATTTTTTCTAGCCATCGCTTTAAGACTATTTGTATTTCTTCCTTTGGATTAATTGGTTTAACAAGAATTGTCTTAATACCAGCTCTATTTCCAGCAAACACATCCGTAAATATTTGATCTCCAATAAAGACTGTATTCGTAACATTTGTATTCATATCTTTCATCGCTCTTATGATGTTCACCGTAGATGGTTTGTTTGCCTTATGAATAGCATTAACTTTAATCTTCTCATTAAACAAACTTACTCGTTCAAGCTTATTATTCGATAATAGAGTTGTTGCAAATCCAATTTCTTTTAATCTTTTAAATAGTTTTAATGCTCTATCATCAGCTGGTGCTCCATGCATAACTAATGTATTATCAATATCAAAAAGTATTCCTCTAAAACCCTTTGAATACAATTTTTCATAGTCAATATCATACGTCGATTCCATATACTCACTTGGATAAAGTTTTTTCATTTGGTTTTAGTCCTCTGCAATTATTATTTTTTTATATTATACTTTTATCTAACCTAAACTACAATTCATTTCTAAATAATTATATCATAGTTTAACCTTATTACAATAATAACCATTGGTTTATTATTGGTAAAAGGCTGCCGAGGCAGCCTTTTTTTCTACGTTAGTATTGGAATAAAATCTTTAATATTTTTTATATAGATTAATTTAATTTCTTCATTACCAGCTGCATCCTTAACATACAAATAATAATAACCATTTTCCGTCAATGTAAATTGAGTAAATGTGAAATCAGCTTTGTTTTTGTAAGGAGCAAATTGAGTAATAAGATTTACATAATTCGGATTTTTATTCGTAGCTAACACTGTTGATGTAGAAATTTTATTTTTAAATTCTTCCAATGTCATGCTAGTTGCGGTACCCGTTGTTTTAAGGTAGCGAGCCTCAACAATTTCTGTTGATGTTCCATCCAACATTCCTGTAATAACAAACTTTGGACTAGCAGGATTACCATTGTCATGTCTTGCATCAATCGTTATGATAGGTTTTATATTTTCATTAATATAAATAGAACTAGCTGGTACTACAACACTGTTTGCAATATTATTCGGATCCGTATAATTTATCGTTCCTTTATCAAGTACTAGTGTATTTACGCGAGTTGCCTTTAATTTAATCGTAAAGTTTCCATTCACTTCATATAATCTTGTTGCATTATTTTGTTTTAATGTTATTCCAGGGATAGCTCCTTGAAGTTTATATCCTGTTTCAAGAGTTCCTGTTTTTACTAGGCCCGCTGGATAGGAAACAATATCCATATACGGTGGGAATTGCTCTGTAAAATATATATTAGTAAATGGTACTTCTGACCCAACATTGGTTAACATAATAGGGTCCCCACTAAATGTATAAACAGAATCAAATTCTTGACTTAAATTAACAGTGGTATTAACTGTACGATTCACTTCAGATATTGCTTTACCATCTGAAATAATATCAAAATCAAAGCTTGTATAATATGTATCTGTACCTTGTACAGCTTTTACAACAATATTTCCATTCATATTAAGAATATCATTTTCCTTAACATTGATGTTTCGTATTTTTTGATTATTGTAATACGTTCCTGTTGCAGCAGTAATACCAAAATATGCCGTTTTCTGAGGGAATTTTAATTCTAAGTCCTGAGTACTTACTACTAAATCTTTCTCATTTGCAGTGATTGTACCATCTGCATTTAAGTCATAATTTAATGATAATCGATTAGTTTCTGGATCCCAAATCACTTGCCCTTTACGCCATTTTCCGTCTTCTAGATTGCCTGGAGTAAACTGAGAACCTGTGTAACCTGTAAATTCCTTACTTGCTTTATCTAGCCCATACGCTGTCTTACTCGTTAGGTTTCCTTCCGATTTATAGATAACGTTATCTTTCAAATGAGCAATAGTTCCATTTTGAATGAAAGCAATATGATCGTCATTGTATCGATTATTTTTAGAATAATTGTCTAGTTGTAGAACTGATGATACAGAATTAAACTGTTCTAAAGGATTAATCCATGTATCAAATTCAAATCCGATGGAATTAACAAACAAGTTTTCCATCCCTTTATTATCTTGTTTATCATACCCAAGACCACCACCACTGCTCACTGAATCTGCATCTACATTAAATGCTTTATCATTGAGAGCAAATACAACTCCATCTGCTCCATAATCATTCCTAGAACCAAGATTTAGTTCAAAGTTAATTTCCGTTTTCTTGGTTAGATTGATAGGTGCTTTTGTTTGGAAAAATCCAACTTGATTTTGTCCTTCCGTTGTTAGTGTTACTTCTTGATTTCCCGATAAATATTCATATGAATTCCCAGTATTAACTGATATATATTTTTGTAATATACTTGTTCCATGAGTCGCAATATCACTTCTAAGTTTTTTCATATCTCTGACAGATACCTTACCAGTATCAGGATTAATGGTAAAGTATTTATCTTTACTGTTATCACCTGTATCGTTTTGATCTCCTAGTAGGTAATATTTAACCGAAGTGTCAGATTCGTCCCAATCTACATCAATTCCTGTATATACTATATCTGAATCTATCTTAACCTGATTTGGATTTGGATCGCCATCTTGGAGGGGATTATAATCTTGAACTGAGACAGCTACTGCATTAAATTGCTTTCTTCCCACTGTACCGTCCACATCTACATATTGTATATAGTTATTTGAACTTGCACCAACCCAGTAATCTCCTGCCTTCTTCGCCTTTAATGTAATTGTAAATTCCACTGGACTTGCTTCATAAAAGGTACCTGCTTCATTTAATTTATAATTGATATTTCCAGCTTTTGTTCCAATATAACCTGATACGATCTGACCATTCTTTGTTAGATTCGAAGAAGTACCAATTACTTCAAAATCCTCAGGGAATGTTTCTTGGAAATATGCATTGGATATATTAAATTCTGTAATTACTTCATCTGCAATCTCATCATAAATAATAGATAAAGCATCTGACGAAGTTGCACTTTGATATGTACTCTTTACACTTTGGGCAGAAATACTTTCTAATTTATTTCCGGCATCATTATCTGCAAAGGCAATAAAATAGTTGTTACTAGCAGTGGAAAGTTTGCTAGCCATTAATTTTGCATACTCAAAGGAATAATTATTATAATCGTCACTACCTGAATTTACAAAATAACCAGGTGCCGTGCCACGACCTGTATAATATTCATACCATAACCAATTTAATACACGAGAATACGCTGTTGGTACGCCATCTGTCATAAAAACAAAATACTTTTCAGCATTCGCATCACCGCTATCCAATACCTCTTTACCGATTCGAATCGCATCCCCAATATTGGTTCCGCCTTCTGGATCAATATTATTAATATTATTTCTTAAAGTATTGTAGTGTCCATTATTTGAAAGTGAAAACCAATAATTATTGCTAGATTGTTTATATGGATATGCTAACGTATCATATTCTACCAAAGCAACTTTGATATTATCCACTGCTTTAATACTATCAATAAATGAGGTTGCTGCTGCTTTAACTATGGACATTCTTGATGGATTATTTGCATTTATCGTTGTTCCACCATTTACATTCCACTCCATACTCCCAGATTTATCAATAATAAAAACTATTTCCTTTGCTTTTTGACTCCCTGTTCTCGGAATTTTATCAACTGATATTTTTTGCGGAGTTACCTGATAAGACAATGTAAATGTACCATTTTTCAAGACCTCGCTCTTATCTATTGTCTTAGACAGAGTTAATGAAGCTTTTACATTTGGCTTTACCTCTTCTCCATGTACAGTTATTAAATTCATTGTTAATATGAATGCCAATGCTAGTGGTATTACTTTTCTTACAAATTTTTTACTCATTAATTGTTCCTCCTTCCTTTAGTTTAAGACCTTTGTATAGAATATATCGTAAATCATTTTTCCGTTATTGTTTATATCTACTTCTTTATACACTGTTATTCTATCTGATTGTCCTACTATTGAAGTTACCGAGTATTTATCCTCTGATATTATTGATTCAATCAAATCTGCTAGTACAATATCTATTTCACTTGAATCATCAATGGTATCAACTAATCCTTTATACATATTTACAAATTCTAATTTATTAATGTCTGATGACTGACCTTTTATATAAATGTGCTTATCTGATTTTAAAATACTAAAAACGCCTGTCCCTTTTGATGTTATGTATGTATAATCATTTGTCATGGAGTTTACTTCTATATTCTCTAGTTGTGAAAAATTTTGTACTTCTTTAGCTAACCCTTCTCCAAAACTTACGGCAAATTCGTTTACTACATTAGATTCACGAATAGTCTTCTTATCATCTTTATATTCTGTCAATTGTATTGTCCCAAGATTAAATTGATGAAAGACTTTTTCTGTGTTTCCTAGTCTATGAATCATTGCTATAGCCTGCTCAATGGAAGTAGTTCCATTAGGCGACATAATGTCTAATCCTTGCTTATCTTTACCTATACCTTTGACAATATCGTTATTGAAACAATAATTCACAGAATCTAATGCCCATTTTCCTATTAAACCAGAATCTGAAAATTGATTAAGTTCTTTTGCTGACGTATCTTTATCTGATTTTATTGCTTTTATTAAATTAACTAACATCATTGTAACTTCTTGACGTGTAATCTCTGCATCCGGCCTAAACGTTCCATCTGTATATCCACTTATAAGTCCTGCATTATAAGCTAAAACAATATCCCTTTCATAGGAATGATTGTTTATGTCCATAAAAGGATATGGATATTTTACCGATACTACATTACCAGAAGATTCCAATAGTTCAAGTGCCAATAATGCATACTCATATCGTTTAATTGGCTTTTGATAATTTGCCTGCAGTTCTTGTGGTACTATGTTCTTTTCAATAGCTGCTGCTATTTCTTTTTCTGCCCAAGTACTAGGTTTGTTTACCTCATTAAAGGTACTTCCTCCCCCAACAATGATCATAATAAGAGCCATTACTACCAATATCTTTATTCCATATCGATGTTTCATCTTTGCCTCCCGATTATATGTTACTGTGTGAATAGTTTTGTTGTTTAGTTTTTGATTAGTTTTTGATTAGTTTTTGATTAGTTTGTGTTTCGATATCTTGCTGTATTTGTAAGACTAAGCTTTTGTCCATCAAAATCAAATCTTAACTCGATGTTTATGAAATTTGTCTGGTCGATTGGTTTGCCTTTTATTCCATGAAGTATGAAACCAGATTCATCTATGTTACTAGCGAATACCCCTGATACTTCTGAAGATACCGCCCCTTCCTTGGTCAGAGAATAATAGATAGCTTTGTCATCTTTATTAAAGTCATACGTTTCAACATACCTTTCTTGATTTATTACCTTAAGAAACGAAATGCTGCTCAGTATATAAGACGAATCATTTAGTAATTCTTCTGATATATTAATTGCAAGAGTATCGCTATCCTTTGCACTCAAGATTTGGCTACAAGACATAATATTGTCTGTCCATATGTTCATCGTAAATTGTGCTTCATTCTGTAGTTGCAATGCCCCTTCAGTTACTTTAAAGCTTTTAATTGAGCTCGTTAGAAACGACAATATCAGTGATGTAACGGTAGCTGCAATTACAATTGCGGCTAGTGCTTCTACGACTGTAAATCCCTTGCTTGTAGAATTATTTACCATTACTTACAACCACCTTTCCTGTAAGCACGTTAATCTCTACTTGCTTTATTTTTGTATCGGAATTTTTTGATACATATATTATACCACCATTTTGATATATTGCACCACTGCCTTTAAACGTAATAATAAGTTTATCGTCAGGTAGATCTTTGATTTCTTGAATTTCAGTTTTTGAATATTCTTTAAATTTGAGCATACACCCTTTGCTCACTTTTATAGATTTAATAACTTCATTTACCGTCACTGCTTCTTTTATATATTCTTTATGCATATCTACACTATAATCGCCTGATGCTGAATCATATTTAATCTCAACATAATAAGTGTCTGCATACGCCATATGTTTAAATCTTGCTTCTGTAATAAGGCTCCCTATATCTGCTGCATAAGCATCAATATTAGTATTCCAAAGAGGAGATAATGACAAACCACCTAGCCCTAATGCTACAGCTATTATGCCAACTACCAATATTACTTCTATTAGCGTCATCCCTTTGTTTTTTTTCATTATCTCACTCACCTCCACCCTATTCTTTATTCTTCGACCAATTTTCAAACTTTATTAGTTCACCGTATCTTGCTGTTATATTAGTTTGCGTTGAACCTTGATACACTTTTTCCGAATCATCACTTGACACAACATCCTTAAAGATTAGATTCTTAAATCTCCAATTGGTAGCTAATGATTCACTAATCGCTCTTCTACTTGCAGTTATATTTACATTTCCATTTATTTCAATACTTCCACCAGCAATAATTAATCCTTCAAAATGAACCCCTTCATTAATCACCACATTCCCACCTGATATAATGATTCCCATTGATTTATAATCTTCTCGTGCCCCGCTAGAATCTATGATTCCTGTAGTTGATATTGTAACATCATCCTTGGATGCAAAGGTAACATGATTATTTGTTGCTTTATTATAAGCTTTATTCCAAACTTGAATTGCCTCTGGTTGTAAGTATAAATCAATAATATCCTGACTTGGTAATGTAATACCAAGGAGCGCATCTGTTTCAGAAAGAAGTTTCCCTGTTCTTACTGCCCACTCAAATCTATTATTACGAATGATAGCATCTTGATTTACAAATTCATCGGTATAAGTTTTACCCACTACTTTATTACCTGAAATATGATCCAGTTCTGTAGCAACCGCAGCCCCTTGAATCTTTAAGGAAGCTGTATTTAATTTAATCTTAATCTTCTCTTCCACAGGAGCACCAATGCCTGAGAAGTCCATCATTTCTAATTTATATCTATTATTATTCATGTTCTCAAAGTATTGGTAAAAATAATTTGCTCTCTCATCTATATTTATCTTTAACATTGTAACGGATCCTCCAGAATAGTATTCTGGTTCAACCGTTGTTGTCCCAATTACTTCTGAAAAGAAATTATCATATCCTTGCGTTATTTCATCATTTATGGAGTATGCTTGTGGCATAAAGTATGCCACATGATTTCCACGCACAGAAATGCTTTCTCCCGAACGATAATACCTGATAAATTCTCCAGTAACATCTTTGGCATCTAATACACTTGGCGCATTTCCATTTGGATTTAAATCGAAATAAGAGAGACCTGATAATAATACTTTTCTAGCATTACTTAGATCCAAAGTAGACCCAGCCCCATTCACTACGATGGAACTACTTGAATTATGCCTTGAATTCCCAATGGAAATACCATAGTAATTGCCTTCTAAATAAACATTTGATTTATTTGCATTTAATTCCAAGTCATCATACACAAACGTCTCTGAGTCATCTCCAAATATTTTTATTATATTTTCACTTCCAAGACCAGTAGTCATGATGCTGTCACTAAAGACTTTTGAATTCGTTATATGTATGGTACCGTTATCTGTATTAATCCAGCTTGGTGTTACTACAATGTTACCATTTGGTCCTGTTATATCCAATTTTGCAGTATTTCTAACAAGTATTCCTTTATTATTATGTATCGTATAGTCTGAATCTGATGCAACAGGTCCTGCTCCTCCTGCATATACACTTCCGTTTATGCTAGTATTTGAATTAACATAAAAATTTTCTTTTGCAATAATCGCAAATTCCGATATAGGAATGTCCGTGGTTATACTTTCTTGAATGAGAAGTGGGTAATCAAATTCTGGTACTTCGATTACCACATCTGTATGAATAGCTGTTCTAAGTTTTGTTATCTTATTTGTATACTCTACCTTCATTCCATTTATATGATATTTATAATTTTCATATCCGTTAGCCCCTGCAGTGACTTCCACTGACTCTATACTTATAACCCTAGGGATATCTAGACCCTCATACTTGGTTGGATCATTGTTAATAAAACCGTTTAAGATATTTACCAAATCATCACTGTCACATATAAATCTGAATGGATCACCTTTATAAAATTTATCATTATCTTTTAGTTCCTCTACAAATTGGCTCTTAAAATATTCATTGACTAATGCTTGAACATTATCTTCCGTTATAACAAAGCCTTCGCCTTCAATATACTCTTTTGTGTTTTGATAAGCTTTATCTAATGTGCGTTCAATCTCTATTGAAATATTAGCATATATTTGATCCAGACCAGCTTCTGAATAATACAAGGTTTGTTTTAATTGCCTATCCCAGTATTTTAATTTGGCGCTTAATGAAGACATGGAAATTAACAGTGTGGCAAGAATACTTACGATCGCAATACTAATGATTACTATCATTAATGTTGAACCACTGTTTTTATGTAGTGTTCCTATTTGTCGCTTCATTTCGCCCACCTCCTAATACTGCTCATTCTTCGTAGCTTCTACTACTATCTCTTTCCCCGATTCTTCTGCTTCTACACTTACTACAATTTTATATATTCTACGATTATTCGCACCTTCGAATATGGTGTCTTTAATTGTAGTTGCATAACCTTCTTCTAAAGCAACTTCAGGAAATGTACTTATATTCATATCTTTTAGAACATATAAAGTTAGATTAAGATGTGTCCTGTTATAGATGGATATAAGGTCTGACATAGATTCTGGGTCAAAATTTGATGTTTTATAAAAAAGTACAAACTCACCATTTAATTCATCAAGAGCATAGGTCTGTGTTTTATTCAAATTATCAAATGGATTCAAATCATTATATACACTGTATGAAATGTTGATTTGGTCTGGATTATCTTCTACTTCTTCGTATATTAAGTCAATTCTTCTATTCCCTGATATGTCCCCCAACTCAGGAATAGCGAATTTGCTTGTGTCTGCTCTTTCATATACAGCACTAAACTGTTCACTATAATTAATTTCATTACTACCATCTAGTGTATAAAAATTAGGAAATACTTTGATAACTACATTATATTTTCGTTCTATGGATTCAACGCCTTCAATCCTTTTTTCATAATAGAAATCAGAATCTGCCTCATTCTCTTCCGTAAACTCAACTGGTATCTCAAAGCCATTTGTTTCATCTATAGAAACACTTTTTGTGTATTCAATATAGTTTTGAGCTAGCTGGGTCATTTTAAGATTCTCTTTTGATATACTTATATTGGATAGTGCCTGATAAAAGATTAACCCCAGTGGAACGATGATTATGCCTGCAATGGCTACACTTACGATAGCTTCCATAAGAGTAAATCCCTTGTTTGTATTCTTACGTTTCACCATTACAGCACCCCCATTCCATGTTACTATTACCGAACTATATTTACCACCCCTACTGATGATTCTAGAACAAATCTTGGTGCATTGGCGTCATCATTATATACGTATAGATTAGCTGCTAAATCTGTATTGTTTATTATCTTAGCTAACATACCTACCTTATCTGATTCATCAGCCCTTCTTTGACTATATACATCAATATCAATACTCGTGTCTACGTTCAACTTATATTTACCATTGCTATTGCCATTAATCCAATATTGAGCATAGTAGCTTCCTTCACTTGCGGATAATTCAATAGTAACTTCGTTTATCATATTATTATTAACTTTCGCCTCAGTCTCACCCATTATATCACCCTTTACACCAATAATCACAGGTGCCATATCAGCATAAGGAGAGGTTAAGGATGCATATAATTCCACAGCTGTTTTCTGCTGAATTTCAGCCTCCGGATTTTGTTCGAGTGCTATATATTGATCAATGATTGATTCTTTTCCGATAATACCTGTGTATTCGGGTGCCCCAATTAGATTACTGTCTGCTGATTGTATAATAAATATATTAATCTTTAATTCACCAGTTATTTCATTTTTTTCTTGATTGTAAGACATTGAAACAGAGGACAAAGTAACTCTCTTTGGATAGTCTTTTAAATATTGGAAAAATGCTTTTACATTGGAGTATGAGCCAGTGTAGTTTAGTGCCACTGAAGTTACATACGCTATTTCTCCATTCGCTGCATCTTCTTGATAAAATATCTCAAAGGGTGATAGCGATACATTGCTAATATGAATATTGGTTGCTTGATTAATATAATTCACTAACATAACGGTTTCTTCTTGTGAAAATTCTGCTGGATACTGGCTATTGTATTTTTCGATCTCTTCTTTCAGCAATTTCACTTCTTTTTCCATATTAGGACTTTCTATTTCCAAGGCATGGAGTTTGTTGTATCTTTCTTCTAATATTTTTATCTCTTGTTTCATTGTTTCATTTGCTTTTTGCTTCGGTTTGTATATATAGTTATAGGAAATTAATATAATTCCAATCGCCAAGATTACAGCTAATAACTTTTTTTCATTTGCTCCGTTCATACTTATTCTCCCTCCTTATTCAAATTAATTTCTTCATAAGGTGTTTTAAAAGAACAAGTTAAGGATAAATCATATAAGTCGACTTTTCCTACAGTTTCACGTACTTCTTCACCATTCTCATTGGTAGTAATTTTGTAGGCCTCCACGTCTTCACTTAAAGTAAATCCTGTGGTAGTAACCGTGCTAAAGTAAGGTACTTTTTTCATTTGTTGAATTAATTTCGCAACAGTTGCCATATCGGTTGCTCTAGTATTGTATATAAGTCCATCTTGGTTTATTGTCATGGATACAAATACGGTATTAATAGGCATATTCTTTTCCATGGAATGCAATACCTCTAATATATCATCTGTATAAGAAGTAGTTAGAGTATTGACTTGACTTCTCATCTGTCCTTGTTTTTCTAAGGTTTCTTTAACTGTAACAATTTCTTCTACTTCTTTGATTTGTTCAATTTTCGACACTAAACTCTTCTTTTGACTCTTTAGGGAAGTACCTTTTATACTTGGTATAACCATATATGCCACTAAAGCTGCTACTGATAATCCTGCCAATACTCCATATAGAATTAAATCCTTTTTACCAAGTGCAGTTTCTCCTTGTTCTGGTTTTAAATTATATGGCTCAAAAAGAGCTCCAATTGCAGTAATTGATAGGATAGGATTGAATGAAGAAGTAAAATTCTTATGAAAGGTTACATTGATAAATGATTCAATTACTACCGTTGACATGCCAAAAAACTTTTCAATACTTTTATCTATTTGATGAATTTGAGTTCCATTTCCATAGATGAAAATTTTATCAAATATCTTTTCTTGATTTCTAGAATTATAGTAGTCAATGATTCGATTAACTCCTCCTAGTATTAGGTTCATAGCCCCCGCAACTTCATCTTGAATCCCACTAGTTACATCCTCCGGTCTATATACAAGTGGTTTTTGTCCAATCATTTCAATGGCTTCTTCAAAAGATATTCCAAAGCGACTCATAGTAGCCTTGTATAATTCTTCTGTTCCATACGGCACTGCCCTTTGCAGAATTAACTTATTGCCTTCCATAATGGTAACTAAGGTAGACTGATAATCAAATCCAATTACAATATAATTTCCTTGTATGGATTGTCTTTTAATAATCTGATAAATACTATTTCCAGAAAAATCAACAGAGTGTACCTTTAATCCAATTTGCCTTGCTAGTTCTGAATATTCAGACACTAACGTCGATGGAGCTGCAGCAATTAATACTCGTAATTCCTTCTTTCCTGCAGTATTAGTGATATCGATTACTTTTTGATCTATGATATATTCGTTTATATTAAACGGAAAATATTCTGATGCATTTAAATTCACTACTGACTCTAGCTTATTTAGTGTAGCATACGGAAGACTCACCTCTCTAGTCACTACTTTACTAGAAGATACTGTAAATATTACACTCTTTGCTTTTATCTTATTTTCATTTAAGATAGTCTCTATCACTCCTGCAACTGAATCTTTATCTCTTATAAGACCATCATCAACTGCATTGGTAGGGGTCATAACCTTTAATGTTTTATGTACTTTAACATTCTTACCCATTTTTTCAGCTTCAACTAGTATAATTGAATCTGTGCTTATATCAATTGAAATTATTTTACCCACGAAACATCCCCCTTACTTTAGAATAATATCCTTAAATACCATTCAATCCATTTTTCTCCATATAGCATTGCCAAAAATATTCCAACTGACAAATATGGACCAAAAGGTAATTGTCTTCCCTTTTTCTTAAAAATCATCAACCATAAATGAACCACTGTGCCAACGATACATCCAATAAAAAAAGATAATACTATAAGCTTCCAGCCAAGTAACAATCCTGATACCGCCATAAGCTTCATGTCCCCATCCCCCATTGCATTTAATAACACTAAGATAAGTATAAATGTACTTATAGCAAAAAAACCTATTACATAGGTATACCATTCACCCAAGTTGAAAACTAAATTTATCAGTCCAAGAATTAGTATAAAAATATTTAATTGTGGTAGTATGATATACGTTCTCATATCTACTACGCTTATTACAATTAGTGCTGAAGTTAATAAACAATATAGAACTGCCGTTAACAAATTCAGATCCGGATTATTCACGTACATAATAGCAATCCATACATATAAAATCCCGTTTAGTGCTTCCACTAACGGATATTGTAAAGAGATTGATTCCTTACATTTTCTACATTTTCCTTTTAATAGAATAAAACTAAAAATAGGAATCAAATCGAACCATTTGAGTGAGTAACCACACTTTGGACAATAAGAACGACTCTTTTCAAAGAATGTATGATTAGGAATTCTAAGGATACATACATTTAAAAAGCTCCCGATTATAATGCCATATAAAAGGAATGTTGAGTATATAAAAATGTTCATAGATTCTCCTGTGTAAGATTGTAATTTTGTCAAGTTTGGTTTGTATAGTACGTATTTAATTATTGTTTACTTACTTTAATACTAAGGGTAAGTGCTAGTGTTCAATAGAAACTTCATATAATAATTATTCGCAAACAACTAAGTTCTCAAGGATGAGAAGTTAGTTGTTTTGCGAGTAAAGTCAAGAGTATAAAATAAATTTTTCACTTATAAAAACTAGTTATATATAAGCTAATACGCAGCTTATAATACTATTTAGCGTAATCATTATCAGGGTATAACACAGTAGTTGTCCCTCCATCTGTAACGGAAACTGTAACTTTACCATCTGCAGCAACACTCAACGCAAACTTGCTTGCAGATCCAAATGATTTAGGTGATGGTACCCCTTGAATATTGTTTAGAACTTGTCTTGCAAGTGGTTCTGCTTTTGTATCCTCTAATGCTGTTATATTTGCTTCAACTGTAAGATCAAGATTCGATATTACTGCCCCTTCATATTGCGGAAATTCAACTAATGCCATTACTGCAGCATCTCCAATTACCTTTGCATTTGCAACGTCTGCCGTTTTTCTTGCTTTCCCAATATTACCAATTAAATTTGGTGCTGCTATCGCTGCAATTACTGCAAGTATCGCAATTACGATAATAAGTTCTACTAATGTGAAGCCCTTATTTTTTCTTTTTTTGTTTTCTTCTTCTCTTCTCATTTCTACTCTTCTCCTTTGATTTTTTAAATTTATGTTATGTTTTATTATAACCTAGTAAATGAAAGCTTGTTCTAATAATTATTAATGGCATCATACATACCAAACATTGGCTGTATAATGGATATGATTACAAACCCAACTACCAATGCCAGTACCCCTATAATGGCTGGTTCCAACATGGTTGTCATTTGTTCCACTGCCGTTTCTACCTCATCATCGTAGAAGTCTGCTACTTTATTAAGCATACTCTCTATTGCCCCTGACTCTTCACCGATCTTTATCATATGAGTCACCATGGGAGGAAATACTTCCATGTCTCTAAGTGGCTTGTTTAGGGATACCCCTTTGGATACTTGTTCTCTTGTTTCCAATAATCCTGCTTCTACTACATGATTTCCTACGATTCTAGATACAATTTCTAAGGCATCTAGAAGTGATACTCCAGAAGCTAGTAGCGTGCTCATAGTTCTTGAGAATCTTGATGCAACTACCTTAACATTTAATTTTCCAAAGATAGGGGCTTTTAATTTAATCTTACCTACCAACATCTTACCTGTCTCTGTTTTTGTATAATAAATCAATAATGTGGTGATTAATCCAATTATAATTAATAGCAACCACCATTTCGTTTTCATAAAGTCACTCATGGCAAGTAATGCTTTGGTTGTCCCAGGTAATTCCGTTCCCATTTGAGCAAACATACCCACAAAGGTTGGTACAACAAAGGTTACTAATATTGCTACTACAACAACCGATATGATAGACACAATCATAGGATAGGTTGTGGCCTTTTTAATGGTTCTCTTTAATTTTGCTTCTTTTTCAAAATGTATCGCCATACGGTCTAGAGCAATCTCAAGATTACCTGACATTTCTCCTGCCTCTATCATATTAATTAATAGAGACGGGAAAATCTTTGGCATCTTAGACATAGAGTCTGCTAATGACTCTCCTTTTTCTACTGAACTATGTACATCCTGAATGGCTTTCTTCAAAAATTTATTCTCATTTTGTTCTGCCAATAAATCCAAAGCTACTAATACACTAACACCAGCACTAATAACACTAAGAAACTGCCTACAAAAAACAGCTAGATCTTTTGGTTTAACTGCTTGTCCTAAATTAAAGCTTATCTCTTTATTTAGTGCAGTTTGTGCATTAACATTGATAGGGACCATTCCATTAGCTTTTATCATTTTAATTGCTTGTTCCTTAGAATTCGCATCTACTACACCCGTTTTCGTTTTAGTCGATTCCGGTGCCACTGCACTATACGAATATTTAGCCATTCATAGCTCCCCCCTCCATTTACTATATTGCAATCAATCCATAATTTGTATATTTATACAAGTAATTATACTTTTATATTACACTCAAAGTTTTCAAGATTCAATACTAATTTTTGTAAAATTTTACTATTTTACTAAAATATAACAAACGTTAATTCAATATTTAGTTAACCAACTTTACATATAAAAGTTAACCGTATTTCTATCTATAAGTTAACCGTTTTTCTTATAATATGCAGCCATTACTAAAAATTGTTCAGCCTCTTTTCCAATAAAAGAGGATCTTGTGCAAACTGAATTGCTTTTTCTTGTTCTATATGTCCAGAGATAACTAAGTCTAATATTGCATCATCCATCGTTTGCATTCCTAAGCGTTTGCTAGTTTGCATCGTAGATTGAATCTGATGCGTTTTCCCCTCTCGAATGAGGTTACGTATCGCTTGGTTTGCATGCATTACTTCAAAAGCAGCTACACGTCCACGATTATTCGACATTGGGATTAACTGCTGAGATATTACAGATTGTAAAACTGCAGATAATTGAATTCGAATTTGTTGTTGTTGATGCGGTGGAAAAACATCCACAATTCGGTCAATTGTATTCGTAGCCCCTATTGTATGCAACGTGGAAAAAACCAAATGTCCAGTTTCTGCTGCAGTTATTGCAATCGAAATAGTTTCTAAGTCTCTCATTTCCCCTACCAGGATTACATCTGGATCTTCTCTAAGAGAAGCTCGTAATGCGTCTGCATAACTTCTTGAATCGAGACCTATTTCTCTTTGATTTACTATACTCTGATTATGGGAATGTAAATACTCGATTGGGTCTTCTAAGGTTACTACATGACATTTTCTATTTTGATTGATTTGGTCAATCAAAGATGCTAAAGTAGTTGATTTTCCACTTCCTGTTGGTCCAGTAACTAGGACTAAGCCTCTTTTCTTATTAAATAAATTGAGTACGGACTCTGGTACACCTAATTGTTGTGGACTTGGGATCACTGAATTTACCAAACGAATCGCCGCTGCCATAGATCCTCTTTGTTTAAATACATTTACACGGAAACGCCCAATTTGCGGATAAGAAAATGAAAAGTCCGCCTCACCATGTTCCATATATTGTTGTAGGCTATGTTCATTCATAATTGGTCTAATTAGTTGTTCTGTATCATTTGGCATTAATTTTTCAAACTCAGTATATCCTAGTACCCCATTAATTCTTAGTATTGGTGGTACCCCAACCGTTATATGAACATCAGATGCTTTATTATCCTTTGCTAATATCATTAATTCTTCCATTAAAACCATTTCACCGTTACCCCCAACTATTCCGCTTCATATGCTATTCTTATCATTTCATCAATACTAGTTGTTCCTTTTAGCACTAGTCTTGCTGCATTACTCTTAAGCGTGAACATTCCATCTTTGATCGCCTGCTCTTTTATTTCATCAGCTGATGCGCCTTTATTTATTAACAATCTCATTCCTTGGGTAATCACAATGATTTCATATACCCCTATGCGTCCTTTGTAACCAGTATTGTTACATAAATGACAACCAACAGGCTTATAAATGGTGGCATTTTCCTCTGATGATAACCCTAATATATGTCGGTCTAATTCTCCTACACTATGTGCTTCCTTACATTTCGGGCACAATTTACGAACTAGTCTTTGTGCAATTACTCCTACGATGGATGCTCCAATCATAAAAGGTTCAATTCCCATATCGATTAGACGAGTTATGGAACTCGATGCGCTGTTAGTATGAAGTGTACTTACAACCAAATGTCCTGTAATAGACGCTTTTACTGCAATTTCTGCAGTTTCTTGGTCACGAATCTCACCAATCATAATAATGTCAGGGTCTTGTCTTAGTATGGAGCGAAGTGCTGCTGCAAAAGTAAGTCCTGCCTTTTGGTTTACTTGTACTTGATTGATTCCATTAATATTGGCTTCAACTGGATCTTCTACCGTGATAATATTGATGTCTTCTTGATTCAATTCACTCAGTGCTGTATATAGCGTAGTGGATTTACCACTTCCTGTCGGCCCTGTTACGAGTATGATACCATGTGGGTTAGTTAATATCTTATCAAAACGTTTCATATCATCATCAAAAAATCCAAGATGTTGTTTGTCTTTTGTTAGTCCTTCTTTTGATGCAATACGCATAACGATTTTCTCACCATATACTGTAGGTAACATAGATACACGAATATCGTATTCTTGTTTATCTACTGAGATAGTGATTCTACCATCTTGAGGTTTTCTCTTTTCTGATATGTCCATTCCACCTGTAATCTTAATCCTTGCGATTACTGCAGATGAAACAGTTACGTCATACTTCATGATTTCTTTTAATTTACCATCGATTCGAAATCGTACTCGTACATGTTTTTCAAACGGTTCTATATGTATGTCTGAAGCTCTAAATCTAACTGCTTGTTCTAAAATCGAATTCACTAGTTTTACGATTGGAGCATTTTTAACATCATCCTCATTTTCGAGTAAAATAGTTTCATTCTCTTGTTGCTGCTGTGCTTGTTGATCTTGCTTAAACTGTTCAGCAGCTGCCATTGCTTGCTGTTTCCCATAGTACATTTCTATAGCAGTGTTTATCATATCTTCTGACGCTAACATTGGTATTACTTGCATGCCCGTCATCAATGAAATGTCATCAATGGCATAGATGTCTAAAGGGTCTTCCATAGCAATATATATTTCATTTTCCCTAAGATTTATGGGTAATAGCCTATGTCTTCGAACTAGAGTTTCATTTACTAATTTTATTGCTTCTTGATCTATTTTATATTCCTTTAAATTAACGTAAGGAATTCCTAATTGAAATTCTAATATCTCGTTTATATTTTGTCTCGTTACATACCCTGCATTGATTAGTGCTTCTCCAAGCTTTACCCCTGTGCTTTTTTGTATCTTTAATGCGTCTTCGAGTTGTTGTTGTGTAATTAAATCATACTCTAGGAGTAAATCTCCTAGCCTAAGTTTCTTTTTAAACTGCTGCCCCATCAACATTCTCCTTAACTTTACTTTATTCATTGTCAGTTGTTTACTATAAAAAATTATTAATTCGTAAAAGCTTTACTAATATTCAATATTATATCATAATCCGCTATACGATGTATATTAGTTTTATTACATATTGCTTACGATAAATCTAGAAAGTTCAAATGGCCAAGAGTTTCTCTCTTAGCCAATTTGAATTACCCATTCATTGCATTAAATAATTTATCCAAGGCTTTCTTTTCAATTCTTGATACATAAGAACGTGATATTTTATACATTTTTGCTATTTCTCGTTGTGTAACTTCTTTCCCACTATAAATCCCATATCTTAACTCTATTATCTCTCGTTCTCTATTTGTTAGCGTATCCTTCATTTTTCCGTATAGCTTAACAATCTGTATCTTTGTAGCTACCGCATCAACTATACTAACTTCATCATTTTCTAAAACGTCAATTAAACTTATTTCATTCCCATCTTTGTCAAAACCGATAGGGTCATTTAATGAAACTTCTCTTGATTTCTTTTTCTCACTTCGCATGTACATTAAGATTTCATTTTCAATACACTTTGAAGCATACGTTGCTAACCTAATTGACTTTTCTTTATTGAAACTGCTAATAGCCTTAATGAGGCCTATTGTTCCTATCGATATTAGGTCATCAATATCTTGCTCTTTTGCATTGTATTTCTTAACAATATGCGCTACAAGTCTAAGGTTCCTTTCAATTAACACATCTTTAGCCTCTTTGTCGCCTTCTAAATGTCGCTTTAACCAGTACTCTTCTTCCCCCGGAGTAAGCGGTTTTTGGAAGGTTGGGCTTCCTGATAGATAGAAATTAGGGAAAATTGTTGAAATAATTGTTAAAATGAATTCTATCACATCTATAACTCCTGATAAGGGTTTATATAATTCTATGACAAAAGCTCATCCATCTTGCTATCAATAGTTTTATATTGTTTGCATTGAAATCACTTATCAGTCCAATTTTCCCCATCGTATTCTTCAATTTGCATAATAATTCTTTTCACATAATCTCTTTCATACTCATCTGAAGATTCCTCATTCGCATACCATATCTGCGATTGCCCAAATCCAAAGGTTCTACCTTGTTTCTTTGATCTTGGAACATTCCAAATTTGCCTATGTCTTGGTCCTGTTGGCATTAGTACACAATTTTCTGATTTTCCAAATACATTATAATATCTTTTTTCTTTGATTCCATTATCATTTACATATTCAAAGGTTTGAAAATCCCGAAACAATGTTGCTTGCTTATACCAGCCAACGACCGTTGTTGTTCCATGTTCTTCTTTTGCACACCATATAACTAGTACATCTTCCACACTATCATTTTCTACTAGTGCTTGACTTCCATAAATATTCTCAATATGTAGTTGATGTCTGAATTTTTCATTATTTTCATTTGTATTATATCTTTTTTCGATTGCCCCAAAACAGTATGTGCCTTCCTCTAATGACTCAGAAGAAATAGTATGTATTACTTTAAACAAATTACTATCTAAAGCATGTTCATCATCTTCTTGAAATGCTTCGTCACTGACTGGCATATCATTTTCAGATTTCCCTTTATAATATTTCATCCATGCAATATCGCAAAATACTATTCGCATTATTAACCCCCTAATATTATAATATGGTTATCAAAATATCCTAAATCATTTTATTATTTAACCATTATTCTATATATAGATTATAACAGAAATGGCCTTTTTAAAGTACTAAAGTGCTGAATAATAAAAATATTTTAAGTATATTTTTTTATTTAATTAGACTATTTTTTCACTAATATAGCCGTTTTTTCAATCTTAGGACGAATATGTATTTACTTATTTTAGTTCATCTTTCATAATTTCATAAAATTGATGATAAGCAAATTCTTCTTTCCATGGTGTGTGTCCACATTTTTCTAATAGATATGCTTTATACTTTATATTTGTTCTGGAAAGCGGTTCTGTAAGTCCTTCAATCGGATGAGGATCATAATCTCCATGAATAATACTTATTGGGCAAGTTATATTGTTAAATATATCTAGCAATTCACCTCTTTGCCGCATTCCCGAAACTTCCGAGAAAATCTTACTGTACATTTCACCGTCTGAAGGGATATCGTCCTCTTTATCAATATCAAGAGTAGTCAGCTTATAGTTATCAGACTTTTGACAAAGTGCTCCGAGTATATAGATAAAACTATCTTTCTCATTGGCGGTGCTTGTTTCTTTTAATTTAATTAATATATCATCAAATAGTTTGGCTTCATCTTTACTAAAATGTTCTTTTCTCCTTCTACTAATATCTTTTACATAATTTGAGTCGAGTGGTCCACTACTTATTAGAATCATTTTTTTTACTAATTGAGGATATTTCGCAGTGTACATAGCGACTAACCACGCCCCCCATGAATGTCCAACAAGAATTACTTGTTCCATACAATACTGATTAATCTGTTCATTTAACTCCTCTATTAGTTCATCTATCGTATATTTTGATTGTATTGGTTCTATAACTCCAATACTCGCAGATAATCCTCTTGCAAGACCTGCAGCAGAACCTAACCCGCCAGGACCACCATGCACAACGACTACTTTATAAGGCTTAACACCATATGTTCTTACCATCATTCGTTACTACCCCCTAATCACTCTATACTCATTATATTCATATTTGGTACTAAATAACTAAAAAAATGCTAATACCATGATAATTTATTATCATAGCATTAGCAATAGTTTCTTACTCTTGAATCATTTTTTCGGTAAAGTAACCTCAAAGCGACTTCCAATATCAACTTGGCTCTCGACTTTTACATTCCCACCATGGGCTTCTACAATAGATTTTACAATTGCAAGTCCTATCCCAGATCCACCAGTCATAGAATTTCGAGATTTATCAGCTCGATAAAATCTTTCAAAAATAAATGGCAGCTCATTTTCTGGTATACCAACTCCGTAATCTTTTATGCTAAATTTTACTGCATTCTTTGATTCTGTGAGTATTATATCTATATTCGTATCATCTAACGTATATTTTATGGCATTCGATAATAAATTCATGACTACTTGGCTGATTCGGTCTTGATCAACCAGAATATCACCACACTGACCACTTAATCTAACGTTCAGGCTCTTATTTCTTATCTCAGTTTCAAATGTGTTGATAGCCATTTTTATGACATCCATAAGATTAATCTTCGTCCTATTAAGCGTTAAATTATCTCGATCCACTCGGGCTAGATTCTCAAGATCACTCACTAATTTACCAATTCGGGTGACTTCATCATAACAACTTTGCAAGCGACTAGTCGATGGTTTCCAAACGCCATCAACCAAAGCCTCCAAATGAGCTTGTAAAACGGCAATCGGTGTACGTAGTTCATGAGCTACATCTTCTGTAAGTTGCTTTCTAAGATTTTCTTGATTTTCCAAAGAGCTTGCTAAATGATTTATTGAAACAATTAGCATATCTACTTCTTCCGTAGTTGTCTTTTCTTCAATTCTAACGTTATAATTTCCTTCAGAAATTTGCTTTGTCGCATTCACCGTTTTCAGTATTGGATTGCTAAGTCGCTTTGCTAACATAATACCAACGATTACGGAAAATACGAGTGAAAAAATCCCTATTCCAATAAAAATTGTATTTAATGTTCCTAAAAAGAGAAAATCATTTTCGCTTAAAAAAAACGGACCAAAGTAGCTAATACTTACTGCCCCATATATTTCATGATTTATCGTTATGTGATAGGTGTCAGACTTGAATTCACCTTTTATTTGTGGATATCTCGCTTCCATTCTATCTGATATATCGTCCATAATCTGTGCACATAAAGTCATATCATGAGCCTGTGCATCCCAAATTATTCTATTTTTCTCATCATATACTTTAATAATATAGCCGTCATATAGTGAATACATACCAATCGAATAGATATAATCCATATTCCAAGTGTTAGTTGATTTAATATGTTGCGTACTTAACATTGATACTATTTCTTTTGCCCTTTGTTCTTGTTTTCTAGTGACATAATCATTGAATTTTTCATTAATAAAATAGTTTGCTAGAAAACTAGTTAATGCAATCGTAATAATAACAACCAAAGCAATCGTGGACGATAATTTTGTTCTTAAGCTCCGCATCATAGTATACAACTCCTATCTATGTAGTAAATCCCCTTGAAAATATTTCCAAGGGGTTATAAATCATATTAATTTAAGTCAAATGGTTTTAATAATTTATCTACTTCTACTTTTTTACCATTCATATCCATAGTCTCAACTTTTGCGAAAACCCATCCTTCAACTTTTGCTGGGTCAACTCCTGCATCAATAAATACTTGTGGATTTAGAACAAATACTATGTCCTTATCATTCTTCTTCATATCCTTAGCCCATTCAAACATATTACCTTCAGAAACCATTATACCATAATGATCAAGTGATGCATGATAACTAATTAAATCACGTTTTAAACCAACTATCTTTTTAAATGATTCAATTGGAGTCGCTTCTTTCTCATAAGTTATACTATCATCTCCAAGATCTGAACCAACTATTATCTTATCTCCAACTAGCATGCCCTCTGGTAACTTGTCTGCATCTAATCCAGCATCGATAAATGGTTGTGCATCAAATTCTAGCATTACATCATAATCTGGACTAGTTGCGAAATCCTTACTCCATATAAATCTAGCACTATCATCTGGTGCGTTAAGCGCCCAGCCTCCATTTGCATCATCAGCTACTACGTTATTAGGAATAACCTTAAGAATTTCGTCAAATGATGTTTTCGCTGTTTCACCAACAACATCTGTTTTTTTACATGATGCTAATGTAAACACCATAGTGAGCGTTAATAATACAATTATAAATCTTTTTTTCATAAGAAAATACCATCCTTTTTATTTTTTATTTTTAATTTTTATTTTTGATACGGTTTAAATCTTTTTAATCTCAATGCATTCGTTAATACAGATACGGAGCTAAGTGACATTGCTGCTGCTGCAAATATTGGGTTTAAAAGTGGGCCCCCAAAGATATGAAGAAGACCTGCAGCAATAGGGATACCCGCAACATTATACCCAAATGCCCAAAATAAATTTTGCTTAATGTTACGAATTGTGCTTTTACTTAAATGAATTGCTGTTGGAACATCCATAAGGTCACTTCTCATAAGAACGATATCTGCTGATTCCATAGCAACATCAGTTCCTGATCCAATTGCAATACCAATATCAGCTTGAGCAAGTGCAGGTGCATCGTTGATACCATCTCCTACCATTGCTACTTTTTTACCTTGTGCTTGAAGTTTCTTTACTTCGTTTGATTTATCTTGTGGAAGCACTTCTGCAAGGACTCTATCAATTCCTACTTGCTTAGCAATTGCTTCCGCAGTTTTACGGTTATCCCCTGTAATCATCGCAACCTCAATGCCCATTGACTGAAGTTTCTTGATTGCATTTGCACTACTTTCCTTTACAACATCCGCTACTGCAATGATACCTGCAATTTTGTTATTCATTGCAATATACATCGGAGTTTTACCTTCTCCTGCAAGCTTGTCCGCTTGACTTATCAGATCTTCAAGAGATATTTGTCTTTCATCCATTAATTTTCTATTTCCAATTAGTGCTTTAATTCCGTCAATTTCAACTTCAATACCGTGTCCTGGTATCGCTTCAAAATTACTTACTTTTAATATCTCTAACTTTTCTTTCTCGGCTCCTCTTACAATCGCTTCTCCAAGTGGATGTTCGGAACCTTTCTCACCTGAGGCGGCTATTTGAAGCAACCGTTCTCTTGTGATATCTGAAGAAGTAATGATATCGGTAACTTCCGGCTTTCCTTCTGTTATTGTACCAGTTTTATCAAAAACGATTGTATTAATCTTATACGTATTTTCTAGAGCTTCTCCACCTTTAATTAATATACCGTACTCTGCACCTTTTCCAGTACCAACCATAATCGCAGTTGGTGTAGCGAGCCCTAATGCACATGGGCATGCAATAACTAAAACTGATATGAAAATAGTAAGAGAAAATACAACTGATTCTCCACTAATAAGCCATGCTAGCGATGCAATTAATGCAATTACACACACGATAGGAACAAAATAACCCGATACTATGTCTGCCATTTGAGCAATTGGTGCCTTTGAGCCTTGAGCATCTTCAACTAATTTAATAATTTGGGCGAGAGCAGTGTCTCCACCTACTTTTGTTGCCTTAAATTGAATCATACCGTTTTTATTTATACTAGCTGCAAAAACCTTGTCTCCTGATTTTTTGTCAACTGGCATACTTTCACCTGTTAGCATAGATTCATCAATTGCTGTATGACCTTCAATAACTACACCATCTACAGGAATTTTTTCACCTGGTTTAACTAAAATTACATCCCCTATTTCAACTTCGTCAATTGGTAACTCAATTTCTTTACCATCTTGAATAACAATTGCTGTCTTAGGCGCTAATCCCATAAGTTTCTTAATAGCTTCTGATGTCTTACCCTTCGATACTGCTTCTAGTGATTTTCCTAGAAGAATAAGTGTAATAATAACGCCAGCTGTTTCAAAGTACAAACCTTCTACAGCGCCAAAATCACCTATGGATATTTGATAAGTTGAGTAAATACTATATATAATAGCTGCTGATGTTCCAATTGCTATTAGAGAATCCATATTAGGGCTCCGTTGTATAAGAGCTTTAAATCCAACTGTATAGAATTTATAACCTGCAATAATAACAGGAATCGTTAAACATATTTGCACCAATGCAAAGGTTAATGGATATTGCATCGGTTCTAGAAAACTTGGTACAGAGAATGGCAACCACCAAATCATTGGTACCATTGCTAAGTATAGAAGTGGAATTCCAAACAATGCTGATACAAAGAATTTTCTCCAAAGTATACGAATCTCTTTTTCTTTTCGTATTTTATCTTCATCAAGATTATTTTTTTTCTCAATATTGAGCGCTTTATATCCCGCTTTTTCTATTACTCGCTTTATTCCAGATATCTTTGTCTTTTGCATATCATACTCAACCGTCGCTTTTTCGGTAGCAAAATTTACAGATACTTTTGCTACCCCATCTATCTTACCTACTGCTTTTTCAACTCTTTGAGCACAAGCAGCACAAGTCATGCCTCCAATTGGTATTGTGATAGAATTCTTTTGAACTTCTTCTATGACTCCGTATCCAGCTTTTTCGATTGTTTCCTTTATCTTCGTAGCTGGTGTTTTCTCGTTATCATATTCTATAGATAGTTTTTCTGTTGCGAAATTAACCGATGCATTTGAAACACCGTCTAATTTACGAACTACCTTTTCAATTCTTTGGGCACAAGCCGCACAGGTCATACCACTTACTTTAATACTTTCTTTATTCATTTAAATTCCTACCTTTCAAATCTATTATTTCCCTTTTATATAATAATTATTTTAATGACAAGAAGGTAACCCTGCATTGTCAGAATCAATATCTTGAGTTGTTGGAACATAATCTTTTACTTCATCTTTTATTGCTTTAAGGTTAACATCTTTTATATCACTTACTACTTTTACATATGCTGAAAAAGAATTATCGATAGTAGAGAAATCAAAATCTACCTCTGGAATCAAATATATTGGATTTTCCCCCTCTTTCATATCGATCTGCGCATAATATATCGGGAATATGAGAGTACTGTTACTTCCACTTATCTTTGAAGCATTTATTACAATTTCAGTTTCCAATCCACTTTGAACTACTATAACTGCAGGAGTAAATCTTTTATCATCCATTGTTATTTCAACATATTGCTTATTATCTTTTATTTGCGCAACTGCTACTTCATCAGTAGGTATTCTGTAATTAACCGAAGTACTTGAATCTGTAACATCAGCCTTATTAATATCATCAACCACTGTAATTCTACTTCTAATCATTCCCATCCAGCAGCTAAAAGGAACAGAGCCACTCTCAGTTGGTGTAAATTCTATAATATTATCACCTACCGCAAGTTTAAATTCTTTATCATACTTTGGTATAATAATACTGTTATTACAACCATTAATACTGCCTTCTGGTGCCTGAATAGTCCATCTAACTGGTATCCCCTTTTGAACAGTTATTGGTTCATAACGACCTGAGGATAGTTGAGTTGTAACTATTTGAACTCCATCTACTATTTGAGCTACACTACTATTTCCAGCGTAACTTGAGATAGTAGGGAGTGCGATTCCTGATAAACCAATACCACTGTTAAACATAAATATTCCGAGAAAAACGACTAACACAGCGCTTGCAGACGTCATCTTATGTGTAAATTTCTTACTTAGTATAGAGCTTAGTGCTCCTAGTCCAAACATAAGTGGTACTGTCCCTAAACTAAATAATAACATTGAGAGGGCCCCTTTAATGGGACTTCCTGTAGAAAGCGCGTAAATCTGCATTGCCTGTAATGGCCCACAAGGCATTAATCCATTTAGAAGGCCAACATAAAGAGAACTGTTTCTGTTTTTAATTTTTTGTTGGTTTATCTTTCTAGCAAATATCTTTGGCATTCTTGGGTTAAGCCTTCTAAGCCAAGGAAATAAATTTAACATATTAAGGCCCATAATAACCATAAATGCTCCTGCTATAAGTTGTACAAGCCCTTTTGCCTCTCCAGAAAAGCTGATTACTGAACCTAATCCTCCAACAATTCCACCAACTACCGTATAAGAGATTACTCTTCCTAAGTTGTAGAGTATAGATGGTCTAAGAGATGCAAATTTACCCGTTTTAACATTTTCAACTGTTTTCTGTGGTACGCATTGAGATAGATTTATCCCGCCACACATAGCGACACAGTGAAGTGAGGTAAGTAACCCTATACCAAAGAGCATTGTATATCCCATACCTTCTTCTGCTACAGGGAAAAAGTTGAAGATATTTAATCCGCCCATATGATTAATAATTGTATATACTGAAAATAATATTATCACCACCGCCAATATTTGTGTTCCATTACTTTTATTGGCGACCTTTTCACTAGAATTAGCAACTTTATAATCAAGACTTTCAATTATCTTCGTTATTTTATCAAGGTCTATAATATTTTCCTCATATGTCAGATTTGCCTTTCCCGTACTATAACTTACTTTAACATTCGTTATTCCTTGTGTTTCTTTTAATTTTTTCTCAATCCTGTTTTGGCAACTAACACATGTCATTCCTTCAATTGTTATTACACTTTCGATTGATACATTTGACATATGGATCCTCCTTTTTAACTAATTATCTATTTTCTACATCTTAACATCTGTTTATGGAGTTATTATGGAATAATTGATTTATAATTCAAAAACATCTACCTCATATATTTAAGGTAGATGTTTTCAAAATTTAAAGCATTGATTATTCTAAAGGTTTACTAACTCCATTACTCTCAACCTCATTATTCGTATTATCACAACAATTTGATTTTTTCTTCCCACTAAACATCATAAATAGCATTCCCCCCATCATGATTGGACATATAAATGGAGCTATAATCCCTAATAATCCTGCTACACTAGGGCTAAATCTTGCTATAAATGGTAAAGAAAATATAATTATAATTGGTAAACCACAACAAATAATCATATGTAGCATATGCTTCATTGGATTATGTTTGTTTTCACCTTGCTTGTTTGTTTTATCTTGATGACAGTTCATATCTAAACCTCCATTATCATTCTTAAATGTTTATCTATTTACATTATAGAATAACTATATGTAGGTTATATGAAGATAGGTTAATGAATCAGCTTTTTATATTTCATTATCATCATCACACCCAAATTTGTATCCGATACCTCGTACGGTGTGGACATACTGAGGATTGGAGCTATCTTCTATTTTGCTTCGTAAGTTTTTAATGTGCGAATCAATCGTACGTTCAAATCCATCATAGTCTACTCCTAATGCAGTATCTATCAGTTCATCTCTTGTGAAGGTCTTTTTTGGGTATTTTATCATTGTTGAAAGAAGTTTGAATTCATTTGGGGTAAGTTTGACATCCTTACCTGCCTTTTTTACTAACATTTCAGTAAAATCAACTTCTAAATCTCCATTGTTCCAACTCATTTTGTTAAACAGGGGGGATACTCCTTCCGAACATCTTCGTAATAAACTTTTCACCCTAGCAACTAACTCCCTAGGGCTAAATGGTTTTGTTATATAATCGTCAGCACCGATGTTAAATCCGTTTAATTTATCCGTTTCTTGTACTTTAGCAGTCAACATAATGATTGGAACTCTTGATTTTTTACGTATCATTTGACAAACTTGCTCACCGGATATCTTCGGAAGCATTAAATCCAGCACAACCAGATCTGGATAAACTTTATCAAACTGCTTTATTGCTTGTTCACCATCCAAAGCAATAACTACTTTATAATTACTACTTTCTAGGTATGCTTGAACTGCTTCCACTATTTTAGGTTCATCATCAACAACAAGTATTGTACCTTCTGTTTTCTTCATATTTTTCCTCTTTCTCAAGATAACTGGTTCGCATAATGTAAATTATTCATTCCTACTTACTTTTTGTATTATTTAGTTTACAACAATCCATCTTTTCATTACCATATGTTTTTTCATTTTCCTGTGCAATTTGAAGTAGAAAATTATGAATAGCCTTTTTTATTTTTTTGAACATTTCGTAACCTCCATTTCTTTCCTTAAAATATACTTAATTACATATTAAATTATATTTATGGATTTATTATGAAGATATATGAGAATAATAATATGCCATTCAATTTGAATAAAGAATTGTTTCAACCTCTATATCTCGAGTAGCTTTTCTCCTTTAATTTCATCTGCACTCCATCCGATAACGGCAAAGTTCCCTTCTGAATGAGCATCAACCTTATTAATCCATTCAATTTCATTGCTCGCTTTTGCAGATAGCATTTTATTAGTAGTACCTGTATGATAGAGGGAGGAATTGATTACCCACCATTTAGTTCGAATGCCTGCACGTTTTAAATCTTCTTCAAGTCGCATCGCCTCATATACTGGAGTCGTTTCTGCTAAGGTAACTATTATCACTTCTGTCTCATCAAAATTTCGTAATCTTGGCAGTAGTTTCTTCACTGATTCGGGAATGTCGCCTTGTGAACGCTGTATTTCTCTATGATAGCTTTGAGTTGAATCAAGAAGTAAAAGTGTATGACCCGTAGGCGCTGTATCGATAACCACTATCTGATCTTCAGACTTCTCAACAACTTGAGCAAATGCTCTAAATACTGCAATTTCTTGCGTACATGGAGAACGCAGGTCCTCTTCAACGTAAGCGATATCTTCTTTGGACATAGTTTCTTTTGCTTTTGTTAGAATTTCTTCTTGATACTTCTTGAGCTCAACTTGCTCATCAATGTGACTCATTGTAACGCCACTACCCTCTTCAATTACAAATTTAAGGTGAGCTGCAGGATCTGTTGTCGTCAAATGAACCATCTTTCCTCTTGCTGCTAACCCTAATGCCAATGCCGCAGCTACTGTTGTTTTACCAACACCGCCTTTTCCCATTGTGAATATAACTTTTTTATTTGAGTGATACAAATCATCAATTACATGTTTGAGTTGTGGTATTTTCTGTGCATTCACAGTCTCTTCCCGAACACTATAGTTATCCTGAGTTAAGAATGCTCTTACATTGTCTATCCCTGTTATATTATAGGCTCTTAGTGGAATTGTATAAGTTGTAATATTGGTTAATCCCTGTGGCATATTAGAAAGAGCCTTTTGTTGTTTATGATATAGGCTTTCCGAAATCGTATCATCATAAGTTGTAAGAATACCATTCATTATCATTGTTTGATTGTATACTCCAATAGCTGCAAGTTCTTTTGATGCTCTTTCTGCCTCTTTTAATGGAGCTATCTCAGGTCGCGAAACAAGTATTAAAGTTGTTAATATACCATTTGCCAGCGTTTCCACTGCTTTTTTATATACTTCTCTCTTACTTTCTAATCCTGAGAGCTGACCAAGACATGATGCCCCATGAGTATTCTCACTAATGAAATTACTCCACGCAGATGGGAGTTGAAGCATTCTAAGTGTGTGACCTGTTGGTGCTGTATCAAAGATAATATGATCATACTCTTGCTCAATTTTTTCATCCGTTATGAACTTTGAAAATTCATTAAAGGCCGCGATTTCTACCGTACAAGAGCCCGAAAGTTGTTCCTCCATATTGTTTAATACCGAATCTGGAAGTTTACCTCGAAATGGAGAAATTACACTTTCACGATACTGTGCTGCTGCTTCAATCGGATCAAGGTTAGCCACTACAAGATTTGGTACTTCTTTAATTGGTACTCCTACATTGTTTAATTGTGTATGAAATACATCTTGTAAATTAGATGCTGGATCTGTACTTATTAGAAATACCTTCTTACCAATATCTGCAAGTGTTACTGCCGTTGAACAAGCAGTTGAAGTCTTACCCACTCCACCTTTTCCTGTGAAGAATAAATATTTTGTTAGTTTTATATTTTGTGGATCAAATCCTATCATTTTAAAACCAGACCTTCCTTTATTTTATATGCATTATGACTTTCGAATTCCCATTCCTCTTCGATGTTTTAATTTATTCCCAAGAATATCACTAGAAATACTAAAATAGGAAGCCAATTCTTCATTTGAAGGGTATCTGCCAGTTATCACTATTTCACCATCCAATACAACAGCTGGCAATTTTTCAAGTCCGCCTTCACTATTGATTAGTGTATTAATTGTTTTATTATTAATAAATTCCATTGGGAAATTACTAAGGTTAAATCGTTCTATCACGATATTATTCTTCTTTAATGTATTTATTACCGTAGAGATTCTAAGAAGTTCGGAATCTACCCCTACACCACAAAGTCCTGTTGAGCAACACATAGCTGGCTCGAATATTTGCATTTTTTTCATTTCAACTCTCTCCATTCTATTTTTTGAATACTTGACTCTAATATTTACTTTTGTTTTGGAAACCAATGCGGTGTTTTGTTTGCTATCTTTACTAATATCAGCATTATTGGAACCTCTGTTAATACGCCTACTGTGGTAGCAAGTGCTGCAGGTGAATCCATTCCAAATAAAGCAATCGCTACAGCTACTGCTAATTCAAAGAAGTTTGATGCTCCAATCATACCTGCTGGTGCTGCTACGTCATGCGATAATTTTAAGAACTTCGCTGCAAAGTAAGCAATAAAGAATATTAAGAAGGTTTGAATTGTTAATGGAACAGCAATTAATAAAATGTGTAATGGATTCGATAAAATAACATCTCCTTGGAATGAGAATAACAATATAAGCATTAGCAATAAACCAATTATTGTCGCGTTATCGAACTTCGGTAAAAACTGGTTCTCAAAATAAACCAAACCTTTTCGTTTCGTTACAAATATTCTTGTTAAGATACCTGCCGTTAATGGAACTACTACGAATAGTACGACTGATAGAATCAATGTATCCCATGGAACTGATACATTGCTTACTCCAAGTAATAATTTTACAATAGGTACAAATGCAATTAAAATAATTAAGTCATTCGTAGCAACTTGCACTATTGTATATGCTGGATTTCCTTTGGTTAGTTGACTCCATACAAATACCATCGCTGTACATGGTGCTGCTCCTAACAATATCGCTCCTGCTAAATATTCCTTTGCAAGATCTTCTGTAATTAGACCCTTAAATATTACATAGAAAAATAATACCGCTATACCGTACATTGTAAACGGTTTAATCAACCAATTCACAACCCAAGTTACGTATAACCCTTTTGGATTCTTACGAATATCCTTTATACTTTGAAAATCTACTTTCATCATCATTGGGTAAATCATAACCCAAATAAGTATTGCTGTTGGAATTGATACTTCTGCATATTCAAATTGATCAAAAAATTCGGGTACCCCTGGTAATAATTTACCTATTAAAACACCCACCACCATACAAATCGCTACCCATACTGTTAAATATCTTTGAAAAAAACCCATTTGTGCTGTATTTTCTTTACTCATCACAATCTCTCCTTTAATGTGGACTAATGCTACTTGAACATATATCTTTTTCCTTGCATCTATCGCATTCTCTACAGTCTATACGATATGTAGAGAGTTCTCTTAAGTTCATTTGTAAGTACTCCCAAAGCTCGTTATTTTCCCGTTTAAAATTTTCATTTATTCGATAATATGCCCATTGTGCCCGTTTATAACCCTCAAGAATTCCACATTTCTTAAGTGCAGTTAAGTGTCTCGATGCATTAGACTGTGTCATCTTTAGGCAAAACTCAATTTCACAAACACACATTTCTCGCTCCATCAATAATGAAATAATACGTAATCGACTTTCTTCCGCTAAAGCTTTAAATATCTCAACCATTAACACATCTCTCCTTTGCTTTATATATCTATATGAGCATATACGCATATAATATGTTATATTAAAGTGAATTTTTTAATTCACTTCAATCGAAATAATTTATTTTTTACTATATTGTTTGTGTCCTCCAGAAAGGTTGTATACTTCTTTGAATCCCTTATTTAGCAAAATATTTTGAGCTGCATTACCAGTAACTCCTTTATTACAATATGTTATTGCAATTGTGTCTTTATCTAATTCATTGACAGCTTCTCTTAATTTTGCATGTGGAATATTGTCTGCAGTTTGGATATGATCTTTATCATATTGATTTGTAGCTCTCGCATCGATTAGCACATAATTATTACCCGATTCAATTAAATTATCTAACTCCTGTGCACGAATCAAAGGTCTTCCATGATTAATTGCATTATCTAATATCATACCCGTATACATAACTGGATCTTTTGTTGTTGAAAAAGGTGGTGCATAGGCTAAATCAAGATGAAACAAATCATCTACCAACGCTTTATAGGTTATTGCCGTTACAAATACATCAATTCTCTTATCAACACCCTCAGCCCCTACTATTTGAACACCTAGGAGCCTTCCAGTGTCCTTATCCGCTATGCCCTTAATTATCATTTCCCTACCACCCATATATTCAGGTTTATTTGGCTTAATATTATGGCATACTTGAACATTATATCCAAGTTCTAGAGCCTCACGTTCTGATAATCCTGTTTGTGCAACTGCCATACCAAATACTTGAAATATTCCAGTTCCTAGAACTCCTCTGAATGATAGTCTACCTCCTGTTACGCTATCCCCTGCTATTCTACCTGTCTTATTAGCAGTAGATCCTAGTGGACGATACACAGGCTTTCCAGTTATTACATGATATTGTTCTGCACAATCACCACAAGCATAGATATCCTCTATATTGGTACCCATTCTCTCATCTACCTTAATAGCTCCTGATACACCTATTTCAATTCCAGCTTGTATGGCAAGTTCTGCGTTTGGTCTAACTCCTGTAGAGATAATGACCATATCCGTATTGATAGAATTTCCATCTGATAATACTACCGAATTCGAATTAATTTCAATAGCAGAAGTTCCCGTCAATACAGTAATACCATTTTTTTCAAGATGATCTTTTACATATACTGCCATATCACTATCGAGACCCGGAGTCACTTGAGGCAATCTTTCAATCATAGTAACTTCTATTCCAAGGCCCTTTAAGTTCTCGCACACTTCAAGTCCAATAAATCCTGTTCCAATAATTACTGCAGATTTAGGATCTTTTACATCAATATACGCTTTGATTTTATTCATATCATTTATATTTCTTAAAGTAAAAGTATACTCATTATCAACACCTTTTATTGGTGGTATCACTGCTCTTGCTCCCGTTGCAATAATAAGTTTATCAAAAGTGTCAGTAATTAATTCACCTGTTGTAAGATTCTTAATTTCAATTGTTTTATTTTCCGTATCGATAGAAATTACTTCATGTAAAGTAAAAATATCAACATTATATTTATCTTTAAAGAACTTAGGGTCACGCGGGGTCAATTCGTCAACACTATCAACTTCTCCCCCAATATAATATGGCATTCCACAACCGGAATATGAGATAAAACTATCTTTTTCATAAATCACTATTTGAGCATCTTCATCGTTTCTTCTCGCCTTTGCTGCCGCTGATGTTCCTGCAGCTACTGCACCAATTATTACTAGTCGCATAATAAATCCTCCTTTGAATTTTTACAAATACAGTCTTCTTGTTGGGTTGTAATATGGTTCCAAAATCCACTTAGTAAAATAATTAATTCTGTATTATTACTATATCTTATCCAGGAACCATCTTTTCTAGACTTTACTAATCCACACTCTGTTAATATTTTCATATGATAGGAAAGAGTTGGTTGTGTTATCTTAAATGATTCCAGAATATCGCAGGCACACATTTCCCCGCAGGATAATATTTCAATGATTTTCAATCTTGTATCATCTGCTAATGCTTTAAAAATTGGTACATAATCTATATGAGAATCCATTCTATTCACCTCAAATTTCTTTCTGCAGTTTTTACAGCATATAGATACTTATCTATATGTAATTATATGTTAGATATAGATAGTTGTCAATATGTTTATTATTATGTGCTATATTACTATTAATATTCAATGGAAAGCGAGAAATAAAATTCTAGCTATAATACCACCAAATTTATAAAATTAGAATTTATCCCGTTAACTTTTCTTCCTTTATCTATATACTGCATAAATTAAGCGAAAGAAAAAACCTTCAAGGCAATTAATTGCCTTCAAGGTTTGCTCGTGTTATTATTTATATTCAATACCTTCAAAAAATCTTATTAGAAGCTTCGGTGTAAAGAATTAATTAACGACCTTTTCAAGAATTTTAATAATTTCTTTTGGTTTTAATACTCTACCATATGATACAACTTTTTCATTCACAACAATGGCGGGTGTTGACATAACCCCATATCCAACTATCTCTGATAATTCTGTAACTTTAACAACAGTCGCTTCTAAGTTCATTTCACTTAATGCTGTATGAACATTCTCTGTTAGGGTAATGCAATTTTTACAGCCCGATCCTAACACTTTAATTATTAATTCCATTTCTTCTTTCCTCCTATATATTATCTTTATTTGTTAATACCTAAATTAGAACAAACTTAATTAATTTGCTATACTAATAAAAAACTAAAAGCATTAAATACATAACCGATTATAATAATACCTCCTATAACTATAGAGATAAACGTAATTAATAGTTTGGGTTTGACCACTCTCTTAAGTAGAATAATGGATGGTAAACTGAGTGCCGTTACGCTCATCATAAATGCAAGTATTGTTCCAACTCCAATCCCTTTCGCAAATAGAGCTTCTGCAATTGGAATTGTTCCAAATATATCTGCATACATCGGAGTCCCAACAACTGTTGCTATTAATACTGAAAAAGGATTTTTTTCTCCTAGTATACTTTGTATTACCTCTTCTGGAATCCAATTATGAATTAAAGCTCCGATACCAACTCCTACAAGAATATATAGAAATACTTTTTTTACTGTAAATTGTACTTGCTCAAAAGCATACGTCATTCTTTCTTTTTTTGATAAATCTGGTGTTTCAATATCTACCGTATTTGCTTTACTTATAAATTTCTCAACGTATTCTTCCATTTTTAACTTTTCAATTATTGTTCCTCCAATAACCGCAAGTATAAGACCGACAACTACATATGCAATCGCAATCTTAGCACCAAAGATGCTCATTAACAATATAAGAGCCCCTAAATCAACAAGTGGAGAAGAAATCAAGAATGAAAAAGTTACCCCAAGTGGCAATCCTGCATTTGTAAACCCTATAAATAAAGGTATGGATGAACAACTACAGAATGGTGTAACTGTTCCTAGCAGTGCACTTAATATGTTTGCTCGTACACCATGAAACCTACCCAAAATCTTTTTTGTTCTTTCCGGTGGAAAAAAGCTTTGAATATAAGATATTACAAATATTAATACCGATAATAAAATCAGTATCTTAACTGTATCATAAATAAAAAACTGTAAACTACTTCCTACTCTTGAAGTGATATCAAGACCTAATGCAGATAATCCCTTACCAATTATTACATTCAACCATTTCATAGCAAGAATCTGATTTTGAAAAAAGAACCAAATTGATTTCATGTAGCACCTTCCTTTTCATATATCGATATTCATCAATCTATATTTAATTATATGCGTCATATCGATAAATGTCAATATGTCCATAAAAAAAATATCAAAACTTTTAAAGTCTTGATATATAATACCTTCTTTTAATTACACAAACACACCGTTGGCTTATTCGCTCCATCTTCAATAAAAATATCGAGAACTCTTTTTAGCTCTTCGAATCTATTTTTATTCAAAGAGTAATGCATCCATTTACCCTCTTTACGTGCATTTATAATATTACTTTCACTCAAAATCTTCATATGATAAGATAGCGTTGACTGTGATATCTGTAATTGCTCGAGAATTTTACATGCACACAATTCACCTTCTACCAAATAATCTATAATTACAAGTCGATTCGGATCAGCTAGTGCTTTAAACCATACTGCATATTCATTATAATTTTCATTCATAGAATCCACCTCTTATTCATAAGCATCTATAAAGCATGTTAAAGTTTATTATATCGCATGTCAAGCTAAAGTATCATTAAATTGCTAATTAAAATCGTGATTTAATCACATACTAGTAAATGCAATTTTGTTATAATTAACTTAGATCAAAAGGAAAGTGAGTGAGTTAAAATGTCAAGAGTCGTCATCATCGGAAATGGACCAGCGGGCATTTCAACGGCCTTATATACAACTAGAGCAGGAATTGAAACTATTATTATAGGAAAAGATCATGGTGCATTAGGTAAAGCAAAAGAAATTGAAAATTATTATGGTTTTGAGCAACCGATATCTGGTCAAAGCTTGATCGATGAGGGAATTTCACAAGCGCTTAGAATAGGTGCAACCGTGATAAAGGACGAGGTTCTTGGAATTTCTTATGATGGTAAGTTAACCATTCAAACTAAGGATAAAGAATACACTGCAGATAGTGTTGTAATAGCAACTGGAACTTCTCGTTTAGCCCCTAAGATTAAAGGCTTGAAAGAATTTGAAGGTAGTGGAGTAAGCTATTGTGCAGTCTGCGATGCATTTTTTTACAGAGGTAAAGATGTTGCTGTTCTTGGCGAGGGAGAGTATGCAGTTCATGAAGCCTTAGAATTATTACCAACTTCTAAGTCTGTTACCTTACTTACAAACGGGAAGGAACCTGGCGTAACCGTTCCAGAAGGTATCCTTGTGAATACCAATGCAATTGAAGCATTGGAAGGTGCTGATTTACTAGATAAAGTAATCTTTAGCGATAATAGTGTACTTACTATTTCTGGTCTTTTTATTGCTATCGGAGTAGCCGGTAGTACTGCACTTGCAAAAAAAATCGGTGCATTAACGGATGGAAATAAAATTGTAGTAAATGAAAATATGGCCACCAACGTACCTGGTCTTTATGCCGCCGGAGACTGTACCGGTGGATTACTTCAGATATCAAAAGCCGTTTATGAAGGTGCTAAAGCTGGCAATGAAGTAATTCGATATATTAGAAAGAATTCATCAAAATAAAGATAAAAAAAGACAAAATTTATTTTTGTCTTTTTTTGTGCTTTTCGTGATATAACTTATTAAGTAAATACGTAACAATAACTAATCCTACTAACCCGATTAATGATAACATTATACCCTTATAATCTTTATCATGTGTATTCGCTCCAATCGATGCTCCAACAATTACACCAGGAATTCTTGAAATTAGATATACTGGAAACAGTCTTCTTTCTTTTATTGGAGTAATACCTGAAACGTACATCAATAAATCCTTAGGAACTAGTGGTATCATACATATTAGAAATAACCCAACAGAGCCCTTTGAAGAATTTATTACATTATTAATTCGATCCAATTTATCTTTTTTAATAATACTCTTTACAAAATTCCTTCCGAAAAACCGAGCCATATAAAATGCTGACATAGATCCAAATAATAATCCACATAAAGATAAAACAACTGCAAGTGGTATTCCAAAAACATACCCCGCACAAACTGTCAATATATCAGCAGGTATTACAACAAAAATTACTTGTAAAATTTGAATTATCACGTATACCAAAGGTGCAAGCGCCCCATAACTCTCTAACTTTGTTCTTATAGAATCTGGGTCTTTAATCAATTCAAGCAATACTGGTACTACTTGTATGCCTGCAACAACTAAGCATGACAGTACGATAATAAACAATATTAATTTAATAACTTTACCTCTAGTCATTGTGATATTTCCCATAGGTCACCCGCCATCAAAATTATTTTTTTATACTTATAGCTACACCATCTCCAATGGTAATAATAGATGTACTTAGTTCTTTATTATGTTTAATTTCCCAAAGATATTCTCTCATTCTTGCATGAATTGTCCTGTTTCTTCGAGAAATTCCATATCTAGATTGTGCCACTTCTCCTTCTTGTAATACGTTATCGGAAAAAAGAGTCCCCTCTTTCATTAACATTTTCATACAAGGTTCAAAAAACGTTATATATTGGCCTTTTGCAGCATCCATAAATATAAAATCATATTTTCTATCTTCTTCTACTAGTTGTTGGAGAATATCAGTTGCATCACCTTGTAGCAAGGAAATCTGCTCTTCTTTACCAGCTAATTTAATATTCTTAGTTGCTTGTTCAATCATAGGTTTACTACGTTCTATCGTCGTAATCCTAGTATCCTCACTAATACAACCACTCATTAATATGCTTGAATAACCAATTGCAGTACCAATTTCGAGTATATTTTTAGGCTTATTCATGATAAGCGTTACTTCTAATAAACTTTGTGTTTCCATTTTTAATATAGGAATAAAATTCTCTCTTGCATACACCCTCATTTCGCTAAGTTGCTTACTTTGCTCTGGTTCTAGCGAATTAATATATGCTGTTATCTGCTCGTTAACAATCATAGCTATCTCCTTCTATGCAATTACTTAAAGTTACTTCTTTCGTATCAAATCAAACTCTTCTGGCATTATACTTAATTTTATATGGAGCTCTTGCTTTGGATGTGGAGCGGAATCTATTTCATTTCCATCCTTATCCCAGATACCCTCAACTATAACTTTTATATCCTCACCTGTTTTCTTCATGATTTCAATTTCTTCACCAACCGAGAATTTGTTTCGTTGTTCAATAACTGCTCTTCCAAGGTCATCAAATCTTTCAACTTTACCTAGGTAAATATATTCTCTTATATATGTGTTTTCATCGTAAATCAAGGTATCATCACCTGCTTTACCAAAATAAAAACCTGTGGTAAATTGTCTGTAAGTGCAGTTTGCTATTTCTTCTCTATATATAGGTTTATTTTGCTCATATAATAATGGGTCTTTCAAATAATCATCAATTGCTTTTCTATATGTTCTCGCAACTGTTGCTACATAAAGTAATGTTTTCATTCTACCTTCAATTTTGAAGCTATCTATACCGGCTTCAACCATTTCAGGAATATATTCTATCATACATAAGTCCTTTGAATTGAATATATATGTGCCTCTTTCATTTTCATAAATAGGCATGTATTCTCCAGGTCTTTTTTCCTCTACTACATTGTATTTCCATCGACAAGAATGTGTGCATTCCCCTTGGTTTGCATCTCTTCCTGTAAAATAACTACTTAATAGGCAACGTCCTGAGTAAGAAATGCACATTGCGCCATGTATAAACGCCTCAATTTCAAGATCTTCTGGTATATTTTCTTTAATTTCCTTGATCTCAGCTAAAGAAAGTTCTCTCGCTGCAACAATTCTTTTCGCTCCTAATTTACCCCAGAACTTAAATCCCATGTAATTCGTATTATTGGCTTGTGTGCTTATATGCTTCTCTATATCCGGTGCAAATTCATTTGCAAGATCTAATACACCAGGATCCGCAATTATCAAAGCATCTGGTTTAATGGTATTTAACTCCTTAAAATATTCTTTAACACCATCCAAATCACTATTATGAGCAATTATATTTGCTGTAACATATACTTTCGCATTGTTTTGGTGAGCAAATTCAATACCTTCTTTCATTTGTTCTATTGAAAAGTTTTTTGCCTTTGCTCTAAGTCCATACATTTCTCCACCAATATAAACTGCATCTGCTCCATACATAATTGCCGTTTTTAGTGCTTCTAAATTCCCTGCAGGTATCAATAATTCTGGTTTCATATATTTGTTCCTCCTATTCCATGAAAAAGTCTATTACGCCTTTCATTGCACATTTATTAGCGCAATAGAAGTGAGTAATAGACTTATATTTATCATTATATCAATTAACCACGTATACGATTAATTGCATTATTGTGCTCTTCTAATGTCTTATTAAATTCATGTTTTCCTGTCGCTGGATTATATACATAATAATAATAATCGTGTTGAATTGGGTTTAAAGCTGCATTGATAGCAGTTTTACCTGGGTTGGTAACTGGACCTATTGGTAACCCACTATACTTATAAGTGTTATATGGAGAATCTATTTCTAGATGCTCAAATAATACTTGACCATTCTCAGCAATTTTTTCACCATTTAATGCGTATGCATAAACAACTGATGCATCAATTTGCAATATCATTCCTGCTTTAAGTCTATTATATATAACACCCGCTATATTTGCTCTATCTTCTGCGTCACTCGTTCCTTCTTTTTCAATTAATGAAGCAATAATCATTATTTCATCTACGGAATACCCAGAATTTTTCGCTTTTTCATAGCTCTCATCAGTCCAGAAAGAATCCGTTTCTGATGTAAGCTTCTCAACTACTTCAGTTGCCGTTGATTCTTCAAAGAAGTCATACGTATTTGGACTCAAATAACCTTGAAGCCTAAATTTTCTATCATTATCTGTAACTAATGTATTCAATATTTTATAACTAAAAGTTCCTTCTTCTGTAGCTTGTATAAATTCATCAGCAGTAAACAATCCCTTTTCCTCAAATATCGCACCAATTTCTGCAATCGTTAATCCTTCTGGTATTGTTATTCTAACGGTTGAACGCTTTTCACCTTCAGTCGCTAGAAGCTGCATTATATCTTCTTCTGACATATTATTCAAAATATTATACTTGCCATATCTAAATTTACCGTTGTATTCCGATAAACGAACTTTAACAGTAAATATAAATTCACTTTCAATTAAATCTTGTTCTTTTAGAAGCTTTGCAATTTGCTTTAGAGGTGCTCCCTTTGGAATATCAACTTCATATTCCTTAATAACATCTACTACCTTAACTTTTTCTTCCATGATGCGATAGCCAAATTTATATGCCCACGCACCAACAAGAATTAGTACTGTAACAGTAGTTATTATAAAAAGTATCCTACCAACATTTTTGCTTAACTCCAATACAAACCTTTGCGATTTTTTCATAGTCTTTCCCCATTCTTTAGGTAATCTATGATACTAATCAAGGAAGCTAAGATCTATATTGATTCCTTGAGTAATTGTATCAAATACACTAGAGATAAGTTTAGTAAGCTTCAACTCTGCCTTTATAAAATCACCTACAGCCGGTTTCGAAAATAATTGCTCATTTTCTCTATTAAGAGCAGTTATTGCCTCATACTGATCTCCATCGGAAGTTGCCTGATAACATTGAAGTTCAAACAATCTTCTTCTATAACTATTTACCTTTTCATAAGTTTCTTTGTCTTGAATAATAGCGTTCCGTAACGAAACAAAATCTGTATATTCCGGTGTCTTTGTAATTTCATTTATTAATGCTTGTGTTTGAGTTTTTACTATGCTACTCATCTAATTCATCCTTTAACTCTTATACTTCCATTATAATAGGTAATATCATCGGGTTTCTCTTGGTTTGTTTCCAAATAAAATCACTTAATGAATCTTTTAAAACTGCTTTTATTTTAGACCAATCTGTAATCTTTTTATTTTGGCAACTTTCTAATGCATTACATACAACTTTTCTAGCCTCTTCAATTAGATTCTCTGATTCTCTAACATATACGAATCCTCTAGATATAATATCTGGTCCAGCTAAAACTATTCCAGATTGTCTTTGTAATGTAACCACTATTATTATTAAACCATTTTTTGATAGTAGTTGTCTATCCCTTAATACAATATTTCCTACATCTCCAACCCCAAGACCATCTACTAGAATTGGTTCTGCTGGAACTTTGCCTGCAACAGCACCACCTTCATCTCCAAGTTCAAGAACATCACCGTTACTTATAATAAAGATGTTTTCTTTCGGCATACCAAGCGATCTACCTAATTCTTTATGTTTTATTAAGTGTCTATATTCGCCATGAACTGGAATTAGGAATTTAGGCTTAACTAATGCATGAATAATCTTAATTTCTTCTTGGCAAGCATGTCCTGATACATGGGCATCTTCATGAATAACTTTTGCGCCTCTTCTATATAATTCATTAATAATTTTCGAAACTGTTTTTTCATTTCCTGGTATTGGTGAAGAACTAAATATAACCAAATCGCCAGGTTTAATTGATATTTTCTTATGCAAATTCATAGCCATACGTGATAACGCAGCCATTGGTTCGCCTTGACTTCCAGTTGATATAATAGTAATTTGTTCGTCTGGGTAATTCTTCATCTCTTCCAGTTCAATTACTGTATTCGCAGGTATAGTAATATATCCTAATTCAGTAGCAGTATTAACGACATTAACCATACTTCTACCTTCAATTACTACTTTTCTCTTATACTTAACTGCAGAACTAATGACTTGTTGTACCCTATCTACATTTGATGCAAAAGTTGCAACAATGATTCTACTCTTACCAGCTTCTGCAAAAATATTATCAAAAACTTTACCAACTGTGCTCTCAGACATAGTAAATCCAGGTCTTTCAATATTCGTACTATCACACATTAATGCTAGTACACCTTTTTTACCTATCTCTGACAATCTTTGTAAATCTGCTACTTCACCAAATACTGGTGTATAATCAATCTTAAAATCTCCAGTATGAACAATTATACCAGCTGGTGAATAAATTGCTAGTGATACTGCATCCGCAATACTGTGATTTGTTCTTATAAATTCAACTCTAAAGTCATTAAGGGTTATAATTTGTCCTTGTTTAACAACTTTTCTCTTAGTCGTCTTCATTAAGTTGTGTTCTTTTAATTTATTTTCAATCAATCCCATTGTTAATTTTGTTGCATATATTGGAATGTTTAATTCCTTTAAAACATATGGTAATGAACCAATATGGTCTTCATGTCCGTGAGTTATTACTATTCCTTTTATCTTAGCTGCATTTTCCTTTAGGTATGTTACATCTGGTATTACAAGGTCGATCCCTAACATTTCGTCATCTGGGAAGGCTAACCCGCAATCTACAACTATAATTGTATCCCCATATTCAAAAGCAGTAATGTTCATCCCTATTTGCTCAAGACCACCAAGTGGAATGATTTTTACTTTAGCTTTATTGTTTTGCAAATAAATTGCACCTCCATATTTTAATTTTATTTTATACTTCCAAGTCAAAATCTTCCAGTATTTCTTCAAATACTTTTGCAATTACTTCTAACTCTGTTTCATCAGTAACAGGATCGTAAATTACATCTGTTCCTTCAGTCATGACTTCTTTAAATATTATTACTTCTGCATCTTCCTGCTCAAATTCCTGTTCAGTAACAAGAAGATAATTTATACCGTTAAGCCTTGTTTGTTCAAGCACATATAAATCTACAGTTTCATTTGTCCCTTCGACTGTAAAACTTATTTTTTTTAATTTGTCTTCTGACACTCATTTCCCTCCTTCTACTTTTGATATGTATCTAAATACCCTTGTAATATAATCACAGCGGCTACTTTATCAATAACTTTTTTTCTGTTTTCTCTTCTTACATCAGCTTCAATCAATGTACGTTCCGCAAACATAGTGCTTAAACGTTCATCCCATTTAATTACTGGTAGGTGAAAACGCTCATCTAATTTCTTTATAAATTTATTTGTCTTTACACAGCGCTCCCCTTCTGAATTGTTCATATTCTTTGGGAAACCAATTACTATTTTATCTACACTATATTCCTTAATAATTTGTTCTAATCTATCCAACGTGGAATTAACATCATTTTCGTTTGGTCTTTTTATGACCTCTAGTGCTTGTGCTGTCCATCCGAATGGATCACCCATAGCTACTCCCACGGTCTTAGAACCAAAGTCTAATCCAATTATTCTCATCTTAATCCTCACTTTATTCATAAATCATATAATTATATTCTCAGCTTAAAAATGGGACGGATGAAATCCGTCCTTAACCATTTATTACTTTTTCGTGAAGTTGTTCTTAATATAGTCTTTTAATAACTCTTCTAAAATTTCGTCACGTTCAACTTTCATAATAGTACTTCTTGCATTATTATGGCTTGTAATGTATGTAGGATCTCCGGACATAATGTATCCCACTATTTGGTTAACTGGATTGTATCCTTTTTCACTTAAGGCTTTATATACCTCAGCAAGAGTTCCACTTGCTTCACTTTGTTCTTTTATTACATCAAAGTATTGTGTATGATTAATATTTGGCATTTTTCCACCCCGAACAGTTTTATATTTACTATTTTAATACATTTTTTATAATAAGTCAACGTTTAAAACTTTTCATAAGTTTTCGTACATTAATATAGATAATAAATTAGGCATAAAAAAAAAGAAATAGTAACAATAATATATATATTATCGCACTATCTCTTGTTTTTTATAACTAAAATTTAAATTTACTTAAATAAATTAATATATCTTTTCAATTTTAAACGTTTCATAAGTTTCAAAATTCATAAATTCAAATCCTGTTTCATTTGGTAACAACTCAAAATTCATAGATTTATAACCGCCGTCAACCCCTGCATCATATGTCTCATAAAAATACAAGAAAATATCTAAACCAGGAATCATATTATATTCAGCGTCATATGCAGGTGCATAAGCTTCAAAAGTACCAATATAGCAATTTAATGGATCCTTTGATTGATCAGCATATAAATATGCTGTTCCATCGCTATTAAATACAAAATATTCTCCTGTATCTGGTAAATACCATTCTCCAATTAAATCTTCTTTTGTATACTCATAAAGATAGCTATCTTCTACTGGAATTGTAGTATCTACACCTGTATACTCATCTTGCCCAAACCCTTCTTCTAAGTTAAATCCAAAATAATCTTCATAATCATAGATGATATCTTCAAGCGGTTCTAAAAACGCATCAATATCAAGTTCATAACCCAAATCATACATATCATCTTCATCCATTAAATCATATGCATCTTCTTTATCAAAATCAGGAATTTCTATTTTCTTACCTTCTACAACTCCGTAAGAAATCTCTAATGATAAAGCATCCTCATCTTCATATACATAAATAAATTTAGCATTCTGTTTGTTATCATTTTCACTACATTCCAATTTAATTGATGAATCTTCAATATCAAAATCTTCTAAGTCTATTTCAAAAATACCATTTACAAATTTTGTATCATTTTTAATAATAGTTTGAAAATCTTTATAGTTAATAGTTAAAGTTTCTTCAAATCCATAATCATCATATACCTTAACATCTAAGTCACCTGTGTATTTTTCATTCTTAATAACTGCCGATGTCGTAACCTCAGCACCATTTCCAGCAAAATCTCCAAATAAACTTACATCAAGTTTTTTATCACTCTTAAGTACATAGTAACCAAGATTGAAAGCATCATATTCATCATCAAAAGATATATTTCTACCAACGATAGTACCCTTTGAATCAACATATACTTCTATTTTAAGCATTTCATCTGAACTTAAATCTGTATCTGTTTGTTCTAAGCTATCTAATGCTTCATCAATAGCATCTTTGTAATCATCTTCACTAACATCTGCAAGACTTGCAAATTTCATTAAAGTCTTATCTGTTTTTGCTTCTTTCAAAACACTTTTTAATAGTTTGAGAGCGTCTTTTTCTGTTAATATGGAAGTAATCTTCGTAAATTTACCAGTTGATTCTCCAACTTCTAATTCTACGTTCTTTTCTCTTTTTACATCGGAAGCCGACTCAACTAAGATATCTGTATATCGAGTGAGTAATTTCTCTAATTCTTCACTTGTTATATCTAATTCTTTTATTTTATCAAAACTTGAAAAATCAACATCAGTCATCATTTCTTCAAATATATCAGTCATATCTGCATACATATATTTGTCTGTTAGTTGTGGAATTGATGCGATTAATGTTTTATTTGCAATGTCAAAATATGCTGATACATCAACAAATTTTTCATCATTAAAATGCAAACTATATTCTCCCATAAATCCATCTTTCATAGAGTATGCTGAATATGTCTGTAATTCAATACTTGTTAATGACGTTGGCAAATAAATTGACTCTAAAAACTCTTCACTTGCATTAAGTTTAATATCTAATTCCATAGCACTTGTCTTATCAGATTTAGTAGCTGCTAGATATTTATCATACGCATTTCCAAGTTGCTTGATCGTAACTTCTTTGTTTTGTTTTTCAATAGATTTGTAGTATTTAGCTGGGCTTTGAACTGTAGCATTAATTTTATTTTTGAGCCCAAGTGCAATAGGTGTAAACATTATTACTCCTGCCAATGCAATTACAGTAACGATCGCAGCTAATACTGATATCAATACTTTTGTAGATGCTGATTTCTTTGGTTTAGCAAGTGCAGGTCTCGCATATTCTTGACCAACAGGAGCATATACTGGTGAAGCCACTGGCTCTTGAATTGGAATTACTACTTGTTCTTGAATTGGTGTAACTGCTACTTCTTGAATTGGTGGTGCCACAAGTTCTTGGTTGATTGGTTGTGCAGATTGTACAATTGTATTACTTTCTGTAATCGTTCCACACTCCGTACAGAATTTAGAGTTCTCTTCTAATTTGTTTCCACATTGTTTACAAAACGGCATAATCTTTCCCTCCTAGATTAATAAATAAGATTAGTTCTATCTATTTTAACACCTAATACATTATTTTCCAAGCTTTCTTTTGCAATTAATGATATTTTTATATATCTATCCGTATAGCCCACTTGACACTCTATACCATTAATATTAATTTTTTCTTCAAATAGAACTTTTTGTGTTGTTCCTATAAATAAATTTTTATAATTATCGGTCATAACTTTTCCTAATTTTATAAGCTTTTCACTTCTACTGCTCTTTATCTTATCAGCTACTTGCCCTTCCATTTTGTCTGCGACCGTTCCATTTCTTCTTGAATATTTAAAAACATGAACATCAGCAAAAGCAATCTCTTCTACAAATTTATAAGTTTGTTCAAATTCTTCCTCAGACTCTTGAGGAAATCCAACTATAATATCCGTAGTTATTGCCGGATTAACATATCCTTTTCTTATATTCGCAACTGCTTTTCTAAAGTCGTCTGTAGAATATTTTCGATTCATTCTTTTTAATGTGGCATCGCTACCACTCTGTAATGACAGATGAAAGTGCGGACATAATTTTTCTAACTTAACGATTTCCTTGATAAAATCTTCTGTAATAATTGTAGGTTCTAATGATCCTAAACGTATTCTTTCTATTCCCTGAATACTATTTATCTTTTGCATAATCTTAAGTAGTGAGTTATCCTCAAGGTCTATTCCATATGATGCTAGATGTATTCCGGTCAGAACTACCTCTTTGTACCCTTGTTTACTAAGATTCTCAACTTCTACTAGAATACTTTCTTCATTTCTACTTCTAACCCTTCCCCTTGCATACGGAATTATGCAATAAGAGCAGAATTGGTTACAACCATCCTGAATCTTAATATAAGCTCTTGTTTTTTCAGTAACCTTATTAATAAATAATTCTTCATAATCTTTTTCTTTTCCAATGTCAAGCACAGTATCTATGTTTTCTTGACCATTTACTGTTGCTTCAACTATATTGACTATCTCATGTTTTTTGTTATTTCCAATTACAAGATCAATATATTCATCCTCTAAAAGGGCTTCCTTCGCAGCTTGGACATAACAACCTACTGCTACTACTATAGAATTCGGATTAACTTTTTTGGCTCTATGTAGCATTTGTCTTGACTTTCTATCTGCAATATTTGTAACGGTACATGTATTTATAATATACACATCAGCAATTTCGTCAAAATGAACTGTTTCATAGCCTTTATCTTCAAATTGTTGTTGCATAGCCTCAGTTTCATATTGATTTACCTTACATCCTAGTGTATGATAAGCAATCTTTTTCATAATTCTCCTTCTTTATTTCAAATTTTCTCATTCTGTAACAAAAACTTAACATCCCAACTATTGACATTCGCCTATATTATAGTAGTATATAAGAGTATAGTCAAACGAAAATATTAGGAGGTTATGAATATGAAAACAGTTAAAGTTTCTTTAGATTCAATTGATAAGGTAAAACAATTCGTAAATTTAGTTAGTAAATACGATACAGAATTTGATTTAGTTTCTGGTAGATATGTAATTGATGCAAAATCTATTATGGGTATTTTTAGTTTAGATTTATCAAAATCTATCGATTTGAACATTCATGATGGTGAACAATCAGATCTAGTTATCGAAATGTTAAAACCTTTTATCGTTGAATAATTCAATAAATAAATTCAACAAAATGAAGTAGTGGGATATCATATGATATCCCTTTTTCATTTCAATAATGACTCTTTCAGTTGATCTAAGAATTGCTCAATATTTTCACGATCCATAAGGTAATATATCTTATTTGCATCTGTTTGTATCTTAATAAAATGCGATTGAATTAAAGCCTTCATATGATGAGATATGGTTGCAGTCGTTAATCCTAATTTATCCGATAGTTCCTGTCCATATGCAGGGGTATCTGATATAATCTTAAGTATTTCAAACTTACTCGCATCACTAATTACTTTAAGATTTTTACATATTTTTTCATCACTCATATAGCTCTTCATGCGTAGTCTCATCTCATCAAATAATACCCCAACTAATAATTGATCGTTCGCACCTTCGTTTAAAGGCTTATCATATAAGATTGAATTAAAACCAACGATTCCTGGTATTATCGTAATTTTTTGATTACTTTTTAATTTTATTTGAGCATTTGCATAGAAATATTTTTCTGGTTCATTTTCAATTATTTTTTCATATTTCGAACAAAAAGAATCAATATATTGTTTAAAATTATCTAATTTAGAAAGTATAACTCTTTCCACTCTTATAAATAATTCTTCTATCTGATTTACATAAACTTTATAATTTCTTGCAGTACTTGTAAAAAGCCACTTACATTCATTTGATATTTGAATTTTATCAAGAATATCGATTATATCCCCATCATTGCAATTAATAAAATCAATATCATTCGTATCGATTTCAAACATTCTTTCAATATATCTTACAAACTTAACTGAAATATCAGTTCTTGAATATTCCTTCATTTTAGAAAAAATTTCCGAACATCTGTTACTATTCGGATAAATGTCCCAATTCAATATAAGATCCGCAATGCAAAGTTCTTCTTGCCCTTTTATCTTGAATAAAGATTCAACAATTTCAATGTCTTCCTGAATGGTTTCAAATATGCTTTTTTCTAAATCACAGAGTTTATCTAAAAATTCTACTGTTTCTCCACCATCTAGTTTATATTTATTTATGATAGTTTCTTTTGATTTTGAACAGGTGTCCCCATTACTAATTCTACTTAGTAACATAAAGCACTCTAGAGCTGTATTTATGTCCTTCTTCAATATAACTTCCATAAATTAGCCTCCACTTCTTTATTAGGAGACAGCTGTCTCTATTATTATTCTACTCGTAATTTAGCAACTTGTAAATACATACTACCTTCAATACCTTACTTGTTTCTTCCAAAAATGACAATTTTATCTTTGAGCAAGTATTACTTCTGTTTCATTAATTGCTCTTTCTATCATAGCATTCATTTCAATTAGCATTTCCTCTGATCTCATAATAGCTTTTAAATTTGGTTTCGTTACTGGATGTTTTGCAACGAATATAGTACAGCAATCTTCAAATGGTAAAATTGATGTTTCATAAGTTCCAATTCTTTGAGAAATATTTACTATTTCTTGCTTATCAAAGCCTATTACAGGTCTAAATACTGGCATACTACATACTGCGTTTGTGCAATTTAAGCTTTGAATCGTTTGACTTGCTACTTGTCCAATACTCTCTCCCGTAATTAGTCCAAGTGCTCCTTGTTTATCTGCTATCTTTTCCGCTATTTGCATCATAATTCTTCTCATTATAATTGTTAATTGTTCATGTGGAGTTTTTTCATGAATATATAGTTGAATCTCTGTAAAAGGTACCACATGCAACTTAATTGGACCTGAATATCTAGCTACAATCCCAGCTAAATCTACAACTTTTTGTTTTGCTCTATCACTAGTATATGGATGTGAGTGGAAATAAACTGCTTCAAGTGCAACGCCTCTCTTTGCAATCATATACCCTGCAACCGGACTATCTATTCCACCAGATAATAATAGCATTGCTTTTCCATTACTCCCTACTGGCATTCCTCCAGGACCTGGTATAACAAGTGAAAATAAATATGTCTTATTTCTAATTTCAACATTAAGTTTAACTTCCGGATTATGAACATCTACATTAAGATTCGGACAAGTATCTAAAATATGTTCACCCATTTTAGCACAAATCTCCATAGAATCTAATGGATAAGCTTTATCAGAACGTCTTGCTGCCACTTTAAATGTAAGCTCTTTCTCCTCATAAATCATCTTCATGTAAGCTGTTGCTTCATTCTTTAAGTTTTCCCATTCATTATTCTCAACTACTGCTACTGGACAAATAGCAACAATTCCAAATACTTTTGTCAATGCTCCAATAACATCATCGTAATCAAACTCATCATGTGCTTCAACAATTATTCTGCCTTGTTCCTTTAATACATAGAAATCACCAAATGGTTTAAGCGCATAACGTATTTGATCCATTAATGCATTTTCAAATATATATCTATTCTTGCCTTTAATTCCTATTTCTCCGTACTTCACTAAAAAAGCTTTAAAAATACCGTTCATTTATTTCTTCCTCGTATACTTTCTTAATATTGATAGTTCTTGTTTTAATGTATCTATGCAGTAATCTACTTCCTCAAGTGTATTATCCATACAAAAACTAAATCGAATTGTTCCGTCTGCAAATATCTTATCCACACCAATCGCTGAAATAGTTGAACTTTTCCCCGGTTTGTTGGAAGAGCATGCTGATCCAGTGGAGATATAAATTCCTTTTGTTTCTAAGGCGTGTAATAAAACTTCACTTTTGATATCTTTAAAACTAATACTTACAATATGTGGCGCAGTAAGTGAAACATCAGAATTTATTTGAATATCTTCTATTTCCTTTATTCTATCTAAAAAATACAGTTTTATTTCCTTAAGTTTATCTGTAATCAAAGCTATGTTGCTGTACATATTATTTGTTGCTACGTAGAATCCCACGACACCAGGTGTATTTTCAGTTCCTGAGCGCATACCTCTTTGGTGATCACCGCCAAATATCAATGGTCTTAGTTTTGTTTTTTCTTTTACAAATAAAAGACCAACACCCTTCGGTCCATGAATTTTATGAGAACTTGCAGATAATAAATCAATATTTTGTTTATTCGGATAAATATTTAGCTTACCATAAGCCTGAACTGCATCAACATGATATAAGGTTTTAGGATTAACACGTTTTATTAGTTTACCGATTCTCTCTACATCTTGCACGATTCCTATTTCATTATTTACATAAATTGTTGATACTAGTATTGTATCTGATCTTATTGATTTTTCTAGTTCATTTAGTGAAATTAATCCTTTTTCATCTACCGTTAAAAATGTAATTTCAAAGCCTTCTTTTTCAAGCTGTAACAATACATTCGTAACGGAAGCATGTTCAATGCTTGTTGTTATAATGTGTTTTCCCATTCTCTGATTTGCATATGCCGCACCAAATATTGCAGTATTATTAGATTCTGTTCCTCCAGATGTAAAATACAACTCTTTTTCCTCAACCTTGAGTAATTTTGCAATTCCAAATCTAGACTCTTTAATATGGTTTTCCGCTTCAATTCCCTTGGTATGCAAAGATGATGTATTTCCATAATCGTCCGAATAAACTTGAATCATTTTATCAATTACTTGTTTTGTTGGCTTTGTTGTTGCCGCATTATCAAAATAAACTTGCATTTTCCGTACTCCTAACTTGTATAATATACAATAATAAAGTAGGTATCCATTTGAATACCTACCTGTGAATACCATTATATATAACTACATCTTCATTGCATTTTCTATCGCTTGTACTACTCTAGGTTTTTGAAAAGGTTTTACAATAAAATCTTTTGCACCTTTTTTAATTGCTTCAACAACCATTGGTTGTTGTCCCATAGCTGAGCACATAATAACTCTTGTATTTGGACTTACTTTTAAAATCTCAGGTAAAGCAGAAACTCCATCCATCTCTGGCATAGTAATGTCTAACGTAATAATATCCGGCTTTAAGTCCTGTGCGAGCTTTATTGCCTCATGACCATTACTTCCTTCCCCAACAATTTCAATATTAACTTCATCAGATAGCATTTTTTTTAGTACAGTTCTCATAAAAACTGCATCATCTACAATTGCCACTCTAAATGCCATTTCTAGTCCTCCTCTATACTAAACATAAGCAAAGACATTACTGTTATCCCAGCTGTCTCCGTTCTTAAAATTCGTTTTCCAAGTGTAATCGGGACTATATTGTTATCTACAGCCATTTTCACTTCCCCTTCTTCGAATCCGCCCTCAGGACCAATAAAAACACCTACGGAGGAACATTGCATATTACTTATTACTTGTTTCGAATGCATAACATTAGTAGCCATTTCATATGGAATAATATTCTTTTCCAAACTTCTAGCATACTCTAAAGCCTCTTTATATTTCATAGGAGCTTTAACTTTCGGAATAATATCTCTCCCTGCTTGTTTTGCTGCACTTTCAGCAATGCTGTCCCACCTGTTACTTTTTTTTAGTTCTTTTTTATCATCTAGCTTAACAATAGTTCTCGCAGTAATCACAGGTATTATTTCATAAACACCTAGTTCAACTGCTTTTTGAATAATAAGCTCAAATTTATCTTTTTTTGGTAGCCCCTGAAACAAAAATATCTTTGTCTTAAGTTCTTTTGAAGATTTGCGTCTATCAATTATATTAGCTACTATAGTATTATCACTAATTAAGTCTATTATACAATAGAATGTTTCTCCTTGTCCATCACTTATTGAAATATTTTCACCAACTCTTAGGCGTAGAACATTCTTTATATGATTGACATCAGCACCATTTATTAATATACTTTTTTCACTTATTTGACTAGGTTCTACAAAAAATTGATACATATTTTATCACTCTGAGCATTTTGCGACAATTGCAGCCCATTCGCCTTTCCTGATTATCTCAATAACTTCAAACTCATTATTCTTTAATTCTTGAAGAACGCTTTCTACTTTGTCCTGAATAATTCCAGAAGAAATAAACACCCCATCATCTGCAATAAATTTCCTAATATCTTTTGTCAACATTATAATTACATCAGCTAGAATATTTGCTACAATAATATCCGCTTTTTGTGTTGCTGTTTGAAGTAAGTCGCCTTGTTCAACATGTACATTATGAGTAACATTATTTATCTCAACGTTTTCCTTTGCAACCGTTACAGCGTTAATATCTATATCAATACATGAAACTTGTTTTGCACCTAATTTTGATGCTACAATTCCCAAGATTCCGCTTCCACAACCAACATCAATAACGAGAGAATCTTTTTTAATATATTTATTTAGACATTTAATACATAAACTTGTTGTTTCGTGTGTTCCTGATCCAAATGCCATACCTGGATCTATTTCAATTATTATATCATCATTATTTTCTTTTTCGTAAATCTCCCAAGATGGCTTTATAACTATATTATCTTCCACTCTAAATGGCTTAAAATACTTCTTCCAATTATTCGCCCAATCAATTTCATCCGTTTGTGAAAGCGTTAATGTAGCTTCTCCAATATCAACAAATTCCTTTAATTCGTCTATTGCTTCTTTAATTATCAATACTTTTTCATCGATATCTTCAAGCTCTGATAAGTAAAAGTATATATAAGTATTGTTGTCATCTTGATTCGGTAATACATCAACAAGATCAACATACATCTGTCTTTTTTCATCTTCAGTCAGTGGTTGGTTATCTTTTATTTCAATTCCTTGAATACCAAGTTCCCCTAATGTATATGCCACTGCCTCGACTGCCTCAGCAGTTGTAGTTAATTTAATTTGTGTCCATTTCATTTTATTTGTTCCTTTCTGTAAATCACTCTAGCTATTATCTTAACAAATACTTGTCCCAAATTCAATAGTGTGCTTCAAAATAGTATAACAAAAGGACTTATTACTTTATGTAATAAATCCTTTTCTTTGTTTCAAATTAAAAATCAATCAATCAATCAATCAATCAATCAATCAATCTTTTAATAAATTATCTAGAAGATTTCAACATCTTAAATATTTCGCTTGGCTTTGGAGTTTTACCATAAAGTAAAACACCCATTCTATAAATACCAGAAGCTAAATATCCAATACCAAGTGTTGATCCTATTAATAGTACGATAGATATTATTATTTCAAAAAACTTAACATTACCCATTGTAATTCTTACAAACATAGCCATAGGTGATGTAATTGGTAAGAATGAACATACTTTCATTAGCGTTGAATCAACATTGCCACTTGACATAGACATCATTGTAACCATAAACATAACAACGAATATAAGCGTAACTGGCATTACTAAAGTAGTCATATCTTCAACCCTACTTGCAAGAGATGCCAATGCTGCATACATAAATGCATAGATAAAGTATCCAAGAACAAAGAATATTAACATATAAACTAATGTAGAAGCTGGGATGTCTAAGACTTGACTTAACATACCACTGCCATCAATAAAATCTTTGTTTAAAATGAATGATATTACCCCTGATGATATAATTAATACCATCTGTGTTAACCCTGCTAAACCAATACCGATTACTTTACCGAACATAAGGCTTGATGGTTTTGCAGAAGTTATCAATAATTCCATAGCTCTTGAACTTTTTTCTGACGCAACCCCACTAGCTACTAGTTGACCATATAACATAATAACAATGTATAAAGCAAATACCATTACATAGGTGTATATAAAGTTCATGAATTGATCTTTACCACTTTGGACTACTTCTCCTTGAATCTCTACATTTAACAAATCATTTGTTTGATCCATCGATAAACCAAGAGATTGCATTGTATCAACTCTATATTTGTATATCATTATTTCCTTGATTGAATCTCTTGTTGTATCATACATTTTGATATCATTTACGATATATTTATAATTTTTTGCACCTGTTACGACTACTGCTGATTCATATTTTCCTTCTTCTACACTTTTCTTGATTTCACTTTCATCAATATCTACCAAAACAATTTCCTTGTCAGGAAGTTTTTCTTGGAATAATGTTAATGAGGCTTGTATATCCGTAGAAAAATTATCAACAAAAGCTACTATCGGTAATTCTGTGTCATCTACATCAGTATCACCTACATTTGTATCACCCTTTTTATTTTCAACCATATCGATAATTCTAGGCACTGTTAATCCAACACCTACAATTAACATCATGAGAATTGTAATAATAATAAAGGCTTTATTTTTCAAGTATGTTCCATATTCAAATTTCAAAATATTAATAAATTGTTTCATCCTCTAATCCTCCGTATATTCCACAAATATGTCATTAAGAGATGGCTCATATACATACATTCCATCAATGTCATAATTTTGTTGAGATAATAAAGATAAAAATTCATTCTTTTTTGATGCTGAATCAAGTTGAATCATTAGCCCATCTGCTGTTCTATCTAATCCAACTACCATCTTATTCAAAGAAGTCTTACAAAATTCTTCTATTTTATCTTGTTGGGTAGAGAGAACTACCATTTTACTTCTATCGTAACTACGCTTAATTTCTTTTAAATTACCTGATAAAACAATCTTTCCTTTATTTAATATTGCTATGTTATCACAAAATTCTTCTATATAATTCATTTGATGACTTGAGAAAAGGACAATTTTATCTTCTACAATTAATTCTTTTACAACATCCTTTAATAGCATTGCATTTACAGGATCTAAGCCTGAAAAAGGTTCATCTAAGATAACAATGTCAGGATTTGAAACTAAAGTTGCTGCAAGTTGAATTTTTTGTTGATTACCTTTTGAAAGTGTTGTTAGTTTTTTATTGGTATACTCTGTCATACCTAGTCTTTCAAGCCATTTAATCGAAGATTTTCTTGCATCTTTACTATTCATGCCTTTTAAAACACCCAAATATGTCATCTGTTCAAGTATCTCTTTTTTCGGATAAAGACCACGTTCCTCAGGTAAGTAACCAATTTTAAATTTATCTCTATTAATTTTTTCTCCATCGATAGTTATTTGACCAGAATCCCCTGGGAAAACTCCCATAATAATACGAATTGTCGTTGTTTTACCAGCACCATTTCGTCCAAGAAGACCCATTGCTTGACCACTTTGTGCTTCTAAACTGATACTTTGCAAAACTTCTTTCTCAGCAAAGCTTTTTGTTAAATTATTTGCTATAAGCTTCATCTCAAAATTCCTCCATTTTTATCATATTTAACTACTTCCTACCCAATGACAACTACAAATAATACATCATATTGAATATATAACCCACTATGTAAGTATCCCTTACTATATTCAGTATATATACGGTATATACACATTGTATTATATCACTTGACAAAAATTTGTCAATATAATTTCCAAATAAAGCAAAAAAATTACCCAAAACAACCCAAAACAGCCTCCCCAACCTCAAAATCTCTTTCTCTCATACCCTACCTATTCCAAGACTTTAACCCCAAATTCTTAACGATTCCTACTTATAAACCTTAAATGTTTCTTCTCCTTGTTTCTTCTCCTTAATCCCCCTTTATCCCAACTTCCTAAATGTTTCTTCTCCTTAAATATTTCTTCACAATATCCCCCTTTATCCCAACTTCTTTTATGCTCTTCTCCCTAATTCTTTCATATAATCCCATACCCTACGATATGAATAGCGCCACATATATATTGATTTTGGCGTGACCGTCTGAAAGCGGTGCTCATATTTCGTCAAGACTCTATAAAAAAGCGAACAAAGTGAGCTTTTTTATGCGTACAGAGGCTTGTAAGAAATATACCGCTTGAAGGTAAGGCAGCCAAAATCAAAATATATGTGGCGCTATTCATTCATTACTATTATTTATTTACTATTTTGGATTTTATCCGCCAATTCATTTAAGTAAATCCAGCGTTCCGTTTTATTTTCTAACTCAAGATCAAGATTTTGCATCTCATTCATCAGTTCTTGAAGACGAATATAATCATTCGAGGCATTATTAATTTCTTTTTGAAGTTTATCTTTTTTATCTTCTAGATCAGCAATTTCATCATCAATTCTGTCGAATTCATATTGCTCTTTAAAGCTAAATTTCAACTTTTTATTATTATTACTATTATTTGTGTTTTCTTTTTTACTCTTATCAATAGATGATACGGTAGTTACCTGAATATCAGATTGCTTTTGTTCCAAATAATCCGTATATCCACCTAAATATTGTTTTAGAGTAGAGTCTTCTTGGTATTCAAAGATACGATCCACTACCCTATCTAAGAAATATCTATCATGTGATACAACAACAACAGCTCCATTAAAGCTCTCTAAATAGTCCTCTAAAATTGAAAGGGTTTCAATATCTAGGTCATTCGTCGGTTCATCCAGTAATAGTACATTTGGAGCTTTCACTAGGATGCTTAATAGATAAAGTCTTCGTCTTTCTCCTCCAGATAATCTTCCAATTACATTGTATTGTAAATCTGCTGGAAATAAGAACCTCTCCAACATTTGTGAAGCTGTGACCGTTCCATCAACCGTTGTTATTATCTCAGCAATATTTTTAATATAGTCAATAACTCTAAGATTATTGTCCATACTCTCGCCTTCCTGAGAAAAATAACCTATCTTTACAGTATCTCCGATTATAACTTCTCCACTATCTGGCTTCAAGTCCCCTACTATCATTTTCAGAAGGGTTGACTACTACTTCTATTGTCTTTTTCCCAAGTCTTGATGAAACGGAGTTTAACTCAATTTTCTCATCATCAGTTGGTTTTTTTCTATTTTCAAGCTCTTCGAATCTATCTATTCTTGATTTACTTTTTGTTGCTCTCGCTCTTGGACCACGCATTATCCAATCTAATTCTTTTCTGTAGAGACTCATATTCTTACGTTCCGTACTTATTTCCATTTCTATACGTTCCGCCTTAAGTCGTAGGTATTCACTGTAATTAGAAGAATAACTATATAAGCTTCCATCTGATATTTCAACTATCTTATTTGTTACTCGATCTAAAAAATATCTATCATGAGTAACCATAATAATTGCACCAGTATATTTTTCTAGATATTTTTCAAGCCACATAACCATTTCACTATCGATATGGTTTGTTGGTTCATCCATAATTAATATTTCACAAGGATTAATTAGTGCAGTTGCAATCGCTATTCGCTTTTTTTCTCCACCAGATAATTGACTAACATTTTTATCAAAATCAGTTATCCCAAGCTTATTTAGAATACTCTTAGCTTCATATTCTTTGGCTTGGTTCGTATTACTAATTTCATTTCCTTTAAATACTTGCTCGAGCACTGTAACATTATCTTCAAAAACTGGATTTTGAGGCAAATATCCGATTCTCACCCCTTTTGTTTTTGTTACACTTCCACTATCTGCATCTTCTAAACCTGCTATAATTTTTAGAAAGGTGGATTTTCCAGTTCCATTTATACCTATAACACCAACCTTATCCCCATCATTGAGGGAAAAAGAAATATCTTTAAGCAAAACTTTTTCACTATAACTTTTTGTAACTTTATCTGTCGTTAATAAAATCATTTGACACCTCATTTTTCACACAAAGTAGACGGCTAAGCCGCTCAAGTGAAACAATAAAGTTCGTTCCCTTGCAAGCAAGACGAACTTTCCTATTTCACAAGAAAGCGGCTAAGCCGCTCAAGTGAAACAATAAAGTTCGTTCCCTTGCAAGCAAGACGAACTTTATTGTTTCAAAATAAAACCGCAAAATGATTATATCACATTTTACGGTCTTTCACACATATTATCTATCCTTGTACAATTAACATATCTTGCATTAAAATATGGTTTACAAGCCAATCATTTAAAAAAGAAAGTAATTCCATCATATATTCTTGTTGATTTTGATCAATTCTTTCGTAATCAATCTCTTCAACCTTAGCAATAAAGTCATTATGTTCCACTTTTTGCGAAAATAATCGTTTGTATGCAATACTTGCCATATACTCTTCTTCGTGCTTAAAATGCCTTACCGTATACTCCTTTAACTCCTCAATAATTTCTACTATCTTGTCGTATTTATCTACAACGTCTTCATTAATAAGTAGTTGATAAACTTCTTCACCGATTTCAAAAAGTCTCGTATGTTCATTATCAATTAATTCAATTCCTAATTTGTACTCATCCTTCATTTCAAACATAATTTTTCTTCCCTTCTGTCAATCAATTGTCATTTGTATTTATGAAAAAAAGCTTTTTGTCCAAGATGTCTCAATTATAGCAAGCTTATCATCATCAAGATTTGTTATCTTATGTATCGCTTGAATTTTATCGCCATCTCCTTTGATCTGCGATGAAACCTTAATCTTTGTACCATAGTTTATTTCTTTTTCAAATTGCATCTTTATTTCAAACACTGTATATTCTTCTACGATGTTAAGTGGCATCGTATCTAATGCCCATTGTAGGTAAGTTGTATTCCCTACATGATAATTAACATCAATACTGCCATAACTAGGTTCAAATACTTTTTCCGAATCTATTGTCTCTATCTCCGGAATAGAAAGCCTTTGAAGTTGTTTTGTCTTTTTATCTTGATTAATTCCATACACTTGAAAATATATATCAGGAACCATTATTGGTCTCCGTCTTTTCGTATCTATTAAAAATGCTAATACTTTACTTTCTGCTATTAATTTCCCATTATTATTAAATATTAAGAATTTTCTTGTTGCATAATATTTGGTTAAATCATCTATTATTGTAACAACTTTTAAATATTGTCCTAATTTAGCTTTCTCGTATATCTTTACTTCATAGTCAAAAAAGACCCAAGAACTTTCTCTTAATCCATTCTCACCATTTATCGGAAACCCAAAAGCTTTTTCATTATTCATACCACAGTCAGCCATAAAATCTAAGTAAGATTCGAGTTTACATTCTTGTTTTGGATCTGCATCTCTATATGTGACTTCATAAAATTTCTCAAAAGTAAAATTAGCCATTTTCCCCACCTCTTATTAATTTTTATTTAATGATATCAATTCTCCACAACTAGAGATTATTTAAGATTTCACTTTTCTACAATATCACATTTTGTAAAATGTTGCTATCAAATTATTGTGTTTTTTTAACATTTTTTATTCTTCAGAAATAAAATAACTACCCTTTTTATTCCTAATTAATTAGTTCGTATATTACTCGTGTTATCTCTTCTCTTGTGGCATTATTAGCAGGTCTAAATGTATTGTCTAAATACCCACTTATTAACCCATTTTCCTTCGCATAACCAATATAGGTTGCAGTTGAATCAGCTGGTACATCCGTGAAACTTAATTTCCCATTATATGTAACTTCTTGATTATTAATAATTGCATGCGCTTTTGCCACTATCATCGCCATCTCAAATCGATTGATTTTGGCTAAAGCATCATAGGTATCTCCCTCTATTAACCCTAATTGTTTCGCTAATATCATTTCATTATAATACCATGAATTCTTATCCATCCCTATAAAATCAATGCTACTATTCACAGTAATATTGGTATCCATTGTTCTTACTACCAGTGCGACAAACTCTGCTCTAGTAATTGTTTTTAACGGACTAAATGTTGTGTCTGAGGTACCTTTTATTATTCCTTTTGAAGCAAGTGAATTAATATACTTAACTGCCCACCCTCCATTCACATCTTTAAATTTCTTATCCATAATCATCAATGAATGAAAACCTAGTTCCTTAATTTTATAAACAACTGTATCAGTATCTAAATATGTTACTCCTTGTATCCATTTTTGATTAGCTCCAAATGTAAAATTGCTTATTTTATCTAAATCTGTTAATGTATTTTTCAATTTAACTTTAACTAATATTTGGTTCGATAAAGCATTAAGTTTAGTCCCATTGCTGTATAAATTAAATTCATAATTATATCCGATATTTTTATAAGTATTATTTCTAGGAGCGAGAACATTTTTATTAATAATGATGCTTATCCTATTATTCGTTTCCGATAATACTTTGGCAGGTATTTCATAAGTTAATTCATTGTGTGTTATTAACAAATCTACATTTTTAGCTGTTAATGCTTTTATTACTTCAAGCGCTATATCAATTGTATTAACATTACTATTTACTTTGCCTAAATCTAGTTTTATTTTGTTTACGCTATTTTTTATTATTGTGTCTAATAAGCTTGCTTTTTCAAGGCTAAGATATTGACTGTTAGCGTTACTTATTTGAGAAATATAGTCTGTTAGGTCAATAATTTTTTCACCATAACTTGTTGTAATTATCTTATATATGTTACTTGTGGAAGAAGATACTGCAATTTTTTGATTCAATTCATTATTTGCATAATCAATTAATTTTACATTAATCTCACTTCCATTAATATTCACTAATGGAATACTAACTTTAAAGGTTTCATTTTTCGTATATTTCTCTTTTATAGCTAATTGACTAATTATATTTTTATTTTGATCTTCTACTACAACTGTCTGAATATAGTGATTATCCTTTAAATTCAATTCAAGTGTTTGAACTCCATTAATCGTTTTTATTGCGTAACTTGTAATAATTGGTGAAGTATTATCTATAACAAATGGTATTTCCCAGGTGTCAATAACTCCACTTTGCACTTGAAGTTCTGCTTTTACAATATATGTGTAATTACCTTCTGGTAGTATATTTTGGTTCTTATCTCTTCCAAAATACCTCATAGTTTGTGTCGTTGTTTTGCCTTCCACATATTTAGATACTTGAGTTTTAGGCATATTCTCATAAAAAGTCCAATTTGTTACCATTTCACCTTTATTATTCTTAATATCAACAGCCAATGATTTCGTATCTCTTAACAAATTTATAGAAGCCATCATAAATTCATTTTTTCTATCATTATTCGGCGATATTGCTATTAAATCATAATCATAAGTTGCCTCACCATCTGATAAATAAGCATTTTCTCCTAGTTCTATTTCTATACCATTATCCTCAGAAATAACATTCTGTCCGTTAAAGTAAGACGTCTTGGTATCATAAACCGATGAATCTAATATTGGAAGTTTAGCCCAATCACCATAAAACCCCATATACGGAATGCTAATAACTGGCTGTCCTAAATCATTAGATTTACATTCTATAAACCCCTCAACAAAAGTACCATTCACACTTTTATTAAGAAATTCAATATCTTCCTTTGCTAAAAACACATCTAATGTAAACGTTTTTTCCTCATAAGGAGCCAAAGAAATTGTTTCTTTTACGTAATCTTTCGCATATTTATTAATATTATTATTTTTATACCTAAAATTAATCTTTGATGCATTTAACTTGTATTCTTCATCGATAGAAAATACCTGACCATCGGCCTCTGTAAATAAATTACTTGTTAATACAGAAGTCGAAACATCATAAACTTGCTGTTTTCCGGTTATATTCCTAATTGTAAATTGCATTGTAAACATATTATTTGTGTTTTTTGCAAGCTTATCTCCAAGTTCAATCTTCGTTGAGTTTGAGAATTTGTTATATAGAAATGCGCTTGACTTTGTTGCAGCTACAATATCAAGAATACCAGCTCCTTGTTGTCTTGGTGAAGTCTCAATCTTCTTAACATCTTTTGCAATTCTTGCCGAACTCATTAATAACATTTTTGCGAGTTCCAATTCAGATATTATACTATAATCAACTTTAGTATCCAAACTCTTGATATATTGATTCATTAATAATATTGCTCCTGAAACTTGAGGGGAAGCCATAGACGTTCCGTTTTGAGCAATAATTGTATTATTAATTGCAGTTGATAATATTTGCTCTCCCGGAGCAGATATGTCTGGTTTTAATTTTAAATCAGAGGTTACTCCCGATGAAGAAAATTTGCTTATCGTATCAATATTACTAACTTTGGCGGTAGCCCCTTTTGCAACTACAATGCTATTCGCGTTATCGGAATTAATCGCATCCATTAAAGTGTTTTTGAATTCACTTGTTACGGATATTGCAGGTATCCTAACGTCAGTTAATAACATCAATAAATTTTCTATATCATAATTTATTACGATTACACCAACTGCACCATTTTGTTCTGCATTTAATACTTTTTCATTAAATGTGTATGTTCCTCTGTCAATAACCGCTATTTTGCCCCTAACATTTTTTCCGATAAAATCTTCTTTTGCCCCTAACCCAACATACTCTAATTCCAGTTGCTTTCCATTTAGAATGGTATCAAAAGACTCTAGTTTTACCTGACTACTACTATCCGTAAAAAAAACATTTTCTCCAGAACTTAAAGAAAAATATGGCATTACAAGTGATTTGTCGTTTGAACTTGCAACTGCAAGTACGGAAGCAAGTGAAGCAGGAAAAGCTATAAAACCAGAATCCGGGTTTGCAGCTAACGTATATTGGTATGTGTTATTCCCAATCGTTCCAACTTTACTTTCATTTCCCGTAGCGCACACAACTGTTATTCCAATGTTTTCAGCGTTTTTAAATATTCTCTCAAATCTTTTTATACTTTCATCAATAACTACACCAGTTGGATATCCTAAACTTAAGTTTATTACATCTGCTCCCAAGCTTATTGAATCCTCTATTGCAGCTATTATATCTTCATCACTTGCTTGCTCATTCTCGTTACCAAAAACTTTCATTGAAAGTATTTGAGTTTCAGGAGCGATTCCAGTTATTCCGTCTATCTTATTCGTATTTGCAGCAATAATACCTGCAACATGTGTTCCATGATTATCAACAGGCATTGTATTATTATCTTTATCCGCATAATCAAATCCAAAAGGAAACTTCTCATTTATATAATAATTTTCTACGATATAATTATTTGTAATGGACGTTGCTTTTAAATCTTTATCATTTAACAAAGTATTAATGTCATTCTTATCTATTTGTATACTGTTCGGGTCTAGCAGTCGAAAGTCTTCATGGGTAAAATCAACCCCAGAATCAATTACTGCAACGACCATTCCCTCGCCCTTAAAGCCTATATCAACTGTATTTATTTGATTTCCTACTATTACTTTACTTTGTGTTGCATATGTATTATTTTCCACTTTATATTTTTGAGATTCACTTACACTTTCAATGCCTTTAATTTCACTAATTCGTTCTATCTCTGCCCTAGTTAATACTGCAGAAAAACCGTTAAATGCGTTTGTGTAAGAATAATTATATTCAACTTTTCGATTTAACACTGTAGTAATTGTATCCTTAATAATTTGCTGTTTTTCTAACAATTTATCTTTTTGTCTGATCGAATCTTCAGTATGAAGATAATCATTAACTTCTTCTAGAGAAGGATTCATCTTATCAAGAATAGATGAATCATTAAGTTCAACAATTGCAGTTACCATTTCCTCACTATATGTTATTATATTACTATTTGTTGTTATTCCATTATCTGATATCAATCCATTATTTGTTATATTGCTATTATCTGCTATTATATTACTATTTTCTATTGCGTATATTTTAGTGTTTGTAAATAATATAATTAATGTTAAAAACGCTATACTTATTCTTTTCATATATTCTCCCTTAGTATAAGCTAACTCATGTTTTTTAAGTTGGTTAACTCATGCGAGATAAATAGTTACATCCCTAATTATACATTATTTTAATCATAATTCTAGAAAAACTTGTGAAATAAATGTGGAATATTTTATTAATTATCAGAAATACTAGACTTATATGAATTTTGTTATCATACTCTTTAATAGCCTTGAATAACATTAATTGATTACTAGAATCCGAAAGGCTAAAGTATCCATTAGGATGGAAGCAACACCTATACCTTACATTAGCCAGGAACAGAGAGTCAACCCGACTCTTTGATCTAATAATAGGGCGGTTCCTCATTTGGAACCGCCCAATTTGCATATTAATATTTAATTGTTATTGCATTTTTAATAAAGTTGCGAGCATTTGTGCACATTCTGCACGTGTTGCTGTCTGTTCTGGTTTAAAGAAGTTTCCTGGTGTTCCATTAATGATTCCAGCTTTTTGCATCTTAGATACTGCTACTAATGCATATTCTGCTATTTCAGTTTGATCATTAAATGTTACCCCTGTATTAACTTCTGTTAATATATATCCTTGTTTTTCTACAAAACGAGCAATCATAGCTGCCATTTCAGCTCTTGTAATCTTATCATTTGGTCTAAAGGATGAATTTCCTGTACCTGATGTTATTCCAACTTTAGTAGCCCAAGCAACTGAAGGTCCATACCATCCCTTTGAATCAACGTCATCAAATACCTTTTCTGTATATAATGATTTATCTATTCCAGCAATTGATGAAAGAATTACAACAAATTCTTTTCTCGTTATATTTGCTAATGGTGAGTACTCACCTTTACCAGTTCCGTTTACAAAACCTTTACTTGCTACATAATAAATAGAGTCTTTTGCCCAGTGTTTATCAACATCACTAAAAGTAACTCCAAGTGGTAATTTTGCTGTTACTTTAACTTTCATACCAGCACCACTAAAGTTATTAACTAATACATCCTGTGCTACTACCTCTTTTGCATAAACCTTTATTCCATGAGGTCCATCAGTAAGATTTGCTATCTTAAATGTTCCGTTTATATCTGTGATTGCAGTTACAGCTATTTCACTATTATCAACTTTATATTTAATAGCAAAGTTGTCAAGTGCAATACCATTTTTGTCAGTTACAGTTATTGAAGCTGAATAATTCTTAGGTTCATAAACTCCAACCGCCTTGATTCTACCTTCATACATAGGAACATAAAAACTACCATTCCCTTTTTTCGTTAATTCCGTTACATATTCTTGTAAAACAACATCTAAAATTCTTCCTTCTCCAAGGCTAGGTAAATCTTTAAGCATTGTATATCCATCACCACCAGCGATTTCAAAGTTATTTGATGCTAATATCAACTCTGTTTTGCTGTCAGTTTTACTAAGAGCTACTGTGCTTGATCCAATATAAATTGCTGTAACTTTTTCTCCCTTTGGAAGGCTTGGATTATATTCAAATCTAAATCCTGATATTTGAGGGAATTGTCCACCATATCCTGATAATTCACCTGTTACACTATCTTGTCCTGTAACACTACCAACACCATTTTCTATTGCTTTATAAAGTACATCTGGTGTAATTACCATATAAGCTAAAATGTTACCAAAAGGTAGCACTGCTAATACATCACCAACTGTTACATCTCCTGCTTTAACAACAGCTCTGATACCCCCACCATTTTGTAAAGCGATTACTGGAGTATTTTTATATTTACCATCATAAATTGTTGAAGTTGCTTTTTTTGCTTCAGCAACCATGGAATCTGCGATTAAATTACCAATATTTGTTTCTGCGATTCTTGTTTCTCTTATTGTATTTACAGTTCCACCCCATAAAGCTGTTGATGTTTTACCAACAACAGGAGCTAATAATGGTTTTTGAGCATCAATAATGCCTGCTGCCATTGCTGCTATTTCTTCATTAGGTACGTAAGCTGCTATTAAATCTACTGCTTTCATTAATTTAGCTTCTACTGTAACTTTTTTATCTACTACTGAAATATTGATAACACCAAGATTGGCACTTGCTGTTCCAGTTTGTGCTATTTGAATTCCGCCTACTACTTCACCAACTTCGCTATGACTATGTCCATCAATGATTACATTTAGGCCAGAACCTTCAAGTGCTGTAGCGATTGCTTTACTTGTTATTGGGCTAGATTCATCTATACCAACATGCATAATACCTATAATAACATCAACATTCGCTGCTTTAAGTTCAGCAATTTGTGCTTTTGAAGTAACGATTGCATCTTCAAACTTAATTCCAATCAATCCCATAGGATTTGCACTTGTTGCTGTTTGAGGTGTAGTGATTCCAAAGAAACCTACTTTAACACCATTTTTTTCAATTATATAATTAGCTCCGTTATTTGTCTTAGTTCCATTTGAATATGTAACACCGTCCAAGAAACGTTTTCCGTCTTTTACGGTATTAGCAGAAAGAATTGGAAAATTAGCTAATTTAGCGTTTTCTATTAATCTTTCTTGACTATAATCAAATTCATGATTTCCTGCTACCATTACATCATATCCAGCTGCATTCATTAATCGAACAACGTCTGCACCTTGAGTTAATGTTGCAAATGAACTTCCTTGCATTGCATCCCCTGCATCTACTAATATAGCATTATCAATACTTTTCTTTACTGAAGCAACGATATCAGCTCCTATTGCTGTACTACTTGTAACAAGTCCCCCATGCATATCATTTGTGTGAAGAATAGTAATTGTATTAGGTTCACTTGTTGTAGTAACTTCAGCTGCAAAACTTGGAACTAAAGTAGAAATTACCATTGTTACTGCTAGTACTAGACTTAATAATTTTCTTTTTGTGTTTTTTAACATTTCTTTCTCTCCTTTATTTTTTATTTGTCCTACACCATTATAATATTAAATAGATAATGGAAATATCACATCAATGTTAAAGAAGTGTAAGGTTTCCTTAAAACGCAAAAAGGGCGTATTGTCAATATCATGACCCTCCCCCATTGTCTCGTTTCATATGTAAATATTACCACATTTTGTAAAAATAGTCTAGCAAATGAAGGAAATATATTCAAATAAAAATATAAATGCTTATATAAATTTCAAAAAAATTAATAACTCCTACTATTCCGTTTATCGACATTTATCATCATCGGTGGTATACTATATCAAATAAAATATGGAGGTTTTCAAATGTATAGTTTCAATAATGATTATAGCGAAGGTGCTCATCCTCAAATAATAGAAGCTTTGATAAAAACGAATATGGAACAAACTGCAGGATACAGTGAAGATTATCATACAGAAAATGCTGTTACCTTAATTAAAAAACATATAAGACAAGATAATGTGGCGGTACACATCTTAACCGGTGGTACACAAGTGAATCTAACAGCAATCGCTGCATTCTTAAGACCTCATCAAGCCGCTATTTGTGTAAGTAGTGCACATATTAATGTTCATGAAACAGGTGCCATCGAGGCAACAGGTCATAAGGTTTTATCTGTAAATACGCAAGATGGTAAAATAACTCCTACTTTAATCAAGAATGTACTAGATGAACATACAGATGAACATATGGTTCAACCAAAGCTTGTATATATTTCTGACTCAACCGAACTAGGAACAATTTATAGGAAATCAGAACTAGAAGCAATTAGTAATTTTTGCAAACAAAATAACCTTTTACTTTTCTTAGACGGAGCACGTCTAGGGTCTGCGTTATGCTCAACTGAAAATGATTTAACACTAGAAGATATTGCAAGATTAGTAGATGCCTTTTACATTGGAGGAACAAAAAACGGCGCTCTATTTGGTGAAGCACTTGTTATCTGTAAAGACTCTCTCAAAGAAGATTTTCGATATTTCATAAAGCAAAAAGGTGGCCTCTTAGCCAAAGGCAGACTCCTTGCAATACAATTTGAAGAACTATTTAGAGAAAATTTATTTTTCGATGTGGCAACGCATGCAAACAAAATGGCTATTCAAATCAAAAATGCTCTTTTAGAGAATGGATTTTCATTTGTAACTGATTCTTCTACCAATCAACAATTTCCAATTCTACCAAACAGTTTAATTGAAAAACTAAGTAAAAAGTATTTGTTCAGTATTAACTCTGCTATAGATGAAACTACTTCATCAATCAGACTTGTTACTTCATGGGCAACCGATGAAACAAAGGTTAGAGAATTTATTGAAGATTTAGCATAATATTAAGGGGGGCATGAATGCCCCCCTTTAATACTCCTCTATCTTTTACTTATTCCCCTCTTATTTTAATTATACATAATACTTAGATCTTAGCAATAGTTTTTTTCCATTTAAATCCATAATTTTATCTACTAGAATTGTGAATTTTTACTATAGCGAAAGTTAATATATGTTTCATTTCTTAATTCTAATTATTTTCTTATGTAGATAAAATAAAATAAGCAACAAGTTTCATAGTTATAAATAACTGTAAACTTGTTGCTTGTTATATTATTCTGCAAACAAAGCTGTTGATAGATATCTCTCTCCAGTATCAGGTAATAATACTACTATAACTTTACCTGCATTTTCTGGAAGTTTTGCTAATTCTGCTGCCGCAAATACAGCTGCTCCAGATGAAATACCTACTAATAATCCTTCTGTTTTTGATAATTCTCTTCCTACTGCAAATGCTTCCTCATTCTTAACTGTAAATATTTGATCATATACATTTGTATTTAACGTATTTGGAATGAACCCAGCTCCAATTCCTTGTATCTTATGTGGGCCTGCTTTGCCTTCTGATAACATTGGTGAATCGGTTGGTTCAACAGCTACTATCTTTACATTTGGGTTTTGTGATTTTAAGTACTCACCAACACCTGTAATTGTTCCTCCAGTACCAATACCAGCTACAAATATATCTACTTTACCATCCGTATCATTCCAGATTTCTGGTCCTGTTGTTTCTCTATGAACTTTAGGATTTGCAGGATTTTCAAATTGTCCTGGAATAAATGAATTTGGAGTCTCTGCTGCTAACTCTTCCGCTTTCGCAATAGCTCCCTTCATTCCCTTTGTTCCTTCTGTAAGAACTAATTCTGCACCATAAGCCTTTAGAAGATTTCTTCTCTCAACGCTCATAGTTTCCGGCATTGTTAGAATAATCTTATATCCTCTTGCTGCTGCAACTGATGCAAGGCCAATACCAGTGTTACCACTTGTTGGTTCAATAATAACGGATCCTTGCTTTAATAGTCCTTTTTCTTCTGCATCTAAAATCATAGCTTTTGCTATTCTATCCTTAACACTTCCTGCTGGATTAAAATATTCAAGCTTCGCAACAACTCTAGCCCCTAATCCATTTTTCTTATTAAAATTTGATAGTTCTAATAATGGTGTCTTTCCGATTAAATCTGTTAAACTATTATAGATATTTGCCATATTAATTACCTCCGATTTTTATATATAATTCATATATGTTTAGTATGATATAATCATATTCCATATTTTATATTTTGTCAATATGTTTTACTAATATTTTTTTAATATTCATTTCAAGCGCTACTACTTATATTATTATACCTTGAATTTCCGTTATTGACATCCTTTGATATAAAATATATTATTAATTTATAAAGTATTAATGGAGGTTAACATGAGAATATCAGCAAAATGTAGATATGGCCTTGCAGCCATGGTATTTATAGCTAAAAATACAAACCCGAACGAATGTATTACTATAATTAGTATTTCTGAAAAATTAGAAATTTCAAAGATATATTTGGAACAAGTCTTCTCACTTCTAAAGAGATCTGGTCTAGTAAATTCAATTAAAGGTTCGCAAGGTGGATACCAATTAGCTACTTCACCTGATAAGATTACTGTAGGTGAAATAATGAGAGCAATCGAATTAAATATGTTTGAGAAAACGGAACGCGCTGTAGCTGATTCATCAATTGCGATTGATAAATCAATGGAAACTCTTATTTGGGACAGGCTTAATACCTCAATAACATCGGTTATTGACTCCGTCACACTTCAAGAACTTGTAAACGAAGCAGATAAAAACGATGATGGAAATCTAATGTTTTATATCTAAAATGATACAATGGGGACGGTTCTTTTTGTATCACTTTGATACAATGGGGACGGTCCTTCTACATTAGTTGCCGTCCCGTTATATTGGGAAAGTCCCATTACATTGGGTACGCACTCCTACTATGGCTAAAGGTATCCTTATAAAAAATATAAATGCATGAATAAATCCCCTCTTATCCAAAAGATAAAGGGGATTTTTATAGATTATTTTAAAGATTTTTTTGCTGAATTTGTTGCTGCCGTTGATGATTGAGCAGAAGGTTGAACAGAAGATTGTTCAGAAGTCTTTGCGGCTGCTACTTGCTTCTTTTTTGGAGCTTTTTTAGGATTCTTATCTCCCATTAATTTTCACCATCCTTTATATTTGATATATACTAATAGTGATATTGTTTCAATAATGGGTAAAAATATTCATTTTTTATCTTACTTATACTTCATCTGCTGGAAAAATATAAATAGGTAGTGGAAGCCATGATTGTACCTCTAACGGCAAATTGCATCGAAGTGGAGAATAATTTTCAAATAGTACGGACATCGCTTCTTTATGTGTGTATTCATAATCTGTATCATGATCGCAAGGGGTCACGGATACTTTGTTATCCTTTACCGAAACGAGAAGTTTTTCCTTTCGCTTCTTTCCATTAATCGTAAGGGTTATTTCTCCATTTGCAAGTATATCTGTTTGCGCTTTTAAGCATAAAAAAGCCTCAATTACTCTGTCATAATTAAATACCGCAAAATTTGCTCTGTCATTGATCGACACCCTTTCTGCAAAGGAAGACAAGACATTCACAAAATAGCGTTGATAATCTGGAATTTCAATGCTTATTCCGCCCTTAACTATAGTTTTTATGAAATCCGCAACAACCTCGGCTAAATCTTCTTGTTTTTGTAATATAATTTCCTTAACTTTATTTTTATCATAGCTAAGTAAATAACCTGAAAATTCGTTCCCTTCATAAATTCCATAAATATCTACCGAAGTCCAATTCTTTAAAATATCATAAAGTTTCTTATCGTCACGAGTATAATAAATAGACTGGTTAATCTGCAACTCTGAAATCGCTTTCAGTATTTCTTTACTATTTTCCTCTACTAAAATAAAAGTAAATTTAGTTTTTTTATTTTCACCAAATTCGTGTTTTATATTAGATTCATCCATCCAGAAACTAAATTTTCTACCTACCTTTTCATAGGAAAAATATGAATATCGTTGGCGATTACCTCCAAGAACAGAAAAATCTACATTTTTTACTAGCATATCTTCAATCGCTTGATTCATAAGTTCCTTCATATATCCCTTTGATCTGCTATAAGGATTCACTGCAACATTTCCAATCCCCTGATAGGTCAATCTGTTACCACATACAATAACCTCTCCTGGAAAAGAACCTACAGCTGCCTTGATACGATCATTCTCTAATGCTAGATAGTTATATTCACAAGGATGATATTCCCTTTTATATAATTTAGGTAATAAGCGATAAAAATCACTCACTTGTCCATCCATATTAAAAACGTAATTAATGAAATCAATAAATTCATCTTGTTGTTTATCATTGCCTTTTATAAATCGAATCTCTCTCTCATCTATCAAATTCAAATCCCCCAAAGTAGAAATATTTTGATAATTATACCATTATTCCCAAGTAACATCCATGAATATTTAATGAATAATTCTTTGTTATAAAAAAAGCACCTATCGATGCGCATCACTTATTATGATGGTATCAATAGGTCCTTCTATTATTTGGGACTCATTTTTTTATAAATTATGTTTATCATCCAAAATCTCTTTCACTCTTTCTTCAATCACTTCCATATCAGCAGTAGGTTCAAATCGTTCCACTACATTTCCTTTTCTATCCACTAAGAACTTAGTAAAATTCCATTTGATATCTGGTTCGTTTTTATAATTAGGATTACTTTGACTTAACATATTATCCAACACTGAAGACAACTCATGTTCTGGGTCAAAGCCTGCAAACCCCTTCTCAGATACTAAATATCTGTATAGAGGAATTGCACTGTCCCCATTTACATCAATTTTGGAGAACACAGGAAATGTAATTCCATATTTCGAGTCACAAAATGTTGCTATTTCTTGATTTGTTCCTGGCGCTTGATTACCAAATTGGTTGCATGGGAAATCCAATATTACAAAGCCATCATTCTCATACTTCTCATACATATCTTGTAACGCATCGTATTGTGGAGTGAATCCACACATTGTTGCTGTATTGATTATTAGCATTACCTTGTTCTCATAATCCCTTAAATCTATTGTTTCTCCAAATTTACCTACTACCTTTAAGTCTAAAATATTCATTTTCATTCTCCTCTTCGTTTATAATAAAGATGCAATCTTAGCATCAAGTTTCTCTGGTTTTGTAGTCGGTGCAAATCTTTCAACCACATTACCTTCTTTATCTATTAAAAATTTAGTAAAATTCCATTTTATACTAGAGCCGATAATACCATTTTGTTTAGACTTCAAATAAGTATACAAAGGTTCTTCGTCTTTCCCATTCACATTAATCATAGAAAACATAGGGAAAGTTATTCCATATTTGGTACTACACAAGCTTACAGTTTCTGCTTCTGTTCCTGGAGATTGATTTGCAAATTGATTACATGGAAAATCTAATATTACAAACCCTTTTTCTTTGTATTTATCATATAAGTCTTGTAAGCCATCATATTGAGGTGCAAGACCACATCCTGTTGCTGTATTTACAATCAGAAGAACCTTACCCCTATAGTCTTCGAGAGAAACCTTGTTTCCTTTTGCGTCTTTTACTTCATAATTATACAAGCTCATATTTTATTTCCTCCAATTAATTTATAAATTCAATTGTTTATCATTAAATTGTATTCAATGTTTATAATTGAATTGTACACAATTTATTTCTCTTTGTCAATACCAAAATTGACATCTTAATATTTATTGTGTACAATATAATTGTGCATTAAACTTTTATTAATAAAGGAGACTACTCTTATATGAATAGCAATAAAGAAACCCCAAATAAAAACGACAATCTTCCCACTGATATAGATTCTATTCCAATTGATGAATTACTTAAATTGGACAACCAAATTTGCTTTGCATTATACGTTTGTTCTAAGGAGATTATTAGAAAGTACAAACCATTACTCGATCCTCTTGGTTTGACTTATACAAGCTATATTACATTTCTTGCTTTATGGGAAGAAGATAATATTAATGTGAAAGATTTAGGAAAAAAATTATACTTAGATTCAGGTACGCTTACCCCTATTTTAAAGAAACTAGAAAGTGCTGGTTTGGTTCTTAGGAATCGCTTGAAATCAGATGAGAGAAATGTAACAATCTCTTTAACAGAAAAAGGGGTTGCATTAAAAGAAAAAGCAGCAAGCATTCCTAAAGAACTAATTTGTTCCATTCCTACTAGTGCCACTAGTGAAAATGATCCATATGACTATACAAAGTCAGTTGATTTGTTACCTATATTACACAACCTTATGGAGAATCTAACTTCGGAGCAATAGTAAATATGTATCCTTGGCTACACCTCATTTCCAAAAATATCATATAATTACCTCATACTCAATTACATAATTCCAGGAGGTAATAAATGATAAATCTAGATTCTTTAAATAGACAACACGCTACTATAATAGAAGAAATAAATTCAATTACAGCCGAAGCAGAAAAAGATATTTCATCAATTAATGCAGCTGAAGCAGCTTTACACATAAGCAAACTTGCGGGTCAACTAAAATTACATTTAATGAATGAAGATAAATTTCTGTATCCTAATTTATTACAAAGTTCAGATATTGAAATTAATAAAATGACAAATCAATATATTATAGATATGGGAAATTTAGCAGCTGAGTATTTAAATTATAAAAATACCTATAATACAAAAACTAAAATTAATGAAAATATCGAATCATTTATTCATGATACAAAAGTAACTATGGAAGCTTTAAATAAACGAATTGCAAAAGAGGATAATGAATTATATCGATTAGTTGCAGAGCGAAATTTATAAGACTTCTATTAACAGTAAAAAAAATCTTTCTTTTCTTTTCTTTTTCAGGTTCCACAACAGTTCCTTTTCCATTCTCAACCAACTTCATAAGCCATGCCATATTCTTACCAAGTACTCTCATTATTTGTTTTCCTTCTTCATCTTCTGATACTTCTCCTGGTGTTGTTCCGTGTATTACATTCCAGTAATTTGATGTTGGTATTAGCATTTCAGAATAATTAATGAAGTTATTCAACTGATTAAAGGTAGGAATTCCTCCCGAACGTCGTACTGCAACTACAGCAGCTCCTACTTTATGTCTTAGAATTCCCTTGCCTGCAACATAAAATGCTCTATCTAAGAATGATTTCATTGTTCCACCAATCGCAGAATAATGAACTGGAGAGCCTAATATAATACCATCCGCTTCTTTCATTTTCTGAATCCAATCATTTACTTCATCCGTTTCAATCACACATCTATCATTTTTGTTTCTTGTACAACCATTACATGCAAGGCACCCTTGAATCAATTTATTGCCAACATGAATAATTTCAACTTCAATTCCTTCATTATTTAATTCGTCTGCTACCATCTTTATAGCATGATATGTATTACCTTCTTTTTTGGGACTTCCGTTAAATGCAATAACTTTCATATATTTTATCTCCTCTGTATCTGTTGGCTAATTGTAAAAAAGGTTACTATTAATTATAATAACCTATTTATAGAGTAATTTTATATTATATTCGCTTAATTACCATTTGTCAAAATGTATTCTCGATTTATCAAATCTATCAACTGCTTTTCTTTCCTCATCTGGATATCCAACCGGTATTATTGATAAAGGAATGACGTTAATTGGTAAATTCAATATTTCTTGTATTACTTTTACCCTATCCGCAATCGGATAAACCCCTAACCATACTGCTCCTAATCCTTTGTCTTCAGCTGTTAACAGTATATTCTGAGTGGAAGCTGAACAGTCTTGTACCCAAAAACCTTTATATTTTTCTTTCGTTTCATCTCCACAAACAACAATTGCAACATCTGTATTCAATAACATTTGAGAATAAGGATGCACTTTTGTTATCTTTTCCATTAACTCTTTATCTCTTAATACTATATATTCCCAAGGTTGTTCGTTCCCTGCAGAAGGTGCTGCCATTCCTGCCTTTAATAAATCTTCAACAATCTCATCACTAATCTTTATGTCTTTATATTTTCTAATACTTTTTCTGTTTAATATCACATCCATTCAATGATCCTCCATTTTTATAAATCTTAATTGCAAAATAGATTATTTGCTAATTAGATATTATAGATAATAACCGTGAATAAAGCAAGATATCTCCATAAAGTAAAAAGGAGGAAAGTGGTATTAAATATCCACTTCCCAACTCTTTACTTAATCTATATTATTTCTTTGTTATTTTTTCCAATCCATTCTAGTACCACTTCGTACTCCCTTACCAAATCCTCGTAACTGTAATGTCTACAGTTTGCAGGACTCGTTGATGGCAAATATATTGAAGATATCTTAGTTTCAGGTAAACAGTATCTTTTATACAAAGAAGTAGCCTTTGTTCCCGTTGTAAAAATTGCCTGAATGTTAGCTTCAAGTAATATATCCGATAAATCATTTACAATTGGATTCTTAATACTTTGATCATCTGCTCCATTAATATTACATGACTGCAAAACATCCCACAAGGCAATTTTATTTTCTAGTAAAAAATCTCTTCTATCTTCTATAGTTTCTGCAATATGTTTTCCGAGTACATCAGCTATTACTTTCCAAAACTTATTCTGAGGATGCGAATAATAAAATCCGTTCTCTCTTGATTTTGGAGAAGGCATTGTTCCTAGAATTAGAATTCTTGAATTCTTATTATATATAGGTTCAAAACTATGTGTAATCAATTTTTCCATATTATTAATACATCGAGCCACTGTTAACGATTGGCTGAGCGTCCTTATTTCCACAAAGAACTACAAGAAGATTGCTCACCATAGCAGCTTTTCGTTCTTCATCTAGATTTACAATTCCTTTATCATTTAACTTTGTAAGAGCCATTTCTACCATTCCTACAGCCCCTTCAACAATCATTTGTCTAGCATCAATTATAGCGGATGCCTGTTGTCTTTGAAGCATTACCGCTGCTATTTCCGGTGCATAAGCCAAATGTGTGATTCTTGCTTCAATTATCTCTAGTCCAGCCATTTCTACCTTAGATTGAATTTCTGCTTGTAACATTTCCGCAACTTCTTGACTACTTCCACGAAGAGATTTTTCATTATCATCACTTGGTGCATCATATGGATAAAGTCTTACTATATTTCTTAGTGCAGAGTCACATTGAATCGATAAATATTCAGTAAAGTTATCCACGCTAAAAACTGCTTTTGCTGTATTTACTACTCTCCAGATAACAACGATTCCAATAATAATTGGATTACCGAGAGAATCATTTATTTTTTGTTTATCATTATTCAAGGTCATTGCTTTTAAAGAGATTTTTTTATTAACAAAAACAATCCCCGTATTAATTTGCATCGCAGTTTTCGCAACTGATGCTGATTTGTCTGATGCCAACATTCCCGAAGATGTTGAGGCTGCTGCCGGATTGATTGCAGAAACAAAAGGATTTACAAAGAAAAAACCTTCTCCCTTGAGTGTACCATAATATTTACCAAAAAGAGTTAACACGAGTGCTTCATTAGGCTTTAGAATTTTCAAACCACCAAATAAAATAGGACCAACGATAAAAGCATAAATACTTCCTACGATTGCTAGCGTAACTCCAAGAAAAACACTAGTTTCAAGTAGAATTAATCCTCCTACAAATATAGCAATTGATGCAATTATAAGTATAATGTTAAGAAATAGCATTCCCATACCACCTAATGCTTTTGGATCTATTTCCTCGATATTTCGTAACTTTTCATTTTGTTGAACTAATTTTGACATCTTTATTACCCCTCTCTACTTTATATTAAATAAAAAAAATATGTACCTTCTTCATATTATTCCACATTATCCCAAATGTCAATTCATACAAGAACACATCATAAAGAAAAACAACCAGATAAACTTTATATCAATTAACCGGTTGTTTCTATGTTCAATATTAACTTGCAATACGAATACCATTCACTTTTCTACTTGTATAGAAAGTCTTTCTTCTACTTGTGTAAAAAGTCTTTCTTCAACTTTTACTTGCCTTACATTTCTTTATAAATAATTGAATATTCTTTTCCTCTTCTGCATAATTTGCTTCAAATCTACCCATTCTATCACACCATCCAAGTAGAGCTATTTCATTAAAATCTACATTATCCTTCATTTCTTCTATATTACTATATGACAAGTCTTTTACTACATATAATATCTGCATATGATACTTTACAAGTGCTGTGACTTCTTGTATTAATTCAGCATCATCCGTCAGTTCACTTAGAAATTTTTCAGATAAGACTGCACCAACCTCATCATGATTATAAGCCGTTATTTTCCCTTTACGATTTCTTGTCGTACTAGGTTTTCCGATATCATGAAGTAATGCAGCCCACATAAATACCAGTGGTTTTCTGCTCTTTGCTCTCACTTTAGCAGCTTCATCAACAACTAGCATTGTATGATTCCATACATTCCCTTCTTTATGATATTGTTTTGATTGCTCCGTTGTTTTTAGCTCCAATAAAAGAGTAAACGGGTAGCAGATCTCCTCCTCACATTCGAATTCTTGTATAAAAAAATCAGACGGATTCTTATCATTTAAAAGGTGTTTTGTGCATTCTTCAAACATACTATTCTTAGATTTCATAATCATTTCCTCACTAATATATTTAATTTTGAATTAAAAGCAATTAAATTTCCTTATATATTTTATTTTTTGATTTTCTTCTATGATTTTCCTTCTTTGATTTTGTCCTTTGCTTTTATTCTTTGATTTTATACTTTGATATTATTCTTTTATTTCATAGCCCTGTTCGATAAATGCCTCTTTAATATTTTCTAGATTTATTTTTTTCATAGAGGCCCCTTTGGGTATGGTCATAAATCTACCCGCTGTCGCGAGCATACCGGGTTTTGTAATATCTTTAAAACCGACTGTTTCCAAAATCGCAGCTACATCTGGAGCCCCACTGCATAATTCATAAACTGATTTTTTTAAATCAATAATCTTCCTTTCCATAATACACCTACTTCCCAAATAAGTACAAAATGTTATTAAATTAAAAGTCAAATATTTCTATTTATAGTATTTAAAAGCTCCTTAATTTGAGTTATCTCATTCATCAATTTATTAAATTCTTGTTGTGTTAGAGGTTTTTTATTGTCTTTGAATTCATACCCTAGCTGACCACTCACTTCTATTGTAGCATAATTCAAATCATCAATTGAAGATATTCCTGCCTGTCTAATTCGTGTTTGTAGTCTGTCAACTGACAACCTGATTTTCTTCAAATTTTTGATATTAATTTGACCATTTTCGATAACAGTAACTGCTTTACCACAAAATAATTTCTCTATAAAATCAAATTTAATTTGCAAATATTCACTAATAATCATTAGGATAGTTAATACAGCTGCTGCTAAGAGGGTAATAAGTAATCCCTTCCCAGCTAACGGTTGGACTAATAACGATCCTATCCCAATCATTACAATAGTTTGTGTTATCGTCATTTGTGAAATTGATTTTCTCCCACCTAATCTTAAGATAAATGTACCAAATAAAAATATAAGAATTGCATCTCCTATCCAATTTAGCTCCATTTGTTTACCTCCATTCATTACATGTAATGTAAAGTATACCCCTGTTTTTAATTATTTATAGATAATATTTGCCTCTACTCGCATTGACATTCTTAATAAGAGGAACTTTATATCCTATTCTTCGTCTTATAGTAATATAAAAAAAAGGAGGTAGTAAGAAATGAAAATCAGAAAAATATTTATAATGAGTTTTTCTATATTATTAATATTAGTAGCAATTAAACCATCCTATGCGATAGAAGCTTTAAACAGCAAGATTATTGTAAAAAAGGAGATAACTTTAACTAAAAATCCATACTTACTTGATGATAAGGCGATGATACCCGTACGTTCCTTTGAAGAGTCTCAAGATTACAATGTCTTTTGGAATAGTAGTAAACAAGAAGTTTCCATCTCAAAAGATGGTAAAGAACTATATAAAATATCACTTTATAGTAATATCGCTATAGTAGGAGGTAAAGAGTATAAACTTAACAATATTGTTGAATGTATAGACGAGACAACTTTTATTGCAGTTGAATTCTTAAACTATATTCATAATATTAATATTGAAATTAATAGTAATGAAGTTAATAAATATGTTTATAATTTTAGCGAAGGAACCTTTGGATTTGAACCAATTTTTTCAGATTATAGTTATAATGAAGCAGGAAATTATGATATCTATGAGATGAAATCCGATTACAAACAAATCCCTGTACTAGGAAATGAAAGTATGGGTCTTTACCTTGCCTCCCATAACCGAAGTGACGATGTATTTATGGGATATGTAAAAAAAATGAGTGGTCTTGCTCCAAATAAAGAATATACGTTTGACATACAATTCCTACTTGCAACGGATGTGGAATCGAATGGTTTTGGTATCGGGGGATCCCCAAGTTCTTCAGTATATAAGTATTGGTAAGCAAGATTCATCGATTATAGGATTTGAATACAAGCCTATGCAAGCAACTGCAACAGCCATATCCGATGAAAATGGTTGTGTTTATCTGATAATCGGAACCGATTCAGGATTCGAAGGGTTTACGAAGTATTACATTGATAATGTAGAAATCTCAATAAATTAGAACGATATAGACACTAAATAAATAACTCACAATAAATGCGATATTTTCATTTATTGTGAGTTATTTATTTCTTACTTAATCTTTATTTATCTCAATTTTATTTCTTACTATTTATTATTTTATCGAATCGACTATCCATACAAACACTAATATCAGTCGTTATAAATTTTCCATTATAAAAAAGGCTGAATATTGTCGCTGGTGTAGGCGCTGATTGTGCTTGCTCCATGGTTTCTAACTTAATTATCTTTATGTCTAAATCTCTCTTTTTTGCCACTTCAAGAAGTGAATTCTTTACATGATACTCAGAATAAGGACAACGATTTGTGTAATATACAACATAACCTGTTGTTTCTGGGCATTCTCCTGTTTTCACCGAATCATTGAAAGTAGGTTGCTCGCCCTTTTTATCTATATATTTAACCATAAGGCTAAATCCCGAGGATATACTTTCACATATTTCAAAACCTTGACGAAGTAACCATTTGGTATCACTCATAAAGTGGTATTTTTGCGTACCCACAATCGTTACTAACCCATCTTTCCCCTGTTTTGTTGCATCATCAATTGCTTGTTGCAACAGGGCTTTTCCATGACCGTTTCCTTTGTATTTACCTGAAACCCAAAAACAGTTCAACATCATATAGTTCGGAGCTGTTACAGGAACCCAAGCTTTCTCAGCAGGCCCATACTCGATAAATACTTTTGCGCGTTCATTCAACTTTCGAAAAATATAACCATTTTCAAATTCATTTCTTAGCCATTGTTTTTTTAATTCATAACTTTCTGAACACTTCTTGTCGGAAAAAGCACAGCAGATATGTTCCAAATCAATGTTATCCTTATTCACATCAATATATTGCATGATCGATCAGCTCCCTAATATGTTATTGATTTAATTATAGCATAGATAATATGACCACATCATGTCATATTATGAACAACTCTTCTAATCACTTTTAATAAGCTATTTATTAATTATTATTTAAAGGTCTCATAATAGGAAATAAAATATTATCCTTAATATTGTCCTGCCCTGTTAGCACTTGCAACACTCTATCAATCCTCATCCCCCAGCCTGAGATTGGAGGCATTCCATATTCCATTGCAGTTATATAGTCGTAATCCATAACCATTGCTTCTTCATCACCGTTTGACTTTAATTTTGCCTGCTCAATCAACCTATTCTTCTGAACAATTGGATCTACCAATTCAGAATAAGCATTTATAAGTTCTGCTCCATTAATGATGAGTTGAAAACGATCTGTTACTTCTGGGTTCTCATCATTTGCTCTTGCTAAAGGGGAGAGAGAGATCGGATGATCCACCAAAAACGTTGGAGATATAATCTTTGGTCTACTCATTTTCTTATATAATAGATCGATTAAATTCCCTTTTCCTAACGAATGAATATCATTTTCCGATTCAAGATTAATTCCTTTATTCTTGATTTCAGCTAATAATTCTTTGGAAGTTTCATACAGATTGATGTCAATATTACAATCCTTTAATATGACATCACGAAATGAAACTACTGGCCATTTTGCTGAAAAATCAATCAAATGATTATCAATATCAATTATAGGACTTCCAAATAATTTTGTAATTACACTACATAGCATCATCTGTAAAAATTTCATATTATCTTTGTAATTATAATAGGCACAATATGCTTCTAGCATGGTAAAATCCTGAAGATGTGATGCATCCATTCCTTCGTTTCTAAAACATCTTGCAAATTCAAACACTTTTGTGAAGCCTCCCACAATTGCTCTTTTGAGATAAGTTTCTGGTGCAATTCTAAGATAAACGTCTATGTCCAGTGCATTATGATGTGATAGAAATGGCCTTGCTGTTGCACCTGATGGCTTATCAATCAAAATCGGAGTCTCAATCTCCATATATCCATTGTCTTCTAAAAATCTACGTACTTCACGTATGAAATTAAATTTAAATAGAAATCTTTCTTTTGTTTTTTCATTCATAATTAAATCAAGATATCTTTGGCGGTAACAACTATCAATATCATTGATTCCGTGATATTTTTCAGGAAGTGACTTAAGGGATTTACCTAAAAAGGTTACTGTATTCGCACGTATGGTTTTTTCACCTGTTTGTGTAGTGAATATTTCACCTTCTACTCCAATAAAATCACCAATATCAAAACCCTTTTTGAAAAATTCATATACCTCTTCGCCAACACTGTCTTTTTTAATAGCAATTTGTATCTTTCCATTGATATCAGCTATTGTAACGAAAGCTAATTTGCCCATTTTTCTCATAAACATGATTCTTCCTGCAGTACATACCCCTACTGTTTCATCTGGTAAATCTTTTACATCCTTTATCTCATGTGTTTTTTCGAATCGCTCTGGATACGGATTGATAAGACCTTTGACAATTTCTAATTTATTCATTCTTGCTTCCTCTAATACTGTTTCATTCATAATGTAATCTCCTCTTCATATCCTTAGTTTTATAACGCAAAAAAAGCCTCACCCTTGAAACGATTCAAGGACGAGGCATAATGCTCGCGATACCACCTTAATTTATCTGCATCTCACAATGCAAATCCCTACAAGTACGGATAATTACATGATCAATAATGTAACGTCGATACTCTCATGCTATATTGGGCACTCCCATCGTAATCTCAACATATAATAAATATGTAGTCGGTACGCAGCTCCAAGACTTTACTTCAATGTTGCCTTTTGTATCTCATTTCACCAACCGAGACTCTCTGTAACATAATTCAAAATCTACTTTTCTCTTCATAGCCTTAATCTTATACTTCTGAAAATAACATTAATCTATTGGTTAGTCAAGATAAACTTCGTAATTCCAAACATTATTCATGAATGTTATCCAAAAAAATTTGAAATTAAATATGTAAAGTAATCCAGTTTGCTGCATCATTTATATCTATAGCAATATAAGCGGCACTATTCATATTCCATTTGTCTTGGTATTTGCTTAATGCATCATTGCCACTACCTGTCTTTACTAATATCACATTCATACCTGCTCGTAATCCTGCCAACATATCACTCCATCTATCACCAATAACGTAGCATTCTTCTATTTTTAGGTTGTATTTTGCAATCATAGATAGGAGCATAGCAGCGCTTGGCTTTCGACATTTACAACCATCTGAATTTTGATGAGGGCAAATGCATAAATCATCAAAACCAAACTGAAATAATTCTTCTTCAAATTCATTTATACTTACTTTACCTTTTGAAATATCTGGTTGATTAGTAAAAGCAATAACTTTATATCCATTGTCTTTTAATAATTGGATACTCTCTAAAACATTAGTGTATGGTTGAAATTCTTTTGGAAAGATTACACTCTCACCTCCACCCAATGTACCATCTCGATCAATAAAAATTGCTTTCATCATATAAACCTCCATCATCTTTTAAATACATAACGGCCCAATTATTCTAAATTATTATATTGTAAATTATCCTTATTAGTATATATTACAACATAAATCATCCCTGTATCTATTCGATCCTTCGTTCCTCTTTATCTACGACATCCGTAACTCGTAAAAATACTGAACCACCGGATGTTTCAACTTCATACTTTCTTTCATATTTAACAGTCTTCTCTTACCAACCCGTCTGTCAATCAAAGCGAAAATATTCAATAGAATATTATTACTCTCAAAACATTCATCTATGGACACAGATAAAAACTGATTCGCAGTAGTATAAAAATCGGATTTACATAATGCTGCTTGTGCTTCGAACATATCCTTTGCATAAAATGCTATTTTATTGTTCCTTGCAATCACCACCAAACGTTCTTCTGGGACCCTTCCGCCTGTATCTTTTCGAACCACTTCAACGTCATCTAAAGAAACAGGAATATGCAAATACAAATCAGACTTTATTTCTTGCTCCGTTTGATACCACCGTATCGAGGTCGTCACATCGTTCATATTAAATACATCCTTCTTATCTACCATAATATAGCATTGCCCTACTTTATCCGGCATATAACGATAGCTAGAAGCACGGTATTCTACCCTACCAACTAATGCTGGACAAAGAAAG
>JAQSXR010000051.1 GCA_029256575.1 Clostridiales bacterium | reverse complement strand
ATTAATATTTAAATGTATTGATTTTATCTTGTAATTGTTCAGATAATTTTTGAAGTTCTGATGCTTGTATTGTAATAGAGTCCATTGTAACTGTAATCTGTTCTGTTGATGCGGTTACTTCTTCTGTCGCTGATGCAGACTCCTCAGAGATCGCTGATATGCTCTCTATCTGTGATACAATATTATTTTTTTGGTTCGTTATCTCGTCCGTATTTTGTTTTATTTCTGTAACCTTTTCCGACAAGACTTGTACTGCATTTATTATTTCATTAAATATACTTTTTGAATCATTTACAAGTACTACTTGTTCATTTACGTTTATATTTGTTACTTTCATAGCTTCAACGGACTGCTCTGTCTTCTTGATGATATCCTCTACGATTTCTTTTATCTTAATAGTAGCTGTCTTGGACTGTTCTGACAAATTTCTGATTTCATCAGCAACCACGGCAAACCCTCTACCGCTTTCACCAGCCCTGGCAGCTTCTATTGCAGCATTCAAGGATAGTAGATTTGTTTGAGCAGTGATCGTTTCTATCGTAGTAGAAATAACATTGATTTGCTTCATGCTTTCACTGGTTTCATAAACTAACTCTGTTACCTCTGATGTAGACTTCATTGTTTGATCTGACTTCAAAATCAGATCTTCCATGCTATCTAGTCCCCGTAAAGTTAAATCATTGGCATTACATGATAAGTCCTCTATCATATTAGTAGATTCATTAATTAAATTAAGTCGAACACCTAAATCTGATACACTAGATGCACCCTCTGATGCATTTTGAGCCTGCTCTGTTGCTCCTTTTGCTACATCCTCTACTGCTCTAGCTACCTCGTTTAGTGAAGCATTTGTCTCCTCCGCCATATTTGCTAGCGTTGTAGAAGTGTCAAGAACAGTTATAGATGCATCCCCTACATTGCGAATCAATCTTAAAATATTACCTGCCATTTCATTAAAATTCTTACCAAGAACTTTAAACTCGTCTCTTGAATTTATAGAAATAGTTGTCTTTAAATCACCCTCAGATAGCTTTTTAAATGCAGCTAAAAGAGTTCTCACATTTTTCGAGATAGGTTTACTAAATAAAAATGCAATTAGTATGGCTCCCACTACAGTAATTATAGAAACCATTTGAATTACTCTATTAATATCTCTAGTATCATTACTTAATTCCTCATAATCCATTGCCGCTAAAGATTTCCATCCAGTTACCTCGCTGGTTTCAAAGACAGCAAATTTATAAGAATCTTCGAATTCATAATCTGTAAACCCATTGTTTTCATTCTTTATTTCATCCCATACAGATATTTGATCAGAGATTTTTGTTCCAATTATTGATTGATTTGGATGAGCAAGAATAAGACCCTTACTATCTACTATTATAAGATTTCCTTCTTCTCCTATCTTAATATCAGATAAGGAGTTCGAATATGTAGTTAAATCTATATCCATACCAACAACACCAATTATTTCATCACCCTTATAAATCGCGGAGCTCATAGTAATAACCATTTTGCCTGTATCCGCATCTATGTATGGATCTATAATGGTAATATCACCCTTATTTTCGATTGCTTTTAAATACCACTCTCTTTCGCGATGATTAAAATCAGAAGGAAGTTCCATAGAGAGTTCTGCATAAAACATGCCCTCTTCCGTTCCTACATAAATATCAAGAATCGTATTGTCCGAAGATTTCATATTACTTATTAGTCCCTTAGCAAACTCAAAATAAGTAGGATTGTTTGCCTCTTGAATATTAATGTCATTTGCTAATATTTTAATAATATTAGACATAGCATTGAAATAATTGTCTATTCCTCTCGTTATTTCCTTTGTTGTTTGAGAACTCGTGAGTTCTAACTTTTTATTTAGTACTTTTTTTGATATGCCATATGAACTAAATCCTGTTACCAATACTGGTACTAGACTCATTATAATTAGCATAGCAATCAGTTTTGCCATTAGTGTTTGAGATATGTTATTAAGTTTTTTCATTAAATGCCTCCGTATATTATGCCTGTTTACTTAATCTAATATATATAATTGTAGAACAGTACCCCCTTTCAATCAATAGCGAATAGATGGGAATACCCTTGATAACTCATTATCCGACTTAACATGCATATAAAAGCTTAATGCATATAAAGAATTATTCCGTTACATTCAGCCAATTGAGTACAGGCTTAAGATTTTCCTCTTTTACACCGTCAAAACCGTATTCAATAATAGCGATCGCTTCTTCGATTTTTTCATCCTTGTCCTTGCGACTTTTAAGCATCTTTAGGAACATTGACAGCATGATCTTATCCTTACCCTTTAACTCTTTCAAAGGAAAGCATCCGCCGCGTAGATAAAAAAATGGTAACCCTTCAACCTTATTCCTTGCGATAACTACATCGGTATTTGGCTCAGCAGTTCGTCCGGCACCCGATCCGCAAACAGCTTTCACATTATATTTTCGTAGTTTTTTAAGACCTTGTATCTTCCCGACTTTCATCCAGCCAAGAAAAATGATTTCTTCGTTTTTATTAACCTTTGATAGTTCTTTTACCCGGAAAATCTTTAGACTTGTTTTTGCAGCGAGCATATCGGCATACTTCTTGGTAAAACCTGTTTTTGATTCATAAACAATTACCATTAGCGTTCTCCTACTCTATATTTTTAATCAGAATAACAATAATCCCTAAATAATATTTTTGATTATAAATTGTTTTTTAGCCACTCAATTGCCTTTGCAATCATCTCACGCGAAACATAATGATGTTCATCTGCAATAAACAACTCAACAGGCGATGATTCATCTTTACTCTTTAAGAGGATTTTCTGATGAAACTCTTTCGAGAATTTAGCAGGAACGTCATCATCTTTTTCACCATTGATTACTAACATCGGCCTTATCTCCTCATTGATAAGATAATCATATGGATCCAACCCTTTGATGTAATCAAGTAGTTCAACCTCTTTGGAATCTATGAACTGATCTTGACTTTCTTTCTCCATACTATATGTAATAAGGTCCGTGAAGTTTGGAGAACCAAGAATTGGTACTGAAGCTTTCAGCCTTTTATTCTTCTTCAGTGCATAAAAACACAGATTTGCGCCATGGGATATTCCGCTGATAGCAATTCTGTCCCCATCAATTCTGTCATCCTTTGAGAAATGTTCCATCAAAGTCTCAATGTCATCATAGGACTCTTCAATAATTGTAAAAAGAGCTTTTCCAAAATCAGCATCACAGGTTATGTTGTCTATAAATCCATCATACCTTTCACCTTGTTTCGCCATATCAAAACAAAGTGATGCTATCCCCTCACTTGCCAACTTAAGGGCATAACTAGCACCTTCAAACCTATCGTTATCATATCCATGACAAATAATGACCAGTGGTAAATTCACCGCCCCCTCTTCATGAAACAACATATACGGTATTGATTTTAAATTTCCTAACTCAGTTATAATCTTCTTCATTTAACAGTTCCCTTTCCCATCTATAGAGCAAGTACTTGCAGTTATATTCTTTAATTCATTCGTTTGAATAATATCGGAAATTTCAAATGTTTTGCTCCCATCCTCCAAAAGGAAGAATGGGCTACCAATTCTACCAGCTTCTTTTATCGGTTGAAACATAGCATCATTATCCCGATAAGATAAAAATTCTTTTAGAATCTTTGTTGATTCCGATATATTTCTATAATCAAATTGGATATCAATTCGATTCTTTAATATTTCTTTGGCCATGACACAATCAGGGCATATTTGTGAACCATACATCGTTACTTTCATAGGTGATCTCCTTTAATAATTTATCAATAAAACTTCCTGTTCCAACAATATTGTTGTCTATTGTAAGTATACTTACATTTTTTACCTGTTCCATATGCCTCAATTAGCTTCATTCTATAAAATAGAGCTGCAAGTTTAAGATTGTTCCACCATTTGTTTTTGCAAAGGCGATAATTTCTTTTTTTAAATCAGTGTATAGATCTCCTTCAATTCAACTGTTTCACTTTCATATAACTTCATAGTGCCTCTCCTTCTATCAGTTTCTATCACATCTAACACTTTACTAGCACAACAAGTGATAGAGAGCAAGTAGAACCATCTGACAGTTTACAACAAATGGATAATCTCTTCGTCAATATAGTTCTTTTTCCATTATTTCATAAGCTAATACAACTCCATTTTCAACCGGATACTGTTCATGCTTTATGGTTTTATATCCTAATTTTTCATAAAGAACTGCTGCTGGCAATGACGCATCTAGATAAGCTACATTGTATTTCTTTACTATTTCAGCCTCTATCGTTTTCATTATAAATCTACCATAACCATTTCTTTGATATTCAGGTAATACATATATTCTGGTAATATGATTATCAATAAAACTGCCTGTTCCAACAATATTGTTATCTATTGTAAGTATACTTACATTTCCTTCAATCACATCCCTAGCTACTGCTTCTAAACTGTGATGATTACTGAAGAAATCTACAACCTCTTTTGGATAGTATTTAGGATAAATTATCTTAATGCTTTCTTGAACCAAATCATATATATCAGAAATATTTTCTTCTTTTGCTAAAATATATTGCATAGCTTTCCCTCCGCGAATTATTCCCTTTTCGATATATTCGTTAAAGACTCTAATTAGAGAAACACTTTTGAATTACCAAAATAGCCTACTTTGTAAGGGGTTCTAAAGATCTTAGAATTATCAGTAATCATTTATTCGCATTTCCATTTACCATCAACAATAGAACATGCCCCGGCTGTGTCATCGGTTTGAAGTATTTGCAAATTATTTAATGGAATTCCTTCGTCTTTTGAGATTCGGGCTAATACTTTTTCGATTTCCTCTTGTGGTTGTGCACCAGCAATGGCATACTTTCCATTAATAACAAGAGTTGGTGCACTATTAATGCTATAAGCTTGTACAAGCTTTAAATCCGCTATTACAGCTTTTTCTGTTTCTTGGTTTTCGAACATTACTTTCCATTCCGTAAAAGGGACGCTTGTTTCCTTCACTGCTTCTTCTAATACGGCGATATCTTCAATATCCTTATTTTCAACAAACAATTTGTTTTGTATTCGGTCGAACACATCCCAATACATATCCTCCCCACCAATTAGCCCAGCTGCTTTTGCAGCTTTTAAGCCAGGTTGTGAAATAGGAAAATTAAAATTTGTTTGGCTCATTCCTTCAATATTGAAACGGTGTTCATCATCATTTATATTTGCATTAGCCCAATGGCTTAATACTTCTGCTTTAACATCTTCCCTTGAGCCAAAATTGCGTATAAAATCTTCGGCTTCCCATCCTAAGGCAAAGGAGCGATGGATGATCTCAATATTATTGTAGGTCTTAGCTATTCGTCGCATTCTTGCAGACATTGGAAAGCAAAAACTACAGATAACATCGTGAAAAAATTCTATTTTTATCATAGGTATAGCCTCCTTGTGTTAGATATATTAATATTACCATATATAAAAATATAATACTAACACAAATAAACCCTATGGTAGAAGCTAATGGCTTGGCATTATTATTTGGGTATATTTAAAATCTTCCTGTTGCAATCTGAACCCCTATGGATACAACAACTACAAGAGTATCTACAATAAATCCGAGAATCATTGGCTTAAACCCAATATCTTTAATATCTCTGAAACTTGTTTTAAGTCCG
>JAQSXR010000021.1 GCA_029256575.1 Clostridiales bacterium | reverse complement strand
ATATAAGGTTTCCAGCAATCAGTTATTACCGAAAGTCTGAAAACCTTTGATTTTAAGCCATTTGAGTCCTACTTATTTGTCATTGCGCGACATCAAGACAACCGTCTCCACATGCACCGTCCCCGGAAACATATCCACCGCCTGAACTTCCTTCACCTCATACCCCTTACCCTGCATAATCTTCAAATCCCTCACCAACGTAGCCGGATCACAAGACACATACACAACTCTCTTTGGTTGCATTGCCGCAATCGTTTCTAGTACACTTTCTTCGCACCCTTTTCTAGGCGGATCTACTACAATCACATCCGCATATATATTTTCTTGTTCGAACTTTTCTGGCAACACTTCCTCAGCCTTACCTACAAAGAACTCCACATTCCCGATATTATTTAGACTTGCATTGACCCTAGCATCTTCTATCGCTTCTGGAACCATTTCCACTCCATATACTTTCTTAGCCTTTTGTGCTAAGAATAATGAAATAGTACCAATCCCACAATAAACATCCCAAACTACTTCTTCTCCTGTAAGTCCAGCGTATTCCAAAGCTTTTCCATACAATACTTCCGTTTGTTTCGGATTTACCTGATAGAACGATAGTGGAGAAATCTGATACTTAACATCTCCAATATAATCCGTGATATATTTTTGCCCCCACACAGGCATAATCTTCTTACCAAGTATGACATTACCCTTTTCCTTATTCACATTAAGGCAAATACTCGTCATTCCCTCAACTTTTCTAAGTTCTTCTGACAACTTCAACACATTAGGTAATTCCTTACCATTTATTACGATACATACCATAATCTCGCCAGTCTTAAATCCAACTCTTGTTAAGATATGTCTTACTAATCCTGAATGAGTTGCTTCATCATAGATACTTATTTTATTTGAAACAAGGAACTTCTTAATAATTCCCATTATCTCTTCATTCACTTCAGCTTGAATATAGCACTTATCAATGTCAACAATCGAATGTGTTCTTCCTGCATAAAACCCAATTTTTATATTGCCATCTTTATCTTTTGTAACAGGAAATTGAGCCTTATTCCTATAAAAATAAGGATCCTCCATTCCTAAAATCGGATTAAATTTAATCCCAGCTTGAAGCCCTGCTCTCTTAAATAATTCTTCCACTTTTCGTTGTTTAAAACCAATCTGTGCTTCATACGCCATCGGTAGAATCTGACATCCCCCACACTTATCTGCTATCCCACATCTTGGTATTACTCTATCTTTAGAAGCCTCTACAACCTCTTCCAGTCTCCCATATGCATATCCCTTTTTCACCTTTATTATCTTCGTCCTTACCACATCACCAATAAATGCATCCTTTACAAAGATAACAAACCCTTCATGCTTTCCAACTCCATAACCCTTGTCCACAATATCTTCAATCGTAACAATATATTCATCATCCTTATTCACTTCAAACATCTCTCACACCTCATATTTTCTGATATTAAATATAATATCCTTTGTCTTAGTCACGAAATTTTATTTCAAATAAATTTCTTGTATATCTCTTTATATATCTCTTATTTATTTCTCTTATTTATTTCTCTTATTTATTTCTCTTACTTATTTCTCTTACTTATTTCTCTTACTTATTTTTCTTAATTATTTCTCTTATTTATTTCTCTTAATTTATTTCCCTTATTTATTTCTCTTATTTATTTATATCTCTTATATTTTTCTATTTACATCTCTATTAATTCTCTCGTATATCTCTTTTATATATCTCTCTTCCAATTCTCTCTTATATTTCTTTTCTTATATCCCAATCTTTTATTTCTCCCTCACTCTATCATCCAACCCCACCAAGTTTGCAAGGCCCACAGATAGTTCTGTAGCTATTTACAATACATTATGAGGAATGCCCATATATCTTATAGAATACCATCGCGCCAAGTGTTTAAAAAGGGGGTGTCTGAGCGCAATAACCCACCCCATAAAAATCCATAAGGCGAGTTCCCCTTTTCAAACACTGTTCTAAGCGATTTTATTCTATTAGATATACGCGCATTCCGAATCCGTATTGCAAATAGCTACAGAACAATCCGTGAGCCTAGCAAACTCAACCCCTGCGATCTTGACCTTAATCCCGGTCTTGAACTTGACTTTATCTTGGTCTTATCTTGGTCTTATCTTGGTCTTAATCTTGACTTTATCTTGGTCTTATCTTGGTCTTGATCTTGAATTTACCTTGGTATTAAAATACCGTCTTCCTCAAATTAGATTCAAACAATCTATTATACCCTAACCAATCCCCTTTTTCTTCCGTTCCAGATTGTAGAATTTCATTAAAAGTCATGAGCTTAGAATCCGTATTATCTGCCATATGAAGCGCTATCGCCTCAATTATAGCTGGCTTCTTAGGTGATCCATATTCCAACTCTCCGTGATGTGATAAAATACAATGTTTTAACATACTTGCGAGTTTTGGTGGGAATCCATCTATTTGTTTCATCGTTTCATTCAACCATTCAACTCCAATGATAATATGGCCTAGTAATTGTCCATCATCCGTATAATCATTTTCAGGGAAATTTGATATCTCCACTAGTTTACCTACATCGTGAAACATAGCTGCAGTATATAATAAGTCTTTATTTAAGATAGGATATTGCATTACATATACTTCACATAACTTCAGAATACCTAGCGTATGTTCTAACAATCCACCCAAAAAGCTGTGATGAACGCTCTTTGCTGCTGAATGCTCTTTAAAATTCTTAACGAAATTTGCATTTTCAACAAAATACTTTTCAGCTAATTTTCTAAGGTGTGGTTGTGTGATTCCACTTATATATGCGAGCAATTCCTTGTACATAACTTCTATATCTTTATCTGATGTTGGGATATAATCCTTTGGATCATATTCTCCCTCTTTCGCTTGTCTTAGGCGTCTTACATTTAATTGTATTCCACTTTGGAAAAAAGTAACCTGTGCTTCGACCATTATGTAGTCGTTTTGTTCAAAATTGTCTATTCCAGGTCCGATATCCCAAATCTTTGTGTCAACCGTACCAGTTTTATCTTGTAAAATCATATTGTAGTATGATTTGCCTTGTTTCGTTTTCGCTATTTGCTTAAATTTTACGAGGTATATTTCAGAGAGTTGTTCTCCTTCTCGTAACGAATTAATGTATCTCATCTTTTTCTCCTTTTACTAATTACCGATTTTGTATCTTTTATATTATACACTAGTTATTATAGAATATAAACATTTTAATTTCTTTTGGATTTTCAGTGTAAAAATAGCTGTGCAGTAATCCCACACAGCCATCCAAATTTTATATTCATATAATTTAAGTAAAAACGGCTAAACTGACTTTTCTAGATTCTTTTTACTATCTTTTTCAGCGCTTGGTTTCATCTTGCAATTACCTTCAAGTAGAGCCCCTTCATCAATAACGATAACTCCACATAGAATATCACCCTTAACATTACATTGAGAAGATAAATGAGCTAATTTCGTAACATCAATATTTCCTTCAACTTTTCCCGCAACGTATATAAAGTCTGCTTTAATATTACCTTGTACAATTCCAGTATCCCCTACTACTATACTTCCATCAACTTCTATACTTCCTTTGTATGTTCCATTGATTCGGATTGATTTCTTTGCTTTTAGTAAAGCTCCTTCAATTACAGTATCCTCACCGATTATTGTGATTGGTTTTTCAAAATTGGCTTTTGCGCTTGCTTTCATAAACATATTGCCCTCCTAATTCAAATAATCTTCTGGGTTAACAGCTACACCATTTACCAACACTTCATAATGAAGATGCGTTCCGGTGCTTCTTCCTGTACTACCTGCACGGGCAATTACAGTTCCTCTTTCTACTACAGTTCCAACCTTAGCTAATATCTTAGAGTTGTGTGCATATCTTGTTTTTAAACCATATCCGTGATCTATAACGATACAGTAACCATAAGTTCCATCATATTTTGCTGATATTACTGTTCCTTTTCCTGTCGACATAACATCTTGTTTATAATATGCCTTAAGGTCTATTCCACTATGAAATTCAGTTCTTCTTCGATTAAATGGGCTCTTTCTATTTCCGAAAGCGCTTGTTATATATGTACTATCGAGTGGATATCCTGTAGGTTTTGCTGCAAGATAAGGTAATAGCTCGTCCACTTGATTATTTCTTTCATCATATTCTTCATATTCAAATTCAAGAGCTTCTGTATATTCATTTAACATGCTCTTAAGGTTATCGTATTCTACGTCAAAATTCGTTATTCCTGTTGCATTACCACCTGCAGAGAGAGTTGTAAGCTCTATATTTCTAGGTGTTACTTCTAATGCTGCTACTGCATTTGATGTATCTAATGTATTAGTAGTAGCAACTTCATCCTTGTCAATGGATGCGCCATCATTTCCTAACTTTTCATCAATATCTTCTTTCATTTCTTTTATCTTTTCAATTTGTTCTAATATCTGTTCCGCTTGTCCTTGAACTTCCTGCAACTTTATTTCTTGCTCACTTGTTGTTTGTTCTAAGCTCTCTATGTATTCTTGTTTTTCATCATTTGTCTTGTGTGCTATGCCTTCTTCTTGCTTCGCAACTTCTGTACTATACTTTAGGTCTCCAACATATGCCGTTACTTTTGCAATTCCATAACCAGATCCAATTAATAAAACAAGTATTAATACAATTCCCCATTTAGGAAATGTTACAACTTTGCCAGACTTTGATGGATTCGACATTATCATGAATGATATATATCTATGTGCTTTTGTACTATGAACATTCTTTTTTCTAAACACGATAATCCTCCATCTTTAAACTCGATTTTATAACATGGTGTATTATACCATGATTGTAACAGTTTTGTAATATATAAAATTATTTTTGTAACATTCTCCAAATTATATTATTAAATTTGTATATATTGTCCTTTCATCTTAATTGTATTTATGAGGTATATTGAAAGATCTATCCTCATGACTTCAATAAAAATTTAACTAATAAAATAACACAAAATACAAAAATGTGCTTATCCTGAACAATAATAGAGTTATATAAATTTCATGTAAACTTTTTAATCTATATAAATTCTTAAGAATGCCCTGTTTTAGCCCTTTTATCATACCCGCAAAAATATAATTCAATATTTGTTTCGATAATCATAAATTTAGATTGACATTTTCTAATCATATGCATATAATAAAATTACAAGGCAAACAACAAAGGAGAATTACATTATGAAAACAATAGGTGAAATAAAACAAGTATATTTAGACGAATTAGAATTAAGAAAATCAGTATGTGTTACAAAGGCAACTTCATTACAAGCGGATAATAAATTAGATGAAGCAAACTTTGAAAAAATTAAAGTGAATGTATTTGATATTTTTACAACATTATTTAATGCTAGTGAGAAAAAGGTTAATGCTAGTGTTAAAGGAACAGATTTAGAGAAGTACAATCAATTTTGCATCGAGTATCTTGAGACATTTAATAAGATTCCTTCCTCTTGGAGAATTAAGCTTGAGTATTCAATCAAGAATAACTTAATCGCAGATAAGGTTATTGAAGAATTAAAATTAGATGTTGCTGATTCACTTAAAAATCTATTTAACGAAATGAGGGAGTCCTAACATGACCGAAGACCAAGCCATACAATTATTCAAATGTTTATCTGACAAATCCAGATTACAAATACTAAAAAATCTTATCAAAGAACCTATGTATGTTGAATTATTGGCTGAAAGATTAGAACTTACTCCATCGACGATATCCTTTCATTTAAAGAAACTGATCGATGTGGGTTTAGCAACTTCCTATAAAGAACAATACTATGTTGTTTATAGTATTAATGAGAAGATGTTAGAAAATACGATATTAGAGCTTGTAAAGATTGATTCAAATGAGCATGAAGCACAGACAGAAAGAGAAGAAAATTATAGAAATAAGATAATTAAAAGCTTTTTTGTAATGGGTAAACTCAAGAACATTCCTGTACAAAATGAAAAAAGAAAGATTGTCCTTCTAGAAATTGCAAAGGCTTTTGAACAAGGTAAGAAATATACTGAAAGAGAAATCAATATAATGATTGCAGATTACTATGATGATTTCTGCACCCTACGAAAATATATGGTATCAGAAGGAATTTTTGAAAGAGAAAATGGTATTTACACTAAACTTTAAACCAGAGGATGTTTTGTTTGTCACGCAAAGAATGAACATTTGAATTGCTTGCCAAGCAAAACGTCCCAGAAGGTTTACCAATCAGAATAGGAGAATTAATATGTTTAATAAAATAACAGTAAATAAAATAGTAAAAGCTTTTGAGATCGAAAAAAGACAAATCGTATTATTGCAATTTTGGGGAGAAGATGAAGACAGAAAAACGCTTCACGACTTTAGTTATGCAGTGGCTGCTAATGGCGGTGTTCCTATTGAGTTACAGCATGCAAAGACTTATTACAATGGCTTATTTGAGAATATGCCAGAACAAATCTTTGGGGAGAAATATTTTTCTATTTTCAAAGAAGTAGATGTAGTAATTGATATTTGTATGTATGCTGCAGTGATTCCAGATGCAAATTTCCCAAAAGATAAGATGAATTTCTATCGTGAATATATGAAAAATATGTTTGCCACTTTAGTAAAGAAAGATAAATTCATCCAACTTAGAGTTCCATCTGAAGCATTTGCAAATGAAGCAAATATTGATCCAAATGAATTTATAGAACGTATGACCGATGCATATGATATTGATTATGACAAATTAAAATCAGAGGCTGATACTTTAATCAATAGTTTAAGCTCAAAAAGCAAAGTAGTAATTCGTACCGGTAATGACTGCAATCTTACTCTAAGTTTAAGCGAAAGAGAATGGCACGGGGATACTGGAACAGGCGATATGCCTTGTGGTGAAATCTATATTGCTCCAATCGAATATTCTTCGGATGGTAACTTATTTATTGATACTCTATATTTTGAGGATAATGTTGCTAAAGAAATTACGTTAGAAATAGAAGGCGGAATGATTGTGAGTTCTAGCGACAGTGCTTTTAATGATTTCTTAAGCGAACTTCCTCCAAACGGAAATGTAATTGGCGAATTTGGAATCGGCCTAAATGAAAATGTAAAATCTCTATGTGGGTATCCAGTCCTTGATGAAAAAATGAAAAATACATACCACATAGGCATCGGACAAAATACAATGTTTGGTGGTACGGTAGATAGCATGTGTCATATTGATTTGGTATTTACTGGTGAAGTAAGTTTTGTTGAGTAAATTTTAGTATAATTTTACAAGTAGATTACATTGGATTTTTATCCCTTTACAATTCCCTTATAAATAGGTTAAAATACAGATATCGAAACTTCGCAAACCAGTTAAATACCCTATTTAGTTTAAAAATAAACGGAATATTAAAGGTGAAATTTATGAACAGTAAAGCAATAAAAACTTTAGAATATAATAAAATAATAACTAAGCTTGTTTCCTTTGCGCAATCTGCGCTTGGGAAGCAACGCTGTGAAGAACTAATGCCTTCTAGTGATATAGAAGAGATAAGTTTGAATCAAGCAAAAACAGCTGCTGCCCTTAATATCGTATACAAAAAGGGCTCAATATCTCTAAATGCTATCAAAGAAATCCGACCATCTTTACAAAGATTAGATGTCGGATCTTCTTTAGGTTTAATTGAGTTACTCAATATAAGCTCAGTGTTAGACGTTACGAATCGAGCAAAACAATATTCTAGAAAGCCTGAAGGAGCAGATATTGATATACTCGATTCTTATTTTAATGAATTGCAACCACTAACTGAAATCAATAACGAATTAAAACGTTGCATTATTTCAGAAGAAGAAATTAGTGATGATGCAACTCCAGGACTAAGCCATGTTAGACGTGCTATTAAGAATAGTCATTCACAGTTACAATCTCAACTTAACTCTATTCTGAATTCGTCTACTACTCGAACAATGTTACAGGATGCAGTAATTACAATGCGTAACGGTAGATATTGTCTTCCAATCAAATCGGAATACAAAAGCCAATTTCAAGGAATGCTTCATGACCAATCATCCTCCGGTGCAACTCTTTTTATAGAACCAATGGCAATCGTAAAGATAAATAACGAAATTCGTGAACTTGAGATTAAAGAACATGCAGAAATCGAAAAACTTCTCGCGACATTAAGTGAAATGGTAGGTTCTCAATCGGAAGCCTTACTCACAAATATTAATATCTTAATAGAACTAGACTTTATTTTTGCAAAAGCATCATTTGCGAAATCATTAAATGCATCTGAACCTATTTTTAATAATAGAAAATACATTAATATCAAAAAAGGTAGACATCCTCTCCTTGATCAGAAAACAGTTGTTCCAATAGACATAACTCTTGGTGACAAATTTAATATGCTTATCATCACAGGTCCAAATACCGGTGGTAAAACAGTATCTTTAAAAACAGTCGGTCTTTTTACACTAATGGGTCAAGCGGGTTTACACATTCCAGCCTTTGATGGTTCGGAACTTTCTGTATTTGAAGATGTATTCGCGGATATTGGTGATGAGCAAAGTATCGAGCAAAGTTTAAGTACATTTTCCTCTCACATGACAAATATCGTTTCCATATTAGATAAAGCAAACTATAATACTCTTGTACTTTTTGATGAATTAGGTGCAGGTACCGATCCTGTAGAAGGTGCAGCCCTTGCAATGGCTATCCTTCAACAACTTCACAAGAGTCAAGTAAGAGTAATGGCAACCACACATTACAGCGAACTTAAGATATATGCTATCTCAACAGATGGTGTGGAAAATGCATGTTGTGAATTCGACGTTGCATCCCTTCGTCCAACATACAAGCTACTCGTTGGTATCCCAGGCAAGAGTAATGCATTTGCAATATCAAGCCGCCTTGGACTTCCAAGATATATAATCGACGAAGCGGAGAAAATTGTTCCACAAAATGAAAAAGATTTTGAGACCGTTATATCAGAAATAGAATCAAAACGTAAAGATATTGAAAAAGACAAACTTCTTATTGAAGAATACAAGAAAGAAGTAGCTACTCTCAAGAATGAATTAGAAGTTGAGCATACAAAACTTGATGAGAAAAAAGAAAAAATACTTCGTATCGCCAATGAAAAAGCGCAAGAGATACTTGAAGATGCAAAAGAACTAGCAGATGAAAGCATAAGAAAAATCACGAAGATGCAAGGTCCAAATATGAAACACAGCGACCTTGAAAAAGAAAGACAAAGGATAAAAGAACAACTCGACAAAGTAGAATCAAATCTATCCTTTAAGAAGAAAGTTCAAAAACCAAAGAAAGCGCTCGCATCTGTAAAATTAGGAGATTCCGTAAAAGTACATTCACTTGGTTTAAATGGAATTGTTACTTCTCTTCCAAATGCAAAAGGTGATTTATATGTACAAATGGGAATTCTTAAATCCCTCGTAAATATGCGCGACCTCGAATTATTAATGGATCCTATCACAACTCCAGATAAGCCAAGCAACACAGGCGCAGGTAAAATAGGAATGTCAAAGACCTCATCCATTAGTCCAGAAATTAATTTACTTGGTTTAACAGTTGATGATGCCATAGTAAAACTTGATAAATACCTAGATGATGCCCACTTATCAAGACTAACAAAAGTTAGTGTCGTTCATGGAAAAGGTACCGGAGCCCTTAGAAATGGCGTCCACCAATTCTTGAAGAGAGTCCCTTACGTAAAATCTTTCCGACTCGGCGTATTTGGTGAAGGTGACACAGGAGTTACAATCGTTGAATTTAAATAAGTACGGATCAAGTGAACAATGGGGACGGTTCTTTTTGTATCAAAGTGATACAAAAAGAACCGTCCCCATTGTATCAATATGATACAATAAGAACCGTCCCCACTGTATCAAAGTGATACAATAAGAACCGTCCCCACTGTATCAAAGTGATACAATTAGAACCGTCCCCATTGTATCAATATGATACAAAAAGAACCGTCCCCATTGTATTACCACGTATATTTTGTAAGCTGACCTTCTAACTGAAGTTGCTTGAATTCTTGTTGTCTTAATGCTTCGTATAAGATTACAGAAACTGAATTTGATAAATTTAGAGATCGAATTGAGTTAGCCATTGGTATTCGTATACACGTTTCTTCGTTGTTATATAGTATATTCTCAGGAATACCCGCACTTTCCTTACCAAACATTATAAAACTGTTTTCTTCATATTTTACATCGGCGTATGTATGTTTAGCCTTTGTTGTTGCCATGTAAATCTTTGCGCCAGGATTTTGTTGTAAGAAATCTTCAAAATCTTCATATATCTTTACGTCTAATTTATCCCAGTAATCTAATCCCGCACGTTTTAATGCTTTTTCATTTATATCAAATCCTAACGGTTTAATCAAATGTAGAGCTGTGTTTGTAGCAACGCATGTTCGTCCTATGTTACCTGTATTAGCAGGTATTTCTGGTTCTAATAATATTATATTCATGTTTTTATTCCTGCTTCATAGCTATATTTATTTCGATTCCTTTATTTTCTTCATAAATGATTGGAACGCATATATTCTTTGCAAATGTGTGTGAAAATGACATATTACCAAATACTAATGTTGGAGGTGTAATATCAATTCCAATTCCTTTTGTGGAGAAAATGGTTGCAGTATTACCTAAAATCATATTTCCTAACTCACAGATAGCACTCTTTGCAAGTTCATTTAATTCTGGAACAGGCATACCCATCATCATTTTTGAAGCTATTTCACACGCGATGTCTAGTGTAAATGAAATCATAACTTGTCCCTTCATTTCACCTGTAACACCTATCATAATTACTAAACTATTTTCACCAAATACTGGTTCCTTAATTACTGGTCTGCCCAATTTTGTTTCTATTTGACACATTTCGTTTAATATTTTTGTTGCTGCCGTTAAAAATGGGTTAATAAATTCTACATTAAATGCTGTCATTCTTATTCCTCCAATACGATTATGCCCGTTATTCTAGTTCTATTTTAGCATATGTCTATATATTATTACAAGGCATTTATCGTTATTTGTCAAATTAGAAGCATTATATGCAAAAATAAAAGTATTTATTGTCTTGACATCTATCTAATAAAATGCTAAGTTAATATTATCTGACATTTATTATTAGAAAGGAATCTTTATATGAATGAATTAGCTAGCATTTTAAAGACTCATAATTTAAAAGTAACGCCTCAAAGATTAGCAATATACAGTATATTACTTAATACCAAAGAGCATCCAAGTGCAGAAGCAATCTATCAATCTCTTTCACTAGATCATCCAAACATTTCTTTAGCAACCGTTTATAAAACTCTAGATACCTTTAAAATTAATAACTTGGTGCAAGAGTTAAATGTTGGCGAGGGAAATTTCAGATATGACGCTAATATTTTGGACCATACTCACGCATTTTGTAATTCTTGTCGGAAGGTAATTGATATAGATGAATCGATTTCCCCAGAAATCACAAAGCAACTGTGTAATGATTCTGGTTTCAAAGTTACGAGTAGTAAGGTTTATCTTTTTGGAACGTGTAAAGATTGTCAATAATTCAAATAGCAAATAAGAGGATGCCTATGTAAACAGGCATCCTTTCTATTTGTGTTATAATTTTTCTCTTCTTGTTTTAACAAACTCCCCAATACGAGATGTCGCTTCTTTTAATTTATCAAGTGAATATGCATAAGATATTCTAATAAACCCTTCTCCCGAATTACCAAAAGCAGTTCCTGGAACTACAGCAACCTTTTGTTCTTTTAATAACTCAGTGGCAAATTCATCACTTGTCATTCCTAATGATTTAATTGATGGGAATAAATAAAATGCACCAAAAGGTTCAAAGCATTCAAGTCCCATCTCTCTAAACGTATGGATTAGGAATTTTCTTCTTTGATCATACGAGTCTTTCATCATAGCTACTGCATCATCACAGTTACGCATAGCTTCAATCGCTGCATATTGGCTCGTTGTTGGAGCACACATGATAGCAAATTGATGAATTTTAGTCATTTGTTCAATAATATCTTTGGGTCCTACTGCATAACCTAATCTCCAACCAGTCATAGCAAATGACTTAGAAAATCCATTAATAACAATCGTACGCTCTCTCATACCTGGTAAACTTGCAATTGATACATGTTCTCCCTTGTATGTAAGTTCAGAATATATTTCATCTGAAATAACTAAAATATCTTTCTCAATAATTACTTCCGCTATTTCCTCTAACTCCGCCTTGTTCATCGTTGCTCCAGTTGGGTTATTTGGAAAAGCTAATATAAGAATTTTTGTTTTATCTGTTATTGAATCAATAAGTTCTTGCTTTGTAAGTTTGAAATCATTTTCCGCTTTTAAATCTAGTATAACTGGTACTGCATCTGCTAGGATTGTGCATGGTTCATAGGAAACATAGCATGGTTGTGGAATGATTACTTCATCTCCAGGATTAACCGTTGCTCTTAATGCAATATCAATTGCCTCACTTCCACCAACTGTAACAATTGTTTCTGTCAGATAATCATATCTCAAACTATATCTTCTATTTAAATAAATACATATCTCTTCTCTTAGTTCAAATAGTCCAGCATTGGAAGTATAAAAGGTTCTTCCTTTTTCCAAAGAAAATATGCCTTCTTCTCTAACATTCCAAGGTGTATCGAAATCCGGTTCACCAACACCTAATGAAATCGCATCTTTCATTTCACTTACTATATCAAAAAATTTTCTTATCCCTGATGGTTGTATATCTACAACCTTATTAGCTAAAAAGTTTCTCATGGTGAAACCAACATCCTTTCATCTTTACTTGGTTCCTCAAATATCACACCATCATCTTTGTATTTCTTTAATACAAAACAAGTTGCTGTGCTCAAAACGCTTTCTAGCGGAGCTAGTTTTTGAGATACGAATAAAGCTACTTCTTTCATCGTTTTGCCTTCTACTATAACTGTTAAGTCAAAACCACCACTCATTAGGAATACTGAGCTTACCTCACTAAATCTATAAATGCGTTCTGCAATTTTGTCAAAACCTAAGCCTCGTTGTGGAGTAACCTTTACTTCGATGAGTGCCGTTACTTTCTCATCTTCTGTCTTATCCCAGTTTATAAGGGTATGATAACCACAAATTATTTTTTCTCTTTCACATTCAGCAATTTCATTCGCTAAATCTGCCTCATTCATTTCAAGCATAATTGCTAAATCTTTAATATCTACCTTTGCATTGTTCTCAATTGCTTTTAATATCTTATTTCTCATAGGATTTCACTCTCCCTAACTAATATATTTTATATAATTCATCACTTTTCGCTGGTTCTAGATATTTTCGTTCATCCTCACTTAGGACAACACGTTCTTTTCCTTTTGTAATTTTCCCTACAATGGTCGCCTTTATTCCTTTGCTTTCTAGTTCTTTCACTAATTCCCAACCTTTGTTCGTTGTCATAACCAAACAGCCACTAGAGATTAGTTTATATGGATTCAAATCAAAATGCTCACATATTTCAACTGTCTCTAATCGAATTGGAAGTTTGTTAAGTTCCACTTCCATTCCTACGTTTGATGCAGCTGCTACTTCCCAAAGTGCAGCATAAATACCGCCTTCTGTTACATCATGCATCGATGTTACCTCATAATTTAATGCAATTTTACTTTCCTCAATTACTGATATGTATTGAATTAAGTTCTTTGCCTCTTCTACAAATGTTGGAGTATATTTTGTTAGAAGCTCATCTTCTTTTATGTTAGCTATTATTGATGTTCCTTCTAGTCCAACCCACTTAGAAACAACAACATCTTGCCCAATCTTTGCTCCTGATGTTTTAATAACTTTTCCTTTTTTGACCTTACCAATTCCTGTTACACTGATTATTGGCTGGTTTACAGCTCTTGTTACTTCCGTATGTCCACCCATAATCTCCATATTTAGTAATATACAACCTTGTTCTATTTCCTTCATGATTTCTCTAAGGCTTCCCTCTGGAAATTTTTCAGGCAATAATATGGTTAACATTATTCCAACTGGTTCGGCCCCACTGGCGGCTAGATCATTGGCGGCGGCATGCAAAGCAAGGGTCCCTATGTCAAACACAGAACCCGTGATAGGATCTGCTGTAATAACAAAATCCTCATCTTCTTTTAAACTTATTATTGAACAGTTAGCCCCAACATTAGGTCCAACTATTATTTCATCTCTTCTATGTCTTATTTGTTTAAGAATCGATCGTTTCAAAATACTTTCTGAGATTTTGCCTATTTCCATTGCTTCACCCCCCTTTATATCTTTAGCTTCCAGTCAATACTATTTCAATTTCTTTTTTATTGGTTTCATTACACAAATATTTTTTAATATTTTGTTTTGTTGCTTCTATGTCAATCGTCAAATCTGATTGATTACTGTTCGAGTTATTAATTCTTTTGATTATAGCACTTTTATTTCCGTTAATAAAGTCATTTTTTACACTTTCTAAAATAGAATCTATTTGCAATTCATTATATTTTATTTCTAGGCTTAGATTAACAGTCTCTTTTCTAATGCTAAACCAATAAGAAAGATTATTAACGAAGCTTTTTTTTCTTCCATGTTCATATGCTCTATTAATTTGGGATATCATATTCGTGTTCTCTACTGTTCCTTTTAGCCTAACCGTTGTCTCGTAGCCTTCTGTTTTTAGTACAACCAGTGTGCTTTGTTTTTCTTCTAATAATTTTGTTAATAATGCACAAACCTTTTGTTTCGTGCTTCCAGTGACATCGATATTTGCTATATAAACATTCTTATTCATCTTTCCAGTTGTTTTAAATGTCACAGCTGCGTACGATGCAGACAATAATGCAAAAACTATAACTGCTATACTTAAAACTATTTTGGCTGCCTTTTTCATCGCTACATCCCCCTCTAGAAATTTAAAATAGCAGTCTATTTAGACTGCTATTTCGAATGTAGTTTAACACTATATCTACAATTTATTCATATATTTGCTTATCCGATGAAAAATGTTTAAACTTATTTAATCTTTAAAATTACCCCTGATTTTGATGGCATAATTCCTTGATAAATTGTGTTCGTAATAAGATCTGTTTTACCAACATGAAGATCACATTCAACTGCTGAATTGTTTGCATTAATGATAACCAATAATTCCTCTTCTCCAGAAATCTTCTTAAATGCATACAATTCATTGTTGTCATCTACTATAACATCAATACGTTCACCCTTTTTAAGAGCATCAGAATCTTTTCTTAATGCAATAATTTTTTTGTAATATTCAAACATATCTTTATCTTGCTTTTCTTCATCCCAAACCATTCCGCGTCTGCAATCCGGATCATTCGCTCCTGTCATTGCGTATTCATCCCCATAATAAACCATTGGCATTCCAGTCATAGTCATTTGAAGAAGTGCTGCTAACTTAAGTTTTCGCTTATCTTCATTTGCAAAATGTAAGAATCTAGGTGCATCATGACTATCAATTAAATTCCATAACACTTCATGAGCTCTAATGTGGTATCTACCTCTAATGGCACCCATTTGATCCGCAAAATCTGATACACTTATTTTACTTTCAGCGATCCAATCTCTTACTGGATTTCTAAATAAATAATTCATAACGGAATCATATTCATCTCCAAGTAACCATGGTGAAGACTCATACCATACTTCACCTATAATAATCGAATCTTTGTTATTTTTTCTAACACGTTTTCTAAATTCTCTCCAGAAATCATGGCTAACTTCATCAGAAACATCAAGTCTCCAACCATCTACGCCAAATTCATTCATCCAATAATCTACCACACTGAAGATATATTCTCTAACTTCTGGATTAGCTGTGTTTAATTTTGGCATTCCATAATAATATGCAAACGAATGGAAATTTGGTTTCTCTCCCCTAGTCATTTTAAGTGGGAAATCTTTAATATAATACCAATCCCAATATTTTGATTCCTGACCCTTTTCCATTATATCTTTAAATGGTAAAAATGACGTACCTGAGTGGTTAAAAACGCCATCAAGGATTACTTTTAGCCCTTTTTGATGTGCTTCTTCAACTAAAACTTTAAAATCTTCTTCCGTTCCGAATTCAGGATCTATTTTTTTGTAGTCTTCTGTATCATATTTGTGATTACTAGGTGCGCTAAATATAGGTGTTGTATAGATAACATCTACTCCTAATTCTTTAATATGAGACATATTCTCTGTTATTCCTCTTAGGCTACCTCCAAGTTTTGAATTATATTCCATTGGTGCCATATTCCAATCGTCATAATCCTTTGCTTCTCTTTTACTTCCTCTTGCAAATCTCTCAGGGAATATTTGATATACAACAGCGCCTCTTGCCCATTCTGGCGTCTCAAAAATCTCTTCTTCTCTAACTTGTTGTGAAGCATCAAACATATTATCGCAAGTAAATTTATCATCTTGACTATAAAATTCATATGCCCCGTAATATGTAACTTCTTTATCTTTACCAATAAACTCAAAATAATATCTTAAGCATATCATATCAATATCTATTACTGTTTCATAATAATCAAATAAACGGTCCGTTGCTACTTTAGTCATTTCTTGGCTGAATATTCCTACCACATCACGAGAAAATGCATATTTATCCGTATACTTCAAATTAACTATATGCATATCATCTCTCTTCGTTCTAACCTTCAATAAGAATTTGCCTGCTTCTAGAGCATAACAATATTCCTTATCCATCTTATGAAATATCGCTTCTTTTATCATTTCTAGTCCTCCTAGTAGTTTTTGTTTTACTTTCGTTGTTTGTTATTGTACAATTAATATATTAATTATTTAGCGATTGCTTGCATTATTGGTACCACCAATCCTACTAACATTGACACAACTAGTAATATTACAATTATAGTTGCCATCATTCTTTTACCTTTTTTTCCAAACATGTTTTTCACCTCATTCTATGATAAAAGGAGTTAATTATTATGCCATATATTCTTATTGGATTTATAATTCTTACCGTACTCGCCCTTGTAAAGAGCAAGAAAGCAGCCTCAATGAATAGCTCAGCTAGTGAAGCTTTTTGGGAAAAAGAAAATAAAGCAAACACAACTCGTAAAAAGGAACTTACTGATTTAGATTATATACTATTTGATTATAAAAATCTACCTATTATTGAAAATAACGATACCGGTATCGTCCGTTATTTATCAGTACTTTCTGAACTCAGTAATAGCAAGATATTGAACCTACATGGTAAGACAAATACCGATTTAAAACTTGAATATGGATATAATAATCTTCAATACTTAATGAATTGCGAAGGTAATTACATCAAATTAATTCAGGTGCTTCATCAATTAGGAAAACGTCTTCAAGTGCTTGAACTAACAACTGAGGCCACTGCAGTATTTGAATTAGAAGTATTCTATAGTAGTGACATCTCTGAGACCTATAGAACCCTAGCTCTTATTTATAGCAACCGAGGTGACACAAGTAAAATTACAGAATTATCAAATAAAGTTAGTACTCTTAATTCTATTAAAAAGGATAAAATTATCGAAATACTAAATTCTTATCTATAAAGTATGCAGTAAATAGCCCACCCGTATTGATAAGCAACTCAAAGGTTAGATAAAATCTAACCTTTAGTGGTTCTGATCAGTATGAGTGGGTTTATTTTACAGCTGTCTCTCGCCATTACAGCTCGCTATTACATCAATTTCTACTACTACTTAAATTTAATAATTCACGTTATATAATGTAACTCCCTTAGCTGGAGCACGTTCTCCGGCTAACTTTCTATCTTTTTTATTTATTATTTCATTTATCGTACTAACTTCTCTTTTATTTTGTCCTACTTCAAGGAGTGTTCCAACTATATTTCGAACCATATTATATAAAAATCCATTCGCATTTACATAAATGTGAATTTCATTTTCCTTCTCTTCTATTGTAATTTTATTTATTGTTCGAATTGTTGATTTCTTTGTACTCTTACTTGAAAATGCTTTAAAATCATGCGTTCCTTCTAGTAACTTTGCAGCTACTATCATCTTATTTACATTAAGTTTTTCAGCTATTTCCGTTACGTATTTACGTTCAAATATTGGTTTGTTTTCATTCATCCATAATCGATATAAATATGTCTTATCAACCACATCAAATCTTGCGTGAAAACGTTCATCAACTTCAATTACTGAAGTAACACTAATATCTTCAGGTAAATATTTATTTAAATATTCTTTTATTGTCTTACAGTTCTTATCTGTATCTAAATGCACATTTGCAACCTGCATCCTAGCATGTACACCCGCATCCGTTCTACCAGACCCAATTATCTCAACTTCATGCTCAACTAATCTTTCTAGTACTTTTTCTATTTTGTTTTGTATAGTCAGCTCAGAATCCCCTAATCTCTGCCATCCAAGATATTTTGTTCCATCATAACTTATGTCTAATCTAATATTTACCACTTCATCACCACTTTTTATTACCTTTCATAGTATTGTGTAATATAGTTTATTAATTTCGATGCAATTGGCCTATCAACTTCCTCAAGCGTTACCGCAATCTTTATTTGATGTTTATTAAGTAAACTAGCTAATTGTTCTTTTTGATTACTCGTTACAGATTGTATCTTTTTCACTTTATATCCAATCTGTCTTGGTGCAAACATTTCTGGATAATCCTCAATATAGTCTTTCTTCATACATTCAAAAATCTTTACGGTGGCGATTGCATCATCCGATGCTCTATGTGCATTCGCATTAATAACATTATAATGTTCACACAAGGAAGCCAATGATTTTGACGAAAGCTCTTGCATCAAACCTCTTGCAATTCGCAAGGTATCTACTCCCATACAATCCAAGGTAATTTTTTGTTTTGATGCCTTTTCAAGTAAAAACCCATAATCAAAGTTTATATTGTGTGCAATTATTGGCAATCCTCCCAAAAACTTTATAAATCTCGGGAGAACCTTTGTAATATCGTCTTTATTTTTTACCATGCTATTGCTAATACCAGTTATCATTGTTATCCGTGAAGGTATACTTACACTTGGTCTAATAAGTTCGCTAAAAACTTCTACCACTTCGTTATTAATAACTCTAACAGCACCTATCTCTATTATTTCGTTTTCCTTTGGGCTTAATCCCGTAGTTTCTAAATCTACACAAACATATTCCTTCATACGTAACTCCAACTTTCTAACTTTCCTATCCTCTATGTCAATTACGACAATCATTATTAAATTTAATAGTCCCTTACGGTTACTCATAAGTTTATCATACCAAGAGAAAGCAAGCAAGTGCTCTAAACTAAATCACTATTTCTATACGTTTTTCTTAATTATTTGCCTAACTTGCTAATATAATCCAAATATTTCTATTTTTTCTTGACAAATGGTAACTTGTTACTTATAATACGAACGTAGCTAAATATATATCTACGATAAGGAGAATCTTTTTTTATGAAAAATAAAGTTTTGAAAATAGTTATCCGTGTCATTCTTATAGTGTTTGCATGCTTGGGTGTAACGATAATAATATTAAGTATTGATCAAAAATCTAAAATGGCTAATTTAGTATTTGAAGAAATCGACATGACAAATGTTAGTGATGGTACTTTTATTGGGGAGTCTGAAACAGGAATTGTAAAAGTAAAATTAGAAGTTACAGTACAAAATAATCAAATTACCGATATTAATATTATAACGCACGATAATGGACTTGGTAGTAAAGCTGAGAAAATCATTGACAAGGTAATAGCAGAAAATTCATATGATGTTGATGCTATTAGTGGTGCTACAGTTTCCAGTGAGAATATTAAAAGTGCTATAAGTAAAGCACTTATGTTGGGGATGGAGTAGATTGTTAATTAAAGATTTATGTTATAAAAATATTAACTATAAAATACGATCTTAATATTAATTATGAAATAATATTAACTATAAAATATAGTTTTATATTAACTATAAAATATAGTTTTATTATCAACTAAGCATTTATGATTTTACACAAAATAGGGCATCTTATGATGCCCTATTTTTATACAAAATTTTCATGATTATCTGGTAAAGAGTAGATAAAATATCAATAAAATAGTATACTTAATATACAAAGAAATATAGATTTTAAAGGTTCTTAAGAACATTTATAACAAACTTAATATAGGTTCACATATCTAACTCATCTCTAATTCAAGTTTTGTTTATTTATAATACAATAATTTTATTCAAAGGAGGAATTAACATGAAAAATGTTGTTGAAGGTTACTACCAAGAAGATAATAAGTTGACAATTAATAAAGTAAAGAAGATTGAGTTTGTAACGACAGTTAAAGCCTTAGATGCGGTCTTACCGGAAAAGGCAAAAATATTAGATTGTGCTTCTGGAACAGGTAACTATGCATTTTATTATGCAGATAGAGGTTATGGCGTAACTGCCCTAGATATTACCCCTCGTCATATTGACTTTATTGAAGAAAAGCTTAAAAGCAAGGACTACACGATGGAAATCGGTGTAAATGATGCAACTGATTTAAGTAGATTTGATGACGCTATTTTTGATATTGTATTATGCATGGGTCCTATTTATCATTTAACAGAAAAAACAATGCGTGACAAGTGTTTATCAGAGTGTATCAGAGTTCTAAAAAAAGGCGGTATCCTTGTTACTTCGTATATTAATAGATTTTATGTATTCCCATATGTTGTAACTAGCTATGGTAAATTTTTAAATAAGGATTTAGCAAAAACATTAGTAGAAACTGGAGTTATGAAGAAAGGTGATTCAACAAGTTTTTGGACTGATTCCTATTACTCCACTCCAGAAGAAACTGAGGCGGATTTCCAAAGATATAACCTTACAATCATTGATCATCTAGCTACCGATGGATTGTCTAAGATTTTAAGGGATAAGATTGATCGAATGAGTGAAGAAGAGTTTAGAATATGGTGTGACTACCATTATTCAGTATGTAGAGAAAAAAGCATATTAGGTGCGAGCAATCATGGTCTAGTTATTGGGCGTAAATAATAATAAAGAGCAAATTAGTCGAAAGGGTTTCATATATGAATATTGTTGTTTTACATGGTCAAATGCATAAAGGAAGTACATATAATATTACAAAACTTTTTTTAGATAAACTTAGTACTGATTCAACAGAAATCAAAGAATTTTTTCTTCCAGCTGATGGTCCTACCTTCTGTGTTGGTTGTTTTAATTGTTTTGTAAAAGGTGAAGATAAATGTCCTCATGCCAGCACAGTTCAACCAATTGCAAAGGCCATTGAAGAATCAGATCTGGTAATTCTAGATTCCCCTTGCTATGTTTATGGAATGAGTGGGCAACTTAAGACCTTCCTCGACCATATGGGATACCGTTGGATGCCTCATCGTCCTCATCCTAAGATGTTCGGCAAGGTTGGATTGGTAATATCTACTGCTGCAGGTGCCGGAACGAAACAAGTTAATAAAACATTGAAAAACAATCTGTTTTTTTGGGGAGTACCAAGAATTTATAATTATGGTAAAACGGTTGGGGCTTTGAGCTGGCAAACGGTAAAACCAGAAAAGAAATTGGCGATAGAAAAAGAAGTTACCAAGCTAGCTTCAAAAATAAGCAAGCATATTTGTAATACAAAACCAGGAATTAAAACGAAATTTATGTTTAGAATTATGAGATTAAACCAAAAATCTAATGATTGGAACCCAGTTGATAAAAACCATTGGGGAGATAATGGCTGGCTTAGCAAAAGTAACCCATGGTAAGGAGGATATTTTAATGAAATTAAAATACACAAAATTTCAAAAATCTCTTGAAATCATAACCGGTCTATTCTTAGCCTTTATGATTATTATCTTATTTGCAAATTGGAGTAGCATGTCCGAATCAATACCAATTCATTACAATGCAGCGGGTGAAATTGATCGTTGGGGAAAAAAGATAAGCGTAATAATCCTTCCATTTATCGGTTTGTTTTTATATGCTCTAATCTCTATCGTATCGCAATTCCCTGAGGCTTGGAATATCCCAACAAAACTTACAGTTGAGAATAGGTTACAAGCTTATCATTACACTAAGACCTTATTACTTATAACTAAAATGGAAATGGTTATTGCGTTTGCCTATATTACTTATCGTATGCTATATTCACAATCTTTGGGTAAATGGTTTTTACCTGTATTTCTATTCAGCCTTTTTGTATCTATTATTTACTACACAATTAAGATTATAAGGGTTAACAAAAAACAATAAGTAGTTCCGTATGCATATGATTGGTAGTTTTGAATTATATCAATCATATGCTAAAGTTATGCCTTGACAGTTGTAAACCATGGTATTATAATCAAATTATCTGAAAACGAAAGGGTGTATGTTTTATGAAAAACTTGAAAATGGTGGTTTTAATAATCAAATAGTACTACCCGTAACCTTTCGTGAATCTTATTTTGGAGCACGCATGAAGGCGTGTTTTTTTGTACCCTTTTTAGGGTAAGGAGGATTAATTTGTCAGATATTTTTAATTATGGTTTTAATGGTTTTTTTGAAAAACAGATTTCAGAGAGTGAAAAAGCTTCAGGGCTAATCCCTGCAAGAATTATTGAAGTACATCGTGAAGTTTATAAAGTAATAAGTGATTTAGGCACAGGTTCAGCTAGATTGAAGGGCTCGATCTTTTATTCAGAAGATGGTAATATAGACTATCCCGCAATAGGTGATTTTGTATTAATAAAGCACAATGGATTGGATCACCATATTATTCACAGAGTTTTGGAACGCAAATCATACTTTTCAAGGAAAGACCCAGATAAGGGCCGTGGAGAGCAGATTGTGGCTACCAATTTTGACTACGTATTTATTATGCTTTCTTTGAATTATGACTTTAATATTGGCAAAATGGAGCGCTATATAGCAACTGCATGGCAAAGCAAAGCAACTCCTGTTGTTGTACTGACGAAAGCAGACTTATGCGTTGACCCTTCCGAACAGATAAATTCAAGCCAGCAAGTAGCTATTGGTGTTGACGTAATACCAATCAGCACCTATACTGGTTTGGGTATGGATAGGATTAATGAATATATGCAGCCAGGTAAGACTTTTGTTCTTCTAGGTTCTTCTGGTGTAGGAAAATCATCCCTTGTTAATGCCTTATTGGGAGATGATGTTATGAAAGTTAATGATATCAGAGAAGATGATAGCCGCGGTAGACATACCACTACGCATAGGCAATTAATTGAACTTGATAACCATGTTATGATTATTGATACCCCTGGAATGCGTGAACTTGGAATGTGGGATGCAAGTATCGGAATAAGTGAAGCCTTTTCAGAAATTGAAGATTTTGTATCCCTATGTAAATTCCATGACTGCAAGCACAATCTAGAACCTGGTTGTGCCGTTCGTGAAGCACTAAGAAATGGCTCTATAACCGAATCAAGATGGAATAATTACTTGAAATTACAAAAGGAAATACGATATGCACAAAAAAGAGAAAAAGATAACAAGAAAAAGTCTCAGTCAATGAAGAAATTTTCTAAGTCCCAGCGAAGCGGTAAGGGTGTATTTTAAAGATACTCCTTATACTAATACAAATAATTATCATTGGAGGTATGTTTATGAAAATAGTATCGTTTAACGAATTAATAGAACTAAATCGCAATTTTGAAGAAAAATCTGTAGGTCTTAAGGTTCATCTACGAGATGCATGTGGTGGACAGAGTTTTTGGATAGAAAAACTTACTACCGATTGTGATGTGGACTTGTTTTATTCTGAGTTAGAGAATTACTTCAAAAATAAGAATTTGTCCGTGGAGTATTTTGAAGATAAGATGTCATTTCGAATTATTTAGCCATTTCAAGCATATTAAAGATAAAAAATCATTTTCATTTGATATAAATCAAGTCTGTGATGACTCAAATGAAAAAGCATGGAATAACCTTACTTATGAAGCATGGGTTAATAAATTTGGTTCTCCAGAAGAAGCTGCTGTTAAGTTAAGAAATAACCCAGAAAAATTCTTATCCATTATCAATGAAAAAATACCTCAAATTAAAGGGAGTAAGATTGCAAACTTGATGGGTTCTAATGGAACGAAATCGGTTGCTCTTGCCTTGCTTGGAGCAGATGCTACTGTAATTGATTTTTCCGAAGGGAATAAAAGATATGCTCTTGAACTAGCTGAATCTGCTGGTGTTAATATTCGTTATCTAATGGAAAATGTTATTGCTTTACCAGAATCAGAATTAACGAGAACTACTGCTAAGATTAGAAAACACAAAGTTGATGGGGATTACTTTGATACCTCCCTTGTTGAGAGTCAAATATCTTTTGCAAAATACATGCCAGAGGGAGAAACTCAAAAGGTCTATCTTCGCAAATGGAATCTCGGGGAAATCGTAACTGCCGTTGCGCAATCTGGTTTAATAATAACTTCCTTAACCGAAGAACCAAACTTCTCCTGCCCTCAATATGACAAAGGGATCCCAAAAACCTTCACTCTAACAGCGAAGAAAGGGTCTTTATAAAAAATCTAAATAATATTTTCTTTGAATAAACCACTACAGGCTTTTGTCGCGAATAGCAGATTATATTTATCTGATAACCACGAACAAAAGCCTTTGTTTGTAAAAGCAAGAATAATATATAATTATATTAATTTTCCACAGTTGCAATCTCCACTCCTGTGTAATAGTGTTTTATTATATCTATATAAGTTTTGCCCTCCAAAGCCATAGCATTTGCATCATTTCTACTTATTATCTGCAAAGAGGTGATTATCTTTTCCGTTGTAATATCAAAATCACCCACTTTATTTTTGACCATATTCTTTACTTCATCATTTGTATAGGTTCTAACATCTAAATATTCTGGAGATGCTATATCCCCTTCACTCTCAACAGCAGCCAAATAATCGTATCCTTTTCCCCATACTTCACTCGCACCTTGTGTTTTACCCGCACTGGTTGAATGAAAAACCGCATCAATTAATTCATCGTTGTATTCAGCTACTTCTCCCTTTGTATCATTAACTGCTGCTTCTATCTTTGAAAAATAAGTTAAGTAATTATCCCCCCAAAGCTCTCTCATCTTATCTGTAGTCAAATAACTTTGTCCAATACTGTCTGCATCTAATTTGCTAACATCCGTCAATCTTTTTAAAGCATATGTCCTAGCCGCAACTGCCTGTGCTTTTAACGCTTCTTTTTCGAAGCTTGCCGGCATTTCTGCAGCTACAACACCAACTAGATACTCTTCAAGGCTTATATCTTTATTCACTTCATTATTTTCTATGACAATCGTATATTTACTTGATTGGGTAGTGGGTGTTACTGCATTAGCTGTTGGTGAACCCGGTTGCAATAATAATGTCAATATGTAAGGCGCTAGAAATATTACTACCGTAATGCATGCACCACTAATCAATTTATCTTTAATCATAAAATCCTCCCTATGGTACAATCTATACCACAGTATATTCTTAGGATTATGTGCTTAGAACGATAAAACCTATACAATAAAAAGGGATCCCCTAATCTAGGAAATCCCTACTCTTTAATAAATCTCTTTAAAATCAATTACGATTCGATCTGTTACTACTAATTATCAAATCTATCTACCTCTTCTGCAGATAGTCCAAATTCTTTCTTGATAGCTTTTGCAATTCTTTGTGATGTCTTTCCATCACCATATGGATTTTTTGCTTTCGCAATTTTATCATACTCAATTTTATCAATTAAAAGTTCTTTTGCCATATTATAAATAGTTAACGTATCTGTTCCTGCTAGCTTAAGTGTTCCAGCTTGAACCCCTTCTGGTCTTTCTGTAACATTTCTAAGAACTAATACTGGTTTTCCAAGTGATGGAACCTCTTCTTGTATACCACCAGAATCTGTTAATACTAAATAAGAACGATTCATTAGGTTATGCATATCTTGCAAATCCAAAGGATCTATCAAATGGACTCTACTCGTATTATTTAGAACTTTATTTACGGTATCCATTACAACTGGATTTTTGTGAACAGCATATACAATCTCAATATCATCAAATTCTTCAACTAATTTCTTAATCGCGAAACATATATTTTCTAATGGTTCCCCTAAGTTTTCTCTTCGGTGAGCGGTCACAGTAATAACTCTTTTATTCACAAAATCAATCTCATTGAGTGGTTGATATACAAATTTATAATCATTATCTATTGTCGTTGCAAGTACATCTATTACGGTGTTACCAACAACATAAATACTATCTTTTGCTATTCCATCTCTCAAGAGATTATCTTCTGATAATGATGTCGGTGCAAAGTGCATATCTGCAACTTTAGTCGTTAATGTTCGGTTTATTTCTTCTGGAAACGGTTGATATTTGTCGAATGTTCTAAGTCCTGCTTCGACATGTCCCACCTTTATTTTATTATAAAATCCAACTAATGCTCCAGCAAAAGTAGTACTCGTATCTCCGTGTACTAATATTAAATCTGGTTTTTCAACTTGGACTACTTCTTCAATCCCATTAATCGCCTTTGTCGTAATATGTGCCAAGGTTTGTTGAGGTGCCATAATATTTAAATCATAGTCTGGTTTTATATCAAAAATCCTTAATACTTGATCCAACATTTCTCTATGTTGTGCTGTAACACAAACAATACTTTGAATTTGATTATCTGCTTCTAATGCTTTAACCAAAGGTGCCATTTTAATAGCTTCAGGACGTGTTCCAAAAATACTCATAACTTTAATTCCCATTTATTTCACTCCTTTTCGTGTAATTATAAATTATTAATTATATTTTTTGTATTCAAGAAGATAGAATCGAAATAAATTATTTCGATTCTATCTCTTTTTCTACATCAACTTCACTTTGTTTTCGTAAACGCGATACAATAAAATCAACAAGCCAAACTATAAACATTAATGATAAAATACCGATTGCTAATCTAATGTCACCTATGGCATACAAAATTCCCGCAATTCCAAATCCACCACTCACCATATATAATGTTATTACAGCTCTTCTTTGGCTAAAACCTCTGTCAACTAACCTATGATGCAAATGTCCTCTATCAGCAACATATATTGGTTTTCGATTTATTACTCTTCTTAATATTGCAAACCCTGTATCAAAAACAGGTAAACCTAACACAAAAAGTGCTGCGATTACAGTAATAGCAGTATAGCTTTTTAACAATCCTTGAATAGATATTACAGCTAGAGAAAATCCTAAGAAAGTGGACCCTGTATCTCCCATAAAAATCTTTGCTGGATTGAAATTCATCGGTAAGAACCCAAGACAAGCCCCTGATAATGCAGCTGTCAATATTACTACTGGTGGATTATTTGTAAGGATTGCTATTAGCATCAAACATAAAGAGGCAATCGAAGAAATACCTGCGGCTAAACCATCTAATCCATCAATAAAGTTAATTGCATTAATAACTCCAATGATCCATAATACACTAATTACTCTTCCTAAATCTCCCAAGTGAATAAATCCTTGTGGATTCCAAGGCCAAGTTAAATAATCAAATCTTGTCCCAGTATATACTGCAACAAGTGCAGCTAATATTTGAAATAACAATTTTACTTTTGCGCTTAGGTTATAGATATCATCTAAAAGTCCAACACACGCAATTATAATTGCTCCTGTAACAAATCCAAACATTTTTTCATATTCAAATCCTTTATAAATAAACATTGCTACTAAAAGTGCAGCAATAAATCCGCAAATTATAGAAATCCCACCAGCAAGAGGCATTGGTTTCTTATGCATACTTCTCTCATTCGGTACTGCTATCGCTCCTAGTTTAAATGCTATCTTCTTGCTAAGTGGTACTGTAACAAAAGCTACCATCGCCGCAACAACAAAGGCTATTAAATAAACTATTAAATTGTTATTTTCAAAGATCCCCATTATGTTGCCTACTTTCCGTAAAATTATCTACATCTACTAAACTAATTTGTTTATTATCTTCATCTACTCGCACTAATTCAATTCCAGCCTCACCTAAAAGTTCAAGCGAAAGCTTGTCCGGATAACTTCCTCTAAATACAACTCTCTTAATTCCCGAATTAATAATAAGTTTAGAGCAAATAACACATGGTTGAGTTGTAACGTATATTGTGCTACCTGCTATTGGAACTCCATATGCAGCTGCTTGTACAATTGCATTTTGTTCTGCATGGGAAGCTCTACATAACTCGTGCCTTTGTCCGGATGGAATTCCGAGTGCTTCTCTCATACATCCTGTTTTCTCACAGTGTGCAGTACCCTTTGGTGCTCCATTATATCCTGTTGCAATAATTCTTTTATCCTTTACTATTACGGCTCCAACTTCTCTTCTTAGACATGTTGAACGCGTTTTAATTAATTCTACAATGTTCATAAAATACTCATCCCAAGTAGGTCTCACTCTAATCCCCCTATCTAAAACATAGATATTCTTTTAATATGTCTCTCATCATTTGAAAATGGTGTATTTAAAAATATATCTACAATCTTTAGCGCGAGCCCTGCTCCCGTTACTCTAGCTCCTAGGGCAAGTACATTTGCATCATTATGTTCTCTGGTTGCTTCTGCACTAAAACAGTCCCCACAAAGAGCCGCTCTAACACCATCAACCTTGTTTGCTACCATTGACATTCCAATTCCAGTTCCACAAATAAGAATTCCTTTTTCACATTCTTTTGTTGAAACAGCCAGTGCAACTTCTTTCCCTATATTTGGATAGTCACATGAATCTACACTATAGCATCCAAAATCTTTGTATTCAATCGATTTACTTTCTAAATATTTCATGATTTCTTGTTTTAATTCAAATCCACCGTGGTCACTACCAATTCCTATCATATTAAATCCTCCATTATACTTTTATTATATTATGGCCTGCTGCCTTTAAAAGTCTATTCATAATTGCTTGTCCTACACTATCATTCGTAAAGCCTTCTGAAAAAATATATTCTATTTCCAAGGTATCTAATTCTCTTAAAGTGTTAAATAAATGTCTTGTAATATCAAGTTCATCTACTCTTCTACCAAGGCTTATGATAATTCCATCCTCATACAAATCCTTGGTTTCTTCCGTTGCAATTATACCAACCTTCTTGCCTAGCTTTATTTTTTCTTTGGCAAGTTCATTAATTTTACAAACTACATTTTCTTCTTTGCCTTCAACTATAAGCATCTCACCCCTTGGGGCATAATGTTTATATTTCATCCCTGGTGCTTTTGCAATAAAACTATCTGCATTTTTATTATTAAGTATTGCCTTATCAATATTTACTAATCCAATTACCTGCTCGATTTCAGCTTTTGTAATATAGCCTGGTCTTAGAATAACGGGTATTTCACTCGTAACATCTACGATAGTTGATTCGATTCCTATATTTACATCCCCACCATCCACAATAGCATTGATTCTACCATCAAGATCTTCTAAAACGTGGCTAGCTTTCGTTGGGCTAGGTCGTGTCGATGTATTTGCACTAGGTGCTGCAATAGGAACCCCTGCCTCATCAATTATCGCTAGCGCAACACTATGATCTGGCATCCTAATACCTACTGTTTCTAGATTACCCGTTACACCATACGGAACGATTTCACTTTTATTAAAAATAATAGTTAAAGGTCCAGGCCAGAATTTATCCATAAGTAATTTTGCATTTTCCGGAATATTCGTAACTAGTTTCTCAACATCCTCTTTATGTGCAATATGAACGATAAGTGGATTATCAGAGGGTCTACCCTTAGCCATGTAAATCTTAGAAGCTGCATCAATATCAAGTGCGTTGGCACCTAACCCGTATACAGTCTCTGTTGGGAAAGCTACAAGCCCCCCCTCACATAATATATGAGCTACTTCTTTTATCAATGGTAACTTTATATTATCTTTATCTATTTTATATGTTTTGGTAACCATCATGAAAACTCCTTTGTTAAATTATGACACCCAATTATGCACTTTCATGATTATATCACCTTTATAAATGCATAACAAGTATCATGTATGTTCAAACCTAATCTTCTATTTCCAAATACCGAACGACACCATTCTTAATAGCCTCTGCCAATTTATTTTGGTAATCATCCGTATTCAATAATGCTGCTTCACCCCAATTTGTGATAAATCCGGTTTCAATTAATATCCCTGTACATTTAATACGTTTTAGCATAAAAAGTGTTCCATCTTCTTTCACATTTCTCACATTTTCTGTACCAATAATCTTTTCTAATTCTTCTGTAAAGATAACTCCTGCTTTTTTCCCTTCTACAGAACCCCTATAGCAAAATACCTGTGCTCCTCTTGTTCTCTCCGTAGAGTAGCTATTTTGATGTATACTGATTGCAAGCGATGCATCACCATTGTCAATGATAGTCTGTCTTATTCTCATATCTTCTGCTTTCGAATAGCTTCCTTGACATAGTTGGATATCAGCTGTACGTGTCATAACAACCTGAATCCCTTCATTTTGAAGCACCTGTTGCACTTTTAAAGCTATTTTCAAATTAATATCTTTCTCAAGTGTACCATCAATTCCTTTTGCTCCGCCATCTTTACCACCATGTCCTGCATCAATAACAACTGTTACTACTTTTCTTGTTTTTGCATTAATTGATGTATACAAATCCATAAGTAACAAACAAACTGTGGCTACTAAAACTATAATCACATATTCTCTTAGCTTCTTAGTCTTCATTGGGCTCCCCCTAATGTATTTATTATACTATATATAAATATATTAGAAGTCGCTTATAATATGTCATTTCTCGTTATACGATTCTATCACGTTCCAAACAGCCGTGCTCTCCAACCCTAATTTCCACGCTGCAAATCCAGCAATATTAGCACTTTCTATGACTTTCATTCTCTCTTTGATTGAGCTTTCATCTTCAAGCCATACTTTGAAAATAGATTCATCAATTGTATACTCTGCATAATTTTGCCCTGTGAATTCATCCCAAATCGGGGTAATCCCTTGTTCTGTTATTATCTCTTTAGCTTTATCCATTCCATATGCTTTATAAGAAACAATAGCTCCATTTACCTCTTCCCAGAGTCTAGTATAAAATGGTAAACCCATAATAATTTTATTAGCTGGCACAAGTTCAAGTGTATCCATTAATCCCTTTTCAAAAAATCCTAATGAGGAAACAGAACCACTTTCTGCCCCGCCACCCCAATGTTCATCGTATCCCATAACTACAATATAGTCTGCTACTTCTGCAATTGCTGTTCTATCAATAAAGAGGTTCCATGCACTTGGTACATATATATCAACCGATAACACTAATTTATTTTTTCTGCATTGTATTGATAATTCTCTAATTAATTCAGTAAAAGCTTCTCCTTCCGCATTATTAAAGGACTCAAAGTCTATATTGATTCCATTTAAGCCATATTCCAACGCAAGGTCTATGATATTCTTTACAAAAGCATCTCTTCTTGAGGTATAACTTAACAGCTCACGTGTTAATTCCCGGTCAAATTGATTTGTCACTAATCCCCATACTTGCATACCTTTTTGTTTAATTGTATTTACGTATTCGTAAGACGCTATTGACTTAATATCACCTTCTGCATTTGATAACGAGAACCATGTAGGAGAAACTACATTTACCCCTTTCGTTTCATCAATAAGTTCATTAATGTTGTTATTCGCTGTAGTATTCGTCACTTGATGCCACACCAAACTAACTGGTCCGTCTATAGCAATACTTGTATAATCATATTCATACAATCTTTTTGGCCTGTTCTGCGTTTCGGTCGCACCAATAAACTTGTTTTTTATGTAGCCTTGATATCCGTCTGTTGTCATAACCATCGACCAATTATCACTCTCTACCTCTAAATAGATTAATTCTTGATCTTTACTTGCATCCACTACTATTTCACTCTTAACATCCGGTAAAACTCTTATTTGTGTATGCTCTGTTACAGTTAGTATCTTATCTGATTTTCCTAATTCTCTAATCAAAACTCTATTAGGGTCTGAGTAAAGTGAATGTTCATAATTACAATACTTTTCAAGAAAATCAATACTTATAAAAATCTGATCCTCATCATTTGCTACTGTTATTTTTTGATTTTCCTCAAATTTTTCCCCGTTTATTGTATATTCCTTTGTATCAATAACACTTCGAATCAATTGAGTTGGAGTTGTAAAACTTAATACAAGTTCATTATAATCAAAGAATACCTTATCACTAATATATGTCTTGGCAAATTCGATTGGAAGATAAATCATATCGTCTACAATCAACGCAGATTCTTCTAAAAGCACATTCTCATATATAATTGTGCTTAAATCACCTTCTACCTTAAATATACTAGATAAATCCATTCTAGTTTTATTCGGTTTATTATCTCTCAAATATTTAATTCCTTTTAATCCTGCGAATACGATTAATCCCATAAAAAATAATATCATAAAAGATTTAAATGTTTTCTTCATCTTCCTACCCTCTTTTCAATAATAATACGTTCATTATAACATTTAATTGTTACAAATTATATTGTTTTAGTGCAGAAAAAAATGGGTTCAACTATTGTTGGCCCATTCAAATTATAACTTTATAATCTATATATTTTCTTTAGTAGAATTTATTTGTAATTCCACAATTATTTACAAGTCTAAATCTTTGTCCGCTTTCCTCAAATACCAGTGCAATAATCGAAATATCTGCTGTTGCCTTGATCCAGTCATCCTCCGACAATACGGGTATCGTAATTTCATTAAACTCCCCCCAACTAACATATCCATTCATTTTATTCTCTATTATTTGCGCGACTGCTACCATTTTCTCTGCTTCATAATCCATTTCTTCCGGCATGAAATACTCTTTGTCATAAAAGTAGCCATCATATACTTCAATATTATTTTCAAATACAGTTATATGATCATTTAGGTAAAAATGAATTCTTGTGTTCCCTGAATAATACCTTATATATTCTTTTTTATCATAATATTGTACTTGATAACTGTTGTTTACGTTCGTTACTTCATAAAAATATACCCCATCAACATCAGCGATTGCGATAATTGGAACTTTATATATTATAGCTTTACTATCCAGTGCCCCTGTCATTTGAACACTAAAGCTCTCCAAGAAAGTATTAACTACAGCTTGTGGATCAATTACCAATTCTGGCGTTCCTTCAACAAGTTCTATTTTTGAGTAATTATTAATTATTGTTGTTGCATCATACATCGCTGTACTTAAGGCTTTATCGTATATTTTTTGAGTTATTATGTAATTTGCATAGTACTTATCCCTGGCGTAATTTGCGAATACAAATGGAATCTGAATTAATGCAATTAATACAATTACTTTAATTATTCTCATTTAAAACCATTCCCCCCGCTCTAGCAAAGATAGGGGTACTCTTTCCTGTTCCAGTGAGTGCCTCAGTCATATTCATCCCAAGGGTCCCCTCTGTACTTATTATTTCAACTACAAACAGATCCCCTACATTCAAATAGTATATTCCTTCAAGAAACAAAGCTTCTGTTATTTCATCTGTATATAGTGAATAATCTGCACTAAATTCTCCCTCCTCTTCATAATAGTACTTTTTAAAGTGTTTCAACTTTATATCATAGTCTGTTCCTGTACTCATAACTTCATAAACAAAATCGTTGTACATATTTAATGTAATGTATCCACATTCTCTTGCCGAATCTACTACCTTTTCAACAGAATAATTGACTGTTTGTTGAATTATAATATCTTGTCTAAGCAGCATATTATATAACGGGGCAATAAAAAGTAAAGCAACCAGTAAGATAAAGCTTAATATTTTGAACAGTATATTCTCCAAATCTAACCCCCATTACGACGAATTAAAAGATTGTAGCTGGCTTCAATAAGATCTTGGTAAGTAAAGATTAAACTGATTGCAATCATACATAGTAACATCCCTACTCCAATTTCCAATAATCTTTCTATATTCTCATCCATAAAGTGTGCCTCCTCTTACTACAATCTTAATGTACTTCCCGTACTAATCTTGAATAAAACTAATGCCTCTTATTGCATCATTTTCGTCATACAATAATTCTGCATCAAACTTAGCACTAGGATTTATGTAATATAAACTTGTTGCATCTTTAGCTGCTTTTATTTGTGTAGCAATCGCTGAATTTTTCAATGTAATTAAATTCTTTGCTAAACGGTTCGATACATCAACAGTCCCTGTACTTATATATTGTATCCCTGTAATATTATTGGTTGTTACTACAATTATTAGTTCGCCGCTGTCTCTGTTATAATTTTTTATTGCATTTAAAACGCTTGTCCCTGAAACTTCCGTACTATTATATCTTTCGTAGTCACTTTCAGATAGTTTTGCAACCACGCTACTCGTACTTTCTTCAGCCCCCTCAACCAAAGTAACTCCTTGTGAAAATAACAATACCCCTAAACTTACAACTGCAACAAAAAATAATACACTTACCCCTAATCCTAATGCTTTTTGAATATTCTGATCCATATAATCCCCCTAAATCTATTTTTTTTATAACTTCGTCAACTGACTAAAATATACCTGCATCTGAGACAAACTAGAAATAATCATAGGAATCGTTAAAAAGACTATAATCAAAAAATACAGTGGCATAAACCCTATGGTTTGTCCAATCCATTGCTTTCTCTGTATTATTTTTTCGTTATTAATTTTTCTATTTTCCATATAAAAACTTTTTTCTGTTTCTAAGTCATCAAATGCTTCCGCGATTGAAAGTTCCGAACTCGCCAGTATTAAATTACCTACAATCTGACTAAAATTCGGATTTGCTACCCTTACTGCCAATTCCTCAAGAGATTTTTTCGCTCCTGAATCATAATTAATAATGCATCTTTGCAATGGATTTTTTAGATGAATAGAGAATAATTCCATCCACTCTAGAAGTTCGAAAACGTTTATTTGCTTGATATAGATTAGATTTGATAAGACTATTTGAAGCTGCGATATTTCTTCCTCGACTTCAATTTTCATGAGTTTTTCTTGATACCTAAGAGTTAAATCCTGAATGATACATCCAAAAAGTGCCCCAAAAATAAAAAATATTAAATTTATAACAACCACATTAGCCTCTATAATATTGCTTTCTACTTTTTGCACGATACCTATATTTACAACGACCATCCCTAGTCCAAAAACTGCTGCCGACAATACTTTTCTATGATAATATTCTTGTATCGTTAGTGAAGATAAAATTGAATTTAATCTTTTGGATACTTCTCTATATTTATAGGAGTCGATTTTAGGAGTAATTTTAAAAGCAATCTTTTTAAACAAACTAAAGTACATAATCCGTTCTATAAAGCTTTGTTTTGAGCTAGCTTTATAGCTAAAATCATTTTTTTGTAGTTTACTTAGTAAGTAATAGCAACCAAATACCATTCCAATTATTAACACCTCTAAAAATTTACCCAGATACCCCAAATAAAACAATTCTAACGGTGGGAAATTAGCACTCGCCCAGCCTTTTATTGGTTGAACAAATAACAATGGTAATACTATTATAAAATTAAGGCCCTTCAATAAAAAATTAATGCGCTCCCTTTTTATCAACTCAGTCCTTACTTCCAAATTAAGAGTTGCTATGCTTCTTAGAAAAAGAGATGCGCCGCCTTCTAAGATAGTGTCACCGTACTCACATGTTATATAGGCAATATTCATTAGGAGTTTCAGATATTTATTCGGTGCTTTCTCATTGTATTCTATCGCCGCTGCTTCAATGTCCTTATTTCCAAGTACCTCGATTATTTTGTAAGCTTGTATTACTACTTCATGATTTTTAATATCATCAATTAAATGAGTGGCTTCATAGATTGCTTCACTTACAGCTTTATACTCAAAATATGAATTCCTTATTTGTTCATTTAAAACGATTTGTTGTTTTAGCAATTTATATTTATAATGTTCAATCATCATCCCTTGAACGGATGCAGCTAAGAATATTGAACAGACACAAAATACGATTGTTAGTACGATCCCACTAGAAAATAATAAAAACACGAAAACTGCAAGCAAATATATAACTGTTGAAATCAAGCACATATTGATAGTCTTTATTCTAATATCTAGCTCAGAATAATTATTGACTTGCTCTAGTTGAAACCTGGTTTGGTTAATAAATCGCCCAACTATCAGCTTCACACTTAGAACTCTATAAAGCCATTCTTTCCATTTCAACCCCATCCCCCCAATTATTCTCAATAAATCGTTTAAACTCTCTTTGATCCTTCACATTCATATATTTATTCATGTCATCAATCGTTTGGGAAGAAATTGGATTCATTATTATATATTCCCCATTTATGTACTCAAGAATATTAACATATTCATACTGCTTTCTATCGGTAGATCTATAGAAATACTCTTGGATATTATCTAAAAATTCTTCTTTATTCTCCTTATACAGGGATGGATATTCTTTCGTTTGACTGATAGGAATAATTTCAGTTACTCTCTCTATATACCTTTTTCCATCGAAGGTTTTATTAAGATGAATATCAAAATTAAGTACTTGAACCACCTGCTGCTCCGCTATTTTCTCATTATTGAAAACCTCACACTTTAATAATGAATTTCGAAGTGACATTATTAGAGTATCAACAGTTTTGGCATGGTGCGTAAATAATGTAAATAAGGATGCAACTTGGGCCATTTGTAGCATCCAAGCGGCTACTTCATCTGTGGCAATTTCCCCTAATATATTTACTGCTCCGTCTGTCTTTTTCTGTAAGTCCAGCCCCTCCTGCCCACTTACATATTCCGTTTCGCGAAAGCTTAATATATTTCTTGTTGGGTATAAATTTCTAAGATGTAATTCAAATGCTGTCTCCTGTACTCTTAATGTTAAAGTCCCGTATATATGCTTTACTAGGGCCATTAACAAAGTTGTTTTACCGGAGCCTTGAGAACCTGTTATAGACGTTACTTGGCAGCCCTTAACCAAGAACTTCATTAGTTCAATTGCTGTTGAAGAATTCTTACCTGTTACTAATTCCTCAAGCACTACTTTATTATGCTGCAACCTTCGGATAAAAAAAGCATAACTTTCACTAAAACTAGGTCTTACAACGAGAACTCTTGAACCATCTATTAATTCATTGATGATATAACTTTTACATTCTGAAAGTTGACCCGCCTTGTTATATCGATATATATTTTGACAGATTCGCTTTAATTCGTTTAGAGAACTAAATTTCATAAATGATAGCCTAACTGTCTTCCCCTTATAATACATCCAGATACTTCTAAGCAAACTATTCTCTTCTATTCCTATCGATCGCTCAGTACCTGACACCCCTCCCGATACCCCATCAATATTCATAAATCGAATTTCATCTAATACCCCTAACCCTTTATAATCTTGATATACCCTTTGAGTAATAATCTTAAGTTTATCCTTATAACTTAACACAACCCCTTCTTTTTCATAAATATCGTCTATTTCTTCTCCGGTTACATCATATACACATACGTCGTTTTTTACTTTTTCTTCTGCTAGCTCATACTTTCCCACTAATCTATTAATAGCTTCATCCCCATACTCTTGTTTATAATCATATAATACAATGTCAAATTTCTCTTCACTTGTTAGTTTATGTGATTTCATAAATGGAATAATATCATTCACATTTTCTTCTGTTATGTACTTATCCTTTAATACCCCATATATTATTTCTTTCACATACTCTCTGTCTGACTTAGACCCATATACGCAGTTCTTTAGCGCTTGTTTTAATTCACCTCTTCTTTCAATTCGCTTCTTTAGCTGATCCGAATCTAACCCCAGCTCATATATGTTACTTCTGGTTAGCTCATAAAGTTCATCCTTTACCTTCTCAACTAAAATAGGAATAGATAGAACTTCCCTCTCATCTTGTATTTGTCTTGGTCCTCTTTTGACTATTAGTAAGGCGATATAGCAAATTAATAAGCAGATAAGGTTAATAATTAAAAATGTTTTCACTTGTCCTCCCCCATTTCTAGTATTACCTCTACCAATTCATTAACCTGTTCTATAAATCCATAGTTATCATCATTTTTGCTACACTTATAATTCCTTAGTAAATATTCAATAACCTTACCAGCGTTACAACTATCCATAAAGTCTATATTATAGGGTATTGCTATTGTATTTTTTAATCTAAATTCTCTTTTTAAATTTACCACTTTTACCCTTGATCTATAGTCATATCTACCAATCACAAAGATAATTTGTTTATTCAAAAACAAAGATGATTCACTAATCAATGTAAGCATATTACTCCATAATTGCTTATTTTGATTTAGACTGACAACAATGATATCTGACCTTTCCAATATCAAATTACTCAAATCATTCGATATACCCACTCCAATATCAAAGCAAACTACATCATAAGCTTCATTTAGGCACTTTATACTCTTCATAAAAACGTCCTTGTTTTCTTCAAACAAATCATTTTCACACTCAAATCTATCCTCAAATATATCAAACCCTACATTCTTCACTAAAGTTTTTGCATAGTTTTTAATGTTTGTATCCGTTAGCTTGTCTACCCTTGCTAATTGAAGAACTCCATTTACCCCTACTTTACTCTCCCATAGGGGAGAAGTCTTGCTCTTAATCTGAAAAAAATTATTAATTCTACTTTGTTTACTTGCATTATCAACAATTACTGTACTCAAGCCTTTCTCCAACGCAAGAGTTCCTGCAACCACAGCTGCTATTGCAGAATTTCCACCCAAACCATTCACATTTGTCCAAAAAGCAATTTGCATTCTATCTCCCCTCGCATACTTTTAGGATTTTTTTTGTCTCATCCCCTCCTGTTAATTCCATTAAGGTACACAAATTAACAATCGTGCTTAAGTATTCACCCCTTAACCTTTTCAATGAGTAACATTGCTTAAAATCATTTTCCATTAATACTCGTTGTGTATCTAGATTATAGTGTATAAAAAATATTTTCTTAGGAACATTACCCTCTCCCAATAAATAATTACAAATAAATCTTTTATCAATGCAAGATCCCTTTATAAGGTTATCATATACAATGAATGATTGATCAGATAAAGAACTTGTCGTGAAATTAGGCTTATTCTTATCCATATCCGCCTTATCTATCGTAGAATAGAAAATCTTATTTCCATCCTCTAATGATTCTCTATCTTTGCAAATATCATAAATAATCACATCATAATCATATGTATTTGATATCGTGCTGTTAATTATTAAATCTTCACGTTCTTCTATTTCGAAAACATCAATATCATAACAATCTTTTTTATAGAGAGAAACAATCCCTACTTTGTATTTCCCGCTTAAATATTTACCAAGATAGCATATAAATCTATGCTTGTTTTCATTTTGTACTCCAATAACAAATAAATTCATTTATATCACTCCTCATATTGGTATTTTATGATATCCTCCTCGTCTCCTTTTACATAGGTATTCTCTCCTCTTATGGTTAACTTCTTAATCGCTTCATCTACGATATTTGGGTTATTAATTATGAGCTCATATACATTTGTATTAACTGGATAATTCACAATCGCCTCTTCTTGTAGATCTGGTAGCACATAACTTATTGCATATATTTTCGCAGTTTCATATGCTGCAGCTTCAACGATAGCGCTTGATAAATGTAACCTCTCATTCTCTTGCAAATTAACCCACATTGTCGAGAACAAAGTCCCTTCTTCACTGTACTCCACGCGTTGTACCTGCTTCTTTGATACAACTATGTAGTCTTCGCCATCAGGAAATACAATTCTTATGTCGATATAATCTCCCTTTTTTAAAAGTGATGGAAGTTCAATATACGTAATCTCATGATTTCTTAAATCATCACTAACCACAATGTCCTCAAAAAGGTTATTCTTAACAATTGGCATTCCTTTTAGAATATTGCCCCCACTTCTCTTTCCAATTATATCTGTCAGATCAAGCGCATATTCTGTTGCTTCTCCCTCAATATATACAACGTCAAGCATCTCAGCTGTAATTTTGTCTCCCATTATAATATCTTCTTTTGTAACAACAACTTTTTTTAGATTATCTATATGTACATATTCCTCTAATGATATATCTTTCTTTTCCTCTTTCATAAATCTTAGATACACTCCCGTACAAATAACTACGATTAATAATGTAGCTAGCCCTCCCGTTAGTCCAGCTATCAAATTGCTCTTCTTTCTTTGCTTTGATACTTTCATTCCACACTCCCTTATTATTAGTTTTTATATACCTAATCACAGTCCAATAATACTTCTAAACTGCTGCCTAACCTCCGGTTTAACCTTGAACTTATCCCATATGTAAGAAATATAATAGAAATCCTCCCTTATTATTTTGTTTCCTTTATTATTATATTTATTTGACATATTCATTATAAAATTAGCCTGTCTAAACCACTCTTCCTTTCCATAGGTATCATAGAACTCCTGTATTTCATCCATTCGCCATTCACAATTCAACCCTATTACTATTTTACAATTGGCCCGTGCAATTTCCTTTATCGCATTTCTTCCCGTTCCAACATCAAATACATAATAGTCATACCTGCTTGAGATAAGTAATTCTTCTTCCCCAACATCCTTATAATAATCTACTCCTTGATAGCGGAATCCTTTCTCATTCTCTCTGTTTACCCAAAGATTCTTTTCCAGGTAACTAAAATGGCTCTCTTTGTTTCGTTCTAGCACTGCAACTCGATATCCAAGTGATCTTAAGTAGTGTGCGATAGAAATAGATATGTACGTCACACCTACACTCTTTCCTACACCAATGACTGCAATTGTTTTCCCCCCTGCTTTATTAGTTCCTTCTTTTCTCCCTGGCAACAAAATGCCTGATCTTAAATTTGGTATTTTAATTTATCTAATCCCTCCATTATCTCCTTTATAAACCCCTTGTCTAATTTAAAGGGATTTTTAATATACGGCATTTGTATACAGCATCTTTTTCCTAATACATATTTTATTTGACTAAACATGGTATCTGTTGTGAGATTAAACACATATAAACTGTTCGTAACCTTATTCAATCTGACTATAAGCTTTTCGGTATAACATAACTCCCATTCCCTTGTTCCCATTACAATAATATAGAAATCTGCTTTTGGTATACGCTCACTATTGATTTCCCCGCAATCCTCAACTATATACTGATAGTTCTCGAGCTGATTTCCTTCAATAGATGCTGGTTGGAGGTGAATACCCTTTATCATATATGAATTATCTCCCCCTAACTTAATATTGTTTCTTTCCAACAGGTGGTCAAAACTAGTATTGGAATTATTTTCCCGTACTAGTACTGTATGTCCTATACGCTCAAGCGCTTTGGCAACAATAAGAGATGTATATGTCGTTCCAATCCTTCTTTGTGAGCCCAATACACATATTGTCTTACTGAGATGATTACTTGATATTTCTGTGATTTTTTCATGAATGTTAGATATAACTGATTTGATATTTGGGAACCTATCTGAAGGAGATTCTTCCAAACACCCTTTTATGATTTGAATTAGATTTGTTGAATTAGAAATGTTTATAGAATTGTTTTTTATTATATATTCTAGAATTTTACCAATTGAATAGATATCAGCCCTATGATCTATTGACTTATTTGTGAATAGTTCAGGTGCTGCAAAGTTGGCTGTTATTCCCCTAACCTTCTGATTTTTAAGTTCCGATTTTGTAATAGCACTCCCAAAATCAATTAATTTGACGAGGTTATTATTGCAAATAATAATATTATCTGGTTTTAAATCTTGATATATAATTGGTTCATCATTAACCGTATGTAAATATTCGATTATATTACATAACTGCAATATAACATCAAGTGACTCTTTTTCTGTCATTGAATTAGAATTAAGAAATTCCACTAAGGTCATCCCACATATATACTCTTCAATAATATAGAGGTTCTTATCATCTTCCTCCACATCATAAATCCGTGGTATTCCAACGTGTTCTAGCTGCTTTATTAGCATATACTCATTCTTAAGTAGACCATAGGCTTCTTGCCTCTTATCGATACATTTGATTGCACATTTCCTTTGTATATTTAACTGTTCTGCTAAATATACTTTTGATGCGCCCCCCTCCCCTAACATATTAATAATTTTATACTTAGATAAGACTTCTAAATTATTACCTCCTCTCTATAAGTCTCTTTCGGACAATGCAAATTAATATAAATATATTTAGATATAACCTCTTTATATCATCCTGTTATATATATATATTTAATATAAATAATTTTCAAATTCCTAAACCTAATATACCAAAACAAAAGACTATATTTCTATAGTCTTTCGTTCCTAGTTTTTGTTTTATATGAAACTTATGTGTTAAACATTCAAATCGTCCCCACTACCTAGTTGTTTCAAATCAAACATTTGAAAGCCTGGCTCTTGAATATATTCAATCGTAGTACTGTTCCTAATATATTTCATTGCTAGAAATAATACTATCCCAGAGAATAAGCATACCCCTACCATAATTGAATTATTATTAATTATTTTATCAGTAAAAATATATGCATTTGCCTTAGTCGTTGCATTAAATAATAAATGCATAAAAATAGGTGCATAAATTGACTTATACTTCTCATATATATATCCTAAAAGAAGTCCTAATATAAAAGCATATATTATTTGAAGCATATTACCATGCATAATAGCAAAAATGGCTGCTTGTATAATAATTGCAGGCAAACGCGTAAACTGTGCTTTGATTTTTTCATAAACAATACCACGGTTTAAGAGTTCTTCACAGATTGGGGCTATTATAACTACAAGGACTGTTGACAATATTATATTCCCATCAGACAATAAACTTATAGACTCCTCATATCCAGCAAAATATTTTGTTATACTGAATAGCTCTATAATTGAAGCAATAAATAAATTTGCACTTATACCAGCCAGAAAAATTAAAAACAAATTTTTTAGAGAAAGTGCTTCTTTTATTATAATGTGCTTCTTAAAACGTATTGTGTATCTATACCATTTATAGTAAACTGGAATGCAAATTAATCCTGCTGCCACTAGTGCTATCAGACTAATAAACTGTTGTTCCCCATTGTTTGCAATATATTCTACTAAATTTTTTATATAGGAAGATGAGCTTCCTTTTAAAAGTGCAAGCAAAAAAGTAAACGCATAGTGCATCGTTTCTTGAACAACTGTATAAAGCAGGACTGCTAACAAAGCTTGGAATATGTAGAGATATTTTTTATTGCTATTGTCCATGATTTTCCTCCAAGTAATTTATAGTGCTATTATACCACTCCCCCCTATAAATTGCACCTTTAAGTACCATTCCTTTATTTTTATATCATTTTGTGGTGGTATATTTATCTTAAATATACATATATGTAACAATTTGTCACACCAATCTATCTCTAAACCACTTTACATATAACACATAAATGATTATAATTAATATATTATTACTATAAAACAAATATTTGTCTAGATGCATCTTTATGTTTAGATACTCTTTAGAGAGGATGTGATACTATGAAACTAGAAAAAATTAGCGATAAACAAATACGTTGTACACTTAATAAATCAGATTTACTAGATCGTGAACTTCGAATCAGTGAGTTAGCTTATGGTACAGAGAAGGCAAAAGAATTATTCAGAGATCTTATGCACCAAGCTTCATATGAACTCGGTTTTGAAGTTGAGGATATCCCTTTAGTGATAGAAGCAATTCCTCTTTCATCAGATTGTTTGATGTTAATAGTAACAAAGGTAGATGACCCGGATGAACTAGATACAAGATTTGCAAAATTTTCGCAGACAGAGGAGATGCTCCCACTGGACTTTGATGATAATGAAATTGATGACGAAGACGAAGATAGCTATGATATTGAAATTGAATCTGGTATATCAAATTCAACTCTTGAATTAGTAGATAGCTTATTTAATTCACTTGGTTCCAATACAAAGAAGGCTCAATCAAAGGAAACGGATGAAGAAGCAAATGCTCAAGTAGTAAAATTATTTTCATTTAAGACTTTAGATGATATTAGCTTCTTAGGTAAAATTCTTACTCCAAGCTATAATGGAATTAATACCTTATACAAGAATCCAAGCTCTAATATATACTACTTACTAATGACAAAATCAGAACATACTTCAGAGGAATTCAGTAATTATGTACACATTGCAGCAGAACATGGTAAACGTGAACGCGTTACTATTGTAAGTACCGCATATTTTGATGAACATTTTGACGTTATTGTGAAAGACAACGCTTTATATGTATTATCGCTTATTTAGTGTTAAAGAGGGGGATGCTCATTGAGCATCCCCCTTTAAAGATTATATATTTTATTATTATTTTAAAGCTAAGTACTCATTTATTTGATTCACAAGCTCATCTGCATTAATTCCATGAACCTCTGTTGCATCAGCTAATGATTCCCCTTGTGCTGATGGGCATCCAAGACAGTGCATACCTGATTGTAAAAGTATTGGAATAATCCCACTATCAATTGTAATTATTTCTCCTATAATCATGTCTTTATTTATTACGATTGCCATATTAAATCCCTCCTATAATTAAAATTTATTTATCATGTAAAAATATAACACAGCTATGTGTTTGTTGTACATACTAAATATAAATTTATTAGTCTTGTTCTAAAATAGATACTTCAGTCCAATCTCTTTCTCCACCTTCATAAGGCAAGAATAATCGAACATAAAGATCTGCTCTATCATTATGAGCATCTTCAATATCTTCATCTAATGCTTCTATTACTTCTTGATTAATTACTGCTATTAATGCTTCATTTAACTTAGTTTCTAGTTGTACAATTTCATTTGATCCATCACTTGATTTGATCATAAAATCAATTTCAATTTCTGCTACTACGTTAGAAGGCATGATTTTTACACATTCTAATGTTTCTTCGATTTGGCAAAGCATTTCTTTTATTGTTTCATTCTCAACTTCTGCTTCAACTAAACTTGCCTTTGTTTTCTTACCTTTAATATCAACCAACATCTTTTGACCAATTGTAAAGTCTCTTGTTCCCTGAGTAACTGTTTCGCCCATTTGTGAAATTTTCATAATAATATCCTCTTTTCTTTTATCTTCCTGAAATATCTACTTGGTATTTATAACGTTTCGAATCATAATACGCTTCTTCGTAAAAAAGCTTTAATCCTGTATTTGTATACAACACACTTGTTACTTTTAACATAGGAAAGGATTTGGTTCTTTCAAAATACTTTGTTATAGGAGTGTTTGAAATACATGCTTCAATCGTGCAATTGGTTTTCATGATTTTGTACTTATACACTTTTTCTAGTATTCCATATAGCGACTCTGTCAAATCATATTTCCCTAAATTGACACAATATTCCTGTGGCAAATATGCTGTTTCTAAAGCTACTGCATCATTATCAGCATATCTTAACCGTTTTAATTTATAATATTTAGCATCACTATCTAAGTCTAGTTTCTCACTTATAATACCAAGAGAATGTACGGTACTAAATTCAATAATTTTTGTTGTTGGTATTGCACCTTGACTCTTCACTGTATCCGTAAACGACCTTAAATTTCTCTGTGTCGTTTGTGATTTCGTAACAAAAGTACCTTTACCTCTTATTGATTCTGCTAGACCCTCCATTGCAAGTTCATTGATTGCCTGCCTGACAGTCATTCTACTAATAGAATACTTTTTACATAGTTCGCTTTCCGATAATAACTTATCACCAGCTTTTAGTCTACCTTGTTTAATGTCTTCGATCAAATCATCTTTTACCAACAAATACATTGGTTTATTATTCTCCAAACTATCACCTTAGCCTTCTATTGTACATTTTACCATTCACATGGTATATAATCAAGAACTTCATATACTTGTTTTTATAGTAGTCATAATGGAAAATATTAAGCTTAACTTTTACTTGTAATATGCTTGTCCATGTATTAGAATAATATTTGAACGAATAATATTGAAGGAGGTAATATAATGGCATACATAATATCTGACGAATGTATCAGCTGTGGTGCTTGTGAATCAGAATGTCCTGTTGGAGCTATCTCTGAAGGAAATGACAAATATGTAATTGATGCTGACGCTTGTATCGATTGTGGCGCATGTGAATCTGTTTGTCCTGTTTCTGCTCCATCACAAGAATAAATAACATATTAAAAAACGCCTAGTGATAGGCGTTTTTTATCCAAATATCTTTTGTAACCTGTTTTTTTTCCCAAGTTCTTTTCTCGCCTTTTGAACTTCTCTTATACTCTCATCTAATTTCTTAAAACGTTCATCTTCTTTTTCTTCATTCATTCTTAAAAGGTAATCCATCTGTTTAATTACATTTTCACTTATGGAATATGTTAATGTTTTATTTAATTCCCCGTTACTTTTACTCACTACGTCTTCAAGCATATCTCTAATCATATTCTGAAACATTACTACTTTATCACTATATGTATTCATGGAACTTGAAATATTATGCTTGATGGTAACTTCATTCTTATTCATTTCATCAGTCATAAGGTCTAAATCTTCTTTTAATTCTAGATTGTGATGTTCTTCATTTACTTTATTTACATCATCTAGCTTTAAGCTCTGGATCGATTGAAAGTTATCCATGCCATTTGAATTGGCTATTACTAACTTTATTGCTTTTAGTTGTAGTCCTTGATTCTTTAAATTCTTAATACTTTCAAGAACTTTAATATCATCAGGTCTATAATACCTATGACCCATTTCATTTCTTGGTATGTCTAATTGTAATTCGTCTTCCCAATACCTTAAAACATGTGGTTCAACATCTATCATTCTAGATGCATCTGATATAATATATCTTACTTCGCTCACCTAAATCTCCCCTTATTTCTATTAATTTATTTCTACTAATTTACTTTCATTAATTTATCTCTATTAATTTACTTCTACTAATTTACTTCTATTAATTTGCTTCTATTAATTTAATTCTATTAATTTATTTCTATTAATTTATTTCTATTAATTTACTTCTATTAATTTGCTTCTATTAATTTATTTCTATTAATTTACTTCTATTAATTTAATACTTATTTATACTAATGTAGGGTTTATATATATCACCGCACATATGCTTGTCCTTACTTTTATTATACTAATTCATCTTGCATAACATAACGTTTTATGTCGCCTGTTTATTGAAATAATTCGCATTATTCCCCATATTTAACACGATTTCTAATTAAAACTTTATACTTTGATAAGATCACATATAATGCTTTATTATTTTCTTATCAATTCATGTAGTATTGAAATGATAAAACAAAAATTCCATATATAAATTCTATAAAAAATATAGAAATTATATATGGAACTCAAATATTTGATTTATGTTCTGCATCAAAGCGATTTTCTTTGTCTGCTTGCTACTATTCAATACAGTGGATCACATTACAATCTACTTATTCGCTTTAGCAGTTTTCTTAGCTGCTTTTGCTTCTTCTTTTGCAGCTGCTTTTTCTTTTCTTGCTTTAACTTTCGGATCAACTGGGTGTGCTATTTTGCCACTCTTGATTCCAACGATATACATTCCTGCGATTTCAATTTTAACTTCCTTCTTTACAGGAATATCATTATAAACTCTTTCATCACACAAAAATGTTGCTATCTTTGGTCCAACTTTTCCCTTTACTAATGGGAATTTTCTAAATCTAAGGTATTTAGGTATTTGATCTTGTACGGCCTTTGGTAATCCAGATTCCTTTATCTTCAATTTCTTCTTGTCAATAATCAACATCGAAACCGTTTGTTTATTCTGATTTACTATTTCTTGACTTTGGCTAGTCTTTTTTTGAAGCTTTCTTCCTACAAGTCCTAGTATAACTAAAAGTAATACTAATACAGCAAGAACAATTAAAACTATTTGCCACCATTGCATAACTGTTTCCTCCTAGTGAAAATATATCTTGTATTATATCATTATTATGATTGAATTGCAAACTTGTATTATTCCATGTTGATATAATCGGTAGCAATATCCGACCTTAAATACCTAAGCATTCTATTGATAATTGCAGCTGTTTCCATTTTTCCTATGTTCGCTTTCGGTTTTAATTCATTTTTTTCATTTCCTGCTACAATGTTTAACATATAAGCTGCTGCAATTTCTTTCCTAGCCCATGAATCTATTTTTGAATCATCGATAAATGGAGTTCTTGGTGCACTTCCTATTCCAAGTCTTTCTAGACCAATTGTTCGAACCAATAAAGCAAATGCTTCTTGTCTAGTTATTGGATTATCGACACCAAATTTATTTTCCTTACCTACTCCCACACTAATACCTGTTTGATATGCAGCCATTACATATTTATAGTATGGGTTTTTATAGTCTACATCCCTAAATATCTGTGGTTTCGTTCCCTTTAAATCATCATATGCATCTACGTCAATCTTTAATCCCAGACAAAGTTGCTTTACAAACTCGCCTCGTGTTGTTAATTGATAAAGCATATTTCTACTTGGCGTTTCAGTCATTATACCTAAGCTATACAATTGCCTTACGTCACCCTCTGCCCAATGCCCGATAAGAAAATCTAATCCAGCTGGAATTACACCAAGTGATTCAATAGGACTAAGTGGTTTATTCGATATGCCTCCCACCAATAAATCTTCATCAAGATTCGGGTGATCTGTTTGTATTTCATACTTTATTGTTGCTTCTCTTTCAAGTCTTTGATTATAGGTCCCATCAAAACTAATTGCAGAAGGTGAAGTCTTTTGGAAATATATACTCTTTTCAGCATTTAGTGTAGGTTTAACTACCACCGTCATTTGCCATGGTTTGGTTGATTCTTGATTGTTAATGTGTAACGTTAATTTCTGAGTTTCTAACTTTGACCAAGGTTGCTTATATCCGTATACTTCTCCATCACCTTTGACTTCAAGCTTATTTGTTCCATTATAATAAATTGCTACATATGTTGTTGTTGTTTGATAGTAACTAACTCCCGGTTTTATATTTTCTGTTGATGTTTTATAAAAATTCGATTCTAATTGGTTTAATGTATAGGTTATTCCATTAACCGTAATAGTTTCTTCCCATTTGCTCTTTTTACCATCTCTTTTTATTACCGTTCCATTATTCTCATACGAAACAATAAGATCTAATGTTCTGTTTAATAGTACTGTTCCATCCTTGCTCTTTGCTGAAATCAGATACTTCTCTGTATACGTTCCATTTTGACTAGTACGAACTTTAGAATCTCCCTTTGTGAGTTTCATTGTTCCACTTACTTCAACAGGTGTCCCTCCAATAAAGATAATTTCTTTATATTCATTAAAAGGAATTGCTTTTGTCGTCGATGTTGAATTTGTAGTGAAGTTATATTCCATCATCGTAGGAAGATTCGTTCCTTCCGTTATCCCACCAAAAGGCCCCATTTCGCCTTCATCTGCATATACTGCTAAAGTATTGCAAATCATAAATATACAAAGTATTATAACAAGCATTCTTCTTTTCATATGCACGAACCCCTATTCTTCCACAAGGATAATATACCCTGGTAAATTTCTCTTTTGCTCCAATTTAAGTTGTGATGCTAAATTAACAGTTGTAAGAACGCTTATTTGATCTCCAACTTCAAGGTTATTTGCATCTACATCTTTGTTATTCTTTAAAATAAGCGAGTTAGTTTGAATTTCTATCTCTGCATAGTTATTTGTTAAACTTAGATTACTCCAAGTACCTGTTATATAATCATATACAACTACATCTTTAACTCGAACGGTAGTTCCATCAACTTCATATACGGTACCTTTGATACCTTCTTTGCAATACGGACTCTTGATTACATATTTCGCTGTTGTTCCTTCTGATACGATGTTAAACACTTCATCATATTGTGTATTAGGTCCATATGTCTTAAAATCTTCTAAGCTTATAATTCCTGTTTCATCTTTAATTATTGTGCTACTATTAATATCATACTCTCTTTCGATTGGAGAGAATACCCAAGCCATACCTTTTAGCATTCCTTGCGAACTAACAGTCATCCCTGTTAAGTCTGATATTTCTTTAATTCTACCTCTTGAAACTGTGATTGATGCATTTACCGCAGGTTGTGTTATGTTAATAACCGCCGCCCCTTGAGCTCCACCTAGTACTACTTGTGTGTAGTCAGGTGCTAATATACTATCTCCAGTTACCAATCTACCATTTCGAACAACAATTGTTCCATTATTTACTTTTATCTCAGAAGAATAGTTCAATAATTTTATAGTACTATTCCCATCCGCAAATATTACATTATCTGTTGGTATTATGGAATCTCTTGCATCAATTATATTTATCTTTACAATCTTTTCCCTATCATAATATCTTTCAGTGGCTAAGAACACGTTATATCCACTTCCATTATAAAACTTCATGGCTTCACTTAGATTGATTTTCCTATTATTGTAATATACATCAATATTGCTTCCTAATTCCATTATTTTAGAAAAGGAATAGTTTCTCCAACCTGTTTTTTCAAGATTATAGCAATTTTGAATGCTTAGATTATTTTGGGATGCTGTATAGATGCCCAGATTCCCCTTATAGATATTTGTTATTTCACTATTATAAGTATCTAGGACTATCTGCTTTACACTCTCTTCAACATGCCCTTCATCAAGAATTGCTTGGTTAATGAGTAGTTTAACCCAGTCTCCTTGCTTAATCGTTGCTACTGGCACTCCAACATTATTTTTTCGAACTGGTATAAGTGAATTGATGTTATAGTATGTTGTTCTTCCGTCATCTAGCCCAACTCTTATGCTATAATCATCTTCTCCTTCGTAGTCAATCGATAGTATTTTACCATATTTCATTGTGTAGTTTGTCTTTGCACTTATATGTGTAACTGTTTGTCCATCTTCTGACATTTTGATGTAAGCTATATCTCCAACTTCAATATCATTTATATCTGCATCTCGTTCATCATCAAGGTTAACATCGAATACTTCATCGAAATAGCCAACTGAATCCTCCGAATTATAGTAATTTTGTTTCTCAACAATAACTGATTTGGCATAAAATAACTTAGTAATTTCTTTGTTGTTTTCCAAATTAATAATTTCTATATATCCTAACTCTGTATCAATATCTTTTACGATACCACCAAATTCATTAATAGGGACTGTAGCGTATGGATCTATTCCTACCACGATATCATTTAGTAATGATAATTTGAAATAGTTACCTACTGGCACTTTATCTTTATTATAAAAGATCGTATCTATCTTTAATTGATTCAACTCTGGTATATATTCTGATTTTGAAAGTGTATATGTAAAATACTGTTCTTTATCTGTTTTAATTGTTATTTTTCCACTCGCAAGATCATTTAGTGGTTGTAATATTCCTTTTACTTCTGTTACCTGTGCAGCCCCTTTAATATAAGCATACTTTGCTATCTTAGTCATATCATCAACAATATATTCAATTGAATCACCAACCTTGGCAGACATAAGACTTGTATTCTCACCTTTATAAAAAGTTGGTATATCATATTGTTTGCTAAGATCATATTCATTTTTTGTATATTCAAATTCTATATTTTCTAACAAGCCCTCAGCATTTCTAATTTGCACTTTTCTTATGAACTTATCTGTCCCTGATAGAGTTGAATCGTCAATTAATCTTTCTACTACTCCTGATTTTCTAACCAATCCTCTTGTGCTATATAATATATTGTCTGCATTTTTTAGAATTTGAAGCATCTCTGCTCTTGTGAGCGCATCTTTTGGTCGAATTAGATTATTGTTCCCAACTAATAGTTTGTTTAGAATAGCCGCTTCTACATATGGAATTCTTATTGGTGTAATATTTTTATTATCTGTATACTGGTAAATAGCCTGTTGTGAGTATAGCGGTTGTATTAAATCAGGTCTAACCTGACTAATTGCCTTCACAACCCATTCTGCTACTTGTTCTCTTGTTGCATTGCTATCTCTATAAAAGCTTATATCTTGTTCAATCGGATTTCCTTCTTCATCATACGCTGGATCTGTAAAAGCATCCACTAGTTCGGCTTGCGTGATCAACCCTAAATCTGCTGCTATTTTTAAATATCCTCTTGCCCAATAATCTGTTACCCCTTCACCATAGGTATTTGCAAGTTCAATAGCTTCTGCTTCTAATTCCGCTTGTTCTTCAGAAGCAACAATTCTTACAACGAATGCCAACGCCTGGTCTTTCGTTAAGCCCAATTTGTTTTCGTTACATCGGTATATTTTGAATTACCAATTATCTCAGATGCATTAATATCCCCTTTATAAACATTCACTACACTATCTGCTGCTTGTACTTTTATTGGTGAATATGGCTGTATTATATACGTCATTACAGACACTGCTGTAATAGCTGCAATTATTTTCTTATTCATTCGTATAACCCTCCCACAATTTCATAGAATCTACAGTTTTGCAAACTTATCTCTTTCTAATAATTTCGACACAAACGGGTATTTACAATAGATATAATACTAAAAAATTGTTGAGACCACTGAAAAAGTAGATCTTTTCCAGTGGTCACCTTATGTCTTACTATCTTATATTTCGCATCGCCTTTAAATAATACTATTATTATCAATCGATAATGTTCCATCAAGATCTTTCATTAGTCTATTTAAGTATTCAAGCAAATCATCTCTTAAGTCTTTTCTTCTTAGTGCAAATTCTATATTTGCTTCTAGAAAGCCCTGTTTATTGCCAACATCATATCTTTTTCCCGTGAATTTATAAGAGAATATTCGTTCTACTTCACTCAGTCTTTTTAATGAATCTGTTAATTGTATTTCATTCTTTGCCCCAGCTTCTTGATTTTCTAAAAACTCAAAAATTCTTGGAGTTATTATGTATCTTCCTAAAATTGCTATATTTGATGGAGCATGTTGTGTACATGGTTTCTCCACTAAATCAATTACTTCACTCATTACTTTACTTACATCTTTGCACTCTATTATACCATACTTAGATACTTGTGACTTTTCCACTTCTTGGACACCTAATATGGTAGCTTGTTGTTCTTCAAATATATCAATTAGTTGCTTAAGACAAGGAGTCTTAGATACAACTAAATCATCTCCTAGTAATACAGCAAATGGTTCGTTTCCTACCATTGATTTACACATTAGTATTGCATGACCGAGTCCTTTTGGCTCCTTTTGACGAATGTACTGTACATTTGCTATTTCAGATACTGATCTCGCAATCTCCAATAACTCAATTTCGCCTTTTCTTTCAAGTTCTAATTCAAGTTCAATTGATTTATCAAAATGGTCTTCTATTGACCTCTTATTTCTACCGGTTACTATAATAATATCTTCTATTCCAGAGGCTATTGCCTCTTCTACAATGTATTGTATCGTTGGTTTATCCACAATAGGAAGCATTTCTTTCGGTTGTGATTTTGTTGCAGGTAGGAATCTTGTCCCCAACCCCGCTGCAGGTATTATCGCTTTTTTAACTTTTTTCATATACTTTTCCTCTCATTAATGCTTTGATTAAATTACTGATTTATCTCAATTGATAAAGAGTTTCTAGATACATGCTCTCCATTCATTTCAAAGTAGTAATCCACAACAATATTAATTTGATTTCCAACAACCGATATATTGATATCCTTCGTTATTATATCCATTGAAAGTACTCCATATTGCGTTTCATATTCAACCGCGTTTTTCCTTTGTGTCTCAAATTGCAGAATAGAGTTAATAGCCCCAGAGCGGTTAATGATTACTTTATTCATATTTGCAACAATCTTGTTAATAATAATGTTACCACTTTCAGTTTCTGTTTCTGTATATTCAACATAATATATATCATTTTCTAATCTATATTTACCCCTAGCAACTACAACCACCGGGGTTGGATCCAAATCAATTTGCCTACCAGTAACCGTTACTGTAACATCATCCATTCTATACTCACCGCCTAATAATCTTCTATGTTTACATGAGAAACTGGCATCATTTTATATTTTAATATAAGTTTTGCAAATTCTTCAAATTTTTCTTCCCTATCGCTAACAAAAAACTCATGTCCAAGTTCATTTAGTTTGAGGCTCTTGATTCCTTTTTCATCTAGTAGCTGTGATAATTCTTTTGCGGTCTCGATTGCAGGATTAACAAGGGTTACTTTGTCCCCCATTACCTCTTGTAAAATATTCGTAATAAGTGGATAGTGTGTGCAACCTAACACTAATGAGTCTATATTCTGTTCTTTTAAAACGCTAAGATATCTACTTGCCACTTCTCGTGTTATGCTATCTTTTAATAATCCCTCTTCTACGAGTGGTACAAAAAGTGGACATGCTTTACCTGTTACTTGAATGCCACTATCAACTTTATGAATTAACTTTGTATACGTTTCGCTCTTAATTGTTCCTTCTGTACCTATTATACCAATGCTTTTATTCTTCGTTACGCGTAAAGCCATCTCTACACCCGGCTTTACTACTCCAATAATCGGTATATCAAATTCATCTTTTACGGTATCTAAAGCTAATGCACATGCTGTATTACAAGCAATTACGATTGCTTTGACATCCTTTGTTAGCAAAAAACGAATAATTTGCCTTGCATACCTTACTACTGTTTCCTTAGATTTACTTCCATAAGGAACCCTAGCCGTATCTCCAAAATAAACTACTTTTTCATTCGGTAGTAGTTTCATTATTTCTTTAGCAACAGTAAGTCCCCCTACTCCTGAGTCAAAAACACCAATTGGCTTATCCATAGCATTTCCTCCCTAGGCATTTCTCTCAAATGCTAAATCAATAAGTCTATCAACAAGTTCTTTAATATCAACACCTGATGCACTCCATAGCATAGGATACATACTTATACCTGTGAAACCTGGCAAAGTATTAATTTCATTAAACACTACTTCATTTGTATCTTTTTCAACAAAGAAGTCTACCCTTGATTCTCCATAACCATCTACTGCTCTAAATATATCAATAGCCGCACTTCTAACTTTTTCTATTACATCACTATCCATTTCTGGATTAATTACTGTCTTTGACTCCACATTATTATATTTCGCATCATAATCATAAAATTCTGCTGCTGCTAATACTTCTCCCAATACAGAAGCCTCAGGATTATATCCGCCTAATATCGCGCACTCGATCTCTCTTCCAACGATTGTTTCTTCTACTAATATCTTTCTGTCATGCAATGCAGCTACATTTAATCCCTTCACTAGTTCCTCTTGATTATGCGCTTTTGTTACACCTACAGATGAACCTGCATTTGCCGGCTTTACGAATACTGGGTATTGTAATTTGGCTTCAATCTCTTCGATTACACGTTCAATATGCACTAATTCATCCTTACGAACACCAACATATTTTGCTTGTCTTATATTTAATGTATCAACGATTATTTTTGTATATAGTTTATCCATAGAAACACTTGATGAAAGTACACCACATCCTACATATGGAATCTTAGCCAATTCAAGAAGCCCTTGAACTGTCCCGTCTTCACCATACAAACCATGAAGCACTGGGTAAACCATATCAATCTTCATTGTAGTGAATATTCCACTTTCATTCAAAATTACTTCTTTATTTACTGCATTTGGAGATATTATTGCTTCTATGGAAGAATTCTTCCACTCGCCATTTTTCATTTGTTCTGTTGTTCCCTCATGAAGTAACCATTTACCTTCTTTGGTAATTCCAACTTTAACAACATTGTATTTATTTATATCTATATTATTTATAACAGTTGTCGCTGACACACAAGAAACATCGTGTTCGGATGATTGTCCGCCAAACAAAACTACAATCGTTTTTTTATTCATATTTGTCCTCTTTCCTACGTTACATTTACTTTATTGTATTCTTTATGCATGTTGCTTATTCCTACTCATTTTACTATTTATATGCAAAATATTCAAGCTTTTTAACGCTTCAATTGTTCTTGTATTGTTTTATGTACATAATTTCGAATAAGTTTTCTCACTATATGTATATCTTATAAAATTCTGTTAATAATTATTTATAAGGAGTGAGAATATGAAAAAAAATAAAGTAATCGCAATAATTGTGTTAGTTTCTCTTTTGATTTCTATATTAGCTAATAAAAATAGTGTGTCCGCTAATGATATTCAAGAGGGTATAGCAAAAAAAATAATACGCTTTCATTGCTTAGCAAATAGCGATAGCGAATCTGATCAGGCACTTAAGTTAAAAGTGAAAGACAAAGTAGTACAAAATATGCAATTCCTATTAAGAGATTCTTCAAACATTGAAGAAAGTAGACTTATACTTATTGATAACATGCAATACATAGAAAATCTAGCAAAAGAAGTAATCAATGAAAATGGTTATTCTTATAGTGTCAGTGTATCCCTTGAAGAAACTTATTTTCCAACAAAAATGTATGGAGATATGATTTTCCCTGCTGGTAAATACGAAGCACTTCGTATTCAAATCGGCAAATCAGAGGGGAAGAACTGGTGGTGTGTACTCTTTCCATCTCTTTGTTTTATCGATGCGACTTTAAATATTGTACCGGATGAATCAAAACAAAAGCTTGAAACGATCCTGACTGTAGACGAATATAACGCATTGCTCTCCGGAACCTCAAAAATTAAAATTAAATTTAAGTTTCTCGAACTATTTAATATTTTTAAGTAATTTACACGTTTCAAGAGTAACAAATAGCGACCCATATATATATTGATAATGCAATGCCCATCAAAAGTGGTGATTTTATTTCTTACAAGATCCTATGAAAAAGTGATCAAAGTCAGCTTTTTCATAAGCCTAAAACTTGTAATTATGAAACACTTGAAGACAAGGCATCAAAATCAATATATATATGGATCGCTATTTATTTATTGCAATATTGGTTTGTCATCCGCAAATAAAATCTTAGGTAATTCTACTGAACTTGTTCCTTCTTCTCCGATGGAACTTAATAATACATCTAACTTTACTGTTTTAATACTAATTACTTTTGCATTATTCTCTATTATTTTTCTAATATACAATCCAATTGGGCCGTCAATGTTCTTTTCTAAACCCATAATTGGATTGGCGTCTCCATCCGTTGTAAAGACAAAGACAGTTCGTGCAATTTCGTAATTTTGTTCGATTTCTAATAGTATTTCCTCTAATTTTTCCTGATTATTATATAATGCCTCTCCAATTACTATAATTTTTAAATGTTCAAAATTGGGTTGTCTCGGTGTTTCTTTCATATACCTTGCATTTGCATTTTCCAATGCCATTGCTTTTATTTTAATTAAATCACTACCCTCAGAAGGGGTTGGTGTATCTTCGGATTCTTCTGGTTTAGAATTATTTCCAACTGCATACGTAAAATTATAATAATCTCCGTCAAAATCAATCCCCAATGCTAGAACAAGAGCTTTGTTTTCCATTTCAATTTTGTCCCAACACCCCGATAGCAATAATGCGATTACAATTACAATGAATAATTTTATTTGTCGCATACTTTATCCCCCTTTATTAGTAACGTAATACCAATAATAATCATAATTACCACTGTTATTGGCATTCCAAAGTAACTCATATATAGAGGAAATAATTTATTCATACTTTCATAATCCTTTATAAAGAACGTAATTCCAAAAATAATAATTCCATATAAACCGCAAATTAGTTCTTGTTTCCCATTCTTGAACATTTCCTTTGTTATAGTCGCTAAGTGGAATATATACGCATTCGTGACAGAAAATATACTTAATATCCAAAATGAAATCATTAGCGCATCCATTCTTTCTATTAATGATCCTGGCAGCTTAACATTCTGCATTATATTTAATGTTGGGATTTCAAGTCTTAGGGTTCCGTTAACTCCAAATAATCCAACCGTTGTTAGATATAGCGCAATGTTTAGTACTGCGATTGTTATAACGATACGTACAATTGATTTTCGATTGTCCTTTTTTTTCTCTGCGTATGGCGCAGTAAATAAAAACAATTCGATTGCTGAACAAATCATAAAAGTAAAATAACTTCCTTTTATAACATCGATTACCCCTGCATCTGATTTTCCTACTATCTCATCTAGTTTTAATTCTGGTATTGCGAGTAATAAAATTAAAACAATTGGAATGATAATAATCCAAAATAATATTTCTGTTATTCTAGCTCTGACTTCAAGCCCTTTGCATGCACACCAAGAACTAACGACTAACATGCAAAAAATGATAACCCATGAAGGAGTTAATGGTAGCAAAGAAATATTAATGATTTTTGTAAATAGCGAAAGTACAAAAACAACTGCAAATATTAATTTTATTATAAAAACCAAGGCAACAATCGTACCTAAAAATTTTCCGAGTAGAGATCTCGCAAAAGCAACAAACCCACTTTCAATTTTCGATGTTACTTTTTGTATTAGTAAGCCATATAATAGTATTCCTATACTACCTATTACGATAGGCGCCCAACCTAATGTACCGGTTGTCTCTATAACCAATTTGGGTAATAGTAAGCTAGCTGTACTAAATACTTCTATAATTGATATCATTTTAATTTGTCTACTGGATATTTTATTATTTATCGAGAACAATTTATCACCCTTTTTTCTTATCTCTAAATCTTACTCTAGCATTTTCTTTTGTAAATATTGGTCTTTTTTTCATCTTACGAAATGGCATCCTAAATAAACTATCTTCTAAATCATTATAATTATCAATACTGCCTGCTATAAAAGGCATAAGGTATGGGAAACCGTAACTTGTTAATGTAGACAAATGAATTAGTACTGCTATAACTCCTAACCAGAATCCGTAGAACCCTAAGAAGGCTGATAAAATTAAAATGAAAAATTTCGTAATTCTTATTGCTGCTGTTAATTCTTCATTTGGAATAGCAAAACTGCAGATTGCGGTTAATGCAACTATAATAACTATAATTGGGCTGACTAAATTTGCTGTTACTGCAGCCTGACCGACGATAAGCCCACCAACGATACCAATTGTGCTTCCAATTGACCCTGGGAGCCTTATTCCAGCTTCTCTTAATAGCTCAAATGCAACTTCCATAATTAAGACTTCTAACGCTGCTGGGAATGGTACACCTTCCCTCGCCGTTGCAAATGATAGTGCTAATGTAGTTGGAAGTATTGCTGTATGAAATGTCGTAACTGCAACATATATGCCCGGAAGTAATACAGCAATTACTGCTGCTATATATCGAATTATTCTTGTTAGTGCCATTATTCCCCATCGAGAGTAATAATCATCCGAAGCTTGTAAAAAACAATTTAGAGTGGCAGGTACGATTAATGCAAATGGAGAGTTATCTACGATAAGTGCTACCCTTCCTTCTAACAATGCACTAGCGGTTTTATCTGGCCGTTGTGTAGCTTGCACTTGAGGAAATGGAGAATATCCTTTATCTTCTATTAATTGTTCAAGCATTCCGCTATCTAAGATGGCGTCTATCTCAAATGATTTAATGTTTTTCTCAACTTCACTGACCACACTATCTCTCGCTAAATCTTTCATATACATAATTCCAACTGTCGTTTTTGAACGTACCCCAACTTCAAATTGCTTCAATTTTAGCCTTGGATCTCTTATCCTCCTTCTGATAAGTACTGTGTTCATTCTATAAATTTCGGTAAACCCATCTTTTGATCCACGAACAACAACTTCATTGTCTGGTTCACTAATACCCCTAGTAGGGAATTTCTTAGTTGCAACAATAATGCATTTTGCTTCCCCTTCTACTAGTATCGCGGTATCCCCAGATGTTACTGCGGAAATTATTTCATCAATACTTTCTACTTCCTTTTTATCAATCGTTGCAATTGCTCCACTATTAACATAATTATATTTCTCAGAATCTGATTTTGCATCTACTCCTTCATAGATAATTCTACCTTCCGATATAAAATTCTTAATTATCGTATTCTCTATTGCATCTCTATCTACCATTACATCAAAATATAGAGCATATACTTGTATTGACAAATCTTTTCCAATTGGGAATTTTTTGCATACTAAATCTTGACAGTCAACAAATATTTCTTGTATTATCGCAATATTAGTATCTAAGTCCTTTGACAACATACGTTTTTCAACCATTCAAGTCACCTCAATAAAAAAAGAATAAGCCTAAGCCTATTCTTATATTCTGCAATTAGTATGGTTAAAAAATTACATAATTATTCAATTTTATTTTTATTAATAAAACCAATCACTGTAGTTTCTTGGTTAATTATGTGTGCTCTTGCAGCCTCCATGGCAACTTTAACATTCTTTTCAGATATCGCCTTTACAATTTCTAAATGCTCCGCCAATAACTCTGAATGATCCGTTGACTTTCTTATATGTTCCACTCTATATCGATAAAATTGCTCCCTTAAATTATTTACTATCTGTATTAATTTATCATTCTCAGTTGATTCAAAGATTATGTCATGAAATTCAACATCTTTATCAATAATCTTACCAACATTTTTCTTAATCACTGCTTCTTTAAAATCTTCTATCGTTTTACGAAGTCTAGCAACGTTTTTATCAGACATCTTATCGCATGCTATTTTAACAGCTAGCTCTTCTAATGCACATCTAACTTCTAATACATCCTTTAAATCCTTTTCCGTAATACGAGCTACTTCTGCGCCTTTTCTGGCAATCATAACAACTAACCCTTCTAGCTCCAGTTTACGAATCGCTTCTCTTATTGGGGTTCTACTTACACCCATTCTATCAGCAAGTTGCTTTTCCATCAATCTCTCGCCAGGTGCTAATTCACCTTTTAGAATTGCCTGCCTTAAAGTGTTAAACACCACGTCCCGTAGTGGTAAGTAATCATTTAAATTTACTTTCAAGTTATCTTGCATAGTAAGCCCTCCCTTTATCCCTCTTATTATTATCTTTTCACTAATTACTTTCTTAATTATTATATAGCTTGGTTAGATATACTGTCTTTGCCTTGTTATCATTTCTCATTGCAGTATAAGCCTTATGCGCTACTGCTTTATCTGTAAACAAGCCAAACACTGTGGACCCACTTCCACTCATTAATACTCCATCCGCACCCAAACAATTAAGCTTGTGCTTTATATCTCCAATTATCGGATATTTCGCAATCGTAACAAGTTCAAGTACATTTCCAAGTCGACTAATTACACCAGGATAGTCTTTTTGACTAATTGCTTCAACCATCCCCTCAACATCTGGGTGTACTTTTATATCATTTATATTTAAATTTGTAAATACTAATTTAGTCGATACACTTATCCAAGGTTTTGCAATCAAGACAAAGCAATTTTTCATATCTTCTAATTGAGTTAATTGCTCGCCAATACCTTTGGCTAAAGCTGTCCCTCCAAGTATACAATATGGAACATCCGCACCCAATGCAAGTCCTAAATTCATTAATTCTTCTACTGATAAATTTAAATCAAAAAGAGTATTCATGCCTTTTAAGGTTGCTGCTGCATCTGTACTTCCACCAGCCATCCCTGATCCAATCGGTATATGTTTCTCAATATAAATATAAACACCATTTGAAATTGAAAATTTATCAATAAGTAACTTTGCCGCTTTATACACAATATTACTCTCATTAACAGGCAAACCTTTGACATTAGTCCTGATAATTATTTTATTAGACACAATTTTTTTAATAGAAATTTTGTCATATAAATCAATTGTCTGCATTATCATTTCTAAGTCATGATAACCATCTTCTCTTTTTCTGACTACATCTAATGCAAGATTAATCTTAGCACGTGCTCTCAATTGTATTTGTTTCATATCTTCACCCTTGTATTTTGTATGTTTATATTATACTGTATACACATATATAATTCAAGAAACATTTCATTATTATATTGATACTAATCTATGTTCCTATATATACATATACCCAAACTTGTAGGAGGCGACTGAAAATCGTTAGGTTTTCAGTCGCCTCCTATTATATTAGTGCTATTTCTTGATCTTAATTTATACTTACATAGCTCCTGCAACATTTTTTACAATTATTAATTTATCTCCAGGTCTTATAAGGTCACTATCTAAGTTATTTAATCTCTTTATTGCATCAACTGTTGTGTAATATCTCTTTGCTATATTCCATAATGTATCACCTTTTTTAACAACATAAGCTACTACACTTGGGAACTCTTGTAGTAAAGATAAGTCTAATGGTCTTTGATCAATGTCGGAAATTACACTAACTGTATTTTTATTAATTACCAATGAACTTAATTCAATACCTGCTTTTACTTCAACCTCTGAGTTATCAAGTAAATTTGTACTGATATATGCAATAGTTGGAATGATATCATAAATAATGTCTTCATTCATTCCGCGGGCTTCAACGAATTGCTTGAATGGTAGGCTTTCTTTAATCACACCAAATGGTTTCTTGTCATCTTCAGCAACATACATAATCTGAAGCATCATGACACCTTCAACATTTAGTCCATTTTCTACAATTTCTATATTATCAATAAGAGGTGTAGCTGTAGAATTACAAATTTGCAATATCAACGGTTCCCCTTTTCGAATATTTACTTTTGAATTTATTTTTGTCTGTGTATTATTTTTTATTAATATGTTTTCAAAAACTACATCTTTTTTGGCTAATTGAAGATCCATAGAAGGACTATATACATCTTTAACTATTTCAACCTCTTCTTGGTCATAGGCTTTCATATCAAGTTCTAACACTACTTCAACATCTAAAAGTCTATCTTCTCCATCACTATCTGGTATAACTTCAATACTCTTTTCTTGAACGGTAACATTTACTTTCGGTATCATTTCTTCTCTGCATCCAACACAATCTATCATTGCATTGATAGGAACCTCAAACTCAACCGCTTCTACTGCATTGTCTTCGATGTCTCCCAAATATAGGATAAATAAAGCAAGTTCTCCCCTAATTTGGACCCTTTCGTCTACAATTCTTGCTTCCATATTACGCAAATCAACAGTATCCCATAATATTTGAATAATATTTGGTTTGTTATTTGGTAATGCAATTTCTGTTTTAATTCTATGTATGTCTTTTTTATTAACTTGCATTTGAGAAATAAGTACATTTTCAAAAATAGACATAACATCTTCTTCTCCAGCAACCTCTGTAAGTACATTACTCACACTTTCTTCTTCTGCAACGAAATTAAATCCAATAACAGACCTTACACTTAATTTTCTTGAATTAATAATATTAATATTTAAATCCTCTACCTCACTACTTACTCTAATAATGTCCTCGCCTTTAACCCCATCCAAGTTAATTAGTTCATCAAAAGGAATCGTTCCTGACATACTATGTACTGGTTTTGAGTCTCCACTTGCAAGATATAAAACAGTAAATCTTAATTCTCCTTGAACGCGAACCTTATCCTGAAACGCCTCACTATTAGAAATTCTAATGTCTGCACGCTCTGCAATTAGTTTATCAATATCTGGTTTCACATCTGGTACATTAAAATCGTCATCTAGCGTTAATTGTATATTTGCCTTTGCCTTAGTTTTTATCATAGTAATATCACGTTTAATTAATTCCATAATAATACCTCCTAACCTTTCTATTAATTATATTAAGGTTCGGAGGCTAATTATTCCTATTGACACAATGAAAGTTGAATATTCTTTGTTAAAATATCTGTATAACTAAAAGATATGCATCTTTCAACATCGGATTGTTTGCTATTTACTTTTACAATAAAAATACTTGGATACGTTTGGAATATAATTCCTTCTCGAATAACGACTTTTTTTCTACCTTTGTTTGCTCTGATCTTCACACGATGCCCAATATGCCTGTCCATGGTAACTTTAACATGATCTATATCTTTTTTTTCAATCATAATTAACCCTCATTTCCATATTAGTAATTCTATTATACCACATTTATTATTTTTGGTCAACAACATTAATCCTAATATAAATGATTGCCTATAAATTGAAGATTTAATCATATTTTTCAGTAAATTCATCAAATTTTATTTCTGAAATAAAACTTTTGCATAAATTTTTTCTAAAAATACTGTTCCAAAGCTTCTACTATCGATACTTGTTTGTCTATTATCACCCATTACAAATGCTTTTCCTCTTTCTACGATTAAATCAACAGACCCAATTGTAGTATCACCTAAAATATAATTTTCTTCTAGCACTATACCATTAACAGTAACAACACCCTCTTTTATAACGATATGATCACCCTCTAGACCAATAATCCTCTTTACAAGCCTCTTCTCGCCTGTTCCTTCATAGTCAACCTTCATAATCGCAATATCATATAACTCTGGTTCGCCAATATCATATAAAAATCTCGAAGCAAATATAAATTGACCACTTTTTAATGTGTCTTCCATTGAGTGTTGCTTTACCCTTGTCGGCCAAATAAAATAAAGAATTATAACTGCTATAATAATTGCTATTACAATAGATTTAGCCCATTCAAGTGCTTCTTTTAAAAATTTACTATTTCTCATAATTTCTCCCCCTATTTTAAAACGAAAGGGAAGTCGCAAAACAATTATTTTGGACCTCCCTTAAATCGAATCTTATATCATTTTGTTAATTAAACTCATTACTGCTTCGGTTAGATCATTATTCTTATTATTTGAATCCTCAACAGAAGACCCTTTTACAGTTTCTGGTAATCCAGTTTCTTCTATATTACCCGTTAACATATCTTTTATTGTATTATTTTTATAATCTCTTGCCTTAATTACTTTATATTGTCCAACAGTTTCAGGAATCTCTTTGCGTAATTGTTCTAGTATTTCATTAATTTTCTCGATTCCTTCTATTCCTTTTAAAGTAATAGATTGTAAGCTTTCTTTGAAATACCCATACTTTTCATATAAAGAAATCATAGCCTCCCATAAAGTAATTCCCTTACTCTTATAGTACGCTGCAACTTCACATACTGCCATTGTAGCAACAATAGCATCTTTATCTCTTGCGTGTGTTCCTATCAAGCAACCATAACTCTCTTCAAATCCAAATAAATAGGTTCTATTTCCCGTTTGCTCAAAAATCTTGATTTGTTCGCCAATGTATTTAAAACCAGTTAGCACTTCAATCAAGTCAACATTATAATAGTTAGCAACAGAATCTGCCATATTCGTACTAACAATGGTCTTTATGAGTGCACCATTCGTTGGCATAACACCAGCCATAGATTTTTGTGAAATAATATAGTCTGCAATTAATATTCCTGTCATGTTACCTGTTAGCGGAATGTATTCTCCTGCTCTGTCTTTTACCAATACCCCTAATCTATCTGCATCAGGGTCTGTGGCTAAGATCAAGTCTGCATCTACTTGATTTGCAAGTTTAATCCCTAGTTCAAAAGCTTTTATGTCTTCCGGGTTCGGATAACTAACGGTCGGAAATTCTCCATCCGGTAATTCTTGTTCTTTCACAACATATACGTTGTTAAATCCAACATCCTTAAGTATCCTTCTTGCAGGTATATTTCCTGTTCCATGTAATGGGGTGTATACTATTTTAACATCATTTCCTTGTTCCATAATTATTTCAGGATTTACAACTAATTTCTTTAATGTTTCATTATATTTATCATCTATTTCTTTACCAATAATAATATACAAGCCTTGCATCTTTGCTTTTTCTAAATCCATTGTTTTTATACTGGAAAATTCAACTTCTTTTACTTCATTAATAATTTCAATGTCCTTTGGTGATGAAACCTGTGCGCCATCTTCCCAGTATACCTTATATCCATTGTATTCCGGAGGATTATGGCTCGCTGTGACAACAATCCCTGCAATACATCCTAATTCTCTTACTGCAAAGGATAGCATAGGTGTTGGTCGTAACGATTCAAAAACATATGCTTTAATACCATTTGCATTTAACACAACTGCTGCTTCATTTGCAAATTCAGGTGACATACGTCTAGAATCATAAGCAATCGCTACTCCTTTTGATTCACCACCTTGTTTAATTATGAAATTCGCTAGCCCTTGTGTTGCTTTTCTAACCGTATAGATATTCATTCTATTTATGCCTGCACCTAGAATACCCCTAAGACCACCAGTACCAAATTCTAGATCTGCATAGAATCTCTCTCTTATTTCTGTTTCATTATCTTTTATGGCCTCAAGTTCTTCTCTTGTTCTTTTATCAAAATTTTCATCTTGTAACCACTTTTCATACATTTCCATATATGACATGCATTTATCCTCCTGTTTATGTTTTATGGAAGTATCGTTAGTTCAGGAAAAGAAAATAGCTGACTCATTCCTTCTTTTACTTCTATTGTGTGTTCTGCCGTTGTATATCCGTCTTTTCTTAATGTAATTCTATGGCTACCTTCTTTGAGTTTTACTTCTTTCGGAAGCGTACCAGCAAAAACGCCATCAATATATATCTCTACCCCTGATGGAGCTAAAATACTAATCGCTATATCAGTTGGAGGAGTTGTTGTTTGTGTATTTCCTTCGTTATTTCCAGTTGGATCTGGTTCAGTTGTTGTCCCACCTGTATTACCATTCGTTGTTGAAGGTTTAAGTTTAATGTCCTTTTTTACATATGGTTCTTCAATTCTAAAAACTTCTTTGTAATCATCAAATCCAGTTTTCTTTGCTTCTACTGTGTAGTCACCATATGGTAGTTCTAATTGTTCTGCATAGGCAGTTGCTCTACCATTTATATATAGAGTTACCCCTACTTGATCAAAGATAAATTCAACGTTACCTAATTTAGGGACAACACTATCCAAATAGGATAGATCCAATACATACTCACTATCCCTTTCAATCATTACTTCTTTCTCTTCAAAAAAACTGCCTTTTTCAATTCTAAGGTTAATTACCCCTACTGGAACTTCAATACTAAAATCCTCTGTTATTACTTCTGATGTCTCTAGTCCAATATCTAGCATACCATCTATAAAATATTTATGATTCTTTAAGGTTAGTGTTCCATGTCCATTATCAACTTGAACCACCCATATTTGATTTTTATATCCTTTAATTGTGATCATATCTACATTACTAATTGCATCACTATCTATTTTATTATCATCTTGTATAATCATAAGATTATCTGTGTATGGGTAAGTATCTGCCCCTTTACGAACTACCTTATTTTCTTTATCAAAAATTAGTCCAGTTACATTTCTATACTCCCATATCTCTGCTGTGATTGCTATTGATTCAGGTTTTAAAGTATCACCTTCATACTTTACCCTAACAATATCGCCTTTCTTAAACTGATTAACAGTTATCGGATCCCCATACTTATCACTAAGTTGAACGCCTAATTCCGAAGTTAATGTTAATTTGGTATCTGTTTCTAGATTCACTAAATCAAAAACTTTGTTCGTATAATCAACATTTTCAATAACGGCAATAATACGTTCAAATGTTACGCTTGCTGATTCTGTTGTTGTGCTAATTGGTGGTTTTGTATTATTTGCTTCATCTGTTTTGCATGCTGTAAGTGTAAATGCACATATGCATATAAGTACAAAATTAACTACATGTTTATATGTTATTTTCAATTAAATCACTCCTTTTAAATATGTTTATATCATATTATTTACTACACTTATTATTACCTAGTATTCCCAAAAAGCCGTTATATAAGACGATAACAACAAAAATTATACACTTTAATCGTATTTTTTGCAACATAAAAACAAAGTCACCCCTGCCCTGGGATGACTTATATTTTATAAAACTTCATTTGGCTTCATACAAAATTCCTCTAATATTTTCAGAAATTCATTTCTCACATTGCTTTGTTCAACTATACTATCCAGCTTTTCCTGGCTTCTTTTCGATATCCAAGCTTTTTGAGCATTATAATAATAGTTTGCTACTTTCCAATATTTCTCTGGATATAGAAACATAATATATAGTATTCTTTTCTCTTCTTCCGAAATATTTTTCTCATCATCATAAGCATTTAATAGTTTACTCGCCAAACTTAAGTCCCAATCATTTTTTTCTAGGACTTTTCTTAAAAAATTATATAAATCTTGTATCTGTAAACCAATTCCACTCTTTTCGAAACATACAATGCATAAATCACTTCCACACACCAATACATTGTGTTGATTATAACTTCCATGACATATGCTATACTTGTTATCCGCTTCACTGCATAACTTTGAATAATCCAACTTACTCAACAACTGCTCTGCCTTTGCTGCTTGCTCATAAAACAGACTAAAGCTCTTTAAATATTGTAATTCAAAGTCTGACCAACAGCCTTTGTCTCTTATATAACTACGAACCTTTTTCATTTCAATTGTTCGTTTTCTTAACAATGTTGGCATTTCTTTCGATACATATATTTTCTTAGAAATTATATTTGCTGGGACTTTCTTTATTACATTATGTAGTTGTGCTAATTTCTTAATTGCTAAGTATAATTCACCTTGATCCCGAATATTTAGTTCTTCACCCGGATACCATCTTTTCATTACGTATTTTTTATTATCATATTCAGCAATAAAAGTTGAACTTAAGGTCTTTTCGTATTGATCTGTTTTGATATTACTATTTTGTATAATATAATTTTTAATATCATATTCAAATCTTAATTTCTCTTCCGAAACTTCCAATTCTTTAACCACAAACATTCCTTTATTTGTATCACAAAAAACGGAGCCTCTACCTCTTCTTACGGCATTGGTTTTAAGCCCATACATTTCACATATTTTATAAATCCCTTCAAACACAAAAATCCCCCTTCTCACACTTAAATGTTATGCCCAATTTGAATTTTCTTGGTTCAACTCATAACATTTATATGAAAAATGGGGGGGTAATAGAACTTTACGATTGTCTATTTATAGCTTTTACAATATTTATTAGTATTTCTCTATCATTTTGTTCAGGATTATCTAATACTTGATCTAACAATGACGACAAGATTTCACCTACTCTTTTTCCTTGAGGTATTCCTAAATCGAGCAAATCTTTTCCATTTATCGCAAGTTGTTTTATGGTTAAGCATTGGTTTTCACTTACTATTTCATGATACTTTTTTTCTATCTCACTAATTTCGAATAATCTTTTTTTGTTCATAAGAGGATTTTTTGCCAATGCATCTGCTTTTTGGACGAGTAATAGATCCTCGAATATATCTACACCAACTTTACTAACTGACTTTCTTATACTTTTATTGTTAATATTTATCTTATCATCATGATGTCTTATCAACCTTGTTACTCTATCTATCGTATTCGAATCAAACTTTAAACGTTTTAATATCTTTAGGGCCAAGTTCTCTCCCTTTACAGGATGACCATAAAAGTGTTCAACACCATTTGAATCCGTTGTCTTGGTAACAGGCTTAGCAATGTCATGAAGAAGCATTGTCCATCTTAAAATATGATTATTAGGGATGTTTTCCATTGCAACAATAGAATGCTGTCCCACATTATAAATATGATGTTTATTTAATTGGGGTGTTATTACACATTTATCAAATTCCGGTAAAACTATATTCGTTATTCCCAATTCGTACGCTAACATTATCGTTCCTGGGTTATTTGAAGTAATTAATTTGGTTAATTCAACCTGTACTCTTTCAGCACTTATATTTCTTAATAATTCTGCATTATTTTTTATTGCTGCCTTTGTATTTTCCTCAATATCAAAGCCTAATTGCGCTGAAAAACGCAAAGCTCTTAACATTCTTAATGCATCTTCTTCAAACCGATCATTTGGATTACCAACACATCTAATTACTCTATCTTCTAAGTCTTTAATTCCATTGAATTCGTCAACTAATCCAATCGTTGCATTATATGCCATTGCATTAATTGTAAAATCTCTACGTTTTAAATCTTCGATCAATGATGATGTGAATTCAACGTTTTTTGGCTTTCTATTATTTTGGTATTCTCCATCAATTCTATATGTTGTAATCTCAAAACCTTCACCTTGAAGCATTACCGTCACAGTTCCATGCTTTATTCCTGTGTCAATTGTCTTTCTAAATATTTTCTTGATTTCAAACGGTTCAGCAGACGTTGTTATATCCCAATCTTTCGGAAGCACATTTAACAAAGTATCACGAACGCATCCTCCAACAGCGAAGGCCTCATAACCGGACTCTGTTAGCTTTTTTATTATATAATTAACTTTCTCAGGTATAAGCATATATAGTCTCCTTCAAAATGGCATATAAAACAACTTTTGTATACTAATATTATATCACATGATATTAGGGGTGAAGCAAGCCCCACCCCCTAATAGCAACTTATATATTATTATAATTCTTTTGGCATTACAACATCAACTTTTTTTAATTTCCAAATCTCTGTTGCATATTGTTCTATCGTTCTATCTGATGAGAATTTACCACAGTTTGCTGTGTTAAGCATTACCATCTTAGCCCATTTAGCTTCATTTCTATAAGCTACGTCAATTCTAGCTTGAGCTGCACAGTAATCATCAAAGTCTTTCAATATGAAATATTGATCTGCTTGATCATTTCCTGCATTTAATAACAAGTTATATAAATCTCTGAACATTTCAGGATCTTCTTGTGAAAACGTTCCATTTATAAGTTGAGTAACAACTCTTCTTACATTTTTATTTTCATTATAGATATCCCAAGGGTTATAGCCACCCTCTTGTTCATACTTAATAACTTCATCAGAACTTAATCCGAAGATAAATGCGTTTTCAATACCTACTTCTTCAACTATTTCCACATTTGCTCCGTCCATTGTTCCAACAGTCACTGCACCATTAGCCATAAACTTCATGTTACCTGTTCCGGAAGCTTCTTTACTTGCTGTAGAGATTTGTTCTGATACATCACAAGCTGCAAATAATTTTTCGGCTATTGAAACACGGTAATTTTCTATAAAAACTACCTTGATTTTATCATTAATTGCTGGGTCATTATTTACTACATTTGCAACATTATTAATAAGTTTAATTATTAATTTTGCTTTCTTATATCCTGGAGCTGCTTTCGCACCAAAAATAAATGTTCTTGGTACAATATCCATATCCGGATTTTCTCTTAGTTCATTATACAAGTGCATTATGTGTAATACATTTAAAAATTGACGTTTATACTCATGTAATCTCTTAACTTGAATATCAAAGATTGAACGAGGGTTAATTTCAATTCCATTATATTTTTTTACATATTCAGCAACTTTTACTTTATTTTGATATTTTATTTGCATAAACTCTTTTTGATCTTTTTTCCCATCAACATAAGCTTCTAAATTCTTAATATGTGATAAGTCTGTTATCCATTCTGAACCTATCTTAGCTGTTATCCAATCCGCTAAAATTGGATTTCCATGAAGTAAGAATCTTCTTTGAGTGATTCCATTTGTCTTATTATTGAATTTCTCAGGTGATAACTCATAGAATTCTTTTAATTCTTGTTTCTTTAATATCTCAGTATGAAGTCTAGCAACACCATTTACAGAGTAGCTACCTGCAATTGCAAGCCAAGCCATTCTGATTTGGCCATCATATATAATTGCCATTCTTTTAATTCTTTCATGATCATTAGGGAATTTAGCTTGTAATTCAAGAACAAATCTTCTATTGATTTCTTCCGCTACTTGATAAATTCTTGGTAATAATCTTGAGAATAATTCTACTGGCCACTTTTCTAACGCTTCTGACATTATAGTGTGATTTGTATAAGCACATGTCTTAGTCGTAACTGCCCAAGCTTCTTCCCAATTCAAAGCATATTCATCAAGTAATATTCTCATTAATTCAGCTACAGTAACTGCTGGATGAGTATCATTTAATTGGAATGCCACTTTTTCATATAATTTTTTAATATCTTTATGATTTTGCATATATTTCTTAACTGCTAATTGAATACTTGCAGAAATAAAGAAATATTGTTGTTTTAATCTTAATTCTTTACCTTGATAATGATTATCATTTGGATATAATACTTCTACAATCGTTTTTGCAAGGTTTTGTTGTTCAACTGATTTATGGTAATCGCCTCTATCAAATGCTTCAAGGTCGAAGTTTGTTATTGCTTCCGCATCCCATAATCTTAATGTATTAACTGTGTTATTTCCATATCCTACTACTGGTGTATCATATGGAATCGCTCTAACTGACTGATAGTTTTCTTGAACAAATTTTTCTCTTCCATCAGCATCTTTCACAACTCTTACATTTCCACCAAACTTAATATCAATACCATATTCAGTTCTTTTTACTTCAAATGGGTTTCCATGTTTTAACCAATCATCTGGTCTTTCAACTTGTTGTCCGTTTACGATCTTTTGCTCGAAAATACCGTATCTGTAGCGGATTCCACATCCATAAGCTGGATATCCAAGTGTTGCTAGTGAGTCAAGAAAACATGCTGCAAGTCTTCCTAAACCACCATTACCAAGACCTGCATCTGGTTCTTGATCTTCAATCGTATTTAAGTCAAATCCTAATTCGTCTAACGCTTCTTTTACATCTTTATAAACTCTTAAGTTAATGATGTTATTTCCAAGCGCTCTACCCATCAAGAATTCCATTGAAAGATAGTATACTGTTTTAGCATCCTTCTTTTCATATGTTTTGTGGGTCGCAATCCACTTATCAATGATTATATCTTTTACTGCATATGCTACTGCTTGATAAGCTTGTTGTGGTGTTACTTGATCAATTGTTTTTCTAAAAAGTACTTTAATATTTTCAAGTACCTCTTTTTTAAATTCTTCTTTCGAAATTTTAATGTTTTCCATCTTACCCTCCATACTAATGAGTTTTATTGTACATGCTAACGCATGTCGTTACTTCTAATAACAGTTATTTGTACATTTTCACCATTTATATTCCACTCTTTTGTGAAACCTTCTTTGGCATCCTCTACTACATCTATCGCAAGTACTTCTTGCATAATCTCTGTTTTATTTCTTTCAATTATATGACTAAGCTTCGTATTTCCATTGTAATATACCACAATGTTATCCATTACTTCGAAGTCAGCTTCTTTTCTCATGGTCTGGATTTTGCTAACTATTTCTCTTACAAAACCTTCTTCAATAAGCTCTTCGGTTAAATTTGTATCTAATACTACTGTAACGTTTTTATCATTTACCGTTACAAATCCACCCTTTTCAGCTACTTCAATTAGTAAATCTTCTTTTGTAAGCTCTATTTCATTTCCATCTAGTACTAATTTAAGAACTCCTGTTGAATTTAAATCTTTCATTGCCTGAGTTCCATCTACTTCTTGTAAAAGTTGTCTAATTTCATTTAATTGTTTACCAAACTTTGGTCCCAAAGTTCTCATTTGAGGTTTAAATGAATAAGAAGTTAAGTCACTAACATCATTCTTTAAAATTACTTCTTTTACATTTAATTCTTCAGCGATAATTTCTTTAAATACCTCTGGTAATTCTTTGTTGCTCTTAACATACATTGTTCCTATTGGCTGTCTATTCTTGATATTAGCTGTATTTCTAGCTGCTCTTCCTGATACAACCACTTCAAGAGCGATTTCCATATATTCTTCCAGTTTTTTGTCAATTTGTTCTTGATTTGCAACTGGGAAATCGGTTAAGTGAACGCTTATAGGAGCTGCTTTGTCAAAATTAACTACTAAATTCTTATAAATTCCTTCTGCCATAAAAGGTACAAAAGGAGCTGTTATTTTCGTTAATGTAACTAATGTTGTATATAATGTCATAAAAGCATTGATTTTATCTTGAGGCATATCTTTTTGCCAGAAACGTTCTCTGCTTCGTCTAACATACCAGTTACTCAATTCATCTACGAATTCTTGAAGTGCTCTTGCTGGTTCAAAAATTCTATAATTATTAAGATTTTCATCAACTGTCGTAACTAAAGTATTAAGTTTTGATAATAACCACTTATCCATTAACCCTAATTTATCATACTCTAATGTATATTGAGTTGGATCTATCTTATCTATGTTTGCATAGAGAACGAAGAACGCGTATGTGTTCCATAAAGTTCCCATGAACTTTCTTTGTCCTTCAATTACAGCATCAGATGAGAACTTATTTGGTAGCCATGGTGCGCTATTTGAGTAGAAATACCAACGTATCGCATCCGCTCCATATGATTCTAACGCATCAAAAGGATCTACTGCATTCCCCTTTGATTTCGACATCTTTTGTCCATTTTCATCTTGTACATGTCCTAGAACAATAACATTCTTAAATGCAGGTTCATCGAATAATAAAGTTGAGATTGCAAGAAGTGAATAAAACCATCCTCTTGTTTGGTCAACTGCCTCACTAATAAAATCAGCAGGGAAGTTATCATCAAATATTTCTTTATTTTCAAATGGGTAGTGCCATTGTGCAAAAGGCATCGCCCCTGAGTCAAACCAACAGTCGATTACTGGAAGAACTCTCTTCATTTCATCTCCACATTTTGTACAGTTAATTGTAACATCATCTATAAATGGTCTGTGTAGTTCGACATTATCCGGACAGTTGCTAGACATTGATTTTAATTCCTCAATACTACCAATTGCATGTTTATGTCCACATTTACATTTCCATACATTCAATGGTGTTCCCCAATATCTGTCTCGGCTTAAGCCCCAGTCTTGAATATTGTTTAACCAGTCTCCAAAACGACCTTTTCCTATCGTTTCTGGTAACCAATTTATTTTATTATTATTTTTTATTAATTGATCTTTCACTTTCGTCATCTCAATAAACCAAGTATCTCTTGCATAGTAGATAAGTGGAGTATCGCATCTCCAGCAGAAAGGATATGAGTGTTCATAATCTAATTTCTTAAATAATAATCCTCTTATCTTTAGATCCTTCATAATCTCAGGATCTGCTTTTTTACAAAACATTCCTTTAAAAGGAGTAGCTTCTTCAACGAATTCACCTTTACTATCAATTAGTTGAACAAAAGGTAACCCGTATGCTCTTCCAACTTGTGCATCGTCTTCACCAAAAGCTGGTGCAATATGAACAATACCTGTACCATCAGATAATGTTACATAGTTTGCGCAAGTCACATAATATGCTTTTTTCTCTGGTGTTACAAAATCAAATAATGGTTCATATTCTTTATACTCTAAATCTTTTCCAACATAAGTCTCTAAAGTTTCATATCCTTCGCCCAAAACAGATAGTGCTAGAGCTTCTGCTAAGATATAAACTTCATCATTACTCTTTACTTTTATATATGTTTCAACTGGATTCACGCATAATGCGACATTCGATGGTAGTGTCCATGGAGTTGTCGTCCAAGCCAAGAAATACTCATTCTCTGATCCTTTGATCTTGAATTTAGCGATTGCTGATTTCTCTTTGACATCCTTATAGCCTTGTGCTACTTCGTGTGAAGATAATGGTGTTCCACATCTTGGACAATAAGGAACAATCTTATATCCTTCATATAGTAACCCTTTATCAAAAATTTGTTTCAAAGCCCACCACTCAGACTCAATATATTCATTATGGTAAGTTACGTATGGATCCTCCATATCGGCCCAAAATCCAACCGTGCCGCTAAAATTCTCCCACATTTCTTTGTATTTCCAAACACTCTCTTTACATTTTCCAATGAACTCTTCAAGCCCATATTGTTCAATTTGCTCTTTTCCATCTAGGCCTAACAACTTTTCAACTTCAAGTTCAACTGGAAGTCCATGAGTGTCCCAACCTGCTTTTCTTAAAACTTTGTAGCCTTTCATTGTTCTATATCTTGGAACTAAGTCCTTAATTACTCTTGTAAGAACATGTCCAATATGTGGCTTCCCGTTTGCAGTTGGTGGTCCATCATAAAAAGTATACGTTGGTCCATCTTTTCTTAATCCAATACTTTCCTCAAAAACATTATTTTCTTTCCAAAAATCTAAAATCTTTTTCTCTCTGTCTACAAAATTAAGACTGGTAGATACTTTCTCGTACACGAAAAATTCCTCCTAATCGAATTTATATTAATGTTACTATTATTATTTCATTTTATTATAAGCATAATACTGCTAATACTATAATCATCAACTATTATATATGTATATTTAATATTTGTAAAGTCAAATTGGGTTTTTATAACTATAGCAGTAAATTAAATGTAAATTTTACTGATTTATAAACTACTGATAGTGTTTGTTGTAACATCAGATACCATTAATAGTATATTACTAAAATACAAAATACTTTTATTATCTAAACTATCTAAGTATTTGTTTATTTTAGATGAATGTTGTATTATAATCATATAAATAACTTAAAGGAGTGGTTTTATTGGAAACACGCGATTTAACTTTATTAACTGACTTATACGAACTTACAATGATGCAAGGATACTACATTGAAGACAGGCAAGAACTGGCAGTTTTCGATGTATTCTATAGAACAAATCCATCCGGAAGTTCCTTTTCAATTGCCGCCGGCTTAGAGCAAGTAGTTGATTACATCAATAATTTACATTTTAGTGAAAAAGATTTAACTTATTTAAGTGGCCTAAATATCTTTAAAGAAAGTTTCATTGATTATCTTAGAAACTTTAAATTTACCGGTGATATTTATTCTGTTCCAGAGGGTACCGTAATCTTTCCAAATGAACCGATTTTGAAAGTCATTGCACCAATCATCGAAGCTCAACTTGTAGAAACAGCAATCTTAAATATAATTAATCACCAAAGTTTAATTGCAACTAAATCCGCTAGAATAAAATGGGCTGCTGGCAATGACTTGGTTTTGGAATTCGGACTTCGTCGTGCTCAAGGACCAGATGCTGGTGTATATGGAGCGCGTGCTGCTATTATAGGTGGTTGCTATGCAACAAGCAATGTACTTGCCGGTCAAATGTTTTCAGTTCCTGTTTCAGGCACTCACGCTCATAGTTGGGTAATGAGTTTTGGAGATGAATATACTGCTTTCAAAAAATATGCAGAGGCTTTTCCAGATGCCGCTCTATTATTAGTTGATACTTATGATACACTTAAATCTGGTGTTCCAAATGCGATAAAGGTTTTCAAAGAAATGTTTGATGCTGGAATCAACCCTAAATTATACGGAATACGACTAGATAGTGGAGACCTTGCATATCTTTCAAAGAAAGCAAGAAAGATGTTAGATGCTGCTGGCTTTCAAACTGCAGTAATCTCTGCTTCAAGTGATCTAGATGAATATTTAATACAAAACCTTAAATCTCAAGGGGCTGAAATAACGGTATGGGGAGTTGGAACTAACTTAATAACTTCGAAAGATTGTCCAGCTTTTGGTGGTGTCTATAAGCTTAGTGCAATTCAAAATAGCGATGGTGAACTTGAACCTAAAATCAAGATATCTGATAACCTTGAAAAAGTTACTAATCCAGGTAATAAAAAAATCTTTCGAGTATATGATAAGTTAACTGGTAAAATAAAGGCCGATCTTATTACCCTAGATCATGAAACTTTTTCAGAAGATAAATCTTTATTATTATTTGATCCAACTGCAACCTGGAAAAAGATGAAATTACATCCAGGAACATTCACACTTAGAGAATTACTGATCCCTATATTCAAATCAGGAAACTGTATCTATAACTTCCCAGAAGCAATGGATATAAAGAAGTACTGTGAACTTGAGATGGAAAGTCTTTGGCCTGAAAATAGACGTTTGATTAACCCTCAAAACGTGTATGTTGATTTATCAAAAGAACTTTTCGATTTGAAAGATAAACTGCTCAATACACTAGATGTCGACTAATAATGCAACTTATTAAGTAATATATTAATTATATCAATTTATATTATAATGAAGAAAGAAGGTACACCATGTTTTTAAAAGCATTTGTTATTATAGGTATTTGCCTAACTTTAACAGCTTGCACAAATGATGCTAATAGTAATTCAAATACAGTAACAGCAACAACCACTGACGATAGAATACCAACTGTGACTACTCCAACCGTAGATGACCCTGCAGTAGTTCCAACGGATACAGCCAGTAATGAAGAGGATCCTGCAGTTGTCCCAACTGATACTGTTGGAAATGAAGATAACGGTGAAGTTCCATCTGACACTGTTGGAAATGAAGATAACGGTGAAGTAGTCGGAAATGAAGATGGTGATGTCCCTGCGGGCAATACAGATGAACAAGGCAAAGATTCTGACATAGATTACTTAACAATACGTGAGACACCACTACCAGCTATATCAACAGTTGAAGACATCTTATTAGTTAACAAATCTTTTTATCTTGAAAAAGATTATGCTCCATCGAATCCAACTAAACCAAACATTAAATTCTCATTTAGTACCGATGATGAAACAAGATACTGGTTAACTTATGAAGCAGCAACCGCTATAGAAGCACTCTTTGCTGATGCAAAAAGCAATAATGTTGAACTAGCAGGTGTTTCATTATATCGTTCCTACAATCGCCAGAAAGGCATATATAATGCTAATGTAGAACGACAAGGTTTAGAAACTGCTAGTAAATATAGTGCAAAACCTGGTTTTAGCGAACACCAAACGGGACTTGCAATTGATGTTTCTGCTGCTTCTGTAAATTTTGATCTTGATGATAGTTTCGGATCTACTATGGAAGGAGAATGGGTTACTGATAACTGCGCACGTTTTGGATTTATTATTCGCTTTCTAAAAGGGAAAGAAGATATTACAGGTTATGCATATGAACCTTGGCACCTTAGATATGTAGGAATTGATGCCGCTAAATATATTATGGAAAATGAAATAACGCTAGAAGAATATTACGCTTTAAAAGATAAGTAAAAAATATACAATACCTATATGTAAAAAAGTTGATATTTTGACTTTTTTTATGTATAATATTCAAGATAACATAACGTAAAAAACGTTAATACACAGGAGGTATAAAATGGGATTAGAAGCAGTTCCTTCAAAAGAAAATACTACACGTAAATCTGGTATTTTACTTCATCCAACTTCATTACCAAGCCCTTACGGAATCGGTGATTTAGGAGATGGAGCATATCAATTCGTTGACTTTTTAGAAAGCTCAAATCAAACGATTTGGCAAGTATTGCCAATAGGGCCAACTGGATACGGTGATTCACCTTACCAAGCCTTTTCATCATTTGCAGGTCAACCACTAATTATTAGTCCTCAAAAACTTTATGATATGGGTTTACTTAATGATGAAGATATCTCCGATGTTCCTGAATGGAACCAATATATGATAGATTTTGGACCATCTATAATATATAAGATTTCACTTCTTAAAAAAGCATACGAACATTTTAAAGTATTAGATAATAAAGCAATTACGAAAGAATTTGACGCTTTTTGCAAAGCAGAGAAAGCATGGCTAGAAGAATATTCACTCTTTATGGCTACGAAAGATTTCCATAACGGAATCGTTTGGCAAGAATGGGATGCTGAGATTGCTTTCCCAACTGATAAATCAAAAAAAGCTTGGGCAAAGAAATTAGCTGATGGTGTTGCATATTATAAATTTATACAATTTATATTTTACAAACAATGGTTAGCTGTGAAAGATTATGCTAACTCAAAAGGAATCCAAATAGTTGGAGACATTCCAATCTTTGTTGCGATGGATAGTGCTGACGTTTGGGGCCACAAAGAGCTTTATTATTTAGATTCAAAAGGATATCCAGTAGTAGTTGCTGGAGTTCCACCAGATTATTTTAGTGCAACAGGACAACTTTGGGGAAATCCTTTATACGATTGGGATGCTCATAAGGAAACTGATTACATATGGTGGATAAACCGTATCTCACATCAATTAAAGCTTTGTGATGTAATTCGTATCGATCATTTCAGAGGGTTCGAAGCATATTGGGCAATTCCTTACGGAGATAAGACAGCTGAAAATGGTGAATGGCGTAAAGGACCTTATAAAGAATTATTCTTTGCAATTGAGAAAGCTTTAGGAGATAATCTTCCTATTATTGCAGAAGACTTAGGTGATATTACACCAGAAGTATTAGATTTAAGAGATACTTTCAAATTACCAGGTATGAAAATACTTCAATTTGCTTTTGATGATGTTTCAGAAAATGATTTCTTACCACATTACTATACTGAAAATTCAGTAGCATATACTGGAACACATGATAATGATACTACTTTTGGTTGGTATGTAAAGGCTACTGAAAAAGCTCAAGATAAAGTAAGAAGATATATGAATACAGATGCAAATCAAGTTTGTTGGGATTTCATAAGAATTTTATTCTCTTCCGTATCTAAGTGGACTGTAGTTCCAATGCAAGATGTATTTAGTTTAGGCGATTGGGCTAGAATGAACACTCCAGGTACTGCTAGTGGCAACTGGGGATGGAGATATTCTTCTGATATGTTAACTCCTGACTTAGCAGCAAAACTTGCTGACGTTTCAGATTTATTTGGAAGAAATCAATAAATAAATTAGTTTAATAAAACAAATAATATTATGGGTGGCCATTAAGGTCACCCATTTTAAAGAAAAGAGGTACAATAATGTTAAGAACGTTAATCATTGTAATATTTATAATATCTTTTTTCATATTAAGTATATTATTAATTCCTATTACTTACCTTATAAGCAAGATAAACTTAAGGCTTTCAAGAACAATTTCTTATAAAATAGTAAGATTTGTATGTAATGTTGTAACTTTCGTATCCGGAGCTAAGATAAATGTATCGGGTTTAGATAATATCCCTGATGGTCCTGTTTTATTTATAGGAAATCATAACAGTCTACTTGATATACCGATATCATTTCATAAAATTGCACATAAAGAGTTAGTATTTATATCCAAAATAGAAATGAAAAAAGTTCCTTTTATTAATGCTTGGCTACGATTAATCGGTTCTTTATATCTTGATCGAGATAATATAAAAGAGGGTTTAAAAACAATTCTTAAAGGCATCGACGAATTAAAGAATGGATATTCTATCTTTGTATTCCCAGAAGGGACACGATCAAAAGACGGAAAAATGCTTCCTTTTAAAGAGGGTACTATGAAATTAGCTGAGAAATCTGGAGCTCCTATCGTTCCTGTTGTTTTTACTCATACGAGTGATCTTTTTGAACGACAAATGCCTCGATTGAAAAAAGCAAAAATAACCATGGTATTTGGAAAACCAATATATGTTAAGGATTTAGCACCAGAAGATAAGAAATTTACAGCAAAATATGTTCAAGCTATTATGCAAAAAACACTTGATGAAATA
>JAQSXR010000020.1 GCA_029256575.1 Clostridiales bacterium | reverse complement strand
TATCATAACAGCAGCTGGCGTTTCAATCATAATTCCTATTTCAATATTTTCCTTAAACGGTATTCCTTCTTGGGTTAATTCTTGTTTTACTTCTTTCATTATTTCTTTAATTTTTATAACTTCATTGATGGAAATAATCATCGGGAACATAATAGATATATTACCAAATAAAGCAGCTCGCAATAACGACCTTAATTGAGTTTTAAATATTTCAGTCCTTGTCAAACAGATTCGGATTGCACGATATCCCATAGCAGGATTTTCTTCATTATCCAAATTAAAATAAGCTGCCTGTTTATCTGCTCCAATATCAAGTGTTCTAATGATTACTTTTTTACCTGCCATATTTTGCGCGACTGTTTTATATGCGCTAAATTGTTGCTCTTCGGTAGGGTAAGTATCATTTTCTAAATATATAAATTCACTTCGGAAAAGACCGATTCCTTCTGCATCATTTTCTAGTACTTTTGCAACATCGTTACTATTTCCAATGTTCGCAAATATATTAATCTTTCTCCCATCCTTCGTTATATTTTCCTTCCCTTTTAATGCAAGTAACAAAGTTTTTCTTTCTAAAACTTCTTGGCGTTTTTTCTCGGATGCTTGTAAAGTGACTACATCTGGATCAATAAACATAGTACCTGTAATACCATCAATAATTGCCAACTTACCTTCATATTCTTTTCTTAACGTTTCACCAATACTAACCAATGCCGGTATTCCCATACTTCTTGCTAAGATGGCAGTATGTGAATTTACAGAACCTTGTTTCATTGCAAATCCTAGCACCATGCTTTTGTCAAGTTTAATGGTTTCACTTGGAACTAAATCATCTGCTGCTATAATCATAGGTTCTTTTAGGTAGCTATTACTCTCAGCCTCTTTACATAGAATGCGAATAACTCTATCCGATATATCTCGAATATCTGTAGCACGTCCCTGCATATAAGCATCTTCCATCGCTTCAAACATTCCTGCAAAATTATCAGATGTAACTGCAACCGCATATTCGGCATTCACTTTCTCTGTACGAATAATATTATTTATAGAATCACCATAATCTTCATCATCTAATAGCATTTGGTGTACATCGAAAATAGCAGCATTGGCCTCACCAACTTCAATTAATGCCTTTTGATATAAATCTTGCAGTTCTTTAATCGCCTGCTCTTTCGCTTCTATAAAGGACTTACATTCTGCTTCCGTATCTTCTATATGTGTTCGTTTAATAATTTTCTCTTGCTTTTTATGAAAGATTAATTTTCCAATGCAAACGTCATGAAATACACTTTTCCCTGTTAATGTAATCATTGGCTGTTCTCTCCTTTTTAATTTGATCATTTTTATATTATTTTTCTATTTAATCTAATCTCGAAATTCTTTATTCCTTATGTTTTGTAAGTAATGCAGTTTATATTCAAAGAAGAAATTCGTTACAAGAAAACTGCTAAGTCGAACAAAAATTTTGATTATAAGCAAGACGAACTTTTTTTCACAAGATAGCAGCTATGCCGCACTAGTGAGGCAGGAAAGTTTGTTCCCTTGCGAGCAAGACGAACTTTCCTGTCTTAAAATAAAAAAACCAACTTAAATGCAAAATATAAATTTTGCTTTCTAAGTCGGTTTTGCCTGCTTTACCAGTAACAACCCTTTAATCATATAATAAATAATTGTTCGTTTTTATGTCCTACATATATTCTTAATATGTTGTATGTTTACTTCAATTTGTATTTTTATATTACTTATAATATCATGCAAACAATTCAATATGTCCTAGTACATTTTACTAAATATATCAAATACTGGTATATCTGGTATATTGGTTCTATGAGTAATTATTTAATTCGGCTATTACAAACTAATCTTAATCAATTACTTTTATTGATGTTATGATTGACTGATCTTCTGCCTTTACCGTACCATTATCGTCTTGTACTGGAGTATCTATGCATATTTGATCTACGATGTCCATCCCATCCGTAACATAACCAAATACTGCATAACTTCCATCTAGGAATATACTATCTTGATGAACAATAAAAAATTGTGAACTTGCACTGTCATTTTGTTTCGATCGTGCCATCGAGATTGCCCCTCTGGTATGAGAAAGAGGATTATCTACTCCATTGGAAGAAAACTCACCTTTGATAGTTTCATCAGAGCCTCCGCTTCCATTTCCATTTGGATCTCCACCTTGTATCATAAATCCTTCCATAACTCTATGGAATGTGAGTCCATCATAGAACCCCTCACTCGCAAGATTCATAAAATTATTTACAGAGATTGGTGCATTATCTGCATCTAGTTCTACTGAAATTGTACCATAATTCTCAACTTCAATTTCAATGTGATGCAAACCGGAGGTATAACTAACAGATTCCGTTTTTGTTTCCGATTTCGTTTCTAAACCAGGTGATGTTTTTTTTACTTTACTGCATCCACCCATTGTAAAAACTACGATTAAAGTGAAGATTAATAAATATATTTTCTTGATTTTCATTTTGTATCTCTCCATTTGTGATTTAGATTTGCATAATTGCCAAATACTATAGCTGTTTGATTAGAGTTACTTTAACTCAAACGAAATTATAACAGAGTATACTAAAGTAATCAAGTTTGTTGTTAAATATAATATTACCAATTTAAGTATTGTACTATGATTATAGTGTCAAAAGTATATAGTTTTACTTTCACACACTGCAAATAGTGTCTCGATGTTTCAACGAACACTATTTGTAGTGTGTGATTATGTAAAACTTACCTTTGACACTATAATCACTATTAAGGGGAATAATAAAATTTGTTCAATTTATTTTAATACAAAGCCTGCAACGAGTACCAACACTACGATCAATGGAGCTGGAATCTTTTTTGTAAGCAATATTAATACAGTAAGAAACATTACAATTATATTATCCAACATAAATCCACTTTTTTGCATAAGTATTAACGCAGCTACCGTAATTAATCCACCAGCCACAGCATTGATCCCTTTTAAAGAAATCTTTATTGCTTTTATCTTTTTTAAGTTTTCCCAAATTGGATAAACAAAATATATCAATAAAAGTCCAGGTAAAAATATTCCTATTCCTCCCGCAAGTGAGCCTAATACTTGAGTAAATGCAGAACCACCACGTGCTGCCATCCCTCCTGCATAAGCACTAAAGCTAAACATTGGTCCAGGTAAGCCTTGTACAAGTCCATATCCCGTTAAAAACTCCTGATTTGTCATAAATTGGTTGACTTGAACTAACTCACTATGCATAACAGGTACTACAACTTGTCCACCACCGAAAACTAAGTATCCATAGCGATAAAAGCTTTCAAACAAATGAACGATTCGATTATTCCATAGCATTACAAGAATTATACTGCCAACTGCAAAAACACCAAACGCGATTAAGTATCGCCAATGAGGATTTAATTTTACACGATTCCATAAATTCTTTTCTTTTGACGATAGAATGCTAACAGCTCCGCCCACAATAAGAACCAACGGGAAAATCCAAGGTTCACGAATGAAATAAGTGGTTATTCCTCCTAATAGTAAAAGCACTAGAGTTATTTTGTCAGTTACTACTTTACGCCCTATGTGAAAAGCTGCTACAATAATAAATCCAACCGCCATTGGACCAATATAACGGAGCCCTTCTTGTGATACATTCATTTTTTCTAAAAAAAGATACAAAAATGATAGTAATGTCATCACTGTAAGCACCGGCAAAGCCCATACTAACATAGTAAGAAATGCTAATAAAGGTCCTCCTGTTTTATACCCAATGGATACTATCGTTTGAGTACTAGTAGGTCCTGGTAAAATGCTACACAAAGCAATCAGTTCAACGAGTTCTTCTTCATTCAAATAATTTTTCTTTATTACCATTTGATCTGTAAAAACACCGTAATGGGCTTCCGGTCCACCATAAGCTCCTAAAGAACAAACGAATACATCTTTTAAGAAGGTACTCCATCCAATCTTTTTTTGATTTTCAATTATTTTTTTCATAATAATTATCCTTTCAATGTTGAATTCTATTTATTATTACAATTAACAAAAAGAATATTCTTGAGAAAACTTTTAAACCATGTTACAATGATATCGTATTTCGATATCGAGTATCAATATATACATTATATATAGAGGAGAGTAAAAATGCAAGAGCAAATATCAAGGAAATTTTTTCTAGGCTTTATCCAAATTCATATCCTCCATCATGCAAAGAAGGAACCTTTTTACGGCGCTTGGATGATGGAAGAACTTGAGGAACATGGATATGATATGAGTCCCGGAACGTTATACCCCTTGCTACACAATATGGAATCGAATGGACTTATCGAGAAGGAAGAAAAAATTGTGGAGGGAAAGATTAGAAAATACTACAAAATAACTACAATGGGAAATGAAGTTCTAATAGAGGCTCAAAAGAAAGCATATGAATTATTCCAAGAAATTAAAGATATATAAAAAAATAATGCCATCGCTTAGGTTTGATGGCATTATTCGTAAATTCTATGACACTTATTCTGATAAATAGGAACAACAATAGTCCACTATTTCTTTCACTACTAATTTAAAGCTAGAATTACTTGGAACTTCAAAGGATTCTCCATCAATAATTGAGATCCATTCTTCACTCCCTTGAAGTTGTATATCCATCTTTCCAGACAAGATCTCCATTCGTTCTTTTTTCTCTGTTCCAAACTCATATTCACCGGGCATCATAATACCGAGAGTCTTTTTTTCATTGGTATCAAATACAATCGTTCGACTGGTTACTTTTCCATCAAAATATATATTGGCTTTTTTTACAACTGAAACATTACTAAATTGTTCCATAATAATCCTCCTTATTTTCTCTAATGTACCGTCTTCTTCACCGATAAAACTCTATCATATCTATCTTTCGTATCTTTAAATATTACATGACTTACGTTAATTACAGTAATATCTTCAAGATCCAATATCGTCTTCTCGATTTCCTTCGCTCTCTCCATATCAAGAGAGGCAAAAGCTTCATCCATAAATAAAATACTTGCCTTATTTAACATCGCTCTCGCAATTACTACCCTAGATCTCTCTCCACCAGAGATATTCTTCCCATTATCATAAATAATAGTTTGTAATCCTTCCGGAAGTCCTTCCACGAAGTCTGTAAGACCTGCTGCTTTAAGTGCTCGATTTATTTCTTCATCCGAGTACTCTTTATAAAGGGTTATGTTGTTTTTTAATGTATCCTCAAAAATAAATACTTGTTGTTCCACATTAGCAACCAATGAAAAATACTGCTCTTTCTTAATATCCTTTAAATTCTTGCCATCTATTTGTATATTACCCGAAGTTGGATTAAAGTACTTTCTTAGTAATTTCAATAGTGTTGACTTTCCACCACCACTCGGCCCAACGATTAAATATTTACCACCCTTTTTAATTTCGAGGTTTACATCTTGAAGAATAATTAAGTCATCATCTTCATATCCAAACTCAACATCTTTTAAAACAATTGACTCTTGAAAGCTTTCTAAATCTTCTGTCTCAATATGGTTATCAAGATTTTTTAATGTTACCTCAATTTTTTTAATAAGAGCCTTTGATGTAAATAATTTTGGAAAAACTTCTGATGCCTGCATTAGAGGCCATGCCATTTTCTGTAATCCTTGAAATGCGAGAAGTGCCCCACCGATTGTTATTCGACCAATAATTGCAAGGTAGCCCACAATACATAATACCCCGTACGAAACCCCTCTATAAAATAAACTTTCGATACTATAGATATAGGATATTAATTTTTCAATAATAAATCCTTTGTGCTGTATTGCTTCACTTTTTTGAGTGTAATCATCCGTTACTTTTTCTTGAAGGTTGTTATTCTTTATAATATGAAATGCATAAAGTACTTCTTTGATGTACGAGGTATAACCTTCGAACATATCGCTTCTCTCTCTAAAAGCTTTATCGATAGGTTTAGAGGTTAATTGAGATACGATAATATTAACGACAACAACGATTAATGCAATTATTATCATCCAAGAGTCTACCGTATACAATACCCATACGCCTACCCCAAAACTTGCTAATGCATTACCTATTACATAGATACTTTCGATTAGATTTGTTTCTAAGGTATCGAAATCATTTGTTAAACTGGATATATATTTACCTGTATTTTCTTTTTGAAATTCAGCAATATTTTTTCCAAAAACACCAGATACATAGTACTGTTTTACCAATATATTGGCTTTACGTGTATATAAACTCTTAGTCATTGCAACTAATATCCCAAACGGAACTAAAATGAGCGCTAATACAAGTAAAACTGGAACTTCTTTCGAGAATTTATCCATTTCTTTTGCAAGTGCTAAATCAAGAATTCCCATCATTTTAACAAACAACATTCCGTCGATAATTGCTGTAATGATTGCCACTCCTAAAGCTAGTAAAAAATAAGGTATTACTTTATATAATCTTTTTAGCATGTTATCACCTCACCAAAATAATCTTTCGCTGGGTATTTATTTACATGTCCATTCTTCATTTCTAATACATAATCATACTTATCAGTCACATCTTCATAAAATCTATGGCTTATAGAAATTACCGTATTATCCAATTCTAAGAGTAATTTCTCAATATCTCTACCTAAATCTTCATTTAAACTAGAAGTTCCCTCATCAATAAATAATATCTCAGCATTCTTTGCAATTGCTCTTGCAATCGAAATTCTCTGTCTTTGACCACCAGAAAGATTCTTCCCATTTTCCATCAATTTCTCATTAATTCCGCCCTTTTTCTCATCAATAACGGATTCAAGTCCACAAATTTTAATTGCTTGATTAATTCTTTCGTCCGGAATATTTTTATATAGGCTAATGTTATTCTTAATTGAATCCTCAAATAAGAATACATCTTGATAAACAAAAGATACTTTTGAATTGAAAGATTTCTCAGCTATATCTTTAAAATTAACACCGTCTACTTCCATATCTCCTGTATATTCATCGTAAGTCATTGATAATACTTTCATTAATGTGGATTTTCCTGCACCACTAGCTCCTTTAATTAAATATTTCTTTCCTTTTTCAATCGTAAATTTAGCATTTTCTAAAATGACCTTGTTTTCGAAAGAAAAATCAATGCCTTTCACTTCTATCTTTTCATTAAATATAAATTCTTTACCTTCCGATACTTGTTCTTCTAGCTCATCCGGTTGCGTAATCTTATTATAGATTTCAACGGAAGACTTAATTACATTCCAGAGAGGAAAAGCTTCTATCAAGTTAAAACTAGCCATATTGCAAAGCTGAAAGACTATCATTGCAGTCGCCAATTTCATTCCATCGCTTACAGCGTATGCAAGGTAAACCATCGCACCAACCATAATTATGTATCCAAGAAATCTTATAATATTTCTCTGAAGTTCGGTAAATATATTTGACATATATTTTTTCTTTTCAACTTTTGATATTGTATGTAGTGATTTGTTAAGAAACTTTTCCTCAATGTTATTAAGCTTCAAAATCTCTATTCCATTAAATGTGTTAGAAATTTCAGTTGTGAATTCTTCATTTACAGTGGATACTTCCTTTTGTAATTCTAATGTTTTCTTAGCAAAAAAGTTTGCAATTACAAACAAAATTAAAGAAATGAAACTCATTGCAATTGCTACTTTGTAATCAATTACAATTAATGTGATTAAACACATAACTACGAGCCCACCATTAATTAAGAAATTCAAAAGACTTATAAAGAATTTCTTTTCAAATAGGTTAACATCATTAATTAAATTTGATATATATACTTCTTTTGATTTCTTACTAAATCTTTTAAAAGACATATTAATGATTTTATCAAAAGCTTGCATACGAACATCAAATATAGTATCACGCATATATTCAATTCTTAATAGTCGAGAAATTAAGAAAGTTAGTGCTGAATATATTACTGAGATAATAGTTATAATCACTACAATTCTATAGTATTTCATATCACCTTTTTCAATCGCTCCAACAATTAATGCAAATATTCCAATTTGAACAAAGTGGTCTACATTAAACAAAAATGTTGCAAATAAGTATAAGAAAAATTTAATTTTTCTCTTTAAAAGTAGTTCTTTCATGGTTCCCCTCCCCAGCCGGTGCTAAAAAATCACCCTTAGAATAATCTAAGGGTGATCGTCATTATTTTCATATTCTATCATGTAAAAATAACCATGTAAAGCATTCCTACCTATATTGTAATATATTTGTTATATTTATATCTAATATGTTTATTCGAACTTTGTCGTATATCACAGTTGAAATTTGCATAGTTATTTATGAAATCTATTCACAAATTTGTCTATTCGAAGCTCCTCAAATATATATCAAGTAAGTCCTCATAAGTCGTAGCGACCTTACAATTTTTTATGTTATTTGTCTGTATTGCAATGGCAGCATATTTCTCAAATTCTTCTTTTGATATAGTTTCTTTTTCACCAAGTAGTGTATTCAATAACTTATCAAAATCTTCTAGAGTCTCGAAATTCATAGCCTTTAACAATCTATCTATCATTCCTTTATTATGTTTATTAACAAGCTTTAAAAAATTAACAAGTAAAAGACCATTTGCTCTACCATGATCAATGTCCTTAAAATAAGTCAATCCATATCCCATAGAATGAACTGCTACTGTTCCGGTATGAGAGATAACCATCCCTGCCACCATCGAAGCATATAAAAGTTTTTCTCTTTGCTCAAAATCAAGTTTCTTTTCTGACAACGCCTCAAAACATTCTGTAATCTTTTCGATACTTTCTATTGCTAATGCATTTGTTAGAGTTGTCGCCCTTATTGATAGCATTCCTTCAACTGCATGACTTAGCGCATCTATGGTCGTATTAATAGTAGTTGTCATCGGTAGATTAATCATATATTTTGCATCCAATAAAGCTAATTTTGGAAATAACAATGGTGATGAAATGCTTTTCTTTGACTCAATCTTATCATAAGTTAATATCGAGTACGGTGTTACTTCTGAGCCTGTCCCAGCTGTTGTTGGTATAAATACCATAGGCATAATATCTTGATGGAATTTTCCTTCAAATAGCTCTTCTTCCGTTAATTCCTGACAAGCTAATAAGTTAATTGCCTTCGCTGCATCCATTGGTGAACCCCCACCAATCGCGATAATAAAATCCACTCTATGATTCTTTGCAAATTCCGCTCCATCATATGCACATTTAACCGTGGGATTGCTCATTACTTTATCATAAATAACAAATTCAATATTGTTACTATTTAAAACATCTATAACATCATCCAGTGACCCATTCTTCTTTGCCGAACCTGCTCCTGTTATGATTAAAGCTTTCTTTCCAAATTCTTTCATTAATACTGCATTATTCTTAACGCATTCCTTCCCAATAATAACCTTGGTAGGCATATAAAAATTAATATTCATCCTGTAATCTCCTTCGTATTCCATTTTTAAAAACCCCATCAAATATATTCTTAGTAGAAAGAAAACTATTTAAGTCCTCATCTCAAAGCTTCTTTTACATTTCGGACAGGTTATTGTAATACGTCCTTTTCCCTTAGGGGCACGTAAATGTTGCTTGCAATTTGGACAATTAAAATACTTGTGAGTTTTCAAATTTTTCACTTTGTTTTTTTGTCTTGAAAACCACGAAGCCATAGGCTTAGTTGCCCGTAAAAACATTTGATTTTCCCTCTGTCTTCTATATATATTCTTTGATAACGTTCTATATAAGCTCCATATAATTAGGATATACCCAAACCAAATAAATACTTGTACCCCCGAAAAAAATGTAATTGTAGCCATAAATAAATACACAATTAAAATAGCATACGATATCTTATCCGATCCATACCTACCATACATAAACTTCCTTAACCAATTCATCCTATCGCCTCCATTATTTATCCTATTCATTTTACCACATTATATATTCTTACTGTGAACTATTTGTGTCATTCTCAATAAATTCACAATTATCCCTTTCTTTATTTCCCCCTTTATATTTTATCCCACCTACTTCAATTATATCAACCTTTTATCCCCTTCTCCTTTCCTTTTTTCCCTTCCTTTTTTCCCTTTCTTTTCTCCCTTTCCTTTTCCTTTCTTTTTTCCCTTTCCTTTTCCCCTCTCTTTTCTCCCTTCCCTTTCCCCTTTTCTTTTTTCCCTTTTCTTTTTTCCCTTTTCTTTTTTCCCTTCCTCCCCCCACTTGCTCCACGCTTATTATTTTCTCTTTTTTTTCCATCGCTTAATTTTTTTTTAAAAATCATAAGTTTGAAGTGTGCCCACCCACCCCCACCGAATGCTCTACAAGCTTAAGATAAGTATTTACAAAATGTTTTTCCTTTGAATACACAATAGCAGCTTTTGTCCGTGAATAGCAGATGCGTACTTCATCTGATAATCACGAACAAAAGCTGCCATTGTGGAGTCAAGCGAAAAACATGTAAATACTATCTTAAGCTCGTAGAGCTCAACCTCTTCATTGTGGGCACCCACACCCACCCTCTTTTTTCTCTTTATCAATCACTACAAGTCTCAAATATAATCTTAGCAAGTGGCTCCATTGCGTTCTTTGCTTCTTGCACTGTATTCGTCTGTGCCCCAATCTCAACAAGCATTGTATTTGGCATAAAGTGAAGATTATATCGATATCCTCTTACATATATTCTTCTTGGTAAACTAGGGTATAATTCTAATGCTTTCAAGTGTAAGCTTAAGCTAAATGCCATATTCTCAGCTATATATGGATTTGGTGTTTCATTAAGATCTACTAACTTTCCATTTTTCATAACCTTACATAGTCCATTAAAGAACATTATTTTAGCAGTTGGTTTCCCATTAATTTCAGTTACTAATCTTATATTATTACCTACTCCATCACGATGCAAATCTATAACCAATTCAATACTAGGATACTTATCTAATATTTCTTGAATCGGAATCTCAGCTCTTGAATATGATTGGGTTCTATCTGGAATTCCATTAAAAATATCATATTTTCCTTTATGATGAATAACATTTACTCCGTAGTTCTCTTTTAAAATTCTTGCCAATTCATCACCAACTCCTACGACTGTATCACTTTCAACTCCAGGTTTACTATCTGTATAAGCTTCTTGTGAATGCGTATGATATATTAATACTTTTGGATCTTTCGTATTTGAAAGATTCCCAATCGTAATATCTCTTGATAATATCTTCTGAATATCAATATCCCCCTCTTTCACAGTAATACTTCCATCAAAGGTATATATACTTTTTGATAAAAAATCAAAGCTACTTATTTGTTCTTTTGTATATACAATGGGATTCTGTTGAAGTGTATGGCTGCTGCCAGCTTGTATGATCTCTTCCGGTATCTCTTGCCAATTATATTCATCATCTTCATTTCCATTATTAAAACTATCCGTATCTGATAGAATTGGATATATCTCAGCTACCGTTTCATAGGTTTCTTCATCGTAATCCATTACATAACTTAAAAGCGGGAAATTTTTAGCATAATACTTATTATAGTTACTATTTTTATATTGCTTCTCTAAATATTGCTTATTTTCTTTTTCCATTTCAAGCGTATACTCGATTAAAGGTACAGCACTAGACGGTAAACTGTCATAAATACGATCGCTAATCCCCTCAACCATTGCTTTTGCTATACTCTTATTATTCGTTTTCTGATACACTTCTATAACCCTAATAATAAATACTAGAGTTAATATAGAAATTACCACCAATGGTAAAATAATGATTAATTTATTATATGTACGTGTTTTTACTATTTGCATTTTAATTACTCCTTATCTATCGTAATTATTTTTACTATATATATGCAAAAAGCAGGTTAAATATGATAAAGAGCTTGTCAATTTTCATTAACAAGCTCTTTATCCTTAGTAAGTAAGTTGCCTAATTTGTTCTCGTGATAAATCATGATGCAATACAAGATTGATACCATCAGCAATTATATTTCCTAAATTCTTGACAACACTATCTACATCTTTTGGTGCAACAAACATAGTTCTAAGTCCTGGATCTATTGCCTTTTTAATAATTCTATATTTCTCGTCAGGATCTAAATTTCTAAGTTCATTTGATATATCACCAAGTTTATTATTTTCAAAAACGTCAATAATACCGTCTAACGCATCATTTATAATGGTTGGAGCATCAACAACCGTGGGTACTCCAATTGAGATAACCGGAATCCCTAACGATTCAAATGTTAACCCCTTTCTTTTATTTCCAATCCCAGCACCTGGATGGATACCGGTATCTGATAGTTGTATTGTTGTATTTACTCTTGATACTTTCCTAGATGCTAGTGCATCAATCGCAATAATATAATCTGGTTTTGTTTCTGCTACGATACCCTTAATAATTTCCTGTGTTTCCATACCTGTTTGTCCCATAACACCTGGAGAAATTGCACTTATATTCCCAAATCCAGCCATAGCCGTGGAATTATTATTTGTTTCACCATGCAAATGCCTTGTAATTAACAAATTTGATACTACTCTAGGACCTAATGAGTCAGGTGTAATACCTGAATTTCCAAGTCCTACAACAAGTACATTTTTCTCATATGGTAATAATTCTGCTAATTTTATCGCTAAGATTTCTGAAATCTTTTCGTGTGCCTCTTTATCATCTAGTTGCATTAATGTAGATTCAATTGTAATATATTTACCACAAGGTTTACCTATAATCTTTGCTCCTGCTTCATCTGTTATATTAACAAGTGTTGTCTTAATATTAAATTCAGAGTCAACATCTTCCGTAACTTCTATACCAACCTTTTTATCCTCATCTGTTAATACTTCTTGGTCTTCTATTGCTAAGTCTGTTCTTATAAGAAATCTTCCGTAATTATTCAGTAATCTCATCCTTCCACATTTTTTATTATTTTGTCCTGCTTTATAAGAAATATGTGTTGACATTTGATTATATTTTGTCTATTATAATATAGTATGTTTACATTGAACGTCCGTGTCCGTGATGTATGAAAACACTAAACCAAACTAATATCCTGGAGGTGCAAAAAATGGCAAATATTAAATCAGCAAAAAAAAGAATTAAAGTTATCGAAGCAAAAACTCTAAGAAATAAAATGATTAAATCAAGAGTTAAGACAGCTATCAAGAAAATCGACGTTGCAATAGCAGCTAATGATATCGAAGCAGCTAAGAGTGCATTACTATACGCGACTTCTGAAATTGACAAAGCTTCTTCTAAAGGCATATACCACAAAAATACTGCTGCTAGAAAAATCTCTCGTTTAAATCTTTCTGTAAATAAATTAGCTTAATTTAAGTTAATGCAAAAGACAAGTGGCTCTCTCCCACCTGTCTTTTTTTATTTGTCTTTTTTTACTTGTCTTATTTTATTTCTCTTTTTTTATGAACTTAAACTTACTATAAGTAATTCTATCGCTAATTGATCCGATATTCTTCCTTGCTTAACACCTGTCTCAGTTTCAATACAAGAATGTAGAGCTTTCGTTAACTTACTCTCTATAAATTTTTCAGATTGCTTCATACAGCCTTCCACTATAAATCGATGCAAATTTATCTGAGTAGAAATAGCTTGGCTATTCATACCTTTCCCTTTTAATTGCTTCACTTGTAATAAAATATTAAACTGTCGGACAATCAAAAATAGTATACGCATTGGTGCTTCCTTTAGAATTCTCAAATCATTATAAAGAGCCAAAGCTTTATGTTGGTTCTTATCTGCAATAGCATTAATCATATCAAATACTTTATTCGTTACTTGAGAAGTTGAAATCCTATCCACATCCTCAATATCAATAACTGTTTTATCTAATGTATAGCATAATAACTTTTCTATTTCCGTTTCAAGATTTTCCATATCCGTTCCCACAGTTTTGATGAAATGTAGTAGCGTCTGCTCTGTAATATTTTTCTCATCCTTCTTAACAATTTGATAAAGCCAAGTAATAAGATTTTTCTCATCCAAGCCTTTTAATTCAGCCACATAGCCTTTGTCTGTAACAGCCTTATATAACTTACCCCTCTTATCAATTGCTTCCTCTAAAAACACAATATGGGTTGATTCTGGCATTGTTTTAAAGAAGTTTATAAACTTTTCGCCGATTTCCTTCTTTTCTGATTTAAATAAGTTGCCATTTTCAATAATAATTAATCGTCTATCAGAGAAGAAAGGTAGAGTCTCAGAAATTTCTAAAACTTCATTATAATCTATAGTCTTCCCTTCATAATAGGAGTAATTCATTGTATCATCTTTATCTACAATCGTTTCTCGGAATCTATTTTTATATAATTTAATTAAATAACTTTCAGTACCATAAAGTAAGTACACATTCTTAAAGCTATTATTTTTTATATGCTCTTTTATATTCTTCACTTAGTCACCTCATCCGATGTACTTAAATTTACTAAATCTGATATTTATAAGTACTTTATAAACTTCTCAGCGATTCTATCATCTTCTTCAACTTTATATGTAAGATTAGATTCAAATCCGTTCTTTAGGAGTACTTTTCTAGATCCTATATTGTTTGGATCTGTAATAGCTATAATTTCTTTTACGCTTTCATATTTTGAAACAAGATTTAATAAACAGCCAACAATTTCCGTCCCATATCCTTTTCCCCAATAATCAGGAAGTAGCATGTATTCAATCTCAGCTCCTAATAAATCTTCACTTAGTCTTAATGTTGCTGTCCCAATGTATATATTATTGTTCTCAATAAAGACTTTATAATTTCCAGCAAAATCATATCGCTTATCATTTTCAATCATAAAATCAAAATATTCTTCTGCTTCCTCTTGCGTAAAAATCCTTCCCATATTCATAATACTCTCATTGAATACGATACAGCTAAAATAGTGAAAATCTTCTAGACCAGTATACTTCACTAATTCCAATCTATTTCCTTCCATCATTATCTCCTTTTTTTCCTATTGCTGCTAAGTAAATAACAAATTCATCTTCGCCATCTAAGCCTAACATTGTATCCATTAATTTTTGATCATAGATTCCAATCGCGCAAGTCCCTAAGTCTATGGATTCACACGCAAGATATAAATTTTGGCAAACGTGACCAACATCAATTAAGATCTTTTTATGAGCGGTTAAGTCGAATTTATATTCTGCTCTATATGGGATACAACTCCAAGCAAAAATCACTGCACTTTTTGATACGAAATTCTGTACAAAGGGTTGTTTAGGTGTTGCGGCATCAATTTTGCTCTCAAATTGTTCCAATTCATTTATAAATATAAGACAATGTTCCAATGGTAAATATCGATAAATTCCTTTCTTTAAGGTACTTACTCGATTAATGATTAGGTAGGTTTCAAATGGGTGGGAAGCTCCTCCAGACGGCACTCTTCTTAAAGTAGATACTTGATTACCCATTACCTTTTGAATTCCTTGTGTTGCCCAAAGTAAATAGGATAGCTCCTCCAAACTCATACTCTCTTCGGAATACAGTCTAACACTTCTTCTGTCCTCTAGACAATCATATATATCAGATTTTTTTATCACAGAACGAGTTACCTCAGGTAACTTTATGATGTCAGCATTCTTATTATAATCCTTTTGGAATGGAATGGCCGGTAAACCTTTTTGCCTATCCGTCTCTATCTTATCCAGTATGGAAAAATCAGCTTTCAAAAAATCTCTATGTTCTTTATAGCGTTCCATATTTATCTCCTCTTACAATTCTGTTTGCTTTATATACTTGTCCTTTTCAGGGCAATGGTTAAAAAATTTATATTTTAATTATAAACTACTAATTTAACTTTGTCACTCGGAATGGATATTCCACCATATACATGTGTCACAGATTTATTTTACTTTAGCAATAATTTCATACGTTCTTCCATTCGTAAGAATCCGAATCATCCCATTGATAGCAGTATTATATATTTTAGTATTATTGAATTTATATATTTCTACTACATTTTTATTCGGGTGACCATATACATTATTTTTCCCTGCCGAGATGATTGCATTTTCTGGATTAGTCGTGGATACAAAGTCTTCAGAAGATGAACTTTTGGAACCATGGTGAGGAACTTGTAGAACTTCATATTCTTTTAAGTAGGGAAGAAGTTCTAATTCCTGCTTTTTATGAATATCTCCACAAATAAGCAGATCAAAGTCTAGATAGGTAATCTCTAAAGTAAGTGATCCTTCATTATTACTAGAAACTACCTGATTTTCATTTGGATACAAACAACGAATGAATACCTCCCCATCCTTTATCAGATCCCCCTTCTTAAAGTATATAATATCTATACCATATTTTTTTGCTTCCTCTATTAAAACGATTGAATCCGTTGGCTGTTCTTCTAGACTACTTACTATTAAATGTCCAATCTCTACTTTTCCAATCAGTTCTCTAACTCCCTTTATGTGATCCATATCTCCGTGAGTTACAAACACATAGTCTAGCGTGGCAACCCCTCTACTCCTAATAAAAGGTATCAAAGTATACTTCGCTATGTCAGAATTAAACTTTCCTCCACCATCAATTAAGTATGTATTACTTCCCTTTTTCATAAAAATACTAAGGCCTTGCCCAACGTCAATAAATGTTATATCGAGTTTTCGCGAATTTATTGGTACTAATATAATGGATATCGTACTAAGTACAAGAACTACTGTAATCTTCGCCTTTTTCCAATCTTTTTTATAAAGGATAAAAAACAAAGCAGCATAATAAACTATAACACTCCATAAGCTTGGCTTTCCAACGACGACTTTCGAAAATGGGAGATGAATAAAGAAGTTACAAAGAATTTCATACAAATCCAATATGCCTTCCGCTATAAAAACAAAAGGTGCACATGCTATCGATGAAATAGGATTGCATAATAATGAGCATATTATTACTGGCATCAATAATGACATTAATGGTATAACGATAAGATTTAATATTGTAGAGTATACTGGAATTTCATAAAATAGATAGGCTGTAATCGGTAATGCCCCTAGAGTTACAGAAAAACTTGCTATTAATGATTTTATTATCTTACTTTTGGGTTTGTATATTTGATATACCTTAGTTGGTATTAGAACGATGCTTAGAACTGCACTAAAAGAAAGAATGAAACTAGAATCGTAAAGCTGATATGGGTTAATAAAGATAATTATTGTTGCTGCCAGTGAAATAGCAGACAACGTATCGTATGTTCGCTGTAATACATTTGCCAGTATCATTAGAGATAGCATAATTACCGCTCTAATTGTTGATGTACTCGAACCTGTTAGCACACTATATATCAATAATAATACGATAGATATTGTTGTACTGGACTTTAATGGAACTCTAAATCTTAATAATAATTTGTATAAGGAATATCCAATTATAGAAACGTGTAAACCCGAAATAGCAAGCAAATGCGCAATACCATTTTCTTTATATAAATCTTTTATTTCCTCACTTATTTGATTTTTATCCCCCAACAGAATCCCTTTAATAATGCCGGATTTCTCTTGATCATACATTTCATCAAATTTTTGCGCAATATTATCACGAATTGACATGAGCGATTTCTTTGTGTTGATATCCTTTACCAAAAGAACATTACATTCATCTGCATATAATTTATACCAAATTCCTTTTGCTTTATAATAGATAACCTCATTAAACTGTCCATCATTTGTTGGTTCTTGTAATTTAACAAGTTCTCCTTTTGCCAATATATATGCTCCAATGTCTACATCTACACCCTCAGGCAAATATACCAATACTTTTGTTGGTTTAAGTTCTTCTAAGGTCCCAATATCGATACTTATTGTTCTAACCACTACTGACACTTTACAATTTTTACTATTTTTCGATTCAACTAATCCTTTTACCTGAACCTCTGTACTACTATCAAATTTATTATCAATAGGATAGCTTGCCAATGATTTCGTTCTGCCAATAAACAGAAGTAATATTAAAGGCAGCAATAGCAAGCTCTTCCCGTATTTCTTCTTAACAATTGATAAATAAAGTACTACAATGAATGAAACACTCATCAGTAACACACAGTAACTTACCTTTTCTTTCGCTACCAATACCCCCATAATGGCAACGAAAGAAATATAAACTAAAGGTCTTTTCATATATCCCCTACCCAATCCCCTTTTCTAATTTCTATAATTAATTACTAATTACTTACTAATTACTAATTTTCAATTACATCTAAATTTCGTTCTAACAAAACATTGATTTTAACTTCATCATGGTAGAATTCAGGCGACTTACCATCAATATAAATCCGTATTTTATTAAAATTTGATAACTCTGCAAGAGTATTAACCAAAGAGTAAACAGCTACTTCTTCACTAATATTTGATGTATCTTCCAAGAATTCTTTTGAAAGGTCTATATAACACACACCATTTTTTGTTCTTATACTATTAATTTTAGTATCCGGATTTATTGTTGGATATTGCCCCGTTGATATTGGTCCTTTAATTAATAACTCCGTTATCGTGTATTCCATAGGTAGACTAAATGGAATATCAGCACTAATGACTTGTTGAATTAATTTAGTTCCTTTTTCATTTGCGAAATATAATTTTATATTTGTATTTCTCTTAAATTCATTCAGATTACCTGTAGATACAATATAATTATTAATGTGCATGGTCCCTACTATTTTATCATTAATATCTTTAATTGGTTGATCATCGATATAAAACTCAACATTACTAACGCCCTCAATTTGTCCGATACTACTTAATATAGAGGTTCTTGCAATAAATTCATCTTGAGGCTTATTCGCATATTCTGATGCAAAAACAATTTTAACAATATCATTTTCAATTAAGATATTAGTAATCTCCACTTCGCGAGATAATAAAGCAATATTTCCTACTTCTTTTGGTCCCTTGATTAATTGATTCAATACTTCTTCTATTTTTGAAGTTAAACTAAAACCTTGTAATTCGTATTTTTCTGTAACATAAGAATAATCATTACTACTCATAAAATATAAGTCTATCACATTTTCAGCAACTTTAAATTCATCTCTTTTTTTATTACATGAAGATAATGTACTTATTAAAAGTAACATAAGTAAAATATACACAATAAGTTTTTTATACACGTTTCTTATCCCCCTTCTTGACTTTAATTTCTTTTGGGAGTATATGATAAAGTGGAATTCGAAGAGAAAATGTAGTCCCTACATCTTCTTCACTATGAACTTTTATAGAACCATTATGCATAATAATTGAACTTTTCGTTATCGCTAGGCCCAAGCCTGTTCCTCCTGTTTCCCTCGATCTTGCTTTATCCACTCTATAAAAACGATCATATATTTTTTCTTGTGATTCTTTCGGTATTCCGATACCGGAATCACTAATTTTAATAAACATGAATTTATGATCTGCATTCAGTAATACCTTTACCCAGCCATTCTCCAAGTTATATTTTATTCCATTTTCTATAAGATTACTGAGAGCAAGGGATAATTTAACCTCATCTATCTCAGCTTCTACTTCTCGATAACTTTCAAATATTAACTCAACATTTTTTTGCATAGCAATTGGCTTTAATCTTTTTAGAATTTGGTCAAAAAGTAGATTGATACTCTTTTTCTCAATATTTAAACCAACTACCGTTTTATTAAGTTTAACTAGCGAAAGTAAGTCATTAATTATTTTATTTTCCCTGTCTATCTCATCCGTGATATCTATCATAAATTCTCGATAAATCTCAACTGGCATATCTTCCTGCGTCAAGAGTGAATCTGCTAATACTTTAATGGATGTAATCGGAGTCTTTAACTCATGAGATACATTCGAAACAAACTCTTGCCTTGATTGTTCAATTTCCTGAAGTCTACTTGTCATTTGATTAAAAGCAGTTGCTATGTCTTCTATTTCTCCATGTCCTTTAATATAAATCTTCTCATCTAAATGTCCTTCAGTTATCTTACTCATTGAAATACTAAGTTGTTTAAACGGATAAGAGAACACTCCTGAATAGTAAATACTAAAGAGTAATAATAATATCGCTAAGATAGGAAATATCGTTACCCACTCGTTATACATATATGAGCTAAATAAATCAACCTCTTTGTACGAAGCAATTGTTAACAAAGCACCTATTACCTTTTGATTCTCACGATTAATAATAGGAACGGAAATTTCAATAATTTTCTTTTCTTTATAATTCTTAGTTACTTGATTTCCTCTTAGTGCTTTTACTACACTATCGCTAACAAGGTATTTTCCTTTTTCAAGATTATTTGAGTCCTCAATTATAGTAAAAACATCATTAATAACTAATACACGACCAACTATTGTATTACTATAATTCTCAATTTCTTGTTTCATTATATCTAAATTTGTATTATTCACTGCCTCACTTAGCACGCTGGCAGTAATCTTTGCATTTGTTCTTATTTCACTCACTAATCTTGTTTCATTATAATCATTGGAAACCACAATAAAGCCCCAAATGATAATTAATATAGGTACACAAGCCATTAAAAAATAGGTTAATAATAGCTTGGATCTAATTCCCCTTATAAGTCTACTTAACTTGTAAATAATAACCAACACCCCATTTTGTATGAATATATTTTGGGTCACTAGGATTTGGTTCTACTTTCTCCCTTAGCCTTCTGACATGTACATCAACTGTTCTAACATCACCTGGGTAATCATATCCCCATACAATACTTAATAATGATTCTCTACTATAGGCTTTTGTCTGATTTTTAATAAGTAGTTCTAATAAATCATATTCTTTCACTGTTAAATTCACTTCTTCGCCACTTACAAACGCGCGTCTGCTATTTGGTTCCAATTCCAAATCCCCTGCTGTAAGTCGTCCAATTTCTTCAGTCTTTACAACACTTCTCTGAGATGCTCTTCTAAAAATAACCTTCATTCTAGCTTTTAGTTCAAGTATGTTAAATGGTTTTGTAATATAGTCATCTGCACCATATTCCAGCCCTAATATCTTATCAATATCTTGTCCTTTGGCTGTAAGCATTATAATTGGCATATCTGAAAATTCTCGTATTTTTTGACACACTTGAAAACCGTCTAACTTTGGTAACATTAGGTCTAATAATACCATTTCATATTCATTTTTTCTTGCATATTCTACTGCTTCCTCACCATCATAAGCACAATCAACTTCCATTCCATCTTGTTCTAAACTAAATTTCAAACCCTTTACAATGAGTTTTTCATCATCTACTACTAATACTTTTCTTCCCACTTTATCAATCCTTTCCGCTCGTTATGTATTCTTTAATCCTCTCGAAAGTCTTGTCCCCAATTCCAGAAACATTTACAATCTCGGTTATATCATTAAAATTACCTTTACTATTTCTATAGTCTATAATAGCCTGCGCTTTTGATGGCCCAATTCCTTTTAAGGTTTGTAGTTCCTCACTTGTTGCAGTGTTTATATTTATAATGCTGATTTCTTTAAAGACTTCTTCTGTCTGACTTACATTTGGTTTTTCGTTTGATGTTTCCTCAAATGATGATGATCCGTTATTTCCTTCATTGTTTACTCCATTGTTATTAACATTATTAGACATTGTTGTTGTATTTTGCATGATTAATACCTTCTTTCTTTCATTATTATTTATCTGGAATAATATGATTCCCAGAGATATAATAAAAACCATTGCAAAACAAAGGTACAACCGATCTAACTTTTTCCATTTGCTCAATAACTTCTCCCCTTTTTATATTTATCATATATATCTCCTTATAACAAATATCCCCATAGAGTTATTTTATCTAATATACTTAATTAATACAAGTCCTAATTAGTATTTGTGCTTAATCGGTTGCACTAAATTTTGCCACATGCTATTATAATGCATGAGACTTGGAGGACTTACTTATGTCTTCTGTTATTATATAATATTGGAGGTATTTTTAATGAATTTTGGAAAAGGATATTGGAAGACATTTAGAGAAGGGTTACAACGTGAATGGGTAATTACAAATGGTCTTGGTGGATATGCTGGAAGCTCAATAATTGGAGCAAACACTAGAAAGCATCATGGATTACTGATTGCTAGTTTACACCCACCAGTAAATAGATATTTAGTTCTTTCAAAGTTAAATGAAAACATAACACTAAATGGAAAATCGTATAGTTTTAATGCTACACAACGTCCTACTATTAATGAAGAAGGTCATTTACATCTTCAAAGGTTTACTTATGATGTAATTCCTACCTTTGATTATCAAATTGAAGACTTTTTCTTAACCAAACAAATAGCATTAGAATATGGAAAAAACACTGTTGGAATCGCTTATGACATTCAAAACGGATCTTCTGAAGCCATTCTAGACATAACACCACTCTTTAATTATAGAGACCATAATCAACGTGTAGAGCGTGCTGAATTAAACTTCCAACATAAAGTGAATGGGTCTTCAATAGAACTAATACCAGACGCTGATAAATCTGTTACGATAACTCTTAATTCATCCATGGGTAACATAGTATCTAGATCAAATATTTACGATGAAGATATGGAGTATCAAACTGAAATCGATACAGGAATGTCAGCGATTGATAATCATTTTACACCTTATAACATTACAATTAAATTAGCACCTTTTGAAAAGGCGCAAATATCAATTACTTGTTCAACTGAAACATCATCAACAACAGATGCTTTTAAAATCGTTAAGGATGCAAAAACACGTGGTAATCAATTAGTTAAGAATGCCGGGTATACGGATGATTTTGCAAATAATCTTGTATTAGCTGCAGATCAATTTATTGCGTATCGTAAATCAACTGGACTTAAAACAGTTTTAGCAGGACTCCCTTGGTTTGCAGACTGGGGTCGTGATACAATGATAGCATTACAAGGTCTTACCCTCGTTACAAAAAGATTCGATGAAACAAAAGATATCCTTTTGACTTTTGCCAAATATGTACGTAATGGGCTTGTTCCAAATATGTTCCCAGACGAAGGTAATGATCCATTTTATAATACAGTTGATGCATCAATGTGGTATTTCTTCTCGATTGATCAGTATCTAAGATATACAGATACCGAAGAAGCGTACTCCTTTATTGAAAAAGAAATATATCCAAAGCTCGAAGAAATCATCGCAGCCTACAAAAATGGTACCGATTTCTCAATTAAGATGGATGAAGATGGTCTCATAAGTGCAGGTGGTGGTCTAGATCAAGTAACTTGGATGGACGTTCGAGTTGGCGAATGGGTAGTAACTCCTCGTCACGGTAAACCAGTTGAAATAAATGCACTTTGGTACAATGCTTTAAAAGTAATGGAAAACTTAGCAAATAAATTCGGGAAAGAATCTAATGAATATTCTTCACTTGCAGAGACAGTTAAAACGTCATTTAATACGCATTTTTGGAATGAAGAAAAAAATTGCTTATTTGATGTTGTATCATCTGACGGAAGTGGTGACTCTAAGATAAGGCCAAATCAAATTTGGGCAGTTTCATTACCATATACCATGCTTGACGAAGATAAAAACAAGAAAATTGTACAGACCGTTCTATCCCATCTCTATGCTTCAAATGGATTAAGAACTCTCTCTCCTTTTGATCCTGAATACAAAGGACTATACAAAGGACAATTACATGACCGAGATGCTGCATATCACCAAGGAACAACTTGGGCATTCCCTCTTGGTGGATTAATAACTGCTTATGTTAAAGTTAACAATCATTCAAAAGAAAGCCTACTATTTGCGAAGAAACTTCTTGCTCCTTTAGAAGACCACTTGAGAGACGGCTGTATCGGCTCAATAGCTGAAGTATTTGATGGTAATGAACCAATTATCTCAAGAGGTTGTTATGCACAAGCTTGGAGTGTTGGAGAAATACTACGTTGTTACGTTGAAGATGTGTTAATTCCATTAGAACATTTTAATTCTAAATAATACAAAACCCCACAAAATAGACTGAAATGTCCGATATGCCCCTTGTCAATTAGACAAGGGGCATATCAAAACATATCAGTCCTTTGTGGGGTTTGATTTATCTTTATTGAGATTGGGAGCACCGTCCCCATTGTATCACAATGATACAAAAAGAACCGTCCCCATTGTACCATTGTATCACCATTGTATCAAAACTTTATTTTTTTGCTTCAACGATATCTTGTTGTAATATGATTGATGTGTATGCTGGTAAAGTTATTTCCGTTCCAAATGCATATTTGAACATTGCATTACTATTGAAAAGAAGCTCTGCCTTATCTGTTATACCTAGTTTATCGAGCGAAATAACTTGTTCTGTATCAGATACATTATGCAATACGATACAGCTAACATCTTCACTATTTCGTGAGTATGCTACTAATTTATTATTTTCCGTTTCAATACCGACAAAATTTCCAAGTGATAATGCTTCACTATTGTTTCGCACATCAATTATTTGTTTATAGTGACCTAGAAGAGAACTATCAAATCTTGATTGGTTCGCTACTGTTAATAAGTCAACATTGTATTTACTTTCAACCCAAGTAGTTGTATATTCATCGCCCCATGGAAGTGGTTCACGTATATACTCATCTGGTTTATCACCTTGCATTCCAATTTCTTCTCCATAATAAAGGAATGGATTACCTGGTAATGTTAAGTACATTGTTGCCGCCAATTTAGCTTTCATTTCATCACCAGCAAAAAATGTCATTACTCTTGCTTGATCATGATTTGTCAAGAAAGGAGCATCAACAAAATCAGGGTTACCTTTTGCATAGTAATCAATCGCTTTTTGTACAGTTGCGTTAAATCCAGTATCTTTTCCATTCTTTACGATAGGAATAATAGAATCATTACCTACATCAAAGTTAAACAAGGAAGCAAAAGACTCTGTATAAAAACTTCGTGTTTTCGCATCTGCCCATACTTCACCGATCAAGTAATAATCTGGATTAATTTCTTTACAGTAGGCATCAAATTCTGCCCACCATTCTTGATTTGGCGCAAGAAGGTTACTACCCTTCTTTAATTCATTTGTTGTATATATGTGCATTGCTGCATCCATTCTAAATCCAGAAACACCTTTATCTAGCCAGAATTTAGCTATGTTCTTTACTTCATCTCTTACTGCTTGACTATCAAAATTCAAGTCTGGCATTTTATCCCAGAAATGTGCAAAGTAATATTGGCCTCCATTTTTATACCATCTATCACCTACATTAATTCCTTCTGCATCATCATCTACCCATCTATAGTAGTCTCTATATTCACTATCCACACCTTTACTTGCATCAACAAACCAAGGGTGCTCAGAACTAGAATGATTTACAACTAGGTCTATGATAACCTCAATCTTCTTTTCTTTGCAAGCAGCAATAAATGCTTCAAAATCTTCCATTGTTCCATAATCAGGATCAACAGCATAATAATCCGTTACATCATATTGGTGGTATGATGGAGATTCATTAATTGGCATTAACCATAACCCAGAAATCCCTAAATCAGATAAATAATCTAATTTTGCAGTCAATCCTTTAAAATCACCAATTCCATCACCGTCACTATCCGCAAATGCTCTGACAAATATTTCATACCATACTCCTGAATTCTTAGGTAATTCAAATTCAGTTTTTTTGTTTTCTTTCTTGCCACATCCGACAAGTGTAACAATTACAAGCATTACTACAAGAATCTTTTTCAACACCTTCATATACTTTTCTCCTTTAAATTAAATACCCTTTTATTAAAATAGAGCGAGAGTAAACTCGCTCTATCATTATAAGCTAGATGGTAAAATTACTCAATACTTCATTCAAAATACCTGAAGTTGAATTCAATTCGTTTACAAAGTTTGTTAAGCTTTCCATTGCTCTTTCTTGTTCCTCAGTTGCTGCTGAGATTTGTTCTGAAGCAGCCGCTGAATCAGTCGCGATACTTGAAATACCTGATACTGATTTAACAATAGATTCTTTGTATCGATTCATTTCTCCGATTGCTATAACAAGTTTTGTAATCTGTTCTTCAATATTTCCTATAGATCCCTTAATATTGGTAAATGCATTTGATGTATTATCAACATTCTTTGTTTGAGCAGAACTAATCGTAAATACTTTATCAGCAATTTTTCTTGTTTTATCAATCTTAGATTTAATATCTTTTATTATATTATCAATCTCTTTCGCAGCATCCGCTGATTGCGTTGCTAACTTTCTAACTTCTGAAGCAACAACCGCAAATCCTTTACCTGCATCACCAGCTCTTGCAGCTTCAATTGAAGAGTTCAATGATAATAAATTCGTTTCTTCTGAAATATCAGTAATTGTTTGAACAATCTCACCTATACTATTTGATGCTTGTCCCAAAGTATCTACTGAAATAATTACTTCTCGAATTACATTGCTCATTTCTTCTGAACTAAGCTTTAATTGTCCAACTGCTTGAACACCTTCCGAACTTAATACATTAGTCTCATTAGTTGCTTTCTTAACTATATTAGAATAATCAATTACTAGGCTTATCTTATCTGCCATATCTTCTGCAACTGATATACTTTGATTTACACTATCAACTTGTTGTTCTAATCCATGAGCAACATTTTCAATTGCCTGTGACACTTGCTGCGCAATCTCTAAATTAGCTTGTGAAGTAACACTTAAGTCTTTTGAAATCTTTGCAACTACATTTGTCGTTGAAGTAGAGTCATGTACTAGTTTACTAATATTAACTGTCATTTGATCAAAAGTTTCTGATAGGATTCCAAATTCATCTCTTCTTCTAAGATTTGTTTTTCTTGTTAAATCACCTGCAGCAACTATCTTCATAGATTTCACAAGTTTCTTAACTGCTCTTGAAATACTTAATGAAATGAGTATAGTAATTAATGAAACTATGATAAATGCTAAGATACCTGTAATAGTAGTGATTCCAACTAAGCTATCTACTGCTTCATTAACGGATGTCATTGGTGTAAGTGTAACTATTGTCCAATTTGTTTTTGGATCTACTGAATAAGTTACATACTTGTTTTCAAATTCATAACCACCTACATAGGTCATCTCATTACCACTTTTATTTTTTTCAAAAACTATAGTTTGCTTATAAAAATCTGCTAAGTAATCAGCATCTTTTAAATTTTTTAATTTCATACTTGGATCTGAATGTGTTAATACAACACCATTCTCATCCAACATTATCATTATTGCTTTTTCTGTATCTTGATTTTCAGGTTTTTCTTGAACTACTTCCTTTAAATCTTTTTCTACCTTTTCAGCTTCGTTAACTTCAGCTACTGCTTCTTTGTTAACGTCCCTATCGAATGCTTCAACTGCTTTATCTAAAAAGCTAGGATTAATATTAATTAGTAGCATCGTGTAAAATGGAGTTTCGTTTACAATTCTATTCGTCTTAATGTACCTTGCAACGGATAAAATATTCTGTGTTCCTGCTTCAAATATCTCATCATTATGTAATCCCACCCACTTTGGAATTGTTTTAAGTGGACCTTCAAGACCGTCAAATTTACTATTTATTGCTATGTCATTAAGCTTTAATCTTCCCTTTGAAACATCCTTTAGAATTGTTTAAGTTCGTTCCACAATTTTGAATCATCTGATAAAATTTCTGCAAGCTTTCTGGATTTTCCATCACCTTGATAGAAAAATGTTCCAGTCCAATTCGAGATTTCTTTTGATGTATTTTCCATGTTTTCAATTATTGCATCAACATATAATTGAGTTTGGTTGATTGACTGTCTAGAAGTTTCAATCATATCTTTTTTAATAATATCTGCAGAAGTACTTGCTGACATCCATGCCATTGCTATTATAGCAAGAATAATCGGTGGAATAACTGCACAAAGCAATTTTACTCCTATTGAAACCTTAAATTTATAATTATTTTTCTTTTTTGGTTCATCTTGGTTTTTGTCACTTATAACAACTTTTGTGTCAACGCTTGGCATTGTTATTATTTTATCTGACTTTTCTTTTCTTTCTTTACTGAAAATTTTCGTTAATTTTGACCATAATTTCGTTGCAAGTTTCTATAATTTTTTTAAAGCTTCCTGGATTTTTTGTTTCTTTATTATCTTTTTTAAATAATTTAACTTTCAATCAAATACCCCCTGAAGATCTAATTTTTATGATTATATAAAATTATCTATATGTCTATTTTCGCCTATTTTACAAAATAAATCAAGCTATTTTTATAAAATATGACGAAAAATGAAATAAAATTTATATAAAATAAAATTATGTCATAAAAGGGGAGCTGAATTAAGCCCCCCTTTATTTTTATGAAACAGGAAAGTTCGTCTTGCTCGCACGTGACCAAATTTCTTTGTTTCACTAGTGCGACATAACCGCTTTCTTGTAGTAGTTATTTTAATAATTAACCTTTTACAGCACCTGATGATAATCCTGTTACAACATATTTTTGACAGAAAGAGAATAACGCTGTTATTGGTACTGCTACTAATACAGCACCAGCCGCAAATAATGTAAAGTTATTATTTGCTTGACCTGTTATCATTTCTTGTAGGCCAATTGCAAGTGTTTTCTTATCTGGTGATTTAAGTAATAATGTTGGAAGTATGAAATCCATCCATGGAGCCATAAAGCTTGTTACTGCAACGAACGAAACAATTGGAACACCTAGTGGTAAAATAACTTTCCAGAAAGCCTGTAGGTTACTTGCACCGTCTATCTTAGCTGCTTCGTCTAAGCTTCGAGAAATTGAATCAAAATATCCTTTTACAAGCCATGTATTATATGGTACCTGCCCGGAAGAATACACTAGTAATAACCCAAGATGCGTATCGACCAGTGATTGTGTTCCTGTCAATGGTTTCAAGAATGTTATCGAGGATAACAATGTATATATCGCTACCATTGCAGAGAATGATGGGAATATTTGAATAATTAACATAAACATCATTCCTGATTTTTTACCTCTAAATTTAAATCTTGAGAATACATAAGCAGTTGATACTGTCAATAATACGCACATAAGCATATTGAAGAATGCGATTTTAAATGAATTGAAATACCAAGCTGCATAATCGTAACTTTCATGTAAGAAAAGTCGCTTGTATTGGAGTAATGAAGGATTTTTTGGTATCGGATTTATACTTACCGATGCAAGAGCTTGGTGTTTACTAAAGGATGAACCAATAATCCAAGCCATTGGGTATAATACAATTACTGAAATTAACAATAATATTATTATTGTTAGCATTTTCTTAAATGCTTTTTTATTTACAAAGAACAGAACTATTAATATCGCTAATATACTAAGAGCAATATATTTATAGTATGTCATACTAAATGCATTAATGTTCATTAGAACAAGTGATTCATTAACATTAGCATTAATTCTTACCGTTAATTCACCAGATTCTTGTGCATTAATGTGATAATTATCTTTCGAATCAATCTTATCATTATAAGTCATTTTATTAATGAATTTACCATCAATCGTGAATCTGACTTCTACTGGGATCGGATTATTAAATGAGAAATAAGCCATTGTAATTTCATTGAATTCATTTGCAGATTTTTCAAAAGTAACTGGATTATCTGAATATTTTTCAATGTCACTGTAATATTGATCAACAATATCAAGTATAAATCCTATTGCTTCTGTATCATCAATAATCTTACCACTTAAATTTTTGTATTCTTTTAAACTATTTTCTAGAAGAGTAATTTCTTCCGTAGTTAATGCATCATATTTTGCATTAATTACTTCTAATTCAGCTAATGCTTCAGTAATTATACTATCAATATTAGTTTTCACTTGTTCTAGAGGTGTGTTTAGAATAATATCACCATATTTTACACCTAAAGCATAAATCTCATCAGCATATGCTCTAGATATATCAGTCAACTTCTTTGTTGAAGCTTGTGTGATTTTTTTACCTGCTTGTTCAAGTTTAATAATTGCTAACGATTCTACTTGATATGTTATTTCATTAGCAAAATCTTTCATAGCACTAAGTATTGGAGATTTCATATAATTAAGTGCATATTTTAATCTAGCTCTTGATATATCTCTAACTAGACTTTCATCAGTATTATCCATACTCATCAATTTCTTAGGTGTTGAAATAATAATATTTGGATATAAGTCAGTGATATTTTTATAAGTTATAACAGCAAAGACTTCTTTGTCATTATAATCAACTTTATCAAACTTTACATTCTTATTTCCTTTTAGAATTGCTTTGTATCCTGATTCAATTTCTTTGAGAGTCGTTTTTTGTAATGCTTTCTTTGCTTCTTTATTAAGTCTCTCTTTTAATTTATTTTCTTTTGTTATTATATCTTGAATTCCTATATTCTTAACTGCTTCTACATTTTCAATATCCGTAAGAACATCTGGATAGTCTACTAAAAAATCTTCAGATTTTGAATATAAAACAGTTACAACTGCTGATATCCTATCTGCAAATAATTGTGAATCAGTAACTATAGTATCAATATCAGCATTTGATGAAGCAATTGCACTCGCATAATTATTCAAATCATCTAAGATTTCATTAATATCTTCAACGCCCTCTACCAAAGCATCTGGCAAAGCTTTTATATTTGATTTGTATTCGCTAGCAATTTCTTTATATAGTTTTTTAAGATCATCAAGATTAGATTTTTGCTCAGAAGATTGATATATCTCAGCTATCTTAACATTAATTAAAGCATCATCATATTTTCTATTAAAAACTATTGCAGCTTTACCACTAAAACTGTTTGTATTACTTAATTCTACCTTTAGTAATTCAATATCAACAGCTTTATTTGCTTCACTAATTTCATAAGCAATTAATTTTTCAAGTGTAGATTGTGATTTGTCTGTACTTGAAAAAGTTTTTGTAATATCGACCTGTTTTCCACAACCAGCTAAAAGGAAAACAACCATAACCATTGATAAAATTATTTTATTTATATTTTTCATCTTGGATTCCCCTTACTCTAGTTTAGAATTCATCATCTTTAAATGCTTTCGTGTTCTTAAAGTTATAGAACGAGAAACCACCTATTATGATAAATATTATCAGTGACATTAATGCAGCTATATTATACATTTGTTTATCAATTGTTAATTTATATATCCAAGTAATAAGAATATCCGTAGCTCCTGCATTAACTGCTGGATTATATGTTCCAGACGGTCCACCTTGCGTTAAGAAATAGATCGCTCCAAAGTTATTGAAGTTAGCCGAAAATGACATGATAATAAGCGGAGTTGTTGCAATAATAACCATTGGTAAAGTTATGAATCTAAACTTTTGGATATTTGTTGCTCCATCAATCTCAGCTGCTTCGTACATTTCTTCTGATATACTTGTCATTATACCTGTAAGTAAAGCCATAAAGTAAGGGAATCCTAACCAAAGGTTTACTAAAATTACTGTGATTCTTGCTGTCAAAGGATCAGAGAGCCAGCCTATATTTGTTTTTAAGACACCGAAATAAGTGTCGATTATTCCAAATTGTTTTAATGTCATGTTTATAGGTCCAAATTGACCATTTAGCATATTAGACCATACTAATAATGAAATTAGCCCTGGTACTGAGTATGGTAATATAAATATTGTTCTCCAGAACTTTTTGTATTTAACAAATTTGCTATTAAGTAAGAGCGCAACTAAAAGACCACCTGAGAAACAAGTGAATGTAGCTAATACTGCCCATATTACTGTCCAAGAAAAAATCCCTACAAATGCGTTGTTCCACATTGGTAACTTGACTATTTTACTAATATTTCCAAACCCAACCCAAGACACGAGGTTCTTTTGAGGAAGATTATTTGGAAAACCATAATTAGTAAATGCCAACGCTATACCGAAAATTATCGGCATCAAAACAAAAAATACTACAAGAATTAGTGCAGGCGCCATCATAATGTATGGGAATGCCTTATCCCAAAAATCTTTCATAAAACGTTTGAAATTTGGAAGTGAAAACCCTCTATCTAATTTTTTACCACTATGAATAGCATCTAAAATATTAAATATATATGATATAACTATTATTCCTAATAAAATACTACTCATTATACCTACAATTAGCAACCTAATCGAGTGGTCACTTTTTGCAACTTCTTCAACAGGGTATCCAGTTACTCTACCTAAAGTAGCAAGCCCTCTGATTCCTGAGGTGAAGAATTTAAAGTTTAATAAGGCAACTATCTCTATAACCGCAAAAATAATGCCCTTCATATATTCTTTATTAACTGTTATTTGGCCTAATCCCATAAATAGAGTAGAGCAAATACCCGCTTTTTTTGCCTTATTCATTGCCAGCCACCTTTCTATTATAAAGGATAGATTTAGCCTGAACTAAATCTACCCCCAAATAATGTACTATCCTTTTTGAAATAACCTAATCACTATTCTATTTGTGATTTAAGAGCTGTAGTTGCAGCATTCATTTCTGCTTCTACATCATTTCCATTCCAAATATTAGTATAGATACCACCCATTACTGTCCAGTAAGCGTTCATAGCTGGGATTGAAGGCATTGGTACCGCATTGTCACCAGCTGCTGCTATAGCTGCTTGGTATTCATCAGCGATTTCGATATCTTTTAATACAGGAACTCCACCAGTAAGTTCATAACGAGTTTGTGCAAGATCTACTGTACAGAAGTAAGCAAATGCTTTTGCTGCATTTGGATATTTAGTGTAAGCACTTACGTGTAATACACGGATTCCTGAGAATGTTAATGGTGTTGCACCATTTTGAAGTTTAGGGAATGGTACGATACCGAAGTTAAGTCCAGCGTTTACACAGTCTTTGATTGCCCATGGACCATTAAGAGTCATTGCAGCTTTACCTTCAGTAAAAGCAGCCATCATAGCATCATAAGTTGTATCTGCTGCAGGAACATCATATACTTTTGTTCTAAGTGTTTGGTAATATTTCATAGCTTCAACTGCTTCTGGAGTATCTGTTAATACTACATTCTTGTCAGTTCCTTCAGCTCCAAATAATGGACCTGCAGCACTTAAGAATGCGAAACCATAGTAAGCATTTCCTGCTTCCCACATACAAGCAAATTTGTTGTTTGCTGTATCATTGTAAGTTTCAGCAAAAGCAATAACTTCATCCCAAGTTGTTGGAGGTGTAGCTACTAAATCTTTGTTGTAGAATAATGCATAAGTTTCGAATTGAAGAGGGTATGAATAGTTCTTACCATCAACAGTACCAGCTTTGATACCAACTTCTGAAAACTTTTCTGCAAATCCAGCGATATCATTTTCTAAAGCTAAACCGTTAGCAACAACTTCACCTAATTTATCATGTGGAGCTGCATATACGTCTGCACCAACACCAGCTGGTCCGTCTAATATAATTTTACCAACTGTTTCAGTGTGTCCAACTTCTTCATATGTTACTTGTACGCCGTATTTTTCAGTGAATTGTGTTGCTGCTTCTTTAATAAATTCACCGTCAACTCCGCCTGATTCCCAAACTGTTAATACAGCACCATCTTCGATAGCATCATATACAGCAGTATCTGGTACTTCTTCAGTTGCTGTTTCAACAGGTGTTTCTGTTTCTACTGCAGCTTCAGTTGTTGTTGTTGCAACATCTTTGTCTTCATCTTTGTCATCTTTTTTACAGCCTTGTAGCATAGCTACTGCCATTACTAATACCATAAGTAATGCCACTAATTTTGTCAATTTCTTCATGACTAAATTTCCTCCCTTTAATTAGAAAATGTTTTTATAAACAAGCACTTATATGCATTGTTTCAAAGTATGTACTGCATTCATACATAATGTACTTAAAACCATACCTTTTTTTGTACGAATTAGCTATATTATATCACATACAAGCCATGTGTCAACAGCTTTTTGTATATTTTTTATACCTTGACAACTAAATAGTCATCTTTATTGAGCAATGTTACACTAAAAGCTACTTTTAAGGACATCTATCATTTCATCAATGTTGTCTTTATTTATGATTAACGGTGGAACTAATCGAATAACTTTTGCTCCAGCGTTAATAACCAACAGACCTTTTTCCATACAATTTCTTATAATTGGAACTACTTCACAGTTAAATTCAATCCCCTGCATCAAGCCTTTTCCTCGTATGTCAAAAATACATTCAGATGTCTTAAATAATTCATTCAATTTTTCACTTAAATAATTTCCCATTACTTCTGCATTGTTTATTATACTGTATTTATCCAATAAATCAAATGTTATTTTTACTGCGGTACCCGCAAGAGGATTCCCCCCATAAGTAGTTCCATGATCACCCGGTTCAAATACCGCTGCTTTTTCATTCGCAACAAATGCTCCAACCGGAATTCCTGCACCTATTCCTTTTGCCAGTACTATCACATCTGGTTTAACATCATAGTTTTCAAAGGCAAATAATTTACCAGTTCGTCCAATACCACACTGTATTTCGTCGAATATAAGAAGTATATCTTTTAAATCACATAGTTTTCTTAAATTTTGCATAAATTCTTTTGTCGCAGGGTATATTCCACCTTCCCCTTGAATTGGTTCCAATATAATAGCACATGTATTTTCATTTACCAATGCTTCTACACTTTTATAGTCATTGTAATTTGCAAATTGGACACCAGAAATTACACTTTTATAGATTTCTTGATACTTTGGTTGACCCGTAACCGCTAACGCTCCTAAACTTCTTCCATGAAAAGAATTATTCATTGCAATTACTTCAGTATTCTTAATACCCTTTTTATATCCATATTTTCTAGCTAGTTTAACTGCACCTTCTATTGCTTCTGTTCCACTATTTGCAAGGAAAGCTTTATGCATCCCTGTTTTTTGTACCAATATTTCTGCAGCTTCAATTGCTGGTTTATTATAAAACAAATTAGAGCAGTGAATTATACTGTCTATTTGCGATTTTAATGCTTCTTTATACTCATTGCAACTATAGCCCAAGATATTAACTGCTATTCCAGCTGCAAAATCCAAATATTTTTTACCTGTAGTATCATATAAATATACCCCTTCGCCTTTTTCAAATACAATCGGATATCGTTTATATGTATTCATAAATGCCTTTTCTGCTTTTTCAATGTAATCCATGCAAATCCTCCTCAAATTATACAAAGGCGGAACAATCCGCCTTTTATTATTTTACTATTACAGTTCCTATTCCTTCTTTTGTAAATACTTCTAGCAGAATACTATGTTCTATTCTTCCATCAAGTATGTGGACACTTCCAACGTTTTTTTCCACTGCTTCTATACAGTTTTTCATCTTAGGTAGCATACCCCCACCGATATTACCGTTCAGTATTAATTCCTCTGCTTTTTTTGTAGTTATTTCTGATATAAGTGTGTTTTTATCCTTTGGATCCAATAAAACACCCTCTACATCAGTTAAAAACACTAATTTTTCTGCATGTAGTGCCGAAGCAATTGAACAAGCAGCATCATCTGCATTAATATTATAGGTTTGGAATTCATCATCCAACCCAAGCGGAGCGACAATTGGTATTATCCCATTTTCTAGCAAAACATTTAATATTGTAGAGTCAACTTCCTTAATATTTCCCACGAAGCCAATATCTTCTCCATTTACTGTTTTTTTATCCACTTTAAGTAAACCACCATCTTTTCCACTAATTCCAACAGCCTTTACTCCAAGCTTTTGAACAAGACCTACTAAGCACTTATTAACTTTACCGGACAGAACCATTTCAGCGATCTCCATTGTTTCTGCATCCGTTCTTCTTAGGCCTTGAACGAATTCCGGCACCTTTCCAACCTTAGAAATCCAATCACTTATATCTTTACCACCACCGTGCACAATTACAGGTTTTAACCCAACGAGTTTTAGTAGTACGATATCTTTAATTATACTTTCTTTTAATTTTTCATCTACCATAGCACTACCGCCATATTTAATTACCACTATTTTCCCATTAAATTGCTGCATATATGGAATCGCATCGACAAGAATTTGGGCTTTTTTTATTTCATCTTTCATTTTCTTTCTCCTTCGAGACTATATATTTATCTGTCCTTAGCTAAAATAATTACATTTTATCATGTACGATAATTCGCATTAATTTTTACATAATCAAAGCTAAAATCGCACCCAAAAGCTGTAGCTTCTTCTTTGCCCATATTAACATCCGCAATTGCCTTTACTTCTTGTGCTGACAATATTTTTGTTGCCACTTCTTCGCTATAATCTGTTGCCATTCCGTTTTCGACTATTTTCAAATATCCAACCTTACTTTCAAACCATAGGTCTACTTTATAAGGATCTAGTTCGACACCAGCATACCCCATTGCGCATAGAATACGACCCCAGTTTGCATCCTCTCCAAATACAGCTGTCTTAACAAGA
>JAQSXR010000019.1 GCA_029256575.1 Clostridiales bacterium | reverse complement strand
ATTTGATGTTATATTACCATTAGGATTGGTAAATGTTTTGATTCTATTTAAGTTATCATAGGTGTAGGATGTCCGATTACCATCTGCATCCGTGATGGTATCCATATTACCTTTGGTATCATATGTCATGAATACCTTACTTCCATCTGGAAGTGTCATTTCATTCATATCTCCAGAATCATCATAACTAACTTCGGTTCTTCTTCCAAGTTCATCTGTAGATGAGATCACTTGGTTTCGTTCATTATACGAATAGGAACTTACCCCTCCATTTGGATTGGTTTTTGATGCAATTTTCCCTGATTCTGTGTAGGTATAATATGTTACACCGAATGGATTTTCCTCTGATTCTAGGTCACCATTCGCATTATAGTAATAGGTATATCGATTTCCATTTTTATCGATAAATTCTATTACATTATCATCCTCATCATAAACGTACTTTTCTTCACCATCCGCATAGATACGATAGTTAAGACGTCCCATATCATCTTTATAGTATGTACTTACGGTTCCATCACGATCCGTAAAGATAGTTGCCCCGTCACTATATACAAAACTGATGCTTGTTCCATCTTCATTAATCTGACGATTTACACGACTTTCACTATCATATTGATTGACTAGCTCTATCTTCCCGTTAGGATCTACGGCTTTCTCAATAAGCCCACTATTATCATATTCATAGGTCCACCTATATCCATCAACATTTGTTATACCTGTAAGAAATCCATTTGTATAATTATAGTCAACTTTGCGACCATCTGAATCAATAATATAATCTAGGTACTCACCATCATAAACAAAGGAAATATACCCACTAATACTTTCAACCCTTATTAGTTGATCCGTATCATACGTAAAGATTGTTGTGTTAATTCCGTCGTTAATCTCAGCAATCTTGTTATTTGCAAAGATATATGTCATATCTCCCTTAAAATCTAATACCAACTTCCCGTCAGAATTCAGGCAAACATTATTGTATTTTGTCTCATCAAAGATTAACTCTCCTGCAACATCTTTATGGAAAAATTCAATATGTCCATCTCCAAAAAATAATCTAATATAATCCGAATATTCGTCATAATAGATATCATAGGAATGTCTCCACTGTCTTCCTAAACTTGTCTTCATATAATCCAATGCATTATAAGATCTTTCAAGTTTAATAGGGGCTCTGCCATTTATAGAAATATCTGCAACATTAATTGTGTAGTTTCCTGTTGCAACATCAATTGGATCAGCAACTTCTTTTGATACGAAAGGTTTTCTTTTCATTATTCCATTTGTTATCCTTATAGTATCACTACTATAGTATTTGGTATTATTATCTATATTGGATTCTGAATTACCACTCACTCTAGCAACTGAAGCTGATAAACTATATTCACCTACGATTGCATTTGTAGGTGTCCAAGTGCATACTATCTCCTCTGTATCTTCAATATCTATGTTCACACTAACACCGGAATTAATTATGCCCGTTATGTTGGTTTTCGTTGAATCTATGTTAGTAAGTATTGCATTTCCACCTATCTTGCCTGAAAACCCACACTCACCTATATTTTTTACAGTTAATGTAACTTTAAATTCCTTATCACGCCACTTATCTGAATTCACTACACCAGTAATCATATTACCAATATTAGTTCTGATATTCGTAATTATCAAATCAGGTTGAACCACTGTAAATGATTTACTGAAATCATATGGGCTTTTACCCTCCTGCCCTTTATTATATGTTTCAAAATAAACAGTGTATTCTCCACCAGTAAGCATTCTACCAAAATTAAATGTATATTCAGTTCCTGTATACTTTCCCGTAGATGTATCATATCCCCCTTTAACATCGCTCCTAGTCTCTGTACTAATTTCCATTGAACCTTTCTTAATTAATGCTTTAACAGAATCGTGATCATTAGAAAATCTAACTGTTGCAATAACATCTTCGTTATTTCCAATTGTATTCTTTAGCACAAGTTCCCCTAGCACAGAGATTTCTTCATCCGTTGTATCATCTCCATCAATGTCACCTAAATTATCTTCTGGATTTGTTCCAATCTCATTCATTTGATCTTGATACGCTTGGTATGCATTTAATACTTTGTACGAATCTTCCCCATCTAAGGCTCCTGACAATGATATTTGATCTCTAATCATATCATTTGTCTTAACTAAGTCATTTCCCCATACTTCCGCCGCTACCCCCGCAACGTGTGCAGCTGAAAAAGATGAGCCGTTTGTTATTACTTGGTTATTATCTAATCCTAATGTTTCAATATTGTTTCCAATAGCATATAATTCAACCAAGTCAGCATTTGTATACTTATAAATGATCGAATTCGACTCATCTACTGCACCAACTGCCATAACTTCTGAATATGCTGCTGGGTATTCTACATTTGAATCAGAGTTACCTGCTGCACCTACTAATAAAATATCTTGTAAATATGCTTTTTGTATTGTTTCATGCAAAATTCCCGAATATGCATCTGCCCCGAAGCTCATTAAGACAATGTCTATTCGGTTTTCGATACACCATTCTAATCCTTTTATGACATCACTATAATAACCTGAACCAGTACTGTCTAATACTTTGACTGCATACAGTTCAGCATCTGGTGCAATTCCTACAATTCCTTCTCCATTCTTTCTTGCCCCAATAATTCCAGCAAGTGCGGTACCATGACCATTATCGTCATCATAGGACTTCCCCTCGATGAATGATATACCACCTGTAATATTTAGCTCGGTGTTATCTACATCAATACCTGTATCTAAAATTGCTATTTTTACTCCTGCTCCGTTAAAATCAGGGTCGTCAATTCGATCTTCTCCAATTGTTTGTAGATTTGTTGGATAGACGTCTCCACTAACCGATACTATTTGGTCATATTCTATTGAATAATTTTCAATCCCTTCTAATAGTGCTTGTAAATCGGTTGGCATCGCTTCTACTGCTATAATTTCTTCTGTTATTGTTTGGTAAAGAATACTAGAATCAACCGCTGACACTTCTTCGGTATTAACTGCTTCCACCATATTTCCTGTTGCTACATCTGAAACCAATGGTTCATTTTCTACAACCAAATTCTCATCAAAAAACTTTTCCCTTAATTTTTCATTGTCTGCATGCTTAATAATAAATTTTTCTTTCTTTTCTGGGCTCGCTGCATATCCCTTTATACTTACAACTCCTCCAAAAAAATTAGTAAAGATAATAGCTATCACTAATAAACAACTTATAACTCTCCTCATTCTCTTCATAAATTCCCTCCATTATTTTGAGTATATTAAATAACGTATTGTAATATAGCACTCAAGAATGATCCTGCATGTTTCCCCATTATATCCCAATACCAATTCCTAATTTTACCACATTTCCCCTAGAATCGTCAATATTTTTATTATATTTTGTTATATTTTAAAATAATTTGCATCTATCTTAGAATGAAGCCTACACTATTCCCGATACATACTAAAAAGCACTTGAAGATTAGTATTTTACTATCCTCAAAGTGCTTTTTTTGTATAAATGTGTTCTATAAAATTGCAATTTATTATAATCTCTGTACTTTTATAAATCTAATGAGCTATAATAAATAATAGTACATTCAAAGAAGAAATTTGTATTGCAAATAGCAATATTAAATAAAATATATTAAATATTCCAAATCCTTACTTTATCTAAACTTATATCAAGGTCATTATCTAAATTATATTGATTACTCAGAGATATCACCCATTTCAATGTAATATTCATAAGTATCAATTTCAAACATAATTCTTACAAATGGGTAGTATACTTCATATTTACTATTAGATATAGCTGTAACTGATTTATTAAATATTCTATTATCCGCAAACTGCTCTGGATATTCTGTGAAATCATCTCTAAATATTAAATATACATCAACATCCGTATTGTTTTCATCTGCAATTCCAGAACCTAATTTAAGTAATTTCTCTTCAACCTCATTCCATTCATTCTCCTTCATATTCATAAATGTTGGGAGATTTTGTTTATCAAAATACAATTTAATTTCTAAATAATCGTCATATCCTCTATCATCAATATCTATTTCATTAATGGTAATATTATAATTTGTTGTATTAAAATTTTTATATGTATTCATTAGTTTATCTTGGTATGCCGGATATAGCTTCTTACTCTTCGTTGTTATCGATACGACATCAGATGCTTGAGACTCGACCCCATCATTTACAGCAGTAATTTTGACATAAAGTGTAGTGTCATAGCCTAGCCCAGTTAATGTTAAACAATATTCGTTATCCCAAAACCATTTATCAGTATTATAGTTATATTCATCTAAAAGTTTTTCATATTCACCATTAAGAGAATCGCTATAATAGACTCTATAGAAATCAGCGTTTTCAATTTTGTCCCAATAAACTGTAACTTCACTATTATCAACTTCGGCTAAAATAACTCCAGTTGGTTTTGCAACAGTGTATGTATTTGTATTACTTGTACCTGGTTCACTTGAACTTGATTCTTTCCCATTTAATTCATTTACTTTCTCTTCTGAGATTGATCCATCTGATATTAACTTTTCAAGAAGAGTCTTGTCACTCCCCTTTATATTTGTATATAAAGTATCCAAACTTACTTTGGCAATATGATCTCTTAAGAAAACATTTTTTGATAATTCATTTAAAGATGAAAGAGTCAATAATCCCCTTTCAAATCCGAAATCTAAAGCTTCATTATAAGAAAAATCCCCTTTTGAATCACTATAGCCTAATGCTCTTAACATAAAGGTTACATAACTCTTGGCATTCATTAAATCCCCACTACCAAATAACTTGCCACCCTTACCTACCGTTAAGCCATTCTTATATGCATAATTTACATAGCCTCTACCCCAATCTGGAACATCTGTAAAAAAACAATCTTCAGTCTTAAGTGCTGTTGCTTCTGCTTCTTTTCCTAGAAGTCTAATTAGCATAACTAATCCTTCTAATCGTTGAGGTTGTCGATTCAATTCAAGTCCTTTATCAGATCCTTGAAATACACCTAGTGTTTTTAATTGTTCTGCTTGAGTTACATACTTCCCATTTTCTTCTGCTAATACTGTAAAATTAATACTTGATAAAAGAAAAATTGATAACATTATACTAATAACTTTCTTTTTCATAAAGTGTACTCTCCTCTTATATAATTATTTATTTTATCTTTGATGCATTTTGTATATTAGTATTAAGCTTGAAAACATCCTAGTTTTTTTTACTTTATTTTTAGTAAAACGTTTTACTAACAACTTTGTTTTTATTATACAGCAATATTTTCCATTTATCAAGGTTTTTAAACAAAACGGCTCTCGAAATGACTAAGCCTACTTCCTGGGTCTTTTGCCGTGTTACCTAATACTAAATAATTATCGATAACTATTTTTTTACGATTGGTACAAAAAGTATATTAAACAGTTTATCAACTAATAACACCAAAATACCTAAAACTATTTTAAGTGGTACTGTAAAACTAGTATTTTGTATTAAGAAGCACCCCCATACAAATATTAAATCTAAAAGATACGAATAGCTGGATAGCCCATATTTCTTCCCACAATTTTTACATTTTGACTTATATCTTAAATCAAGATCAGCTTTTTTAAATAAACTTATTGATTCATTACCGCAATGTGGACATTTATACATTATCACAGTACTACCTCTTTCTTTTTTACTAAAGCATTCTTTATCTAAATTAAATTTTTATGAGTTCATATTTACTTTTTTCATTACCCAATAATTTCCCCTCTACCAATCTTATGTTTTTTATGAAAAACATAAAAACGGTTTCCAGCAACTAACAATCCTTCTGGTGCATCATCTAATACATAATTCATATCTGCATTTGCATTAATACCTTTTCTATTAATTCTATCAAGTTTTATACACCACATGAGACTAATAGGTTTATCTTGCAAGTCAACAAAACAAATCGGTAGAATATAACCATTCCAAATTCTATAATTACTAAATATTAGCCCCCCTTGTTTATATTTGAACCATTCAACTTTTACTTTAACCGTCTTATTGTTTGATTCTACTGATTTATACCAAGAGCCTTCGTTATATCTTATAATGGGTAATTTCGAAAATAGGAAAAAAATAAAAGTTATACTTGTCCACCTTAAAATCGAATTGCCTAATGAACCATCATATGTAATAAAACTAAAAAGAAATACTAGAATACTGATAACTAACAACCAATGTGACTTTTTTGTTATATATGCTCGTTTACAAGATTTGCACCTTCCTATTTGTGGTGATTCTTTCAAAGTAAAACCAAAATCCGACCATTTTTCTTCATAACCACACCATGGACACCTATTTGCGCTTATCAAAATAATTCCTCTTTTCAATTATTCTATTAACCCCTTTCCGTTCAATCAGTACTATTAAAAACCAATATTGCTTTATAGTAAAAACAATATCCTCCCCCAGTAACTGTTTCATCCATTTGTGAATACACCATCCCCCTACAGCTTATTCCGTATTTTATACCAATTATATTAGTTAAATTTTACCATAATGCCGTGGAATTCGCCAATCATTTTGCTAATATTTGATATATTTTGCAACAATACCTTCATGTACTAATAACACAAATCATTTTCATACTATTTTTCAAAGCTATCCTTCTTTCCTGTAATTTTTCAACAAAAAACAGATAGAAGATTTTTGCAAAAATCCCCTATCTGCATTTATTGCTATCTTGTTTTGAATTTAGCCGAAATACTTACTGATTATTTTTTCCACTGTACGTGTTGCAAGCGCCTGTGTTGTAAGTGTAGGATTAGGCCCTCCCAATCCATTATACTGCACACTATTGTCTGCGATATATAGTTTCTTAACTTGAAGTGCTTCACAATTGGTATCTGTTACATATCCCATTCGCATTGTGCATTGAATATGTATAAAAACATTTGGTAGCCAATTTGAACGTATTATTGTTTTTGCCCCTGCTTTTCTTAAAATATCTGAGGCAATAACAGCTAGTTTATCTCTTTTCTCCACATCTAACTCACTTGGATTATAATTAATGACTGGGATATAGCCATTTTCATCTTTCAATATAGGATCTAATGTAATCGTATTATTTTGATTTACATCATCATCCGTAAATATGAGTAACCCTAATGTTCTAGGATAGTCCATCATGTATTCTTTCAATTGTTCACCTACAACTAACCCTTCAATATCCCAAGGTACTTGTGGATCAGATTTATTCATGAAACTAAACCCTTTATCGCTGGTTGCATATAGCATTGAAGCGAATATTCCTGGACTTAATCCAAATGTCTGAACAACACCAAGACCTGGGTAATCAAATCGAGCTGCAGCATTCTGCCCAACATAAGGTTTTATGTCTGGAACTCCCAATATATCCATTAAATTATTTTCCTCAAAAATACCTGCGACACAATCAAACCAATGATTTATTAGTCCTTTCCCAACCCAAGGGTTTTCTGGTAACTGAGAATTCAGCCATAATCGTGGTGTTTCTACACTTCCTGCCGCCATTACTACTACCTTCGCTCTTATTTCCCCTGTTTCTCCAGTCCAAGTATCTCTATATAATACACCTACAGCATGTAGCCCTTCCTCACCATCCTCTTCCGTCAAGATCTTGGTTACAAATGTATTAGGTCTAATCTCTACGTTCCCCGTTTTAAGAGCAAGAGGCACATAACTTACTAAAGTTGATCTTTTGGCCACTCCATCTACCGTTTGCCCGATATGACATCCATTAACACAATGCCCCCTAAGTGTACAACTTCTAATAATTGCATTAGGCTGTTGGCGGTATCCTGGTGTCGTCACATCAGGAGAGTCTAATTGTTGCCAACCAGCTTCTTGAGCACCATAAAAGAATAGATCTTCTTTGGCAGTCGCTGGCGCTGTTGAAACCGGTAGTGTTGCCTCCACCTTTTCATAATAAGGAACTAGTTCCTGATAGGATATCGGCCAAACATTATCTACTGCTTGTGGAAAAGCACGAGGGGAATTTGCGAAATACTTTAGTGTACTTCCTCCTACCCCTGAATTTTGCCAAGTGTAACCTCTTTGTGGTATATTTCTAGGCCATGGGCCTAATGTTCTATCCGCAGGTCCCCAACGAAATTTACCAGATATAAAATCATTCATGTCATCTTCTAAATCGGTGAAATTTTTCTTTAATATATCGATACTCAAATCTTCATAACTTGAACTACTAACGGCACCGTGATCAGCGTTTGGACTAGGCCATTTTTCATTTCCATACCATGGGCCCGCTTCAATTAGCAGTACTTTAATACCTTTTTCACCAAGTTCTTTTGCAGCTACAGCACCACCTCCACCTGCACCAATTATTATGACATCAGCGTTGTTATTCATACTCTTCTCCCATCTGCATTGTTATCATGCATATAAATATAAGTGTTAAAGATTAACTTTTCTCGTCTTATAATATTCTGTAACTAAGGCGCGATAACTAAAGGAAGGACCCGGATATCCAACTTGTTCCCAGCTAACTGGATAATATTCCAAAATGCGTTCATTTGGTGTTTCAAGACGTGTAGATCCATAACCAGACCATTCAGAATAGTACCCTAACATAGTTAATCTAACTAAATCATTTGTTACGGAAAGTAATCCCGGATAGTTTTGCATTGGTATTAGCATATCTGGAAAATATAATTTCAGTTCTTCCAATAATACAAGAGCACGAAAGCGGTCATAAGGTTCAAGTTCTGCAAATAAAGTTTTTCTTTCATTTCCATCATTTATCTCTAATTGTTCAGCAGCAAGATTTAATAACTGCGCCATTGGTTTTGCCAAAGGAATATAATAGTTATTAAGGGACCAAACCATATACTCATCTGTATATAAATCCAATGCTCCATAATACTGTATTTCACCATATTCTTCAGCCAACTCCGGTGTCCGTGGAATTATAGCATCTACTAAAGCCTTAAAGGTTTCTTGCGTAAGTTGCTCTGAATTATTATTTTGATTCTTTACCCTTCTAAAATCTTCATTGTTTAAATCCATACAGTTCTCCACCTACCCAGATGTTCTTTCTCATGGCATATATAGTAAATTAATATGATGAATTATCTGCTTTTATTACATAAGATATTCTGTCTATCATCCATCCAATCTTAGATTTTATATTTACAGCAAATCAAAAAACCGCCAATTATGATGCTGATTGCATCTTAATTAACGGTTAATTATAATTGTATTTTATTATTTGTATTTTGCTATTCGTATTTTGTTATTTCTTTTTTGAATACTTCATGTCTCTTCTATCTTGTTTTTGTGTTTTCGAATAACTTCTTTTTTCTTTCAGTTTACCATCCGCAGTCATTCTCGTCTTCTTCTTTTGTGACGTACCTCTTTGAGCAGTCTCTGGTTGAGCTGTTGATCTTCGTCTCGGTTGTTTCGTTTTTGTATCAGGAAAATTGTTAAGCAATGGGTAAGGGTGTTCCTTTACCTCAGGAATGTGCTTACCAATTAATTTTTCTATCTGAGTAAGATAAGCTTTCTCGTCAAAATCACAAAAAGAAATCGCTACCCCACCAAGTCCTGCTCGTCCTGTACGTCCGATACGGTGTACATAAGTCTCAGGTTCATTCGGTAGATCAAAATTAATTACGTGTGATAATTCGTTAATATCGATTCCTCTTGCAGCAATATCTGTTGCAATCAATACGTGTAAAGTTTTATTTTTAAAATTGTTTAGTGCAAGTTGACGCGCACCTTGAGTCTTGTTTCCATGAATGGATTGTGCCGTAATATTTGCTTTTGCCAATTGTTTTACGATACGATCTGCACCATGTTTCGTACGAGAAAATACGAGAGCAGATTCAATAGATTTATCTTTTAAAATGTGTAGTAACAAATCTTTTTTATTATCTTTATCAACATAATACATATATTGGTCAATTGTATCCACTGTAGAAGAAACTGGTTTTATCTCTATTTTAGCTGGATTATTTAATATTGTATTTGACATTTTTGCGATTGCCGGTGGCATGGTTGCCGAAAATAGTAGTGTTTGTCTCTTGTCTGGCATTTTGGCTATAATCTTTTTCACATCGTTAATAAATCCCATGTCAAGCATACGGTCTGCTTCATCTAATATAAATATTTTAACATGTTTTAAATCAATTAACTTTTGATCCATTAAGTCGTTAAGTCTTCCAGGAGTTGCCACGAGAATATCTACTCCTCGTTTCAATTTCTCTTCCTGTGGTTTTTGAGAAACTCCTCCAAAGATTACACAGCATTTTAATTTTGTGTACTTTCCATAGGTGCAAAAACTTTCATAAATCTGAAGTGCAAGTTCTCTTGTTGGTGTAATAACTAAAGCTTGAATATTTCTTTGTGTAGGCTGCAATATTTTTTCTTCACTAAGTAGTTGTAATGTTGGTATCGCAAATGCAGCTGTTTTACCAGTACCAGTCTGTGCGCAACCGAGCAAATCTCTACCACTTAATATAGTTGGTATTGCTTCTTCTTGTATCGGTGTAGGAACTTTATAATTTTCATTCTCTAATGCTTTTAATATTCCGGGTATTATATTTAATTCTTTAAATTGCATTTTTACTCCTTGTCTCAATCGTTGTCAACATGTTAATAGCCGTTAGATAAATTATCTAGCGGCTAAATTTATTCCCTGTAATCATTTTCTGTAATTGCGGGGACAGGATTTGAACCTATGACCTTCGGGTTATGAGCCCGACGAGCTACCAGACTGCTCCACCCCGCGATATTTTTTAAAGATAAATATGTCTTTTCAACAGAATTTTATGCTATTAATTAAGATCGTATTCCGTTGTAAAAGTCAACAAATTATATTATATCATCTAAATATTGCTCTGTCAATACTTTTTCCATTTATAATATAATTACAAATTATATTATATGAACTCTTCTTTTTCTATTTAATTGTTTCGTTAAATATAAATTATAGTATCGGTAATTTAAGCAATATTATTCTTAAATCGAAACAAACTATTTGCAATAGGTAGCTTCTCCAGCTTCCGCTTCAAATAATACGCGGAACCCTGCTTCATAACATAACTTTTCTGATGTTTCATGAGCTGGCCACTGATAGCAGTTATCCATTCCATTTTCTTTGCAATATTCCACTGTATAACTTAGAATTTCTCTTGCATAACCCTTATTTCTATGGTTTTTCGCAGTTAAAATGTAGTCGAATCGTGTACAGCCATTTGCTGTTTTATGAATATAAGTAATTACAACTGCAACTTCATCTATGTACCCAACAAAAACAAAGTAGTCTTTTTTATTAATGATTTTTCTAAGTACAGGAATCTCATATTCCTCTTCTGCAGGTATAAAGATGTCATTCGCGATGCGATTGTCCCATTCTAACAATCGTTTTATTTCTAATTTATTCTTTACTTTAATATTATTTTCTCCTGATAATAACATATAGTGATTATACCCGAATGTTTGTACCTTATATCCCAATGAATCAAGTAACTCACGATGCTTTGCAAAATATCCATTTTCAAATGGTTGATAAATTCTAGGGGTAATCCCCTTGTCTAAATAAAAGGTTGTTATTTCTGTTAGCACATCTCTTAGGTTAACATCTGTATTTGTAAATAAAATTACATGATTGCTATCGTATGAATTTATATTTGCATCATCATAAAACAATATTCCGTATTCTTTTTCTACAAAAGAAGTGAAAGTTTGTGGGAAATCATTTTCAGCCTTTTTAATTCTATCTATAATATTCATTTCATTATCTCCTACTGTAACCTATTACTTATCAATTCATGCAAATATCATTCGCCATTCAATTTCAACTCAATGCCACATCAAGAGTCATCATTATTAAGAATCCGACTGCAAATCCGATTGTTCCAATGTTAGAATGATCGCCTTCTGATGCTTCGGGTATTAACTCCTCTACTACGACATATATCATTGCTCCAGCTGCAAAAGAAAGTAAATATGGTAATATTGGTAGCACTATGCTAGTAAGCAGTATTGTAATAATAGCTCCAATGGGCTCAACAATTCCTGATAGTATTCCGTACAAAAATGCTTTTTTTCTACTTGTGCCTTCACTTTTTAAAGGCAATGAAATAATAGCTCCTTCTGGGATATTTTGAATTGCAATACCTATCGCGAGAGCAAACGCTCCTGCTACACTTATATCACTACTTCCAGTCGCCAATCCTGCAAATATAACACCGACCGCCATTCCCTCTGGAATATTATGCAATGTAACTGCAAGCACGAGCATTGTATTCTTTTTTAATGAACTTGTTATTCCCTCTGGATCTTCACTACCTAGATGTAAATGAGGAACAATTTGATCCATTAGTAATAGAAATGCTATTCCGACTGCAAATCCTACGACTGCTGGTACAAATGAAAATTTCCCCATATGCTCTGACATATCAATTGCCGGAATTAGTAAGGACCATACAGCGGCTGCGACCATAACCCCTGATGCAAACCCTAATAATCCTTTTTGAACCACTGGCTTGATACGATTCTTCAGAAAAAATACGCATCCAGCCCCAAGCACTGTTCCGATAAATGGGATTAGTATCCCTAAAGCTATATTCATAGTATTACCTCCATTCAATATATATGTAATTTTTCTTTTATATTTTTTTCTATTTTTTATTTAACATAATTAACTCCCTAGAATACAATATATTTATTGTTCTATTATATCATTTTTTAATAGAAAAAGAAAAAAATATAAATCAATTTTAACAATAACTACCACGAATCCCTTTACGTATTAGTCTATTCACTCACTGGGTGTTCTTCTACTAAAGTTTATAAATTTGTCATTACTGACGCTCTTTCGTTCACCTTCATGATAGTTTAAGCATATGATAATTATGTAAGATACTGAAAGGAATGAGCAATATTAATAATTATAATAGTAATAATAGAAGGTATCCAGATGATAACCAGAGTAACCCACCACCTTATAGTCGTTCGAGACGTCTTCCTAGATCGAAAGACTTTGGACCAGAACCACTTGTAGTTAATATCGATCAGGTTACGAAACAAAACAAAAATTTTCGTACCACTTTATGGACTGGAAGCCATATGCAACTTACCTTAATGAGTATCGAAGAAGAAATAGGCCTAGAGATGCATCCTGATCTTGATCAATTCATACGTATTGAAGAGGGTCAAGGACTTGTTAAAATGGGAAATTCAAGGAATAGGTTAGATTTTCAGGTTAATGTCTTTGATGATTTTGCTTTTATCATACCTGCTGGTACATGGCACAATTTAATAAATACAGGCCGAGACCCAATTAAATTATATTCTATATATGCTCCACCTCAACATCCACGTGGTACCATTCATGAAACAAAAGAAGATTCAGACGCTGCCGAAGAACATTCAGGACATTAATATTTTATAATGATTTTTTGAATAAATAGCTTTCTAAACATTATATTCTATACTAATAATACCGTCAGCTAGGATTGAATCCTATACTGACGGTATAAATTTTAATGCTATGCTTTTATAAGTTTACAACTCTTTTAAATACTTAAGTAACCTATAAATCACTACAGCAGCTTCCTGCCTAGTCGTACTTCTCTGCGGTTCAAACTTATCCCCGTTCCCTACCATAATTCCTGAATTTACTGTAAAATTCACAGCTTCTTTTGCGTAGGATGAGATTTCTGACTGGTCAGTAAGTGTAATCTTAGAGCTACCTGGAATCTCTTTACCTCCTTTATATTGATAAAGTCGATATACGATTGTTGCTAATTCTTCTCTATTAATATTTTTGTTTGGTTCAAATCTATCCTGTGTTGTTCCAAAGATAAGTTCTAGTTCATATGCTGTTTCCACTGCATCTGTATACCAAGAATCTTTGGATACATCCGTAAATGTATCTTTGCTCTTTGAACTATCCATATATAAAGATCTGACTATAAGTGCTGTAAATTCAGCTCTTGTAATGCTACCTTCTGGTTTATACGAATTATTTGTTATTCCATAAATCAAACCTCGGGAGGCGAGCGTCTCTATTTCATCTCTTGCCCAGTCTGCAATCACATCACTAAATGTTTTATTTGTCTCAAATGCTGCATAAGATGAAAAATGTTTCGCATAGAAAGAAAGTGTTTCTCCTGTAGCATCAGCTACTCCACCAACTGGCTTCCACATATTTGTTTCTTCGTCATACACACAGGCAATTACCTTTTCCGGGTCACTAACTCCAGTCATATGTATTGGGATTGTCACAATAACTTCTGGCATGAATTTAGTAACTTGCTGCTCTCCAACCGTAATTAAGAATTCAAATATACTTGAAACCATCTCATTCTCACTTACCCTCTCACCCTTACTACCAATCGTAATGTCAAGAGATTCTTCTTTCCCCTCTTGAGCTTTCAATAAATCAGCTAATGATTTTACTAACTCTGGAGGAAGCCAGATATCCCCTTTTCCTGTTATGATATTAAATCCTCTTTGGGTTTTTATAAGTTGCTCCAAAGCACTTAAGGCTAAGTTTATACGAATAGTTTTATCTTGCTTAACTTCATCGAGTAGATTCAAACAAGCCATTGAATCCTTTTCGGAATTTAACATTAAGATACCTTTTTCATCTATCGTAACGAATGCAGTGCTACTTCCATCCACTGCAATCTGCCTTGTGATTTTGTAAGGTATACGTTCTTCATTGTCTTCAGAATAACCGCCATCATTATCAACCATTCCTGTCGTAAATTCTAACGCATAATCTTCTTGTTGCAATACTTCTTTCGCATCCTTCACCGCGCCATTTGGAATTACTAGTGAATAAGCAGTATTCTCCTTTAAGTCTACTGAAGGATTAATATATAACCATTCTCCCTGCAAGGATACAGACGTAGATATCACTTGTGATTGAGGACCATACAATACTATTTCTTCAAATGTTGGTCCATTCGTAACAGACTTGTTGTATTTGATCTTGATATCTGTATCCAGTTCTACTTTATCCAATTCATTACCAGGATAAGCAAATACAATCTCTGGATTCCTTGTTATTGTTGCAAAGCTTAAACTGTAATTGTCTTCCATTGTATGTCCGTAAGTATCACTTAAGGCTTCTTTTGGTATAATAAGAGTGTATTTTGTATCATACTCCATCTCGTTTCGTGGCGTAATACTCAGTGTATCCCCTTCTATTGTTTTACTTATGTCAACTTTGTTGAAGTTTTCATCTTCTAATGTTATCTGTTCAAAATCAATTCCTTTGTCAACATTCATATTAAATATAAGTGATAATGTATCCTGAATTCCCACCTGAGTTTCTCCATGACCAGGATTCATACTCTCTACAACAATAGGTGCCGCAACTAATGTAAAATCATAGATATTATTGTCTTTGGAATTCTCTTCTACTTCATCTGGTAACAGAGCTCTCAACGTCAGATTAATATTTCCATCAGCATCTTTTGCTAGACCGTCTGAGGAGATAAGGAAATTAATTTTTACCTGTTGCCCCATACTTAACTGATCATACTCTCTACTTTCCAATATATTATCTTCATTCATAAGTTGAATTTGGATTCCGTCAAGAGTTTGTGCTCCCTTATTTGAAATCACTGCAGTAACAAGATAATCATTATTTGCAATATTATCACATTCTAAACTTGTAATTGCTATATCAGAGGTACTAATTTCGTGATGAATCATATTGTTGCTATTATCAAAATCAATTTCTTTATCACCCTCGCCCATATGGACAACGGCATGTAAATCGTATTTATCTCTTTGCTTAGAATCTACAATCCATTCTATCTCGACTTCCGACGAAGACCTAGCAGGAATTGCTTGTTCTGTCGTCACTTCTCCAATCTTCACTCCCTCTTCTGGCGTTCCGTCATATAAATATACAGTAGCCTTCTCAGCAAAATTACCTTGGTTTCGAATCGTTGCTGTGACCGTTACTAGCGTGCTAGGATATGGGATTTCTTGTGATAACTGTAATCCATCCTCTTCCATCAAAGCTAAATCGTGTACTAAATTGTATGTTAACATACATAAGTCAACCTTATCACTTGTTGTATAATACTCTTCTCCTTCGACTACCTCAGTAATCACTTCTGCATTTGTATAAGCTATATTCAACTTTCCATCATTTGTGAATATCGGGCTAAAGGTACGTACATATCCTTCTCCTTCTGTCAATGGCATTTCTTGACTCCATACCCCCTTGTCAATATCGTAGAGAGCAGTAGAAAGATTTTGAGAACTTTTTTCACCTATTTGCTGATAGACTAAAGCTATTTGTGGCTTATCACTATTACTTACAGTAATCTCATAATTACTTTGTACGTCATTTAAGAATTCCTCTGCCTTATTTTCTCCGCTCAATCCCAATCTATATCTAATATTTCGATCCTGGTACCAGGTTATAAACCAGTCTCCATTACTATAAACTGCCTTAGCGTTTGAATCAGATACATAGTTTTCAGTAATTTGAATAGCTTCTCCCCATGAACTCCCCTTATAAATCCTTGCATATATCTCTTGATCACTCTGCGTGGATAAGTCATTATCGTTATCAAGTGTATAGAGTAACATGCCTTCTTTCTCTTGGATTGACAGGCTAGAGCTTACTACTGTTGGAAGTGAATCTTGAATTAACACTGGACTACTCCATGTTGTTCCATTCCAACTAGAAGACATCAGACAATCGCTATTATCAGATGATTTGTAAACATCCATATCATCACCTAGTGTAAAGCTTAACCCTTCTGATTTAGTCCAAACTAATAATGCTTGATCTCCATTGGCTGCGAGCTTTGGTGAATGATCGAATTTGTCATCATCCGTTAGTGTAATTATTTCAACATTGCTTCCATCTGTTTTATTTACATTTTTAGTAACACTGATTTCAGCATTTTCAATGGTTTCATTTAGCTGGGCACCATCCCATATTGGTTTACTAATATTCTGCCAAGCCATCAATACACCATTTCCAGTAGTAGCTGTCACAGGAGTGAAATCTGCTGTTCCATCATTATCGATCCATACTGGTTCTGACCAGTTACCATCACTTAATACCGAATATTTCAACTGTGTACGATTTAATGTAGAACGTTCTGGATTATCATCTGTCCATATCATCCAAAGTTCGTCCTTGTTTTGCACTAGCTTAACATCTGAATACGGGAAAATATTATCTTTCATCGTTACTACGGAAGAATTACTTTCCTTTGCTATAAATTGACTATAGCTAACAAGTGGGGACATTCCGATTGATGATGTCGTATTTTTACCAAACCAATTAGATTTTCTATTCAGATAAGTTCTTGGCATCTGTGTAAGTTCTGACTCGTCCGTTTCGAATTCTATTGGTAATGATTCCATACTAAACTTTGGTGCAGTAACTTTTTTCTTTCCGTTATCCCAGTGTGTCTCTAGTTTCTTACTATACAGTGTTTTTGAATAGAATGCGAAAGTCCCTTTAATCTTAGCCGTAATAGATGGTTCTGCCTGAATATACCCTGTTGGAATATGTACTTCGCTAGGAATGCGCCCATCTACGATACCCTCAACACTAACCCAATCCAACCCAGCAAATATACTTCCGTAAACATATGGTTCAAAATAAAGAATACCGCTATATTCTTCATCACTTTTAGCACTCTTGTCTATATATAGAGTACCCCCAGCGATTGCCCCTACATAGAGTTGTCCTTCTGCTCCAATGTCAATTTTGGGAACTCTGTAACCTATTTTCCAGTACTTACTAAGATCTCCCATCACTGTGAATTCACTTTGTTCAAGTTGCCAATCGCTTAAATTTCCATAATTGACAAGTTTAAAAATTCCATTTACATCGGTTGTCATTTCGTAACCAACGCTCACCATTTTAGGTTTCTTCTTTTTTGTTGTTACAGAACCACTTGCCTTTACTTTTAAAAGGATAGATTTCCAACTACCGTTTATTTTCATAACCCCTTCAACTTCTAGATTAGATCCATCGAGTCCAAAACTTTTGGAGTGGCCTAATAGAGGCATGTCATCAATTACGCTAATACTATCTCCTACTATATTTCCAAGATTCATCGAAGAATCTACAAGATATTCTCCATTAACATAATTGATATTAAGGTCTGTATTAAGTTCAGGTGGCCATACCGCCTCCACTTTGGCATCCATCCACGGGGATGTTATGCCACTACGTGCAACCATTCGTACTAATAACTTCTCTCCAGGTTCAAGATAACTTGGATTCAAATCCGTCCATGGATCAACGGTACGTTTGGTAAATCGATTCTTACTAGTTGTTATCTCATAGTATCCAGGTTCAAGATAATTCCAATCACTTTCAAATTCAAAATGTAATGATTGCATATTAATACCTTTTAGGAAAACAGAATTCCAACGCTTATTCGTATCAGATGCTTCGGACTTAATTCGTGTAATACCTATTTTTTTTCTTTCAACCGGCAATATTACAACATCAGCGGCTCCTCCATGCATTATAACCTCTTTGTTGGATGTATAAAATGAATATTCATGTGACGAAGACAACTGCAATGTGTGAAACGTGATGTCCACATTTTCAATTACATAACAGTACCCATATTCTTCACTAATCCATTTTTTCTTAGCAAATCTTTGTACCCCGTCTATCAAAAATGGCATATCAGTAATATAATCTACATATGTACCATTATTTTTATTATATAATTTTATGTTCAGATTTTGTTTACTTCTCGTATCAGAAATTGTAATCGGTATACGGACTACCTTTCCTGTTGTTTGATTTCCATTTATCGTTCCATATACAAAAACTAGTTCATAGTTACCGATTATTTTTTTGTATTTATACCAGAAACGGAAGAAAGCTGTTCCAATATCGGAATATGTATACCCCCACTCATCTATATATTTGTTATTACCTCTTCCTGTAGTTACCGTTCCCAAATTCTCTACTAATTCACCATTTTGGTATAATAATACCTTTACTTCTTCATCAGAAATATATCTACCATCGTATGATAGACTTATAGTATAAAGTTTATACCCCTTTTGACTATTATCATAGGAATCCGCAAGTAATAACTCTTCACTCCAATATGGTGATACTGTCATCCTTACTTCACTCGAATCAAAATCACCTATTTTTACTAATTGCTCAAGTTCATAGCATATACCGTTACTGTCCTCAATCTTTAATTTTACTGTATAATTTCCCTTTATGAAATAAATATGGTCTACATTTTTACCTGTTCCAATGTTCCCATCTCCAAAGCTCCATTCATAAGAAATAACATTACTTCCTATTGACTTGAATACACTTTCAATTCTATCTGCACTAAATGTCAGCGTCTTCTTTACTAACCATTTCGGGGAAGGTTTAACTATAAAAGAATCAATACTATACGAAGATAGATTAAGCTTCTCCGCTGTTGTAAAGTAGAGTCTTAGGTCATCATTAAAAGCATTTTCTCCATTCGCAAAAGCTCCCGACGGAATTTCAACCGTATAAGTTTCGGAAGGAGCTAAACTGGAAATAGGAGTAAGAATTACAGCATTATCCGTTTCTTTTGAAAGAAAGCTGATTGAATTACCCTTGGAATCCAATATCTTCATTTTTGTATAATTCAGACCTTCAATAACTGGAGATGCAAATTTTATTTCTATAGGAGTGTTTATTGAAACACCTTTCTTATTAAATGTGTTCGGGGAAAGACTCACTATGTCTACTAAACTTGCTCCTGTTTGAAAACTTGTGCTGTAATCAAATTGCATATGATTACCTGAGTTATTCTTAACAAAATTATATGGCACATAAATCGTATATTCTGTGTTTGGTTGCAAAGGCTTAAACGGTGTTATTGTCACAACATTAAGGATTGTGTCTATTTTCCCAATTGCAATATCCACTATGTTTCCATTTGCATCCTTCAATTTAATTATGCCGGTATCTACTTTAACTTTCTCCGAAAAGTTAAGTCGTATCGATTGATTAACGTCAATCGTCTTTTGATCATTTATTGGATAACTATGTATTATTTCAGGCCATAACTTATCGCTCTTAGTTATAAATTGAATCGTTTTCTCACTGCTAGAATTCCCAAATCTATCGTTAACTGCACCTGCCGGTATAACTAATTCATAGGCTGTTCCTGGTATAAGTTTAGCAGTTCCAAGATCTAACGTTATCTTGTTTCCAGATAGAATCTTTGTAACTTTAATTACTGCTCCATCTCTTGTTCGCAAAGAAATATTATTAAATTTACTACTTTCAAAGATTTCATTGTAGCTATAACAAAAGGATAGTTCGTTTTCAGTTGAAAATTGGTTCTCTTTATCAACTGGATTAGAGGAAATAACCTCTATCTTGTTTACAAGTCGTCGTTCAACACTAAAGTTTAACTTAAAATCATCTTCCAATGGATTTCCAGACATATCCGTGACTGCCATTCTAGGTATAATAAGTTCTTGCTTCTCCCCATCTTTCATGTTGCTATATAATCGAATAATCAACTTGTTTTTATCAATTCTAGCAAAAAAACCTGGTGCACTCGGTGCATTTATGATAATTCCATATGTGCTAAGATTAGCTTTTGCTAATGCACCTTGCTTAATTTCTTCATTGAATATTATTATAATCTCGCGCGTATCATAGTTAATTTCTATACTATTATTTGCTGGTACAGAAGTCACTATTTGAGGAGGTATAATATCTGGCAATGAAAGAACGGTGTATACAAATTCTTTGCTAATTTCCTTATCACCCATTTTCAAGGTGGCAACCATAGTTACTGATTTGTGTCCTTCCACGAATTCTGGCCGTTTCACTATTCCATTTGTGGATATAACTTCTGGCATACTTGAAGACCAAGTTATGAAAGCTCCTTTCGGTGCTGCTGTTGGAAGCACTAAATCTCCATTTATTGCGTACTGGGATAGATTCTTCCATAAGGTATTTGAAACATTTAACCATGCAACATCTGCTGCCAAAGCCTCATCTTCCGTCTCATTTAATGCAATAACAATACATTTAAATGATTTAGTAAAAGTAGCCTCCGTACCTCTAGATATCGTTGCAGTAATCGTGACCTTCTTATATCCTTGCGTATAAGACGGTTGACTCACCGCCCCATCAGTATTTATCACAGTTTCATTGGTTGATGTCCAAATAATAGTTGACCCTCTTGGCCCAATAGTAGGAAAGTCCAATGCTTCTGTTATATTATTGAAATCAATGTTACTCTGTCGTATCCGTTCATCCGTTAACCATAGATTATCTGCTATTACAGCTTCTTCATCTGTTGGTGCTAAAGTCTTGACTGTTATATTAAATTTCTTTGTGGTCTGCTCTTGTCCTTTGGATATAGTCGCTATTAATTCTAATTTTTGTTCACCTTGAGTATAGGTAGGTTGAACAACTTCCCCACCTGAAGACACCACCATTTCATTTGTAGAAGACCAGGATATCGTACTACCATAATTCCCGATTATAGGTAAGAAAAGGTTTTTCGTAATTTCATTAAGATTACTATTACCCTCTTGGATTAGTATATCGGTTAGCCAATCTCTATCAGCAGTTACTATGTCTTCATTTAAAACCTTAACTGTTACGTCAAATACTCTCGTAACCACGACTGCGTTTAAAGATATTGTTGCCTTAAGAATAATTTTCTGGTCTCCTGCTGTAGGTGAAGGTGTTACTACTGTTCCATCTAGTGCTATCACGCTTGCATCACTGGTCGTCCAACTTATGGTGCTTCCATTAGGAGCGAGAGTCGGCATTGATACCTTACTAATAATATTGTTTAGATCCTTGTTGCCGTTAAGTACGCGGGTATCGCTCAACCATTCATTATCAAAATTCACTTTATCTTCATCACTCAAAGCAAGTTGTACTTCAATAAAAGAAGATGCACCCCCCGCTACGTTCGTACGCACAATAGCCGTACCAGATAAAACTGTGCTTAATAATACGGATGCTTTACCTGCTGAATTCGTAACTGCGAATGTATCGTTTAATGTCCCCAATGTAGTAGTAAATTCAACCGGAATTCCAACAACAGGGCCATTATCTCCAATAACAGTTACCGTTACTGTACTAGAGGATGCTCCCGCTGCAGGGTCAGCGGTAATCACTACATTAGATGCATCAATAAAATCATATGGTGCAAAATCTATTGGTATTGCATTATTTTTAAAGTACAAACTACTTATTTCACTTTTGTCTTTCGCATTCCCCGTAGAGCCAGTAAACCCTACGTAAACATCCTGTACATCTTTTATCTGAAAACTACCATTTTGACTCGTAAAGATTTCTCCTAGATTTACGTTTTCAACTTGTAGTGTAGGTTGTTTTGGTCTCTCAAGTGTTTTGCTAAATCGTATTTCAAGAATATTGGTAGAGCCGTCGTATTCAATCCAAACATTATTAAAGGTTGGCGGATTATTTGTATTACCAGAATCCAAATATTTTACTCTACTATTTTCGTTTGTTGCATCATTATTACCATTATAGAACACTTTCACAGATTCAGTGAAACCATAATAGGTTGATTGACCAGACCCTGGCCAGCTACTATATACCGTTCCAAAGGCAATGTTAAGACTTGGGCTTATTCCTTCCGTCCCGAATGAATCTGAATTTTGTCCGAATTCCCCGCTCCCCTCCGCCTGAATGGTGAAGGTGAATCCCCCATTTCCTTTTGTGTATTGTGGGTGTACATTTCGATAGGAGAATGCTGTACTAAAGGACATATCATTCGATAAATGAATCTTATTAGATGTGAATACGCTTCCTCCCTCTAATAGTCCATCATTGTAAAATTGCAATGCTTTTATACTATTTCCCTCTCGATTTAACGTATCCATAATTCCAGATAATCCATTAAATTGATATTTATCCCCTAGATTACTAAAATCATTCCGCATTATTGCCAATTGGAATTCTTCAACCTTGGTAACTATAAAATCAAAAGTCTTCTCAACACTCTCTCCATTATACTGTATAGTTGCAGTAAGTGTTATTGGCACATCTTCTTGATCTTTTGCAGGTCTAATAACGCTTCCATCAAGAGCCACTTTTGTTATATCCGATGATTCCCAACTAATATTTATGTCATATTCCTTATATGGATATGTAACAATTATTTCCCTCGTTTGTGGTAAATTAAGTTTCGTCTTGACATCTTTATAATCATTTCCATTCAGCACAAGACTAGCGGTTAACCATTCCTTTGTCATTGACACTAATTCGACTTCGTTCGGTTCCAACGTAATAATAGTAAAAATAAATTCTCTGCTAAGAATTGCTTCCCCTTTGGTTATGTTTGCAGTAATTGCTACATCTTTATTCCCAGTACTATACGCAGGTCTATGCACTGTTCCATCTGTTTCTACCAATGTAGCATCACTTGTGCTCCAATTTATTGTACTGCCGTTCTCCCCCACCAAAGGAAAAATCAAATCAGTGGTAATACTTCCTGGATACTCCCCCATACATACGAGCGTTTCATCCAGCCAATAATAATCTGCTAAAACTGCTGCTTCATCAGGAGGTACCACATATGAATCCCCTTCTAATGTCTCTGTAACCGAAGGATACTCCGTTTCCATTTTCGATGCTATTTTTTCCTTTGGTTGAGTAAGAGTCGAAGTATTTGAAACATTAACTGCGGCATTAACTTGGTTCTTCATTCCAATATTTGAACTCGGAAATTGTAAATTTGAAAATGAAATCAATAGAACCATAATAAAACTTATTATCCTTCTTAGTCTTTTCACGCAACATCTCTCCATTCGTATTTTAATTTTTATATATAATAAAAGTTCTTTGCTCTTTCTTTTTGTACTATTCTTTTACATTCTATTTGTGGTATAATAACAAAGCTATACGAAATGACCTAAGTCATTGACTATAGTCATTATATAATATTTTCCCATTATTTACAAGCATAGGAGCATATAAAATGAATAAAGAGAAATACACGAATAAAGAAAAACCAAATAACAGAACAATTAAATCCTTTGAAACAAGGGAAAAAATATATGATGCAGCTTCCAAACTGTTCAAAAAATATGGTTTTGATCATGTAAGTGTTGATACAATCGTAGAAACTGCCGGTGTCTCCAAAGGATCCTTCTATGTACATTTTGATTCGAAAAGTTCCCTTATTGTAGCACTAAGTGCTGATTATGTAGCACAAATAGATTTTGATTACAAGAATTATTATGAATCATTACCTTCTGATACATTAGCTTCTGAAAAACTTCTATTGATCGTTCAAAAAATAGCCGATACCATAACCAATGTAATAGGCTATGATCTAATTAAGTCAACATACGAAGCGCAAATTTCAAGGCATGTTAAAATTGATGCATCTTTAGGTTATAATAGAGATCTTTACCTAACTATTAACAAAGTTATTAACCTAGGAATCCAGCAAGGAGAATTTAAACCAGATATTTCTATAGATGCTGTTGTAAATCACTGTGTTATCGCTATTAGAGGGCTTACGTATGAATGGTGTATACGCTATCCTGACTTTGACTTGAAAGATCAAGTTGCGAAATATTTAGAAATACTACTGCCGGGAATTAATAGTAAATAAAAAATAAAACCCTTACTTCACCTAATAAGATGGAGCAAGGGTTTTCGTAGCATAATACTATAAAACTATATCAAAAAAAATTACATACATTTAAAACAAAAGTTAGTGTATCTTTATCGTCATTACAATAGTTACCTATTCCGATTCAATCTAAATTATTTATCTCTCTTATTGCTCTTTTGTCTCATTAACGGAAATTCTCCACTCTCTTTCATCTTCTTAAATCTCATTAGCATGTGAGCTTGAATTTTCTCAGCATCTTCTTTATCCATTACACCAAACTCAACTAACTTATCCATTAATTTTATTTCTTCATTCATCTGATTTTGAAGTAACGCATATACTACATCTTTCTGCTTTGCCGTAAGTTTTTTCCATTGTTCACTTGCTTTATTCATTTTTTCATTAAAATTATTATCTTTTTCATCTTTTGTTTCTGATTGAGTTTTTGTTTCCGTTTTTACTTCAGATGCAAAAGTATTCATTGGAACTATACCAACAAATCCTATCATTCCCGCAATAACAAAACTACATAATCTCGATTTATTCATCTAGTATCCTCACTTTCCTAATTAACGAAAAGTACACTAACTTTCAAATTTTAGTATTCCCATCAGCTGTGAAGAAATTATGAACTTTCAGATAAAAAATTAAAAAATATTTTATTAACAGTAGTAGTATTATAATTCATTCGCAGTAGGATTTGCCTGAAATACTAATTTTCTATACTCACTTGGTGAAATCATCATTATACTTTTGAACGTAGTTGAAAAGTGTGATAAAGTGATAAATCCACAAAGCATCGCTACTTCAGCTATTGTGTGCTGTTTATGACTTAACAGCTCTTTAGACCTATTAATTCGTACTTCCATAAGATATTGATGTGGTGATACTCCCACCTTTTGCTTAAAAGTCCTGATAAAATGAAAGAGTGAAACATTTATTTCATTGCAGATATCTCCAACCGAGATATTACCACTAAAAAATGTCTCCATATACTCAATTGCTCGTGAAATATACACATCACAATCAGGTGAATTGATTGGATACTTCTTTATATTCGTACTAAATTCCCGCAAAAGCAAAGCAACCACCTGAACACTAAGGCAATCTATTATCAAAGGTAGCTTATCATGGCGACTGCTTTCTTTTTCGATATTCTTTATAATTTGTATTAGTTCACCAGAATATGGGTTCTGCAGTTTCGCAAACCTCAATTCTCCCAAGAAATCCATTTCTTCCGCGATTCTCTGAACCAATTCTGGTTTTATCAACATTGATATATATTGTTTTGAAGCACACTCCTTCGTACAAAGAAGGCTTTCTTCTGGGTTTATTACGATAACTTTACCCTTTTGGAAGCTTTTCAACTTGCCATTTATATAGGAATCTGGTGGTTGTTCTGTCGGTATAATTATATGAAAGTCTATGGATTCTATTGTCTTTCCCCCAACATAAGTACGAGGTTTAAATATAGCAATCTCGTTCAAGATCTGCTTTTCAACCTTTTGGCTTATTTCATTGGGAATCTGATTCAGAAAATAGTCATACTTATACATAACTCCACCCTCCTGATATGTTATCCAATATCAAAATATATATATAATCGCATCTAACTTACCATATAAATCCTTTATAGGGTGTGCGTTTACTATTTTTTGTAAAGTTCATATGCTCTTTTACAAACGATTACAGCCATTTCTCGGGTTGCATTTCCGTCAGCATCAAATTTATCTTTTCCGTCTACCTTACCTACACCTGTTACTATTTTTTCTTTATAGCAATAGTATACACCTTCTCGTGCCCATTTTTCAACTTTATCATCGTCTATAAAGGTTGTAACTCCCACGATAGAAAAATCTGCGTTTGGATTGATTACTTTCAAAGCTCGGAGTAAAATGGAAGCCATTTGTTCTCTCGTTACTAGATCATTCGGTGCATATTTGTTATTTCCAACTCCTGAAACAAGACCCATGTTTGCAGCTTTTAATATTTCTGGATTTGTTGTGTCAGTGAAAGTTATACTACCTGTTGTCGCTATTTTTCCAGTATATTTTTCATAAAGTTTAACTGCTATTTCTGCAAATTCTTCGCGAGTGGTTTTTTGAGACATATTTGCCTTAATTCGTTCTGTAATTAATCCATACTCTGAAGCTTTATCTAACTCAGTTGTTGCCCAACTAGAGCCTCCTTCATAAGCTGGCATACCATGGCTAATCACATTGGAGAATGGCGAGTATATATATCCTGATTTCCCTGCAGCAGGATAATACTTATAGTCAAAGGAATATCGGAATTTAACCTCATAAACAGCCGCATCGAAATTTTCAGCATTAAAATAATCAATAGCATCTACTGTAAACTTTTCTTTCATAAACATCCATTCTCCGGTATCTACCCAAGTACCACCATCTACTTTTATCCAGACATTAGTACATATTCTTTGATTTGATATACTATTCAATAATTGTATTTGATCATTCGCTATCCCTGCCATGAAATCAAGATAAGGCTTACCATCATCATATTTTTTCAATTCTGCTGACAAAAGAGTTACGGGATGATTGATAAGCGCTTGAGGATCTTCAACTTTTTGACTATTTGTATAAGATACTTCTTGTGACCATGCTGAGTTATAGTTGTAATCCTTTGACTCATCTTCATTGTAAAAATCTACTGTAAATCGAACTCGAAAATGCATCGTGTGGTTATCAAAATAAGATTTCCCACCTGGAAGAATTTCTTCTGGAAAAACGTCATTAAAGTAATTATCATAGATGTTCCAATTTGATACCCAGTTCCCAGTGCTTGCGTCAAACTCACAGTAAGAAGAAGAAACCCAATCGTCATACCCCGGAAGTTCTGACCGCCACTTTCCATTATCCAATTTATAATCGCCTTGTACAGACACATTCAAACTATTATATCCAGCTGCTTCAAAGCGTCCGTCTTCATATGCTTCTGTAAGAGCGCGGATTTCCCCAGAGGCCCCTAACCCAATATCAAAACTCCACCTTCCACTCTCGCCAGGATCAAGATCATCTCCATTGAAAATAACACCAACATTTTGTGGTACTCCATAACTGGTTGGTGGAACATAATTCACTGCAAATGCAGGAAATGAAAGTATACTAATTAAATACGTTAGTACAAAAGTTAAAATCGCGATTCTTTTTTTCATCTTAAATCCTCCCATTTTGGATAGATATCCCTATCTATATTTTGTATTACCCCTAAAAAACTACACTTTTAAGTTATCAACTGACTTAAAGCATATCATGCTATTAGTATACAAAAATTATATTACAATCAATGTCTCTTTCTTCATCAATTTATATAATATTATTATTTTAATTTAAAGTGAATATTTCTTGAATTATTTTCTAATTCAGAATTAGCTTTTCTAATTACTAAGTAACATTCTTCACCTTTTACAACTGGTAAAATAATATCTCCACTATAGTTTACTTCTGCTGCTATACTTCCTTTATTTATTTTAGTACTTACTCCTGCATATCTATCAGACATTGCTCTTGAAATGCTACCATCAAAACCATAAGCTGTAGAACCTATAACTTTCACCCCTGATTTTGATATTGAGCCATAAATAGATGGTTGCGTATTGCTATAGACTAAATAGGCAGTATCAAGAGTAGTAGGGGTTACGTTTTTACCCTTAATTACTAGAGATACTTTATAATATTCTATTTCAGGATCAGTAGATGCTTTGAATCCCATAGCTACTAATTCAGTACTTGTCAACTTCACTGCTTTTGTTACACTCACACTTGCTGTTGATTTAAAGCCATATGATTTTGTTTTATTTTCATCTTCCCATGTAAAAGTTTTACCAAATTCTACTGGATCTGCTAGAGTACCTGCGTTAACAGTAGGTGCAGGTGTTGTAGGTGTTGTAGGTGTTGGGTCTGGTGTAGTAGGTGTTGGATCTGGAGTTGGTATCGTAGGTGGTAAATCAGTTGGTACTTCACTACCGCCATCACTAATATTAACTGTTTGACTCGCACCATCCCAAGTGATCTCTACCCCTAAGGTACTTGCTATAGCTCGCACAGGTAAGTACGTAGTTCCATTAATTATCACAGGATATACAACATTGCCTACACCATCTTTCATCTCTTGAAGCTTGCCATTGTAAGTCACTTTAATCCCTTTATTTTCTTTACCTTTAATATCTTTTACTAACCCGTCTGCAAATGTAGCATTTAACGTTCTCCTTTTACATAGTATTCTAAAATAATATCACAGACGACAAATTTGTCAATAGATTGCCAATTTAATTGTATTTTTTTACATTTTCAACCTTCAAAAGATGTTAAAAATTCTCACGCACACTAATATTCATATCTATCCCTCCATATTTACTAATAAAAACAAGGGCTTTAACAACCCTCGTTTCTATGCAACCCGATAACAACTACTCTATTTCATACTTAAATTTTGTTCCTATTCCAACTTTATCTTCTCCAGAGTCTCCACTTACAAACTCCAACGTTCCATACCCACTTAACTTAAAATGGTACTCTTCCTCATCAGTAACACGTAGTACTAACTTATCCCCCTCTGTAGAATATCTCCCACTTGGAGAATCGTTATTGAGCCAAGAGAAAGAAAATTGACAATTTTCATCTAGTATCAATGTCGCTCCTCCATCTTCTGAGCGATAGGTTCCTGGTTTTCTGGAGTTATAATTTTCTAATGATATACTTTCTGCAAATACATCCCTGTAATCTACCTTGTCAGCTAAATTGCTGCTTAACATACTCCATTTGATATCATGATAGCTTAATTCCTTATCATTTACGAGTGCAAAGAAATGCTCTGCAACTGCCGCAGTCGGTGATAAATGACCTACTCGTTCAATCATATAAGGATAATCATACGTATATAATTTGCTGTCCTCATAATAACTCAAAGTATATACACTTCCATCATACTTCAGAGAAAAGACATACAAAATCGGATAATCATCTTTTATTTCTTCATAAAGCTCAGGTGAATATTGACTTTCATTCCCGATCTCATAATATTTTGCTATCATTACCTCATCTGATCGCCCAGACGTAGCATTTTCATAAAATTCATTCCATTGATTTAAGCCACTGGTAATCGTCATATTTTCAAGAACCAACATACCTGCATCTTTCGCATCCTGAAGACTGAAATCATCCGCTATATTACTCAATTCTACTATGTTATACGAATTTGTCTTACTTCTTGTTATTTCCTTACCCTCTAATTGATTTGTATTCTTCCCACATCCTGCTATAAACAAGGTTTGCATACAGAAGATTCCAACAAGTACTCTCATTCTCTTTTTATTCATACTATACCTCCGCATTCGTTAATAAGATGATAAATATCAACAGACAAAAAATTGCAAAACAGATACTTGAAAACACTGTTATTTTCTTATAGTTAAGAATATTTTGTATCCGAACCTTTACTTTTGCTCCACCAAATGACGTAACGACAAATCGGGGAGTAGCAGCTTCATTAAGAATAGTCATTGCGTATTTCTTTTGCTCCTCTGCTTCCATACCTTGAATAACCGCTTCGTCACATGCAAGTTCCAAATCATCCAAGCTGTTTTTTAACATTATCCAAACGAAAGGATTAAACCAATGGATACATGCAGTTAAGATTACAATACACCGGTACAAATTATCATATTTTCTAATATGCATTTGCTCGTGTTTCAAAACAAACTGTCTACTTTCTTCTTTCATATTAACAGGAAGAATTATCTTAGGCTTTCGAGTGCCATATACCGCACCTGTCGACACAGCTGACGAACAATAAACGTTCCCTTCAAGTCTTACTGCAGATTTTAACTCGTTTCCTGCCATAAGATACATTATAGCGAAGGTAATAAGCAAAGCACTAGCAAGAATACCCCATATGATAAATGATACCTGAAATATCTGTCTTAACACATTATTTCTATATACAATTGGGAAATACTCGTCTGCTTGCTGCAAGTAATTACTTATTGATACTTTCATAGTATCATTTACTTCAACTGTTTTGACTACATATCCAGATAGTAGATTGAAGATACTGAATCTTCCTGTTACTCCAATCGGAATAAGAAAGCGGATAACAGGAATAAACCATAAGATTTTGATTAGTCTTCTTGGGATTTTCTTAAAGCTACGTACAAATAATATTACGAGGCATCCTAACGAACCCGCAATGCTCATATTCAAAAGCCAATACGCAAAATCAGCCATTTCCTCACCTTTTTTCTATCATTTTTTTAAGCTCTTCAATCTCTTCCTTACTAAGTTCTTCATTCTGCATAAAGGCTGAAAGGAATGCTTTTTTAGAACCATTAAAAAGTTTTTCAATTAAGTTTTGTGTTTCCGCCATCTGTACATCGGATTTCTTTACAAGAGCTGTACAAATAAATCCTGGTTCTTCTCTGCAAACTATTTCTTTCTCAATTAGTTTCTTGATAACCGTATAAGTGGTATTTTTGTTCCAATCATATTGCTCTTGAGCTAACACACTTAACTGCTTTGCATTAACAGGTTCATTCACCCATAATAATTCCATTAATTTTAATTCGCTATCAAACAATTTCACAGTTTCCATTGTGCTCTCCTTCAGACTATTGTAATAGTACAGCTACAGACTATCACAATAGTCTGTAGCTGTCAATAGGGTTTTATTTGATTAAGATTCGTTTTCTGACTCTTCTAACAATTTCATTTTCTTCGCATGGGTTCTGTCATCGTGAATAAGCAATAATGCTAAGCAATAAATAGTTAATATAATGATTAGTGTTATAAAGATAACAGGAGGAATACTTATTGAGTATTCAATTTCTTTTGGATTAATTATATATTTATATAAATAATCCAAATAATTATATAAGGCAAAAATAGGTAATCCAATTAAAATCTTCGTTATAAAAATTAGTTTATAATGATAAAACATATTATTAATGATTTTATTTTTTATATAATCAAGTACTAAAAAAATAATCACAATAAGTACTTCAACATAGCAGAAATAAAAGGAACCCAGTGGGAAACGAGAAAAACTTTTTAATAACATCAGATATAACACACCCGTTATGATCATTACTACATTATTTACCCAACTCATTATGGTTTTATTTTTGTCTCGCTAGAATTCATGAAGAATCTGTTTCAACGTAACTTGAACTTCATATAACTCACTCGAATAAAGGCTCTTGTAGAACCGTTCAATCATAATATATTTATTCTTATACTCACCCGTTAGTTGCTCTTTATCCGCCTTGTACTCCATACTATATAAATACCCCAATATTTTTCCCCCAAATATAATATATTTCTAGCTTGTTGTCAGTTTTTTACTTCTTTACATAATTGGGATATTATACCACTATAGTAGTAGTAAGTAAATATTTACTATCTATTTCAATATTTGAAATTTATCTCTTTGCTTATTATTCTGCTTTAATCCTCTCAAGCAATTCATTTTTCCATTCAAATCCTTCAAATGCCATATTGAGTATCATCTTTATTAATTCAGTAGTAGACGTTCCTAAACTGTCGCTTGCCACCGTCTCAACTTCCTCACAGAACCTTACACCAGACATTCTAAAGTCTTGATTTAAATCAAATTTCTTTCCGTTATCAATTGCTTTTACCATACATAGATAGGTTTTATTCATATCTCCTAATTCTAGATATTTGGTTGCTAAATCGAGATAGGACAAAGCACAAATACGTCTTACATAGCATCCTGTTTCTCCCACAATTAATCCTTCAAGTCCCATTATATTGTATTCATATACAGCAATCGCTTCTTCTGCTTTTCCTTCATTCTCATAGCACCTAGCAAGAGACTGGAGATAACCCGTTTGATCTATCAATTGTTTTTGTACAAAAAAGGTTTGAAGTTTTGATTTTGCTTCTGAATAATTCCCCATGCGCTCTAAATAGTGACCTATTAATCCATCATATACCCCATTATCACTAATTTCTTTGAGAATTCTAATTGCTTCATCATACTCTTCTTGTAGACCATAAATCTCAGCAATATTATATTTAATTGTATCAATATTTACTTTGTCAATTGACCGATTAACAAAGTTCATTGATTTCTTATAATATTTATTGGCCTCTTTAAAAGCTTCTTTATCATTTAAAGTAATTGCTTTTCCATGCCACAGCTTAGCCGCTAGGTAAAGTAGTTCGAACTGATTTGGATATTTTTGTATTACCTTTATTGCCATAGGAATACCCTTTTCAAACTCTTTCTCTTTTACATATTCCTTCAGCTTTTCTACCGTTTCTCCTAAACTATGCTTCGTCCACTCATAGCCTAATAATACATCTACCGAAACTTCAAAAAAGTCTGCGAGTTCTGGAATCAATTCAATATCAGGATTTGAATAACCGTTCTCCCACTTTGAAACAGCCCCCTCTGTTACTCCCATAGCAGAAGCCAGTTGCTCTTGTGTCATACCACTTTCTTTCCTAAATTTTTGTATATTATCTCCTAAATTAATCTTCATTCTTTCTTCCTCCCAATGGTATAATTTACTATATCCTAAGGTTAACAGATAGATTCCGAATATACAATGGAGCATTTCTACAGTTTGTATATCCGAAACTATACCAATGGTATATTAATATTGAAGCCACGAAACTATAATGGTAAAATAATACAAGTTTATTGTGACTTTATAACTCATTCAATTGTTATACTAGTGAAAGGAGTGAAAATATGGACTATGTACAGTACCCTGAACAATGGATCTCGGAAGAATTGTTCTTAATAAAATATAGTATATACAAAACAATGCTGTTTCGTATCGCATTTTCCTATTTAGGTAATAAACATGATTGTGAGGATATTCTGCAAGAAGCATTTATTAAGCTATGCTATCATTCACCTGATTTTCAAAGCGATGAGGATGAAAAAAGATGGGTGGTTCGAATTACAATTAATCTTTGCAAAAATCATCTTAAAAGTTTTTGGAGAAAGAAAAGAATTGATACTGAAGAACTAGAAGCATACGCCTATGAGTCAGAGGATAGAGATGTTTTAATAAGCATTATACAATTATCTCCAAAATATAAAACAGTCATCCTTTTATTCTATTTTGAGGGATATAAGATTTCTGAAATTGCAGATATCATGAAGCTCAGTGAGTCAGCCGTAAAAATGAGATTAAAGCGTGGTCGTGAATTACTAAAAATCGAATTGGAGGAATCCTAATTGAAAGAAAATAAATTTAAAAACTTAAACCTAAAACTTGATACTGATTCATCTATGGACGAAAGGATTTTAGAGCACTTTACCACCTTCTCCAAGAGTACAAATGCATTTAAATTTAAAAAAAGGGTAAAATCATTTTTTATTCATATTCCTCGAGTAGCTGTGCTATTTACAATATTAATAGTTTGTAGCTCCTTGGTAGGATGGGCAGCTATTAAGTATGTAAAAACATATCCGATTGATATTCAGATACAGATTCCAGAAGAAAATGATAATGTAATAAGCAATAGCGAAAGAACTCGTCAGCATTTTAAAAAAGTAGAAGATGCTTTTGCGATACTTGAACTACCAAATTTATTTCCAACCTATGTAATGAATAATTATTATCTTAATAACGATCGTTGTACCTACATGGAGACCAAATATGATGATGGTTCTGTATCCAAAGAAATATATGCTTCTTTTTATAGTAATGATGCCCAGGCGAAACGTGTTGATATTACTTTTTTACCTACTCTTACTTCACAAAAAGATTCTGGTGTAACAATGCTAACCGATGCTAATGTAACGACTTCCGCTTATGTAACAAAAAGCGGATTACACTGCTCCATAGCCGAAATAGATGGTGAAGAAGACTTTGAAGATGGCATTATTGCCTTTCTTAATTTTGATAGCGAAACCTTAGGGTACGGGTGCTATTCTATATACTTTGATGATATTGAGATTAAGGAGATTAAGAAGATTCTCGATAGCATCCCTATCGTTGAGAAAGAGACTAACTAATTAACTTTTTATATTTATTAATAAACTATATACTATCATGCAAGGAGACCGTCTGCTTTCTATTATAGAAAACTAACGGTCTCCAATTTATATCATTATAATTGTATTAAATTTTGCTTAACAATTCCTCTTTTGCACAAGAAATTGCTTTTGCAACACTTCCTTCTTCAAATGGAACTGAAAGGTTTGCTAATTTAAGTAAATTAAGGTAATTTGTACTTGAACCAGCTTTACAAAGTGCTAGATAATCATTCCAAGCCTGTTCTTTATCTTCATTATAACGCTTCTTTAATTCCATCGCACCCATAGTAGTTAGTGTGTAATTTATGTAATAGAATGGATATAAGAATATGTGTAACTTATGATACCAGAATCCGCCTCTTTCCATGAATTCATCGTTTTCATATGTACGCCATGGCATATATTTTTCTTCTAGCTTATGCCACTCATTCGTACGTTCTTTTGGTGTAAGGTCTGGGTTCGCATACATTATATGTTGGAATTCATCTACTGCAACTCCAAAAGGAACAAATGTCATTGCTTCTTGTAGATGCGCAAAACGGTATTTATCTGCATCGTCACCAAAGAACTGCTCAGCATATGGATATGCAAATTGCTCCATTGCCATTGAGTGTATCTCCGCTATGTCCGTACTTATTGAAAAAAACTGTGGTGTTTTTTGTGTACGCATTGCTTCATACCCTGCAAACGCGTGACCAAGTTCGTGGGACAGTACCTGCATATCAAATATGGTTTGATTGAAACATGAAAATACATAAGGAGCATTATAATCTAAAAGGCTTGTCATATATCCTGTAGCTGCTTTGTTTGGTTTATTCTTTAAATCCATTAACTCATGTTCGATCATAAAATCAATAAATTCGCCCGTTTCTGGACTCATATCGTGATACATTTTCTGTGCTTCGCTTACTAGATAATCATCGTCGCCAGCTGGTTGTGCATTTCCGTCCGGATAGATAAACTTCTCATCATAAACCATTATTTTATCAACATCAATTCTTTTTGCTTGTGCTTCGTAGAGTTTTTGGCATAACGGAACCATTTCTATACGTACTTGTTCACGGAAAGCTGCAACTTCTTCTTGACCGTAGTCGCTTCGTCCTTGTTGCATATATGCCAACGGAATAAAGTTATCGTATCCTAGCGTGCGTCCCATTTCATTACGTACTTTAACGAGCTCATCAAAGATTTCTTCCATTTCTGTTTCGTTGCTATGATAAAAATCAGAATATGCCTTAGCTGCTGCCTTACGAATCTCTCTGTCTGGATGTTCAAAATACTTTTGAATACCATAAAGATTTAAAGTCTTTCCATCAAACTCAATCTTCGCCATTGCCATTAGTTTCTGATAACGTAGCGTTAATTTGGATTCTTGTTGCATAAAAGGAACCAATTCTTCTTTGAACTGATCAACAAAACGTTGAGATATCACTAAATATTCAGGTCCATAATCTGCTGCTATATCCTCTGTAAACTTACATTCTAATAAAGCTTTATTCAATTGAGCTGTCGCAACTGTGGCAGATGCACCACGTTCATTTATAAATTCAACTTCCTTTTCATAGAATTCATCTGTAGTGTTCAACGTATTTCGGATGTAGGCAATCGAGCACATGGTTGAAATTGAGCTATCTAATTTATCCATATTCTCATTTATTGTCTTAATCTCTTCATAGCTAGTAGCAGCCCCGATGTTTTCAATCGCCTTGTAGCATTCTTTTTCATACTTGTCATAATCTGGTCTTACGTATTCCAGAGCCGAAAATGTAAATTTATCCATTCTTGTTTTCCTCTTTTCAAATTTTTTTATTTCTTCTTAACATATGATATAACCCTAATTTATACCATTCTTCTTTAATCAAAGTATATACTTATTATTGAAAGTGAACAAGTATTAAATTTGTGATAATTACCAAAATAATAAATTTCTATAACGGAATACTAATTAAGAAAATACTTTTATAAGAAAGGAATCCTATGAACAAAACACACTTTAATGTACTAAACTTACAAAACACACAAATGAAAACTCAGCTAAAAAATGCGCTAAATAAAATTGACGGTGTTAGTATGGTTAACATTGATTTAGGAAGAGGCACTGTAGAAGTAGGTTATGACGAATCCATTGATGAAAAAGTAATTATAGAATGTATTGAAAAAGTAGGTAGCAGTATCGAATAAGTTCAATAAGTCACACCATAATAATTAGTTATCACTAATCTTTATGGTGTGTATTTTATATTTACAATTCTAATATTTATGAAAGAAAGCAACTAAAATTCAGTACCTAACTGTTCTATCTTATCTAATAGATTCTTTTTCGATAAAATATCTCCTTTTGCATTAACACCAGTTACGATCAAATGTCCCCTATTTGCCCATCCTTCTATAGCAGCTATTCGCTCATAAGACTTTGTTATCCCCTCAAAATCTGATTCTTCACTCGTTTCACCACACACAAGAAGCATACTTTCTTTGATGTTTAATGTTTTGCTTCCAATTATAAAAGAATATAGTTTATCGATTGCACCCTTTAATTCAGAGGGAAATGAATACCAGTATATAGGCGTTGCGATTATAATTGCATCCGCTTTTTCTAATAATGGTACTAGTTCATCAAAATCATCATTAAAAGAACATGCTTTGCCTTTACTAAAACAAGTGTCGCAGCCTTTACATCCTTTAATGTCTTTCTTACCAGCTTCATATTTCATTATGTAATTTTCAGCAGTACTTGCCCCTTTAATAAACGCCTCTGCCATCATATCACTATTTCCATTTGTTCTTGCACTCCCAGTTAAAACGAGTATATTTTTCATTTATTAAACCCTCCACATAAATTTATTTTTCGCAAAAGTGTTTTCTTGACATACCAATTATTGTAAGTTAGAATATAACAAATGTAAAGTACGCACATTTAGGTTATATACTTACGAAAAGGAGAGTGTAAAATGGCAGTAGAAGATTTTGGGTTATCCGGTATCGACATTAACCAAACTGGCTTCGGATATACGCTATCACTTATCAATGGCAAATACAAAATGATTATCATGTATTGGTTTGCAGAATTTCAACCCGTTATGAGATATAGCGAGATTAAGAGAGCCCTTGGAACTATCTCTCATAAAACACTAAGTAGTACTTTAAAAGAATTAGAAGCTGACCAGCTAATTATCAGAAATGAATATCCTCAAATTCCTCCTAAAGTGGAATACAGCTTATCTGAACGCGGCAAATCACTGGTTCCCGTTCTCGATATGATGTGTGAATGGGGCAGTACAAATAGACTATAATGATATTCTATAAATTGTTATACGATAAAGATTAAAAGCAGGTGAAAAAGATGACGTTGTTGGATATTAACACAATCAAAGAAAACTATCTTATATTCATAAAGAATGAATGGTTATCAACGAGTAATTTATTTCCGGATTTTATGTCTGCGATTTCGAATGAAACAAAATTACAAAATGAGCACTACATTCAAAATGTTTTCCACAACTTTCAAAGGCAAATTAAAAGCTATCCCCGAACTCCGATTGGACGAAATAAATGGAAACAAGCAACAGAGAATATGCTAATGGATGTGTTATACAATGAAATGGTTCTTGACATTCATCAATCTATTCCCAAACAATCGCTAGATGCACTCCAAGAGGAACTCAAAGATTTTCTCCGCCAGTTACGCAGCTTTGCTCCTGAGATTAGTTTCAGTGAAATTGGTCAAGCTTTGAGAAATTATATTGTGTATATCATGTTTAAAGAAATAAATCAATTGTCAACCGGTTTTAGTAGTGCGTGTTTTGGATATAGCATGCTTTATCCTTTTACAGATAATTATATCGATAGTAAGAAGTATTCGAATAAGCAAAAGGCTGAATACAATCAAATCATTCGAGATAAAATTGTAGGAAAAGAAATTCATCCAGATTCTATTCATCAACAAAAAACATGTGACTTACTCCAAATGATTGAATCAAAATATCCTAGGAATGATAATCCAATGATATACTCTCTTTTACTCAATATGCTGGACGCTCAAGAAAATAGTATGCGGCAACAAAATAGTGGTAGTCTCTTAACTGCTGATGAACGATTAGATATTTCACTGTATAAAGGGTGCATATCTGTCCTAATCGATCGTTACTTTGTGGATAAAGAAATTACAGAAGAAGATATGATTTTTTATAATGGATTTGGTTTCTTTCTACAAATAGTAGATGACCTTCAAGATATAAAAGAAGATAGTATACAGGGAAATCAAACAATATTTACAGTAGATTTGCATAGCGACAACATCGAAAAGATTACGAATAAAATGTTACATTTTGTACATCAAATCATGCAGACTTATCAAGCTGAAAATGATAAAGTGAAAAATTTTATTTTATTTAGCTGCTATCAACTTATCTTTTCCTCTATTGTTGGAAGTAAAGAGTTTTTTTCTAAAGAGTACCTAGATAAAACGGAATCCTACTACATTGTTACATATCCTTACTTGGAGAAGGTGAGAGGTAATCAGATTACTAATATAGATTTCAAAAATCAAACTAAATATATGAAAATATTAGATGGAATGCTTAAATAATACCACCTTCCATTTAAATTAGAAAACCTCGCTATAATAAAGCGAGGTTTTCTAATTAGCAGCAAATTATTTCTTTTATAAAAAATTCTTTCCCACTTAGTAGTTCAAAATTCTTATTCCTACATAGTGGACAAGTTCCATTGTTTTCTATTAAACTAAATACCTTATTACAGTCTCTACAAAGACCATTAGCAGGTAATACCTCAATTTCTAATTCTGAACCTTCTAATATTGTACCATCAATCGCAGCTGGATAAAGTGTTTTCATGTACTTGGGAATCATGGAAGAGAGTTCGCCTATTTGCAAAACCAAGGTTTCAATTTTCTTTACATCATTTTCTTTCGCCAACCGTTCTACACTCTTAACCACTTCAAACAGAACTCCTATTTCGTGCATATACACTCACACCTACCCATAATTGTATTTATTTCTTTTTAAAGATATTTACAGCCTTTTTAATAGCTATTTTACCCTTACGTTTCAAAATTTGCTTAACTACTACTGGTTTTAATTCTTCATATGCAACTCCGGTACCGTCATATTTTCTAACAAGTGAAATTGCACCGAATTTACACTTCATTGTACATGCTCCGCAGCCTACACATAAGAATTCATCCCTAACAGTCGCTCCGCAGCTTAGGCAACGTTCTGTTTCATTCTTAACTTGCTCTTCTGAAAAAGTAGTACGTAAGTCTTTAAACGTCTCTTTCGATTTAGTACCCTCAACATGGCCTGCTTTTTCTCTTGGAATACGATCGTATCCTTCAAAATCAATATTTTGTTTATCCAAAGAATGATAGTCTCTTCTATCACGACCAATTGTTAAACTTTGACCTGGTTGAACAAAACGATGGATTGAGATTGCTCCTTGCTTACCTGCAGCGATTGCATCAATTGCAAACCTTGGTCCTGTGAGTACATCTCCTCCAGTGAATACATCTAATTCACCCGTTTGATATGTAACAGCATCCGCTTTAATTGTTTTATTTGGATTTAACTCTATCTTGCTATCTGTTATCAGATTGCCAAAGTCAATTGCCTGACCGATTGAAAGCAATACGTTGTCTGTTTCAACTATAATCGTATCATTTTCGTCATATATTGGATTAAATCTTCCATTCGCATCAACTGTAGAAATACATTTTCTAAATTCTACTCCAGTAACTCGCCCATTATTGGTAACGATGCGTTTTGGACCCCATGAATTATTAATTGTAATATCTTCTGCTAGTGCTTCTTCAATTTCTTCGATAAGGGCCGGCATTGCCTCACGACTTTCAAGACAGAACATATCAACTTTTGAAGACCCAGTTCTAACAGCCATTCTC
>JAQSXR010000018.1 GCA_029256575.1 Clostridiales bacterium | reverse complement strand
TCCTTATTCTCATTGTTAGCACTCATCTATGTCGAGTGCTAACTTCATTGTTATTATATCACTTTTTTCCATTATTGCAACCCCTTATTTTACATTTTTACCAACTTTTTGTTCTCTCCCGTAATAAAATAAGTATTGCTGAGCATAGCCAGATAAGTCGCCAAATTTATTAGCTGCAAACTCTAATATTTCCTTTTTTGAACATTCCTTCCCGTTAAAGTATTTACTTTCTACTACTCTTTTAATCCAAACATCTGTCGGAAATACATCTGTTTTACCAAGTGCAAATAAAAGCACACAATCCGCTACCTTTTTTCTCTCGCTTCACGCGTACTTAATTTATACAGTTCTATAAAGTTTATTGTACCATCTACTAATTTATTACATGCATCTTTAATATAAGGGGCTCTAAATCCTACTTTACAATCTCTTAATTCTTCTTCAGTGACAGCAGCTAATTGTTCAATCGTAGGAAATGCATAAATTTTCTTATTGTTGTATTCATAAATAAAATCTCCATATTTAACAGACAAAGTTTCAACAATCTTTTTGATATGTGGAATCTGTTTGTTTTGAGATATTATAAAACTTATCAGTGTTTCAAAAGGTTCTTGTTTTACTATTCTAATACCGCTTTTTGCTTCTACTGAATCTATAATTGTATTATCACTTTCTAAAATCTCATTAATTATTCTACTGTAGTCCCTTTCAATATCAAAATACTCTTTCCATATGTATTCATAGTCATTTATTGTGGTATTAAAAAAAGTAACATCGCTTCCTGTTTGTTCCACATATAAATGCTTACCCCTTGATATTATCGTATACTTATTTCTATCTATTCTTTCAAATCGAAAGCATTGGCCACACTCTAATATTTGCTCAATCTCAAATTTATCAATACCTTCTAATACTATATTATTATCTACTTCTCTTATATTCACCAAATTACACCTCATTTTCAATATTTCTTTCTGATTAACTCTATCACAGCACATATACTACTGCAATATGTAAATAGAGACAGTATGTTCCAAAGAATTCTATAGACATGCTTCGTTTATCTAGGTTATACTTGTCTTGAGGTGATCATAATGAAAGAAAAAATATACACAATCCCTGTTACGGATGCCTTCGAATCTAACTGCGAATGTCCACTATGTTTTATGGAACATAAACTTGAAGAAGAAGCAATTCAATATGTAATGGGTCCAAGTTATATGGAAGATGATGTTAGAACTGTTACAAACGAATTAGGGTTTTGTAAATACCATGTTGAAATTTTATCAAAGCAAAAAAACACTCTCGGTTTAGCACTTATGCTTCAAACTCATATGGCTAAAACGACCAAAGATATTCACAAATTAGTTACTTCCTCTAAATCTTCTGGCGGATTATTCAAGAAAAAAGACTCTCTTAACAATGCACCACTCCTTGAATATATTAACAAATTAGAGGACTCCTGCTATATCTGTGATAAAGTAAATACAACAATGGATCGATATATTGATACAATCTTTATGCTATGGAATAAAGAAGAATCATTTCGGGATAAATTAAAGAATAGCAAAGGCTTCTGTGCCAAACACTTCGGTCTACTTCACAAAGTATCTGCACAAAAGCTTAGTATTAAGGAATCAAATGAATTTTTGGATGTTCTAAATAAATTATATACGGATAACTTGGATAGAGTTTCTGAGGATCTTGAGTGGTTTATTAAAAAGTTTGATTATAGATATCAAAATGAGCCTTGGAAAGATTCCAAAGATGCAGTACAACGAACGATTATTAAAACGAACGGTAAAATAATATAGGCGAGCCATTTGGCTCGCCTTTGTATTTCTAATTTACTCGTTCATTCAGTACTACATATCCATTACTAGGTTGATTTTTCGTAGTAACAAGATTAGCAACTGTTCCTTCATATATTTTATCTGCACCAATTTCTTCTAACTTTTCTCTAAAATCAGATGGACTGGCTGCTTCATATGGTTTATCTACTAAATCAATTCCACTTTTTTGTAATATATATGCAACGAATTGAGAACAAAAATATTTATATTTTCTTTTAATTGGAACACCTACCACAACTCCCGCTATTCCTACGATGTTGTAAGTGTGTTTCTCACTATTTTTCTTAAATTCATCAATGTATTGTCGTAATTGAGTATATTGGTCTTCATTTATTTCCAATTTGTATATACAAACTTTCTGTGCATATCTAGCATATGTACCGCCATCAACTCTCTCATTAACAAATCCACCCGCAAAAGGATTTGTTGTTCTTTTTCTACCAAAGCTATACATTTCTTCAAGGTCTTCATCAAACGCTAGTGAAACATGCGCATAAGGCTCTTTTGTATAATACCTTATCACTTTTGCAAAATTAGTACACGACTGAGATAGCACTAAAAATATATCTTTATTTTTATTGTTTACCATATTTTCCTCCAAAAGTGCTACTTGATTTTATAACTATATAGAATTATACCATATACATCCTATCTATTAAAGCTTTTTTTATATAGTCAGTTTTGAATAGCCTTTTTGTTTTGTATATCGATTAAATATTATTTAACTTCTTTTATTAAATCTTTTAAATCTCTGGCTCTATCCTTTAATCTATCGGAAGCATTTCTAGATGTAATTACCTTAGATAAATACTTTAATGTTGTGTCCGGATTACCAGTTCTTCTGTGTAAATCTGCAAGAAGATATGAGAGTGTATGTTCATCCATATCACATATTGGTAAGTTCTCATTCGAAAGAGCCTTTTCAAAACCTTCAATTGCATTTTGAATAAACTTTAACTCTTGCACTTTTAATCCTTCAATTTCTTTATCATCTTCATTTAATGATTCAGCCTTACCTCTACATAACCAAGCTAACTTAAGACATGTATAAGCTTTCTCACTTGCTTTTGAATTCTTTACAATACAACTAATAAGAACTAATTTAAATCTTTTCAAAGCTTCGTCGTACGTATACATTTCTGTATTGTCAGGTTTACTACCTCGATATTTAGATGCAATTTGCTCTCTACATTCTTTTACCTGTCTATCACTAAGCGGTACAAAGTATCTAGCTAATACACCATACCCGCATATCGGACATGTAACAGCATCATACTTATTAGAGTCAAGTTCTTTATATAAAGGTCTAAGATCCGTGTCAGTTGACATTAATTTATTTTTTCCTGTTTTTACTGTTTTCGAAGTAAACTTATGATCACACACAGGGCAACCATATTCCTTGTCATAAATCAAATCTTTTTCTTCTACAACATTTACTTTATTAACAGCTGCTTTCCCCTTCTTATCATCTTGTTTAAATAAGTCGATATCCGAAAAGTCTCCAAGCCCTAAATCATCCATATCAAAATTTATATTTTCAGCCATCTATTTTCTCCTATCTTATTGAATCTGGTTTATATGAGCTCTTTAATGAAACAATTCTATTGAATACAAGTTTATCAAGATTAGAATCTTTTATATCAACACAGAAAAATCCTTGTCTCAAAAATTGGAAACTATCTCCTGGGTTAGCAGCTTTTAAGGCCGGCTCTAAATAGCATTCATTTAAAACTTGTAATGAATTAGGATTTAAATTTAATTCCCCTTTATCATTGTAAGCTCCCTTTTCTTCATCTACTATATTTTCATATAATCTAACTTGTGCCTTTATAGCAGTAGGTGCAGATACCCAATGAATGGTTCCCTTCACTTTTCTTTCTGTGAAACCAGACCCGCTCTTAGTTGCAGGGTCATAGGTGCAATATATAGTAGTTATATTACCATCTTCATCTTTATCAAAGCTTTCACACTTAACAAAATATGCATGCATTAGCCTTACTTCATTTCCTGGGAATAGTCTAAAGTATTTCTTTTCTGGAACTTCCATAAAGTCTTCTCTATCAATATATAGTTCTCTACTAAATGGTACTTGTCTACTTCCAAGCTCTTCATTTTCTTGGTTATTTTGAACATCAAAATATTCAATTTGACCTTCTGGATAATTTGTAATTACTAGTTTGATTGGATCTAAAACAGCCATCATTCTTGACTTCTTAAGCTTCAAATCTTCTCTTATGCAGTATTCAAGCATAGGATATTCTATCGTGCTATGCGCTTTTGAAACACCTGTCAATTCCATTAACAGCTTCAGTGATTCTGGAGTAAATCCGCGTCTTCTTAATGCTGCTATCGTAACTAATCTTGGATCATCCCATCCGTCAACTATACCGTCCTCAACAAGTCTCTTAATATATCTTTTACCTGTTATAACATTCTTTAAATATAATTTTGCAAATTCAATTTGCTTTGGTGGATTAACATATTCTAATTCTCTTAAAACCCAGTCATATAACGGTCTATGATCTTCAAATTCAAGTGTACAGATCGAATGTGTAATTCCTTCTATTGCATCTTCAATTGGATGAGCATAATCGTACATTGGATAGATGCACCATTTGTCACCCGTATTATGATGGGTTGCATGTGCAACTCTGTATATGATAGGGTCACGAAGATTAATATTTGGCGATGACATATCTATCTTAGCGCGAAGTACTTTCTCTCCATCCGCTAATTTTCCTGATTTCATTTGTTCAAATAAATCCAGATTTTCTTCTATGCTTCTATTTCTATAAGGACTTTCTTTGCCAGGTTCTGTAAGGGTACCCCTATACTCTTTAATTTGCTCAGCGGTTAAATCACATACGTACGCTTTCCCTTTGTTAATCAATTTAATTGCCGCTTCATACATCTGTTCAAAATAATCAGATGCAAAAAAGAGTCTGTCCTCAAACTCTGCTCCAAGCCAAACTATATCATCCGTAATTGATTTTACAAACTCTGATTTTTCTTTCATCGGATTGGTATCATCAAATCTTAAGTTAAACTTTCCACCGTATTTCTTTGCTAGCCCTGAATTCAAAAGTATAGATTTTGCATGTCCAATATGCAAATAACCATTTGGTTCTGGCGGAAACCTTGTCGTTACCGTAGTATACGTTCCTTCTTCCAAATCTTTATCTATAATTTGTTCAATAAAATGTCTCGATACTATTTCTTTTTCTTCCATAAAAACCTCCTAGTCATACTTGGGTTATGCCAAATTTTAGCCCTATTATTGTAATATGATACCACAATATCTATAAAATATAAACCATTTATTTTGTTTTTCTATTTACGATAAAAGGAACGAGTTTCCCCGTTCCTTCTTGTAATTTTATTCTAATAATAAAAGTTGTGTGAATCTATTGTTTTACAGAATTCTCTGTTCCTACTAGCCCAACTACCTGTTACCCAAGTTGCGTTAAAATAGAGTGCTCCTTCTACTACAACTTTTCCTTCCAAAGCCTCTTTCGCTGCTTGAATACTTAATTCAGAAGCTTTTTTATTAATTGATCCGGTACTAACAGGATAAAACTGTGGATGTCCAGAACTATTTCCTTGATAGATAACATCATAAATTGTATCTGGATACTGAGGTGAATCCACCCTATTTAATATAACGTTAGCGACTGCCACTCTGCCTTCATATATTTGATCCTTGGCTTCAGCTTCTACTATTCTTGCTAAAAGGTCTAACTCTTCAGCAGTGTATCTTCTGCCTTTTATTTCTTCTATCGGTTCTATATATACCATGTCTTCAGGAATCACGATACCAATCTTGGAAATCCCTAACGATAATGCATCTGCATTCCAAGTAATATTACTTCCTAGAAAACCACATAATAATCTAGCATTCATATAAACGGTTCCATTATTAGTAGTAAACGCTTGATCATCCGCTTCATATATCTTATCATTAAGATATACAATGCCTGTACCTAAATTATATCTAAATTTAAGTGTTCCAAATTCTATTGCTGATTCATTTGTATCAGGATTCCAAGTAATTTTGTCATTACTAAGTCCTAAAAGACCAGCAAACTTTCTCATTGGCAAATAGAGTCTGCCCTCAATCTCAACGAGTGGTGATTTTGATAATTCTATTCTAGTGCCATTAATCTCCAATGCACTATTCGAAACACTTGGTAATTTCACCATATAATCTGCTAATACATTTGCTGTTGTTTCTACAACAGGTGTTTTAATTTCTTCGGCTGCCATTGCTCCAGTTGTCATTGTCATTGCTGCTAGTAAAATCGCTAGCGGTTTAAATGATTTTTTCATACTGTTCTCCTTTGTTAAGCTTTAGAATGCTTTTTTATAATTCTATTACATAAGTGTTACATAAGTATGTACTTTCTATACATTATAATAACATTTTTTTAACAATTTGGCAAGTCTTCTCTTCTAACCCCTTGTTTTACAGGCTTTTACCGCAATTAATCTATGTTTCCAGTTACCAATTCAACTCATATATTTCTTTTTTACTACCTAACCCCTTTATATTTTTAGTAATATAGATTTACATATAATTTATATCCTCATTAAGCATGTCTATACATGGGAATTGATTCCACTTTAGTAATCAAATATAAAAAGATGTAACGAAAATAGCAATTGTTATTCTTCCACACCTATTCATTTATTCGTTTAATTTAGTTTAATTTAATTTAGTTGAATTTAATTTAACTTTAAAAATTACTTTCCTTAAAATGAAAGGATTGATATAAAAACACAAGAATCATTCCAATGAAATAACATATAATATCCTTTATGTCAAATGTACTTCCTAGCATAATACTAAGCACTTTATTCTTGTTAAGATGCATTACATCAACTAAATTAAAGTACTGTGAAAGTTCAACAATTGCCGCAAATAAGAATACATATAAGGGTAACAATCTAATCGTCTTTTTCAGAAATATTCGAATAAAACTATAAACTAGTACGATAACTAAAATGTCACCTATGTAGGGTCTAATTATTTTGTCATGTATAAAAATTGCAATAAGTGTCTCTATTGTAAAAAGTATTATAAATATTACTAAGTATTTTAGATTCAAGTATTTTTTCATCTTTATCCAACCTTTCTGTTCGCGATGTTCACCCAAATCATTAGATTCTTAATCATTTGAACTGTTCCATTGTTTTTCCTCTAATAGTTAATCATGTTTCCATCATTCTTACCGTAATCGTTAATCATTTATTTGTTTCAATCGTTCTTACTGTAATCGTTAATCATTTAATCTGTCTCAATCATTCCTACCAAAATTACTAATCTTCCTCATATTTTCCTGGAGCCCTCTTTTTCTCAAGGCTTTTAAGGTTTTCAGGCAAATGATAACTTATAATATGGTCAAACTTTTCCAATTGCACATGTCCTATATAATCTGCTGAAAATGTGATTTCATCAATTCCAATAGATTCATGTGGACCTAAATAAGGATTTGATGTAAACGTAACCAGACTTATTCGTGCATCCGATAAAAATTCCTTTACCGTTATACTATAATAATTTACTACTGGATTAATCGTATAATATTCATCATAGAAATTCTCCGATGCCTCACTAATTCTTAATAAATATGTATTCACTAATAACAACTCACAACTCTCATGTATTTTAGAATCTTGAACTTGAGCAGTTATCACTTTATTTTGAAATGAATTTCTCTTAATATAAATACAACATGAAAGAATACCAATGCAAAATAGCATTAATAATAAAACCTTTTTTTCATACACTCTAATAAATTTACTCATAACATCCCTCCAGTATAACTTATGGAAGGATAATAAATTTATGCGAATAAATATATCGTAAATATATCGTAAATATCAGTGTTACTCATAATCTTGATCTTCGAAACAAAATATATTCTACCATAATTATATTATAATAACTGATTAAATGGCAACTAAACTTTGTTAATGATATTTGTTGTTCACACCTATTCGTGGTGAATTACCCATTCTGTAGTGATTCACCAGTAGCAAAATCTATCTGAACTTAAAATAAGAGAGGCTCATCCTCTCTTATCTTATCTTATCTTATCTTATCTTATCTTATCATATCTCTAGTTTATGAATTCCTACCTAAAAGTAATATTTAATCCTCAAATTCGTCTACATCAATTACCTTGTATCCATTATTTTGAAGATGATTATTTATTTCATTCCTCGATGTCTGATCATCATAATTAACATCTACATATGTTTGACCAGCACTCATACACACTTCATTAACACCAATTATACCCTCTAATTGGTTTTTAACTCTATCTTGTGTCTCGTTTTGCTCTAATCCATCAATAATAAGCCTTATACTATTCATATATTATTCCTCTCTTTTTTAAACAAAAATAAGATACGATAATATTATCTGTAACAGATTGGTTTTTATTCTGAATTTGTATTCTGTTATTGTAATTCTTCCAAAATATCAGTGTTTTTCATGGTTTTGATCTTCTATCGAATAAACAAATATTTTTTTCTTGTGTAACTTTAAAATATATTTACATATATATTTTTGCTTATTTTCCCCTTAGATTTTTATACTCTTCTTTTTGATTCTCCCACACCAACTTATCCTGCTCTGTTATTTCGCGAATAACCTTGCAAGGATTACCTGCTGCTATTACATTATCCGGTATATCCTTTGTGACTACAGCTCCTGAGCCAAGAACAACATTGTTCCCAATTGTTACCCCCGGATTGATAACCACGTTACCACCTATCCATACATCATTTCCGATCGTTACAGGTTTACCAACATCAAATCCTTCATTTCTAATAGGTGCATAGATTGGATGGGAAGCTGCATAGATACATACTCTTGGACCAATTAAGACTCGAGACCCAATCGTTACTTTGCACATATCTAGAATAATACAGTCATAATTGATAAAAACACTTTCTCCAAGATAAATATTTACACCATAATCACATCGAAAAGGTGGTTCTATATAGCAATGGTTTCCCATCTTGCCAAATAACTCATTTAATATTGATGATCTTTTCACTGACTCTTCTTCTGTCGTGGAGTTATATTGACACACAAGCTTTTTAGCCTTTTTCGAGTCCTCTTCAAGTTCATCATCCATAAAACTATGGAGTTTACCATTTAGCATAAGTTCTTTTTCTGTCATAATTTAATATTCCTTCCTGGTTTCAACATGTAAATTTACTAGTAAAATCAACTCAGCACCCCAAGCAATTTTCTTATTTTACCAGTATTATACATTATCTTACTTAATTTCGCAATAACACCAAGTGGAGGGAATGGTTTTTGAGAAAGCAAAGTCATATTGCAAGTTATGATTTAAAAGGTTATAATTTAGTAATATAGAATTTCTTGCACATTACTTTTGATACTATAAAAGACCAAAAAGAGGTAATGAAAATGAAAAAACTTGAAAAAACAAAGTATCTATTAATAGGCTCCTTCCTTACATTGTTGATTTGTTTCACTCTGCCAGTATTAGCACAAACTATCGAAACGGCCTTAAATACTGTGAATGTAGTTGTCGATGGTATTAAAATAACCAGTAGTGGCGATAACTACATATTGGACAACGGATCCATCATCCCTTTTTCTGTAGTTTACAAAGGAACAACTTATCTACCAATGCGTAAACTTGCCGAACGGTTAGGAAAGGACGTCTATTGGGACGGTTCTACTAATACAGTGAGCCTTTCAAATAAGCAGCAAAATGTCATAGAACTCAATAACGGTCAGTATATTGTTGGCGAAGATATTAGCGCTGGTAAATATGATGTCTATGTAGTTTCTGGTTCCGGAAACTTTCAAGGAAAAGTTTCTTCTTTGGGCCGTGGTGATTACAGCTTAAATGAAATTTTAGCAACTCCTGATTCGATTTGGGGTGATAGCCGTGAAAGCTATAGTAATCTTCGATTAGGGAATGGAGATGTATTTACTATTTCAGGAGGAATGATACTACGATTTACAAAGAATTAATAAAAAACAACCCCTACACCAATAGGAACTGCATATTGCTTAAGTCAGATACACTTGAAAATAACTTCAATAATAATCAAACGAACATCAAATTAAAAAAGCCACTCATAATCGAGTGGCTTTTTTACCCTAATCCTTGTAACCCTTATCTTTCCTATGTTTCTCTTAAAGCTAACGAGGGGATTCGAACCCCCGACCTCCACCTTACCAAGGTGGCGCGCTACCGACTGTGCCACGTCAGCATTACATTTAACATTCTTATCTTTGTTATATCCATTGCTTATTTTATACATTTTATACTTACTTGTCAACTATATAATTCTATGCTGTTTCGTGTTTTTATGATTTTTCATAGTACAACTACATGCATCTAGGATCAAGTAAGATTAGATTTTAGATCTTTTGTTTTAGATCTTAGGTTTTAGATCTTAGGTTTTAGATCTTAGGTTTTAGATCTTAGGTTTTAGATCTTAGGTTTTAGATCTTAGTTCTTATATTTTTGGTTTTAGATAAGTTTTAGATAGGTTTCAAGATTTAATTTTTAAGTAATAGTATATGTATTAATTTTTCATCTTTTATACCCCATCCACTTAATGTTTGCTAGAGCTGATGGAGAGTTCTGTAGCTGTTTGCAATACATTATGAGGAATGCCGTATATCTTATAGAATGGGAATTGCTTATAGTGGATAAAATGGGGGTGTCTGAGCTAAATACCCCTCGTCCTACACAACAATGAGGCGAGTTCCCCATTTTATCCACTGCCTTAAGCAATTCCCATTCTATTAGATATACGAGCTTTCCGAATCGCTATTGCAAACAGCTATAGAACTCTCCGTCAGCTCTAGCAAACTCTTCCCCTTGTATTGCCCTGTATCTTTATCTTTATCTTTTATCTTTTATCTTTATCTTTATCTTTTATCTTTATCTTTTTCTTATATCTTTATCTATAACCTAAATCATATTTAATTAACTTCCTTAAAAATAACTCCAACCTTTTTCCTTATACGTTGCAATGCATTATCTATCGACTTAGCTTGCTTCCCCATAATCTCCGCAATCTGAACATACCCTTGCCCCTCTAAGTATAAGAACAGCACTTCCTTTTCCAACTCACTTAAGTTATTCTCAAGTTCCTTTTCAATTCGTCTGAGGTTTTCTTTCCCAATTATTACATCTTCTGGGCTTTCAACATTTCTAAGTTCTAATAGATCTTCAACTTTAGTGTTAGGACTCTCTTCTTCGTAGAGTGGTTTGTTTAAAGATATGTATGAATTAAGCGGTAAATGCTTAAGTCTATTTGAAGCTTTGACTGCAGTGAATATTTGTCTGGAGACACATAAGTCAGCAAACGTAATAAATTTTGCATCTCGTGATTCGTCATACTCTCTGATAGCCTTAAATAAACCAATCATTCCTTCTTGAATTAAATCGTCTTTATCTGCACCAATCAAAAAATATGCGTTTGTCTTTTTTCGAACAAGATTTTTATATTTATTAATCAAGAATTCCATTGCCAAGTCATCACCTAAATGTATTGTTTTTATTATGTTCTCATCAGTAAGTTCTTGGTATTTACAAGACATGGTTATTCTCTCCTCATCTTCTCAATCATTTGTGCAACTTCCGGACTTAGATTATCCATTAATCTATTTCTGTGAGTCTTTGGTTTTTCAGTAAATTTTCTTCTAATCTTCTGATTAGCAGACTCAATTTCTAACTCTAACTCTTTTGCAGACATTCTAACCGCTCCTTTACTAAGAACAATTAGTTGCTCCAATCCATCAGAAGTTGCTACTCTTATCGTCGTGCCTCTGCCATGTTGCTGTGCTATTTTCTCAATAAACATATCTGCTGTTTCGCCTTCTTTGGTATAAACAACATCTATATTTTCATATTGAACTACTTTTCTTGGTGATCCTTTTACTTTATAAGCGTCAAAAACAACGATTACCTCTATGTTTTTATACGCTTGATAATTACTTAATTTGTCTAAAAGAGCTTGTCTTGCAGATTCATAATCAATGCGCGACAAGTTCTCTAGTTCTTTCCAAGAAAATATTATGTTGTACCCATCTACAATAAGTACTTCGTTCTTCATTTATTACGCCTTAGCCATTGAACGTTGTCTTACTATTTCATACGCAAGTACACCTGTTGCAACTGAAGCATTTAATGAATCGATTTCACCCTTCATAGGAATTGATACTGAAAAATCGCACTTTTCTCTAACTAATTTGCCTACGCCATCACCTTCACTACCAATTACAAGACCGATAGGTCCTTGAAGGTTTGTCTTATACATATTATCTCCCGACATATCAGCGCAAGCAAACCATATGCCTTCTTTTTTAAGTTCATCAATTGTATTTCCAAGATTCGTAACTTTTGCAACTGGTGTATAGTTTAATGCTCCTGCAGATGTCTTTGCAACTGTTGCTGTAAGTCCTGCTGCTCTTCTCTTTGGTATAATTACACCATGTGCGCCAGCAAGGTTCGCAGTACGAATAATTGCTCCTAAGTTATGTGGATCTTCTATATTGTCTAGTAAAATAATAAATGGTGGTTCGTTCTTTCCTTTTGCAATATCTAAAATATCTTGAACACTTGCGTATTCATAAGCTGCTGCATATGCAATTACGCCTTGATGATTATGTGTTGTAGACATTTGATCTAATCTTTCTTTTGTTACGAAGTTAATGATCGCATCAAGTTTCTTTGCCTCAGCAACGATTGTTCTAATTGGTCCTTCTTGGCAACCACTTAGTACAAATATTTTATCAATTGTTTTTCCTGCTTTTATTGCTTCGATAACAGCATTTCTGCCCTCTAGTGTATATTCTTCAAATCTCATGATTTTCTCCTTCTAAAACATCTTAACTTTCTTTAGTATTTTAATTAATTTTGATCCTTTTGGTAGTGCTTCAAGCTCTTCTACTGAAAAAGTTCTAAGAGCACATAGTAAAACAATATATACAATTGACGCACTAGCAACTGCAATAAATGTTGAAATTGAAACTCCAAATGCAATTCTTGATACCTTAAATCCAATTATTGCAAATGCCCCCATTACTACTGCTGATACAAGAGGCTTAATACAGACGCTCAACGACACCTTTAATTTTGTATAACCTAGTAATATAATATAGTTTAAAATGAAAAAAGTAAAGCAAAATACAATAGAACCTATTAATGCACCTTTTCCATTAAGTGTTGATGATATCAAGCTGTAGTTCACAATGTATTTTACAATAGCTGCAACTATAATACAGCCTACTGGTACCATTACACGTCCAATCCCTTGTAAAATGCTTGATAATGCTTGTCCTAAAATCAAAAATGGCAAGCATATCCCAAATAAGGCTAAGTATATATGCCCTTGGTTGTTGCTTTGATAAATTAATGACATAATTGGTTCTGCAAGAACAAAAAGACCAATTCCTGCTGGAAAAGCTAAGAGTGCTGAAAGTTTCAATGAATTTTCTCCTGCACTTCTTAAATTTTCTGCACTGTTACTTTCGTTTGCCTCAGCTATTGCTGGAATCGTGCTAATCATAACCGCTAATGAAATTGCAAGCGGAACATTAATTATGCTATTAGCTTTCCCAATTTGACCGTACATAATCGTTGCTGCCTTATCTACAATACCAATTGTTTCAAGTCTACTATAGAAAGTCATTGAATCAATGAAATTCATAATAGAAAATGCGGATGCTCCAATCGTTACTGGAATTGCCATCCTAAAAATTCTCCACATCTGTATCTTAAGCTCATTTTTATTTAATTTCGCATACAAACTTTTTGTCTCTCTTTTGTATGATATATATAAATATATCGCTGAAGTAATGTATCCAAGTGATGTACCAATAGCTGCACCTGCAACTGCCATAGGAACTGTAAATCCACTTTTTAAAAGCACATATGTCAAGCTAATACCTACAACTACTTTTACAAAACCTTCTATAAGTTGAGATATCGCTGTTGGCTTCATTATTTGCATTCCTTGAAAATATCCTTTAATTGCTCCCGCAACACTTACAAATACTGGAGATATTGCTAGTCCATAAATTACATATTTCGTCCCCTCACTCCAACTATTCAGTTCTATAATCTGATTAGTGAAAACGAACAAAATTGTAGTTATCGCAAACCCAAGTATAACCGAAACTATCAATCCACCTTGAAAACAAGCGTAAGCTTCCTCTGGTTTATTCTGCGCACGTTTACTTGCAACTATCTTAGATATTGCTTGTGGCATACCGATTAAGAACAATGCAATTAAAACCAAATACACAGAATAAAATGTTTGATAATAACCAAGTCCTTCATCCTTAACTAGATATAAAAGTGGAATTCGAAAAAACATGCTAAGTACTTTTGCTAATAATCCGGCAATACTAAGAAGAAGGGCCCCTTTAATAAACTTATTTTGAGTACTCATCTTTTTCCCCCATTTTTACTATACCAAGCTTCACAACCTCAATAATTCTTTCAAAGTTCTCTGTTAAATACAAATAACCAATCAAACATTCAAAGCCTGTTGCTATTCTATATTCTCCAAAGGAAGCATTTTTTGCAGTTGTTTGAGGTTTCGCATTTCTACCTCTCTTATAATATAGATGTTCTTCTTCTGTCAAACTACCTTCTATAAGTTTCATCATATCTGCTTGAGCGGTGGCACTAACATAATGTGTAGCCCCTTTGTGCAAACTATTAACAGGTGCATTTCCATCGCATACAATTTTTGTTCGTATTATTAAATCATATACTGCATCCCCAATATACGCAAGCGCAAGAGGCGAATATAGACGGATATCTACTTCACCTATTCCTAACAATTTTTTAGCAAAATCCTTAAACTCTTCCATTCATACCCCCGCTTATGCACGTTTCCAGCGAACTCCTTCACGTGTATCTTCTAGAACAATTCCTTTATCTAATAGTTCTACTCTTATTCTATCTGCTTCAGCAAAGTCTTTATTTTTTCTAGCATCTTGTCTAGCTTGAATCATTGCATCAACATCACTATCTAAAAGTTCCTTTTTTACTTCTGCCTTTATTCCTATTATATCGCATAATTCGATAATAGTATCTACTAATTTTAATGAAAATTCTTTTGTTGAACTTTCTGTACTACTTAGGTTCGCAAATTTTACAAGCTCAAATATTGAAGCAATCGCATCTGCAGTGTTAAAATCATCTTCCATTGACGCTTCAAACTTTTCTACTAACGATGCAACTGTTAATAAAAGATGCTCTTCAATTTCAGTCATTTTTTCAACATTAGCTTTTTCAATTCTAAATTTAAGATTAGTTACAGCAGTTCTTATTCTTTCTAATCCAGTTTGTGATGCCTTCATTAATTCGTCACTAAAATTAATTGGCGTTCTATAGTGAGCACTCAACATAAAGAAACGCAATACATCCAAAGAATATTTCTCATTAATATCTCTTATTGTAAAGAAGTTTCCTTCTGATTTTGACATCTTTTTATTATCAATATTTAAGAACCCGTTGTGCATCCAATATTTCGCAAAACTTTTGCCATTTGCTGATTCACTTTGTGCGATTTCATTTTCATGATGAGGAAAAATCAAATCTTCTCCACCCGCGTGTATATCGATTTGTTCTCCTAGATACTTTTTACTCATAACAGAACATTCAATATGCCAGCCAGGTCTTCCTTCTCCCCATGGTGACTCCCAAGCAGGTTCACCTGGTTTCTTTGGTTTCCACAAAACGAAGTCCATTGGGTCTTCTTTCTCTTCATTAATTGCCACTCTTGAGCCTGACACTAAATCTTCAATGTTCTTCTTTGATAATTTTCCATAATCCTCAAAGTTTAAAGTTTTGAAATATACATTACCGTTCTTTTCATAAGCGAAATCTTTTTCGATTAATGTAGATATCATTTCAATCATTCCTTGAATCTCCTCTGTTGCTTTTGGATGTGTTGTTGCTCTTTTAATATTTAATCCATCCGCATCTTTAAAAAATTCTTCTATATATTTTTCCGTAACTTCTGAAGTTGTGATTCCTTCTTCTTTTGCTCTATTAATAATCTTGTCATCCACATCTGTAAAGTTCTGAACAAAATTAACGTCGAATCCCTTATGTTCAAAATATCGTCTTACTGTATCAAATACTATAATTGGTCTTGCATTTCCAATGTGAATAAGGTTATATACGGTAGGTCCACAAACGTACATTTTTACCTTTCCTTCTTCAAGTGGAACAAATTCTTCTTTTTGCTTAGATAGTGTATTATATATTTTCATAGTTTTTCCTTCTTTCAGTAGTTCTTTATAGTTTGCTTAATTATTATTTGTATTAATCATTTTGTTCGTTTGTCTTAATCATTTCGTTCGTTTGTCTTAATCATATCATTAATTTGCTTCTTCAATTTATCTATCTCAACTTCAAGTCTGCAAAGCTCCATCTTTACTGGGTCTGGTAAATGTATTTGATCTAGTGACTCGCTTGGAATTATCCTACAGTCACCTCTCTTAACAACTCTACCCGGTATTCCAACAACAGTTGAGTCCTCAGGAACTTCAGATAAAACCACAGATCCAGCTCCAATTCTTGAATTACTTCCAACCGTAAATGATCCAAGAATCTTGGCACCTGCACTAATCATAACATTATCACCTATTGTTGGATGTCTTTTCCCTTTTTCTTTACCTGTACCACCAAGTGTAACACCTTGATAGATAGTAACATTATTCCCTATTTCACAAGTTTCACCAATTACTACACCATGACCATGATCTATAAATAAACCTTTTCCAATCTTTGCACCAGGATGAATTTCAATTCCTGTTTTTCTTGCTGCCTTTTGAGATATTCTGCGTGCTATATAATAATGACCTCTAACATAAAACCAGTGAGCAATTCTATATTTGTAAATTGCCTTAAAACTTGGGTACAGAAAAATCTCTGCATTGCTTCGAAAGGCTGGATCACGTTCTTTAATAATATTTATCTCATTTTTAATATATTTTATTAATCCCACATCTACACCTCCTGCTAAAAAATCAAAAAGCTCCGTCTCAATAAAGAGACGAAGCTATGTTCGCGGTTCCACTCTTGTTAGAAACTATAAGTTTCTCAACTTGAAGCACTTAACGTGTGCGACACGTGCTACGCTACTATTACTTCGCATAACCAGCTCATGGATGCATTTCATTTTCGTTACCAAAGGGAAGCTTTCAGCCAGCGGCTTCCTATCTCTGTTAAGTAATCAAAAAATTACTCTTCCAATCATTGCTTTTATCATATCCTATAGTCTATGCAAACTTATAACTTTTGTCAACTACTTTTGTATAATTTTGTATTTTTCTACCATTTCAATTGGTCTATATGCAAGTTTTGCTTTTCTAAGACCCTCAAGTCCCATATCATCTTCTCTATTAACATACTCAACATCTGGGTAAGCATTCGCTAAAAATTGTTGATTTATATAGTTATATAAACCTCTGATCTCAGGGTTAGCCTTTTCAATATGAATATTTGCTAAATTTAATTCTTCTGAATAACTTCCAATAGTAAAAGCCTCTAAAACATCGTCAACATAGACTCCTGCTATTTGCTTATTCAATCTAGGACAATTGTCTAATATTACATTAATACCGATTTTTTCATTTTCTAATCTATTTTGTTTATCATCTGAATCTTTTTCTTGATTCCATTTATCAAGGAATTCTACTATTTCATCTCTATCATCACAAGTCAATATTTTATATTTATATCTACCTTCATACTCTTTTAAAAACGAGTTCAAGTGATTTTTCTTTTTATGATAAGTCTTCCCTTTTAAGGTTCTGAGTCCTTCGCCTGAATATATATAATCAAAAGAATCTACCATTTGAGTAATTTCATATCTATCTTCGAATTCTCTGATTTGCTCTACAAACTCTTTATCAGCACAATATATGATTAATTTTTGATTTAATTCCTCATTAAAGTACTTTTCTATATCTAAAAATGCTTCAACACTATCTTCTAATCTACATTTTGGCATTTGAGCTAAATGTTTACCAAATGCATACATCTTTAATAACATGTATCTTCCATTAATTGAGTATTTCGTGTTACTATAATTCGCCCAAATTAGTTGATTAATATATCTTCCTTCGCACATCTTTGAAGGTCTTAAATTAAAATATTCTTCCATTATTTTTGGTTGTTCCGCATCTAAATTCTTAAAATCATACATTGTTGTCACTATCCTTTGTTCTATTTTTTGCAACATCCTGTGCAAGTTTTTGACTTTTCACAGCCTACCTCTTCACTTTGCGCTTGCATTATGTAAGAGTCATAAGCCATATTCTCAATTTCAGTTAAAAGGCAGATTGCTTGGGCAGAAATACCAAGGCCTTCACCTGTAAAACCTAGACCTTCTTCCGTGGTTGCCTTTATATTTATTCTTTTCTCACTAATATTTAAAGCATTCGCTATATTTGCTATCATTTCGTTAATATATGGTGCCATCTTCGGATTTTGTGCAATTATCGTTGCATCAATATTATCAATCATATAATTTTCTTTTATTAATATTTTATTCACTTCTTGTAGTAATGTGATGCTAGATATTCCTTTATACTTATCGTCAGAATCAGGAAAATGTCTTCCAATATCGCCCTTTGCCATTGCTCCTAAAAGGGCATCCATAATTGCATGAACTAGTACATCTGCATCAGAGTGGCCTAGTAATCCCTTATCAAAAGGTATCACAACTCCACCAAGTATTAAATTTCTATCTTCTACAAGTTTGTGTACGTCATATCCCATACCAATTCTCATTTTATTTACCTCGATTAATTTTACAATTAGTTTCAATTAATACTATATATCAACAATTCTTATTAGGCAAGTGATATTACAAATATACGCCCAGTACGATGGTTTAAAAACCATTGTCTTGGGCGTACATTCAATAGTAGCGGAAAACGGATTTGAACCGCCGACCTACCGGGTATGAACCGGGCGCTCTAGCCAGCTGAGCTACTCCGCCATATTACATTAATCGTATAAAGTGGTCGCAATAGGGCTCGAACCTATGACCCCCTGCTTGTAAGGCAGGTGCTCTCCCAGCTGAGCTATGCGACCATTTAATCTTTAATGCTTTATTATATTATCATGGGTTTTAAAGTTTGTCTAGTACTTTTTATTTTTTTTGTAAAGTAGTTTTTCAACCTTCTGTAAGGCGCCCATCACCACTTAGTGGAATCTTATCTCCTAAATACTTAGGTAGCCTCTTAGCTATATGTACGTCATACATTGTTTTTACTCTCGCAAAGCATTCTCTAAAGTTATTATATGGCATATTATAAATTGTCTTATTAGGTGAGGCAACTCCATACGCTTCTATTCCAAGTTTCCTAGCGGCATATACTGCTCTGTACATATGGTACTCTTGAGTTGATATAATTATGCTCTTAGCTCCAAAGATTTCTTTTGCTCTATATGCACTATCATATGTATCAAAACCAGCGTGATCCATAAATATATCTTCTATCGGAACACCTTTTTCAAGTAAGTAGTTTCTCATAGTATTTACTTCATCATATTCAATCGTTCCGTGATCACCACTCACAATAATTTTCTTAGCTTTTCCTGCTGAATAAATACTATATCCATATTCCAACCTATCTTTAAGAATCGGAGATGGATTTCCACTTGCATAGACCGATGCCCCTAGAATTAAAACGGCATCCGTAATTGGAACATCTTCTAATTCCATTATATATTTTGAAGATACAGCAATCATGTAGGCTTGAATTCCTATAAATACAAGTACCCCAAATAGAATTACCGAAAGAAATATTTTAATTTTAAATTTTAGTGATTTTTTATTTTTGATTTTCATAAAACACCTCGGTAACTTATTCTTATGGCTCATCTTATAACACCTATAAATATTATAATGCAAAGCAAACGATTACTCAATGAATATATCAATAAAAAAACAGTTCTTTATTAATATAATATCTAATAAAAAACTGTTATTGAATGTGATAGATATGAGATATATTATTTGACCAACCCTACATCCTAGGTATATTTATCCCGTAGTTTATATTTTGTGGTGGAGGCATAAAGTTTGTCATTTCACGTTTATAATCAAATAATCCTATCGATATCATGATTAAAAATGTTCCCATTAAGATTGAAGTGAAAATTGTATCCCCATTCGAGAAAAATATCATAAGAAAAGTAAATCCTGCAAGTATACAATTCATTACTCCTAAGAATCTCGAAGTCTGAGCTGATGGAACTCCTGTAACTATGGTTTCTTGTATTTGATTTATTGTCCTTATAATGCTTATGTAGTAAATTATAGGTAAAATACATATTATTACCAGTAGAATAAAGAAATCAACCGATGCTCGTAACATATCTACTCTATCAACATAGCCAAATTTTGCGTAAGAATTTGAAAATAATGCTACTATCATTATCAAAACTGGAAGAATCAATAATTTTATAAAATTAATAATAACTGAAACTTTTATTATAGTCAGCCCGGCTGTAGACCTATCTTCAGGATTTCTTGACGAAGCATAAAACATCCATAACCCAATACATATTAAAATCATAGGAATTATCGCTAAAAATGAAAGTGCTATAACGATACCTCTATAATTATATAAACCTAAACTATAAAAATTGATTCCACTAGTACTTGAAAGCATGTTCTTCCCTTTGAACAAATAGAACAAAATTGAATTAGTTTCAAATAAATATGTTAATTGAAAAAATACAGCGATTGTATAAATTATAATAGAAACTAAATACAACGGAGAAGTTGCAATCTTTTTTATCTTATTTATTGGATACTGAGTTGGAATTGGATTTGGTTGAATTGCTTGACCATAGTAATTTTTTTGATATTCTTGATTTTGAGAATAGTTTGGTACTTGTGTATACACCGGTGGCTGATTGTTTACAAATTGAAAACCACAATTCGAACAAAACATAACATTATCGTCGTGTTGACTTCCACATGTTTGACAATATTTCATAATTTTTCTCCCCTTATATTGATTAATCACTTATTTACGAAAGTGATTTAATTTAATATCTTAAAAAGCTATATTAATTATATGTTTATTCCCTTAATTTGTCAAATTCTTAATTATAGAATCAATATATAATATATTTCTTACTTCTATTTAATATACTATACCAAAGGATATGATTGGATTGAGTTTACATGAAATTCGTAGTAATAAAGAAAAACAAGTTCTTTCTTATAATTTTAGGTTTTCTAGCAATTTTCTCATTGTCTCTTGTTATCTATAAAACTCTCAACCGACCTCAATCAACCAATATGATAATGGGTGGAAATCTATCTGTTCAATGTAATAACATAGAGGCGGTCAAAGTGAATCAGGATATTCCAGAAAAGATAGATAATGAGAAATATTTCCGTCCATCTAAGGATCCAATAATTAATGATAGAGATTATATCATTCGTGATTATTATGAAAAAAAACATTCTGATATACTCTTGCCTGATACCTTATTTGAGACACCTGAAGATACAATTATTAATTATTTTAGTATTCTACGCGAAGCTGCTAATCCACAAAATGATAAGCATGCAGGATGCGGAACACTTGGCTCAGCAAAATCACCTTATCCAATTGCTTACAATTTCTTAGCTACTGCCTATCAAGACAAATTAAAATACGATCAATATCTTAACTCTTTTCAAAATATACTACATATTAATTTAATAAAATTAAAGGAAATTCCAAGTGATACAATGCAGCCAAATGATTTACGCTACTTTTTTGAACTTGAAACAATTGAAGGATCCAAGCAGGGTTCCGGTCTCTTTTCCTACTATCATGGATTTATGAATATCGTAAAGGAAAATAACCAGTATCGAATAGCAGACCAGGAGATGTACGCTGAAAACTATTTATGTGCCCCATATCATAGTTGGTATTACATTGCTGAGGCAGTAGTCGATATTAAATTTGGAGAATGGTGTTCTCTAATACAAGAACGTTATCCAACTCAACAAGAGGGGTATGTAAAGAAGATTTTCTTTAAAGGGACCGATGGTAATGACTATTATATGGAATTTTTTCAGCTAACAAATGATAATGATATCGAAATTGCTCAATATAAGAAAAACAAAGACGGTGAATGGGAGTTAATTTTTATAGATCCTACCAAATGCCTAGACAAGAAATAAAAAACAAGAGAATTATTTTCTCTTGTTTTTCTTAATAAATTTATCAATTTATTTTGAATTGGATTTTACTGCAATCCATACTTCCTGTTTATTATTTTGCAAATAACATTCAATAACTGGCATATCATCTAGTTCATATCCAGAATTAGGTAACCATTCTGTATAAAATTCTTTATAAATGTTCTGAACTGCATCTGGTAATTGACCATTTGCTTCGAATATTGCCCAAGTAGCTGCTGGCAATTGTAAAGATACCATATTATTCGGTATTTTTACCTGTTTACATTCTGGTACATCAACATACGTAGTTACAGCAAGATAATAGTCCATTTCTTCTGTGTTACCCCACTGACCTCCCGCACTAATCCCAAGAAGTCCAACAGGTCGACAATCTGATTTCATCCAAAGATCTACCAATTGATTTATTGTACCATCTTTACCCGCCGTATCCCAAATTTGTGGGATGATATTAAATGCTTCACTCGTACTAACTCTCTTTTTTATTCCCGAAATAGTAAATGCTGGCCACTGTTCAATTTGATAATTCATATATGTTTCTCCTTTAATTTTTATTTGAAAAGAGATTTTAGGACAGGATTTAAGCTTTACAACTTCTGTTCTTGCCTTTGACGGTAGAACTCCGTGAAACTTTTGAAAAGCTCTCGTAAAAGAATCATGTGAATTGTATCCGTATTTCAATGCAATATCGATGATATTTTCTTTTCCATTAATTACATCAAAGGCAGCTAAAGTAAGTCTCCTATTCCTGATATATTCAGATAAAGATTTATCTGCAATATAAGAAAACATCCGTTGAAAATTATATATAGAACACCCTACAATCTTAGCAATTTCTTCAAAAGAGATATCTTTGTCTAAATTCTCCTCTATGTAATTAACCGAATGATTAATTCGTTCAACCCATTCCATACAATCATTCCTTTCCTCTATATAATAAAACCAAATCAACCACATTGCTCGACTTTCTATGTCGTGAATTATCGATTATGTTCCTCTAACCATTTCATATTTGCTAAATGATAATCTTCATATTCACCATTTTCAAATTCTGCTGCATCTTTGTCTATTACTTTCTTAACATAATTTAAGTTATCCTGAATCAGTTTCTTATCTTCACATTCCGTATGACCACCAATTACTATATCAACATCAAGGTTTATATAATCACCTAAAGTCTTTGCATACTGGTCAAGATTTGTTGTCATAAGATATGGTATCGGTCTCTCCAAATTGTCACCTGAAAAAAGCACCTTGTCCTCATAATCAATAACTGAAATTTGATCCTCCGTATGCCCTGGAGAATAAAACATTAAGATATTATCCTCTTCAAATTGCAGCGTATCAGTAAAAAGCAAATTTGGATAAGTTAATACAACATTCCCTTTTGCATATTCTTCTCTATACTTTACAAGTTGATTCTGCCCATTTTGTTGTATATATTCCTTGCACAAAACGTGAGCAATGATGATATTGTTCGAATAAAGACTATTACCCCATATATGATCCCAATGTCCATGGCTATTAACAACAATAATTTGTTTGTTACCATATTCAGAAAAAATATATTCATTAATTTGTTGCATAATATCTGGCCCCAAATATGTATCCAATATATAAACATATCTCTTTGCATTAATTACATAGATATTCGTAGGAATTCCTAAATCATAAAATGTAAACAAAGTCCCTCTGTTACCAATTTTTTTTATTTCCATATTTCCTCCTCGGTATATCATACCTAACAAATAACTTTTTATTTTAATTATATCAACTTTCTATTTAGAATGCCATAACTTGTCTGAATATCCTTTTTTTATATCGGAATAATAAAAATGAGTATAGTTTAACTAATTGTAAAAGATGGAGTGATATAATGTTTACAGATAAAAGATTGATGAAAGCTTATAAAGGTGCTAAAATCGAGTACTTTGACGAGAATTCTCGATATGTCTTTTTTAGTGATTCTCACCGAGGTGATGACAGCATTTCTGATGAGTTTACCAGAAATCAAAATATATTCTTACGTGCCCTGGAATACTATTATACTAAAAACTATGTGTATGTTGAATTAGGCGATGGTGACGAATTATGGGAATACAATGAGTTCAAACATATTCGATTAGCGCATAGCGATATTTTTGTTGCACTCAAAAAATTTTACGATAAGAAAAAACTAATTATGATCTATGGTAATCATAATATATATTTAAAGAATAAACATTATGTTCATAATAAATACTTTGCGTATTACGATGAGTATTTTCAGAAAATGAATGATCTCTTTAAAGGGATAACGCCATATGAAGCACTTATCTTAAAACATAAAACTACTGGGCAAGAAATCTTTACCGTTCATGGCCACCAAGGAGATTTAATGAACGATCAACTTTGGATCATTACCATGTTGTTATTAAGATATTTCTGGCGCTTTATGCACGTAGTTGGTTTTCAAAATCCATCAAGCCCTGCTAGGAATCAATTTAAACGACATAAAATTGAAAAGACTTATAAAAAGTGGATTCAAAATCATAAAATTATGCTTATCTGCGGTCATACTCATAGACCAAGATTCCCAAAACGAAATGAAATTCCTTATTTTAATACTGGTTGTTGCATACAGACCAGAGGCATTACTGGTATTGAAATAATAGGAGGCCAGATTCTAATGGTAGATTGGCGTATCCGAGCCGACGAAGAAGGAATCCTTCATGTTGAAAGAAATATCATGAGAGGTCCAGAGCCAATTGAAAGGTTTGACTTTAAAAAACATCATTTCTACAAAAATACAACTTATAATGAAGGCTTTGATGAAACAAAAATATAGATTTAATCATCAAAATTAAAGCGGATTAAGTTTGTCCGCTTTATAATTTTGTTTTTAGTATTTATTATATCTTGTTCCATATCTTGTCTATTATCCTTTAATTTCAATTGCTATACCTTGTTTTATTTTCGATTCTATTTTCTGCAAAATTTGTTCCGATGCTCCTATAGTATATTTATTATCCGATACAATAATTTCTGCCATCCCACTGTCTATTCGAACAATTCTCATTATTTCACTAAGATGTATTTCTTTGTTATACTTTCCCATATATAGTTTGTTATCACTTATGTATACTCGATTGGACTTTGAAATTAAAATGCAATTAGAAGATTGTAAGCACATTGTTAATATTAAAGTGCTTTCTATATTACCACTAGATATTAACAATAATTTCATACTATAACATATTAGTAATACTACTACTATAGCGTTATAAAAAAAGTTACCAAGATCGTCCGTATATAATATTTCATATTTCTCTTGTGTTGTCAGAATAATTTCATCAATCACAAGCGAAACAGCCAATGCCATAGATAAATTACCAGCTATTTCAGCAAAGAAAATAAGAAATAAATAAGCTGCACCAAAATCACTCCTAATAATAGCTGGTATAAAAGTTGCTATACTTATACAAAAAAGAAATACTGTACTTCCTATAAAAACTTTTTTATTAATAATTTTTCTCTTGTCCATCTAACAATAACTCCCCTAGCTTTTGCAGATTTATTTTCTTACGATTCCTTTTGCCTGTGCTAAATCATCTTTATGAACAAAAAATATATATTCATATGCTAATTCCATTTTTTGTCCCAAGGTTACTGATCTTGCTCTCGTATCTCCGAAGGCTGAGGGACTATTTCTATTTATAGTTTTTAAATAATACTTAATCTTATTATTTTTAAGTTTTTCTCGTATCTCAGATTGCTCTTGTATTGAAAATGTTATACAAAGCTCTTTTCGATTGAAAATAGTTATCATTCTAAACCTCTCCATTCTTCAGATAACATACCGTAATGGAACTCATCATACCATTTATTATCAGAACCCACTCTTCCATACCTATTTTGGATGAAATGTGCTTCCTTTCGCATTCCGATTTTCTCCATTACTCTATATGAACCATAATTCTCTGCATTACAAGTAGCATATAATCTATGGAGATTTAGTTCCTCAAATCCATATTTCAATAGTCTCTTCCCTACTTCTGGCATATACCCTTGTTTCCAATAATCCTTATGAAGAATCCATCCCAGCATTCCTTCCGTTTGATCCTTGTTAAGGTATATTCCACAGCCGCCAATTAGTTGTCCACTATCTTTTAATGTAATTGCAAAATCGTAATGTAATCGAGGTGATTTTTCTGCCCATCCGATACATTCTTCAAGAAAATTCCGAGTATCTTCCTCATTATTCGGACCCCAAATCATATATTTAATATTATCAATATTTGATCCATACGCATGTACATCTTCAAAATCTGAAGTTTGAAATTCACGTAACTCTAACCTCTTGGTACTTAACTTTATCATACTTACTCCTCCCCTATATTGCTAAATTACTGAGCATATCCCTATTAATACTTATACATGTTACACTTATATAGAATTTATATTTGATATGCTTTTCACTTTATTATATACTTTTTATAAAAAAAATTTCCAAAGGTTCATTCGGTAACAGCAGCGAACCTGCATCTATATAATTTAACTTTCTATAAAAATGTTGTGCATGTTCATTTGACATGGTGGATGTCATAACCAATTCAAATTTTAAATCTTTCATTAATTTTTCCCAATGCAAAGTAAGTTGCTTCCCAACTCCAATTCCTCTATATTCATCAAGTATATAAAGCATATTCATAAATGGTGTGTTATCCCAAAACAAATTATATCTTAGCCAACCAATAAATTGTCCATTTTCTTCTGCGACGAATACTCTATCTTGATTTATTATGGATTTCAGTTCATCTTCATTAATATGTTTATCATATTTATGTATGATTGCAAAATCTTCTATTTTTGCTGTTCTTATAGTCATAGTATTTACCTCTTCTAATTTATGCTTCGCTTGCAATTTTTATATATCTACTTTCTAATTTTGTGTATAAAAATAAAAGTAAAGAATCCAGTAATAATATATTTTATAGTATATTTTTAAATAAATATATTATAGAATTATATCATATTACATTATTTACCACAAGATTTACTAGCCTAAGATTCTCGTTTATTATATCAAAAATCCGTGTTTTACCAATACTTGGCAAAACACGGATATCATTAATATTTCCATACTCTTACTCATTATCATCAACACTTTTCTACATACTAAACTTTTTATTTGACTAAGCGTTAGATACTTTTTTTCTTAAACACAAGGAGTGAAGAACACAAAAAACCAATTGTGAATATTCCAGTTATTATCATTGATACATATATATTTGATAAATCATAAGGACTCGTAAGCATAATAACATTGTTTGATATCAACGCAACAGGATTATATTTTTGTAACATCGGTATTATATTCATAATAAATAATAAACCTATTACCATAACTGTCAAGAGCATGCTACCATAATTGCTTTTGATAAGTGTCGCTGTAAATAAAAATATAGACAATAAAAATGCTCCAAATATCCAAAGACAAAATACAGAAAATAAAAGATTAACGATGCCATCTTGTTTAAACAGATATTCCGTATATCCATACGCCGTTAGGAAGGAAACTGCTAAACTTACCGTCCATAGTCCTAGATATACGGTATATTTGGCAAGAATTACTGCATGACGAGAAAGTCCTTTTGTTAGAACATTTATTAATGTTCCTTTCGAATATTCAGTAGACAATATCCCACTAAAAACTAGTACTAGTACAACCAAACCCATCTGTGTCAGGTTCTTAAAAAATTGAGTATAAGAATCTATTGCCGTAGGTTCTGGGATTGTTATAATCATCCCTTCTGTTGCAAGCTTACTAAATATTTCAGGCATAAGTTTTGCCATTAATGGACTCATCATACCAAAGATAAAAAATGCAGCGACCACAATCAGTAGTTTATAGGTACGGATACTTTCCAGTATCTCTTTTTTCACAAATGCAGTATACCCTCTCATTTTACCACCTCCATGAACAAGCTTTCGAGTGAAGGTTCCAATACCTCATATCTCGTAATAAAAATTCCTTTTTGTGAAATCAGGTCTATAATTAGCTTCCCTGCTTCTCTTAAATTAGAAACCTTTACTGTTAATGCGTTTCCAATCTGTTCGATCTCTTTCACCATTTGTATTTTCTTTATTACCAATGCCATATTCTCAGCATCCTGATTCGAGGTGAATTCCAAACTAATTGAATCATTGCGGCGACTTTCTTTTACCTCGGTAAGGCTTCCACTTAATGCTAATTTCCCATTGTGTAGAACCGCAACTTGGTCACATATACGCTCAACGTCGGATAGAATATGTGTGGAGAATACAACTGTAGTCTTACCCTTGACTGCCATGAGAATATCAAGAATTTCTTTTCTACGCCTGTGCTATTCCAAGTCGTTGCTTCATTCCTCGTGAAAATCCACCAATTTTACGATTTACATTGGTGAGTCCAACAAGTTCTAGAAGTTCACTACTTTTTTGTTTTATTTGTTTATTTGATAAGCCAGTAATTTCTCCACATAGCTTAAGGTATTCTTTCGGAGTCATATAATTATAAAATTCAGGAACATCTGGTAAATATCCGATAAAACTATTTGTTTTTGTTTCACCATAGTTCACCTCTTCTCCGCATACCGTAATCTTTCCACTTGTCGCTTTTAGTAAACCTAATATCATCTTCATTGTGGTAGTTTTTCCGGCACCATTCTGTCCCAGAAATCCAAATACAGAATGTTCTGGTACTGAAAAGCTCAAATCGTTTATTACTTCGTGTTCTCCAAACTTTTTTGATAAATGTTCAATCTTTAAAACATCCATTATTCCTCTCCTTTACCAAGAAGGAAATAGATGATCGGCCCAATTATCTGAATCAATAGCACGATAACAACCCACATCACTTTATTCCCAAATCGATAGTTTGGATGTCTAACTATGTGTACCAGCGCGGCAAGTGCTAGCGCAAATTCTACAACTAAAATTGGTATTAAAAATGGTAAATATTCAACAAATTTTTCCATAATATTAATCTCCTTATAATTTTCTTTTTAATTTTTCAACGATACTATTAAAACGACTATTTTCATTTAATTGTGCGAATATCGGGTTTTCACACACTGCATCTAACATACTTTGTTTAACAACTTCTTTGCTTCGTGGCATACCAGTTCCTAAATCTAAATCCTTGAACCAGTCATCCAGTTTATCAAAAAATTCATTTCCATGTAAGGTGAATGGGAATGTACTAGTTGTTATTATTTCCGTGTATAATTGCAACATATCCAGTGCTTTATCTAGATGACCTTGCATTGTATAACCTTGTGCTCCCGCTAATAATATAGGCAATACAGTACCAGGATGCATATTTCTTATTTCAAAAGCCTTATCAAGTGCAAATACCCGATCAATGCAATCTTGAAACTTTACTTCATCATCAACATACAGCATTAGAAGCGAAGAAAATGAACAAAATGTATTTATTATATTCTGATATACATCTACTTGAATTGCTGTCTTTGCTTTATCCATCTGCCCAATCATCTGATATGCAGAAGAAAGTAGTACTCCATTATTCATTTGAGGTTTATCTGTATTCTCAAGCAATACCAATGCTGTTTTCGGATCGTTAAGCATGATACAACAAAACGCTTCCAAATGATTTGCTTGTTTTGCTAGATTTACATCATCACATTCAATTTGAATACGGTGAAATAATTCTTTTGCTTCTTCATTCAGTGCCTTCGTCTTTTCTTGTACTCCTGCAAGCATTGAGTGATTTACAAACAACAACCCAATATGTAAGAGTAAAGGAAAACACGCATAATATTTCTTCATGATTTGATGGCAATGTTCTATTACATTATCAAATTCATTCGATACAAACTCCTCGCAAATCTTATTATATAATGTTTTGATATCTTCTTTTGTCATCTGAGGTTCGTACCCCATTAACTCATCTAAACTAATATTAAAATATGCTGCGAGTATTGGTAATAATGTAATATCAGGATAACTTTGTGCTGTTTCCCACTTTGAGATAGCAGCTTTGGATACCCCTATGTAGTTTGCCAACTCATCTTGCGTTATTCCTTTTTCTCTACGTTTATTCAAAAGTACGGTACCAATATTTATTTCTTTCACGAACTCACCTCCATATTTGAATTATATCAGCTGAATATAGAAAATACAAAACACTTGTAGTTGACTTTGGTTGATTAAATCAACTTTGGCTCAATAAGGAACCAGATATCTTTATTATAAATATCCTTCGTCAATTAACTGCAATTTCGTATGTAACATATTCTTTATCAAAATGATATCCTAATTTTTCTGCTAAAGCTACTGATGCCATATTTGCAGCATCCCAGCTTGGATAAATTCCTCTGTCTAGACATTCAAGAATTAGTTTTGAAGCACATGCAAGTGCAAGTCCTTTTCGGCGATAATCTCTTTTCGTATCGATTTCAATCTCAATCCCATCTTTATATACTGTATAGGAAGATGCACCACAAACAACTTTATCATTATGAAGAACTACATACCCAAGTCCATATCTATCATATTCATCATAGGTTAAGAATTGAGAACACAAATCTTCTGCCCATCTTTCTGATAGAATTTCATTGTATATTTCTTGATCTATCTTCTTTAGTAAATATTCCGAAGGCATCTGTTCAATATAGGAATTCAACTTCTCTTTATCAAATATATTCCCTTCTTTTTTAATACTATAACGCATGAAACTATCACAATTAGTTTTATATTCCATCTTAATAAGATTTACCCACTCTTCATTTTGCGGTATCACTAACATACTCTGTGAAGAAAAGTCATCGGGAATATTCTTTACTAGTTCAACATTGGGAACCCCTGCAAAGAAGCAGAAATCTCCCGTTATAATCTGTACAGACTGAGGATTTTGTATATCATCAGCCCACGCTTTCCCCATATATCCTTGCAAACATGACCATATAAGCGTTTCATTCCAACCATCAAAAATCGGTGCAATTTTATACATTTCTTCTTTGTTAATACAATACATTTGTTTTCCTCCAAACTAGATCGTTCATTTTACCTGCCTCATTATCAATTTCAATTGTGTAAAAGTAAAATATATATCTATGTCATTTTTTTTGATATAATTTGTGGTTATTACCCGATTACTTTCAATTTGAATTCGGTGAAAAAATTCTTTTTCTTTCATTCAGTGTGCCATCGTCTTTGCTTGTACTCCTGCAAGCATTGAGTGATTTATAAACACTACTTTTGTCACCGTACCCCATTAACTCATCTAAACTAATATTAAAATATGCTGCGAGTATTGGTAATAATGTAATATCAGGATAATTTTGTGCTGTTTCCCAGTTTGAGATAGCTGCTTTGGATACCCCAATGTAGTTTGCCAACACATCTTGCGTTATTCCTTTTTCTCTACGTTTATTCAAAAGTACAGCCCCAATATTTATTTCTTTCACGAACTCACCTCCATAAATGAATTATATCAGCTGAATACAGAAAGTACAAAACACTTGTAGTTGATTTTGGTTGATTAAATCAACTAAAATTCAACATAGAACAAGTTAATTTCTTAATTTTTCCATTATTATAGCTTTTACATTATCTTCAATATACTCACCGCATTTATTAAATTTAAGCTTCTCACATAATTTCAAAGCAGGCAAATTCGATTCCGCTGTTTCAATATATATTCTATCAATATTCATATTTTCAAATATATAGTTTATTGCAACCATGATAGCAGTATAAGCAATTCCTTTGTTTAGAAACCTCTTATCACACATAGATACGCCCATCTCACCTTGTTTTTTCTCATTATCTATACTAAACAAATTAACAAAGCCTATTAGATTCCCCAGATTATTTGTTATGATAAAATACTTATATTTTCTATTCTCAGTATTCTCATTCATTATCTCCGTATCAAAGCGATTGCAGTAATCTATGCATTCTGCTATTAATTCTTTGCTTGTCTTAGGAATTGGTCTTGGGTCGTTACTATTTATTTCTTTATCAATCCAAGTTGTAAAGAGCCCGATTACATCCTCCTTGCAAATATCTCTAATTTCAATTTCTTCATCTTTATAATAAATCATATTTACCTCCTATAAAGTCAAAATCTATATGTAAATTTTACTAATTATTTGCCTAGACAATTTATCGAAACCCTTAATTTTCAGGCAAGTAGTGATATAAAAAAACATACTCTCAAACTGGTACCATCAAATAGTTCACTGCTGGCTATACGAGTAGTTCCAAATATTTATTATAATAAGCCCCAAGGAATATGCGCATATTTATAAAAACAAAATAAATTACTTGGAGGTAATTATGAACAACTTACAAACTGAAATATCAAAACGACCAAGCAAAGCTACATCCCTTGCCATTGATGGGTTATTTATCGCAATTACATGTTTCGTAACTGCCTTTATCAATATTAAACTTCCTCTTCTATCAAACGGAGGACTTGTCCACCTTGGTAATGTTCCTTTATTTATTGCAGCAATCATTTTTGGCAAACGAACCGGAGCAATCGCCGGGGCATTTGGAATGGGTTTATTTGATCTTCTATCTGGTTGGGTAATATGGTCACCTTTTACCTTTGTGATCGTTGGTCTAATGGGATATATAACTGGAGTTATTACACAAAAGCCAAATCATAAGACCTTTAAATGGAGCTTATTTGCTATTTTTGTTGCTTGTATTATTAAGATTATTGGTTACTATATCGCTGAAGGAATTATTTATGGTAACTGGATTGCTCCTACTGCATCTATACCAGGAAATATTGTTCAAGTTGGTCTTGCTGCAATCCTTGTACTCCCAATTCTTCCTACCTTGCGAAAAAGGTTAAACAAGTGATCTTTTTTCCTTTTGTGATTTTTCCATTTTATTCTTCATATCCATCATATTAGCAACAAATACATCCACTAATAGTTTACCGTTCATTTGTTGGTCTTGCCTTAGCACTTGAGCTCCAAATTTATGGTAAAACTTGTTAGATGGTGAATAGGTATGATTATAAATAACGATTTCTTCCATTCCACGACTCATATAGAAATCCAAAATGTTTAGAACCAGCATAAGTGAAATCCCTCGACCTCTTTGATCTGGATATACCCATAGTCCATTCAGTTCTATCCCTTTTTCTGGTATGTCAGAGCTTTCTGCAAAGCTAGCAAATGCAACCCCTAGCATTTGTTCTTCTTCAAATGCTCCAATCAAAAGTCGCACATCCTCATTTTCCTCCCCTTTATTCATCCAATCTAAGCTTTATCCGCTAATTCTTCTGTCCAACAAAATACCTTAAGTTCTATTGCTTGTTGCATGTCAGCTTGTGTTAATTGCTTTATTGTTATCATATTTTTCACTCCAGTCTATTAAGGGAGGCCGTTTGCATTCATTGTGTTAATTCTATTCACACTTATATTCACGTTTCAAATTACACTTGTAATTGTTCTCTACCTTGGGCTATAATCCTATCATCCTTTTATAAATTCCAGGACTTGAATTTTCTATTACCGTAGCCTGAACAGTTTTCTTATAAAAGTCAATCGCTTCATTTGTCCAACCAATGATTGCATAACCATATCCATTTTCCCACATAGATAACAAACATTTGTTTAGCAAAGCTTTTCCTATTCCTTTTCCTCTTTCACTTTCTAATACTCCTGTTGGTCCAAAATAGTTTTTAGCTGTAGCATCATAACATGCGAATCCAATCACTTTTTTATCTTTAACAGCTACATAACAAGAAATCGGATTGTTCATAAAAGCTGCTTTGCATTCATTTACCCAGTTATCATTAAAATTATCTTTAATAAATTCTAATACTTTTGTCCTGTCAGGGGAAAGAACTTTTTTTAAGCTAATCCCCTTTTCATTTAAATCACTAATAAGTTTAGATTCTTCTTTTTGATTATATAATTTAACTAACATATCTGGCATATTGTCCCCCCTAAAACCACTTTATAAAATTTTTCTGTTCTTTTCGCATTGAATATCCACAATTAAGGTAGAATTGATGAGCAGTTACCCTGTTGTGACCCGATACAAGCCGTATTCCTTTTGAGCCTTCAGCTTTTGCCCATTCTTCTGCTTTTTGAATCAATTTTTGACCAAACTATCTGAGTAGATGCATTCATAATTACTTAAATGTATATATCCGACAACTTTTTCATTAATTTCCATTACAAAGATTTTATCTGATGGTAAGTTTAATACAGTCTGGAGTTTTTCCTTTGTTTTATCTTGGGGGTAATCATATCCAAGTCCATCTTTATTTAAATAATAAATATCAGTATAGTCATTTATCGTAGCATCACGAATAATCATGCTGTCAACTCCTATTTTTAAATTTTATTACTCCTATTATTTACTCATTGCTTGCTACTTATAGTTTTCTCCCAATATACATTACATGCTCAGAATAACTAAGTAGATCATCTCTTTCACATAGCTTCTCAGCAACTTCTACCCATTTATCTATCACTTCTTGAGGCTGTGCAAGAATATTCTTCTCACATGGAGCAAGTATACCTTCCTGCCCAAAAAGATGCATTCTCTCAAGAGGGAATTTCTCCATAAATGGCATAATATCTTTTTTACTGATAAAAAAGGCCTTTGTAAATGCATCCCCACCGTAAGATTGGTCATTCACAACACAATCAACAAATACTTTCTCATCCTCCAACAATAGCATCTCAGGCATATCTTTCATTCCAAATATCATACCGGCAAACATGAAAATAAATGAAATATAAACCTTTCCACCTTCTTTTAAAAGAGACAAAGCCGCATTTATTGCCTTTATCCTATCACCTTCTTCTAGTAGATGATACATTGGACCCATAATAAATACATGGTCAAAAGTCCCCTCAACTATTTTATCTACCTCTCTAGCATCACCTGCAAAACCCTTTATATTTACGTTCATCTCCAGCGCCTTATTTAGAGCAAACTCCACATTACCAGAAGATAAATCAACAAGGGTAACATCACACCCCTTATTTGCGTAATACAACGAATACCGTCCTGGTCCACCACCAATATCTAAGATCTTATCCCCTGATTGTATGTAACGATCCATCATTTTAGTAGTCAATATAAATTCAATAGGATGGTTTTCTAGTCTATCCCATTCCATTTTTACATCACTGTCATAATGATCTTGTACTATTTTAATTTGTTCGTCCATAAATTCGTCCTCCTGTCTGTTACTCAAATGTCTGCAAATTGCATTAAATAAATAATAAATGCACTTACCTCTTCCTCTACCCAAGAATAAATTTTCTCACCTTTTTTTCATTTGCTTCTGGATTGAGCAGATAAATCTGCTCCTCAATTTTTTGATATGCTTCTTCATACGTTATATCACCAGCTAGCTCATAAACTTCTGCATCAAACAAGTTTTCAGTTATACAAAACACAGTTGATGACCACCCATATTCTGCACCAATCTTAGAGAGTTTTCTTGTCTTCCCGCACATTGTGATATACATTTTCATCTGCAATTCTGTTAAAGCTGCATCGAATTTGGACTTATCTTCTTTTGTAAATCCACCCATTTGTTTTATCATATGCAGTGGCAAGTTGATATTATCACGAATTAACCCATATATATTCTTTGCGTAGGAGCTGATTTTCCCCTCATAATATTCTTCATCGAAAACTCTTCCGCCACGACGTACTGCATAGAAATATGGATACCATTCTTTGGTAATGTACCCACTCTTCTTGAAAAATAACTTAGCATAGGCAATATCATCGCGTTCATTTAAAACTCGCATGCGCCATTCCCATGGATCCGTCTCTGGATTTTCTGTATGCCAATCAATGTTATCACTAAAATGATTACATAATGTAAATATACCTTCGCTATTCTCGCCACCTATAGACATCCCGGCTTTGTTCAATTCACTAACAAAATCATCAAAATTATGAATTGGATTAATATTTATACTAGACATATATGTCTCACTTTCTTTCTTATATTCTATACTACTCTTCTAAATCCATCTCATACTGCCTAATGAATTCATTTGTAAGTTGGTCGACACTCCGTACACAAAACTCTATATTTCTTTCCCACACCCTTTACAGAATTTTGCATCCTCTTCATTAAGACTTTTACAGCTTTTACATCGTATTTTAATTACTTCCTTATTCTCTTGTGGCTTAGTTAAGTTTCCAACAATATCAATATTGCTGATCACGTCATTTATCATTCCACCCTTAGCCTCATTAAATGGTTTTAAATCTTCTCTTGCTTTTTCTGGGTCAAGAAGTAATCCCGATCCTGCTGCTCCCCTTGCCCCAATATTCATTATAATAAACCCAGCTATAATCAAAACCAAACCGATTACTGAGTTTGAAAAAACCCTACTATTGCCATCCCAATTCCAATATAATACGTTATTTTTCTTTGTTTTGTTATCTTTGCCATATTATCATACCTTTCTAAATTCATTTAATTTGATAAAGTCAATTTTTCCCTAGCATTCCATATAATTTCTTCTGGAAACCCTACATATTCCAATAGCCTTATTGCATTTTTCGAAGTGCTTGCTCCTACATTAATTTTATAATCGAACATGATGTCATTGTCTTGTATATACTCTTGAAAATGGAAATTATCGTAATCATTTGCTAGAATCTGCGTCAACTCAATATCGTGAGATGCCACAATTGCAATGCAATTCTTTTTACATATAAATTCTAATATAGAAGCAGATGCAGCAATTCTTTCCTCTGTGTTAGTCCCCCTTAAAATTTCATCTATTGCGCAAATGACCAATCGATCCTCACTCAAACTTTGAATAATTCGATTTAAATACTTAATCTCTTTAATATAATAACTTTCACCCGTCATCAAGTCATCACGTACAGCCATTGAAGTAATAATAGATGAATATGGTAATGTAATATATTTTGCCATACAAGTATTTATACTTTGTGCTAATATTGCATTTACTGCTACTGCTTTTATAAACGTGGATTTACCCGAGGCATTTGAACCCGTTATAATACACCCCCGCTCCAAAGTAACCGTATTATAGACAGGGTTATCAATCATTGGGTGGTATAGTTCTTCCATTTTCAAAACAGGTTTTTCGCTAAATATCGGCGTACAAAACAGTGGAAGACTTTCACGAAATGATGCTATGGTTATCGCTAAATCTATCTCACCAATTCTTCTATATAACTCTATATACTCGTTTTGCTTAACTGTCAATATACGAATTATCTGATCATATTTTACAAAATCCCATAAAGTAGCACCAATTAAATAATCATATATTAAACCAACAAGATCTCCAGACAAACCGCCTTTACTTTTTCTAAGTAAGCTACCAATCATATGTGATAACTTTTTGAAATGTACAGTTTCTTTCTTTAAATCTTGGAATTTTGTTTCGTAACTGAACTCTTTTGTATTAGCGATTCGATTTCCTACCTTTACTAAACTGATTACGCTCTTTAGTGTATCAAGCTTCAACTCATACTCATTTTTCTTAAGTGTATAGAGCACCAAATTAATAGCAAATACAACCACTGCTAAATATATATATTTAAAATTCAATAAAATAACTGCTGGTAAAACGGATACTACTAACAATATCTGCATGATTCGGTATACCAATATGTGTGGAATTTTAAACATATTTAAATTCTTCATAAACACTGGCAATAGATAACTCCCGTCCTCTTTACCCAGGCTGTCCAGTTGCACTTGTATATCCACTCGTTCTTGCGCATTGTTTGCGTAGAAGTTAATTTTCTTTTCTAATAATTCTCTGTACGAATTATCTTTCGTTAGACAATGCAAGGTAGAAAATAACACTTGCTCCCCTACAAAAGAATTACAACCATTTATTCTACTAAAAATATGATCCATTTCTAGGTCATTCCATGTCACATCATCAATCTTTTCACCGTCTGCTACTGTATCTTTAAATTCGCTCCAATAGTAACCAACTTTGTCGAAATCGCAATCTGTTTCTTTGGGCTTTTTCCCGTATTGGTCCTTAATCCATATCCTATTTCTCTTTTTTCTCTCTACTCCGCTATATATTAACGAGCAGCAAATTAATACTGCAATTATTATGAATATGTCCATCTTATTCCTCCACGTTACATTAAGTATCCACTGCGTTTTTTCCATTGGACATTTTCTTGTGTATTCACTGCGTTTTTATTTCATAAATTATACCATATTACATTTTCTTCCACAACAACTCAGTAATTTTTATAAGAAAGCGGCTACGGCGCACTAGTGAAACAGGAAAGTGTGGTCTCTTGCGAGCAAGACGATCTTTCCTATTTCATAATAAAAGTCCGTATCTAGCTCATTAACTGGCTAAATACGGACACAGTATTGCGACTAATAAGCGGTTAATGAATAAATCCTTCTTGTACAAGTAATATTTACCTTATATTAAAGTAATTCACCTTTTTCGTTATAAAATGAATCACAGAATTTCATAACGCCACAGACGTCTTTTTCGATATTTTTATTCAGGAAACAAATCTTTAAGTATTCATTTTCCGGATTATTCTCCGATAAAATAATATTATGTTGTAATGCAGGTTCGAATCCAAATTGAAAATAATAATCACCACCGGTTAATGCAATCCACTTATATCCGAGCGATTTTGCTTGTAATATTCCCTCATTAACAAGTTGTTTTCCAATTCCCATGTTCTGATATGTAGGTGATACTGCTAATGGTCCTAACGATAAGCCTTGTTTCATTCCAATCTGAGCTTTTGTCAATAAAATATATCCTACAACTTCTTCATCTATTAAAGCTATTCTGCATAATTCTTTAACATAGTCTTTGTCTTTTATTACTTGTTCAGCAAACTCCCATTCATTAAACTTTTCATCTTTTCCTTCACGGTAAAAAGCAGTTTTCACAGTTGCTTTCACAGCCTGTATATCCTTTTTATTCATTTCTCTAATCTTTATCATAAGTATCCTCCGTCAATTAATAGTAATTTTATATTATTTTCTGAATATTAAACTTTACAATATCTTGAATAAGCTCAATATCCAAAGCTTTAGCATTTGGAATCTGAATCGCTCCCTTAGAAGTTTTATAGTCCTCAAGTCTGTCCGCAAAATTTACAATCGCTTCTACTCCAGGATATAAACCAATATGTTTTTTATGCGCTGCAAAATGAATAATATTTTCTTTCAAATAAAAGGTAGGCATCTTCCAACTAATCTTTTCCTTGAGTTCTGGGGCTGCCTCCAAAATAATCTTTTTAAGTTCATGTAATTTAGGTTGAATCTCCACTGAGCACATTTCGATATAATCATCAATTGTCTGTTTTTCTATATTTTCTTTCATAATCAACCTCCGTATCGCAAAGTGTTCTTTGCGTTCTTTTATTTCGCGTATTATTATAAGGTTACCCATTCATTCGCATCAATCCCATCAGCTTGTAGATAGTTGCAAAATTGTCTAAAAGCATCTTTTATAGCTTCCATCATCTCATCCGTAACTATAATTTCCTCTTCCCACCACCAATTCAAGATTTTTAGTGGTTCCTTGTTTCTATGCAGACCTGGTTCAAATCTTGCTACAAGTTGATTCTTGTATAGCACCGGAAGAACATAATAACCATATTTTCTTTTAATAATAGGAACGTAAACTTCCCAACTATATTCAAAATCAAATAAATATTGAATCATTCCCCTATCCCAAAGCATATTATCGAGTGGTGCTAGAAAACGTGCTTGCTTTCCTATTACTTTCGTATTAAGAAAGTGTTCATCTTCTTTTCTAATGTAAAATGTTTCCTTGATATCCTCAACGTTAAGTTCAAGTATCTCACCATCCGAAATCAGATCTTGTAAAATCTCAGTTCGTAATTTTTTATTTGATATATAATGGCCAAGCCACCCTCCACCATTTTTACCCCATAATAAACCAACACTGCCAATTCGTCTTTTAACATACCACTTTAGAAAGTCTTCCGTATTTTCAAATGGATCATTACAATTTAATAGTACAGACGGCAGAAGTTTTTCTATCATATCGTATACTTTCTGGGTATTTCTTTTCTCATATATTCCAATTTGACCTATATTATACATATAATCTAATGTTGCACTTGAAAGTTTATTGTGCCCCCAATTCCCACTATTATTGCTCGTTCCAATTGAAATCTGGTTGGATTGTATGGGGCCTTGCTTTACTATGAAAAAAATGGCCAGTCATTTTGTAGATAAATCGACATCATTTTATCCCATCCATCAATCAATGAACGTCTTTCATATAGTAACTTATCTAAAACAGTTGGTGAATAATTACTGATTCTTGATTGCAATACCAAATCTGGATTTCTTCCAACAACATTAAGTGGATCATATTGAATGCACCCAACCCTTTTTATGTATTGCATTACTCCATCTTCTCCCTGTAACCCTTGCGAACCATCTAAATTATGATAACTGATTAGAAAGTTTTTAGCTTCTTCTTTTGATATTCGATTCACTATCTCGACCTCCATTTAACCCTTATAAGCAATTCCATCCATCTGGAATTTAAGTCCATCGGCCCCACCTTCCAGTTTTTTATTAATTTTATTATACAAAAAGAATCAAGACAACAGCATGTCATAGTTCATTTTACTTATAATTCTCGGATACGAAATTATCAAATCCAAATTCAATACATAATTTATTAATTCTTTCCTGCTCTCGGAACAAAGGCTCCCCAGGATTTCTTAACCAATGTTGCATCACATCTGCATCCTTAATTATTTCATCAAATTCAGAATGAATTTTATTTTTATCGCTATGATTATACACTGCTGAACATATCATTTCTGTCTCTTCTACAGAAGTAATTCCCATTTCTTCTAATAACTTTCTTACGATGGGTTCTCCTTCGTGAGCATGGTTCGGTCCATCCATTCCCTGATAACTTATATAATCGTGGAGCAATCCAGCCATCTCCGCTAATTCTGCATATTCTTTTGTATGTCCTCTTTTTAGTGAAATTATTGCAGCTGCTAATCCAACCCCGTATAAATGTACATACCCAGTTCGTCTATCTACATCGTCACTGTTTCGTAATAACATCTCATCCACATATTTTCGTGTAACATCAATTCTAGTATAAACTCTATCGTACATAAGCAAGTCCTTTCATTTAGCTCATTCATCTAAGTGTTGTTAAGAATTCATATTAAATAAATTACAATAATTTTGCCATATAATACTCATCCACATAATTATTATCTACCTTCATTGCATGAAGACGCTTTCCTTCAACTTGAAACCCGCATTTTTGATAAAGGTGATACGCCGCCTCGTTATGACACATTACTGTTAATTCTAATCTCGTAATACCATTCGTAATCGCCCATTCTTCCACACGTTTTAGAAATTGTGACCCAATACCTTGGTTACGATATTTCAATAATAATCCTGTTGATATGTACGCTGTATGTTTTATTCTTTGTTGACCTCCACGCTCTGCTGCAATGACACCAGCCATTTCATTATCATCAACAGCAACCAACATAAGAGATCCACTTTTCTTGAAATAATTTATTATTCCTGTAAATTCATCATTTCCAACTGGGCGTTCATTTGGCTCATACATCATAAATTTTGTTTCATTATCAATTTGTTGTTGCATTGTATAGAATTTATTTTCGTCTTCCAATTGTATCTCTCTAATAACCATTGTCCGCATCCTTATCCTCTCGCCACTTTGTTTTTTTACTTCATTTATTCATATAACAGGGCTACTCCTATTTTTTATATGTTACTACTTAATATTTATGTTTAATCTTCTCAAATTCTATCATCGCTTTTAATGTTCCTTCTTTTACCGCACTGCAAATGATAATATATTGTATAATTAAAAAAAACATTCCCAAAACTGTATATCCCATCCCACTTTATTCCTCCCCTTAAAATAAATTTAGGCAATGATACCCATCATTTCTTGATAATTATCATTATTTAATCTGTTTGCTATATATTATGAAATTATAACATATTACATTTTTTACCACAACTTCAAAGCTTATGTAATAAAAAAAGTCCAAATTCAACCGAATGGGTCAAACAGGGACTTATTTTCTATTTAGGCTATGTAAAATGATATTTCCACCACTACTGTGGTATTTATATTTAATTACATTAATTATTTGAACAAATACATTATTATGTTGTATAATTAAACACTGATCAATTGTAATTTATATCCAATTATAATAAAGAAGGAGGGATTAATATGAATTCTAATAGTAAGAAAAGAACTATAATGATATTTCCACAATTTGAAAATATTAATATTATACATGAAATAAGAACTAAGTATGATCCACTTGCAAATCACGTTAGCCCACATATTACTTTAGTGTTTACTTTTGAGAGTAATCTTACATCCATTGAAATTAATGATCATTTGAAGAAAGTGATTGAAGATACAAGATGCTTTAGATTAACTTTACAGGGTATTGTAAAAATTGATAACCCATTAGGGATGTATCTATTTTTAGATATAAAGCAAGGTAATGATCAAATAAAGGAACTGAGTAAGAAATTGTATTCAGGAATCTTAAATAACTATAAACCTGTTTGGTTAAACGAAGATACATTTATGCCTCATATGACAATAGGTAATTTTACATCAAAAGAAGATTTAGATATAGCATTTAAAAACACTGAACTTATTAAAGAAAGTTTCACCTCAATAGTAGAAAAAATTTCTGTTGAAATTATTGATGAGAATGAAGATTCAATTATTGAGGTTGAAGTAGGTTTAAGTAATGAGTAATACAAATCATTATTTAGGAGAGTGAAGTTTATTCACTCTCCTAAATACTCGAATTATTTGATTTTTTTAGTTAAGATATCAATAGTAAAATCAAATACCTCTTCCACCTTGGCATTTCTAGAAGCAAAATTCTTCAGTGCTTGTGATTGATACAATTTTCTTCCTGCTTGAACTCCATCTAAACAGCACTGCTCCCAACACTTTATTACATTTGATGATTCATATTTCTCAAGTTCAAAACATGTCTGCCAAGCAATTTGTAATGTTTCTAATATATCAAATGGTCCTTCAACTTTGATACGTTTATTACTCAGATATTTATTCTCCGTAACAAGCGATGTTGCTCCCGCCCAGTTATCCCTAGCTGCATATTTTACATGTTTTATGCTTCCCATCGCAATTGCGCATGTGCTAATTGATGACCAAAAATCTGTGGTCTAGGTGCTTCTAGTTCATAAATACGATTTCGCCCAATGGATACTACTTCACCTTTCTGATTCAAAACGACTGCTCCTATCGGTATTGAACCACCACAGTACGCCTCCCAACCTCCTTCAAATGCTACTTGAAATCCATATTCTAAATCCTTCCACAACATACATATTCCCCTTTACTCTCATCTCTTGTTATACACCCAAATATCATTTCTCAACCATATCATGTATTCACATTTGAAACGTTCTTAGCGCATTGATTGTTCTTTCGATTAAGTCATCTAATTCCCAACCGAGCATTTCTGCTCCTCGTTCAATTACTTCTCGTGAACAACCTGCAGCAAATTTCGAATTTTTATATTTCTTTTTTACAGATTTTAATTCTAGGTCCTGAACACTTTTGGAAGGTCGCATAACAGCCACAGCCCCAATCAATCCAGTTAATTCATCGATTGCATATAGTACTTTTTCCATTTCATGTTCTGGCTTAATATCAACCGTAATATCATATCCGTGGCTTGCAGTGGCATGAATGATTTCTTCATCAAGGCCTCTTTCACGCATGATTTCTTGAGACTTAATACAATGTTCTTCTGGATACTGTTCAAAATCCAAATCATGCAATAGACCAACGATTCTCCAAAAATCCTCTTCCTCTTCGTATCCCAATTCTTTCGCAAAATATCCCATTACATTCTCAACGATTGTTGCATGTTCTAAGTGAAAATCATCTTTGTTATATTCAGTTAATAAATCCCATGCTTGTTCTCTTGTTATTGTTGTTTTCATTTGTATCTTTCCTTTCTATCGCATCTTGATTGCACGTATATCTTCCCCTCATCCCGTAACTTACATAATTCATTGGACATTGCACTTCGATCAACACTGAGATAATCAGCTAATTCTTGTCTATTATAAGATATCACAAAATAATTTGTTTCTATCTTTTTGGCTTCGCTGGATAAGTAAGACAACAATTTTTCTCTCGTCGTCCTCTTCCCCATGTGCTCTAATTTTTGAGTTAGCATAACATTCTTGCTCGCTAGGATTTTAATCATATTTCGGATTAGTTGGTTGTGGAAACCACAATCGGATGCACATGTTGTTATTATTTTACGGTAATTAATAAAAAGCACCGTACACTCTCCATTGGCTATTACACTTACCGGAAGCTTATCTACCTCGGCACTGGCAAAAGCTTCTCCAAACATTTCCCCAGGCCCCAGTTTCGTTAATATACTAGTATTTCCCCAGTAGTCCTCATTAATCACTCTTACACTCCCAGTTAATACGATTCCAACATCGTTTGTTTGATTTTCTGCTGAAAGAATGTATTCGTCTTTATTATAATTCTTTTCTTTCGCCAAAAGGCAACCTAGTATTTCCATAATATCTTCTTCATTGATTTGCATAAACAAAGGAGCATTTTTCAGGATCGATAATTTATTTTGCATATGCCCTCATTTCCGTTGTAAAAACAACTGACTTTATTACATTATTATAGTATTCTAATATCAATAAAACAAGATAAAATTGGAGGAATACGAATGATTCGAACTATTATTAATATAGATGAGGAAAAATGCGATGGTTGTGGAATATGTGCAACTGCCTGTCATGAAGGTGCCATTGGTATGGTAGATGGAAAGGCAAAGTTACTCAAAGAAGATTTTTGTGACGGGTTAGGTGACTGTTTACCTGGATGCCCTACTGGAGCAATTACATTTGAAGAAAGAGAAGCTCCAGCTTACGACCATGCTGCCGTACTTGCAAATAAGGCACACGAAGAAAAAAATCACTCTCATAACGATGGCGGTTGTCCAGGTAGTAGAGCTCGTACAATTAAACATACTCCTTCATCAAACTCAGTACAAAATGAATTAAATGGAGATCTACAAAGCGAATTAACTTCATGGCCGATACAGATTAAATTAGCACCACTTCAGTCCCCTTACTTTGATAACGCAAATTTATTGATTGCTGCTGATTGTTCCGCATTTACATATGCAGATTTCCATCGTAAATTTATCCGTAATCACGTAGTACTAATTGGATGTCCAAAACTTGACTCGGTTGACTATAGTGAAAAACTCACTGAGATTATAGCAAGAAACAATATAGAAAGTGTAACGATCGTTCGAATGGAAGTTCCTTGTTGTGGTGGACTTGAAATAGCCACAAAGAAAGCGCTCCAAGCAAGCGGTAAATTCTTGCCTTGGCAAGTAGTAACTATATCTACGGATGGAAGAATTGTTGATAGAATTTAGTGACTTAAAGATGAAGAGCTCTTTGATAATAAATCAAAGAGCTCTTCATCTTTAGAGAAAAAGTTTACGTATTTTTAATTGAATACTATATTAAATTATAATATTCTCTTCTGCCGTCTACAATAGAATATATAGTAACTGTCTTATCTACCTCATTTATTTTATAAAATACAAGGTGTCTTTCAACAATTAGGATTCTATAGCCTTGCTTTTTTAAAATAGAGTATCTTGGTATATTCCCTGATTCCGGAAATTCTTGCAATCGATTAATTGCTGTTTCAATTTTATCTAGATATCTCAGTGCAACTTCTATGTTGTCAGAATCATCTGCAATATAAAATATTAATGCTCGGAGCTGCTCCTCTGCCTTATCTGTTCTTAAGATTTTATACTTCATCTATTCTTCCTTTCCAGTAAAGATGCTCGAAGATCATCGAAGGAATCTTGTATTGGTTTTATTCTTCCATTTTTCAAATCATCTTCAGCTTCTGCAAGTGTTCTGAGTAATTCCAGCTCGGATTTCATCTGATAGTAATCCTGCAACCCAATAACTGCTGTATCACCTCGTCCATTTACAGTAATAATAACAGCTTCTCTTGATTCTTTGCACTGTTTGGAAATTTCATTATAATGATTTCTTAAATCCGCTGACGGTCTGATTACTGTTTCCACAATATCACCCCTTTCTAATATATCTCTTCATAGTCATATCATATCATAATATGACTATTCTTTCAATCAATTATTCATTTATCAGTCCATCTTGCTAACTGCTTATGTTCTGCTTTGTGTTTACCAACTAAGTCATTCTGATTAACAATTAAAATATTATCTTCCATTGTGTACCTCCGCATATAATACAATCACCTTATTATAACTCTATCATGTATCTCTCATAGAAACATTATCCTTATATTAATGTTTTAAGTAAATACAATGTTAAATCATCATCATTTTGGCATTTCGAATATTGTTCTAATTGCTTCCCACAGTACCAAACTCCAGTACCATCTGGAATATAGCCTCTTTTGATATATATTCTTTGAGCTGAACCATATCCACTATGTAAACCTACAGATAAGGAAATAGTATCACTTTTATTTTTAACTAGACTCTCCACAATGTCCATTATCTGATTTCCTATCCCTCTTTTTTGATACTTAATCAACACATTAAAATCCACTATTTCAGGTATGTTTTTATGTGTATAAGGTCCTGTTTCTGCGTATGGAAGCAATGTTACGTATCCCGCAATATCATTATTCATTTCAGCAACAATAACTAACTTTTCGCTATTCTCCTGTTGATTGTAATAATTCACAAATTGCTCATAAGGTTTATTCCATCCTTGCTCAGCGAAACCAAGAACAAGTTTTTCTATATCACTCTTCATCATCGAACGTATCAATAGATTTTCTTTATCATAATAAATCATTATAAACCTCCAAAGTCAGAATTTTTTTAAAATCAGCCAATGAAAATAGCCCTTGGCTGATTTTCTTCTCTTACAACTTCATATGTAATGTCATACCTTCGTCATATACTGATTTCACAGTAAACCCGACACTTTTTATACAAGTTTTGAGCCGCTATATTAAATCTATTAAACAACTAATGCAATTTCTAAATTCCTAAGAAATCAATATCCAACCCTGACTTTTCCTCAAAATAATGCTTTAATTCAATGTGTGTATTCCATTTATTCGACGGATAATATCCATATCGTTGCTTTACATCGTTCATTCGCACTTCCACTTTTACAGGTCCATCTGGAAGAGCTATACTATCACATAATTGTATTAATGTATCATAATCATCATACTCATACCAGTCTATCAAGTCGCATATTTCCTTCAAATCTATATCTGAAACATCCTTATTACCAATATATGTATTAATATCCTTTATTGCAAAAGAATGCGTGATACAAATTCTGGCAGCTTCATCATATCCAAGTGCCATTAAATAATGATATCCATCAATAACATGAGCAAGGTTTGTTACCCCTTCCCTTCGACCAATATCATGTAAAAGTCCAATAATATATGCTTTGTCTTCGTCCATATCATCACACTGCTTACTAATTACATATGCACATTTTGCTACAACAATGGAATGGTCCTTCCAAGGCCCAGGATTTCTTTCATATGCTTCATTTAATAAGATTAATGCTTTTTCCCTATCTGGTAACATTATTTTCTCCTATATCAAGACTGTTTGTTTTTTGAACACTAAATTCAGCTCCACTCAGCATATCTTATCTGGAACATATTAATTGACTCCTTTTAAATTTAGTTGCTTTTACTTGATCCCATATGTTATTAGCAATCCTAAGACGTGAGTATAGGTTAGCGTATTTATATTTTGATCTATAAATGTAGATATTCTATTATGCCTAACACAATACCCCTCTGCTTCTTTTCTATCCATTCCATGATTCATAAATTGTTCAATTGTACTATCCTCATATGTTTTTTGAGTATTAAAGCTATGGGTTTCTATAAAGTCAGACACTTTTTGCAAATAATCGCTTGAGTCAGGTGAGACATAACTTACTTTATCATTCATACGAATATCTATATCTGTTAATCCCAACTGTTTCATCATGTCAGGAACTTTCATACCAATAGAATAATCACGCCCTTGCGACTCTAATTCATTCTTCCACATTTTACGGAAACCTGGTTGTTCACAAAGGAAACCATAATTCATATCCTTAATGTATAATCCATCGTTTTCAAATTCTCTATTAACCTCTACACAGACAACGCGTCCGCTATCTTTCGTAAATGATATCATTTTACTCAAAAACTGTAATGGATTATTTAAATGTCTAAGTACTGCTTGGCTGATGACTAAATCATATTGTTTTGTGGATTTATAATTCAAGACATCATTACATATTAATTCTACCTTATATTCATTTCTATCAAAATAGTCTTTTCCATAATTAATAAGCTTTTCACTAAAATCAATCCCTGTATATGTACTACCTTTCGGTAAAATAGGAAGTAGTAAATCTCCTAAAAATCCATAACCGCAACCACAATCTAGAACGTTAATAGGTTTTGTAATATTCCATACTTTTTCAATTAAAAATTGCATATAATCTTCATTCCAAAGTGAATTACGACTTCTCTTAATATAATTCAGACGTTGATTCCAATAATCCTTATCCCCTGTTTCTGATGGTATATATTGTTCATCTTGCAATGGCTTTAATCCCAATAACTCATCAACTGACACATCGAAATATTCTGCTATTTTAGGTAACAAAGTAATATCAGGTAACGTTACATTTGTTTCCCATTTACTTATTGCCTGAAAAGTAATCCCCAATACATCGGCTAAATCTTGTTGGCTAATACCTTTTTTCTTTCTTAGTTCTGCAACTTTAAGTTTTATCAACTTACACCCCCCTTAGTTTCTAAGGTCAATATTATCACATGAATGATTTGAATGATATAACGCAACAAGAGAATGAATTCTCTTTATAATTGAGAGGTTTTCTTTTTGTACCAATCGATTTTATATCTACAACTTAATATCAACTTCGTAATCATCATCGATTAAGATATAATTACATCCATATTTTTTACACATTTTAAGATTAAAAGCGTTATCTTTCAGTAGCATTTCCTTTGTACAATAGGAGTCATCTATACGTTGTTCTATTACATTGGCAAATGCTTTAATATCAGCATAGCAGTTATTGATATATTCTTCCGTCATAATAAGGCAGTAATATTTGATTTGTTCTAAATATTGTTCTTCGAAACTATTTTTCCAATCAAATGGGACATAGCACCCTTCAATCACAAGATTTTGCTGATTTTCAATTGCTGTTTTAATGATTTCCCGTATGATAGGCCAAAGATAGGCTTCCAATTCAGTACTATCATCTGGTGTTAGATCGGTGTTCCCACTACGAATCAACCCCATCTTCAAATGGTCAATCGATAAATAAGGGTATTTATATTTCTCTAGTAATTTTTGTGACATTAATGTTTTTCCAGTATGTGAACAACCTGCAATTAATATAATCATAATTTATTTTCTCCATTATATTTAACTTGACTATCAAATTAAAAAACCTTATCAAACTCTTTAACAGCATCACGATTCAGGCTATCATCATAAATCGAAGATTCGTAAAATCTGCCTTGAACATTTTCAAGGTACCCATTTTTTAGTTCCATTGCCATAAAAGCAGGATAATTATCACCACCACAATCAGTAATACCGTATTTTTCTGCTTCAACAAAACCAAACTGAGGATAGTATTTCGGACGACCAAAAAACAATATAGCACCAAATCCAAGTTCAGTGGCCTTTGCTATTGTAGCGTTCATAAGGGCTTTCCCTATACCTAGCTTTTGATATTCTGGATGTACACTTAACGGACCAAAGTTTATTACATGCACAATTTTCCCATCGGTTTTTTCTACACGAGCATTACTGTAAATAACATGTCCAACAATTGTGCCATTCACTTCTGCAACATAACTAAGTTCGATTATCCCGTCCTTTTTCCGCAAAGCATGAACCATCCAATGTTCAAAAGGGCATCCGATTCCGCCTCTTTCTACACGACCTGGATATGAAAATGCAGCTCGCGTAATTTCCTCAACTTTACGATAATCTTTTTCTTCTTCCAACCTAACAATTATATCTAACATGATTTCCTCCAAATCTTATTACTTAATTGCCATAATATATATTTGGCAAGGATTCCACTCATCCCATAATGTAGGGAAACATTCAAGTTCTTTAAACCCCAATTTTTTATAAAATTGAATTGTTTTATCGTATTCGTCATAACGACCTTCTTGTACCGTTTTCACCTGTATAAATGAGTACCCCTGCTCTTTTGCATAAGAATAAAATGCTTCAAATAATTTCTTTCCAATACCACTATTATGTATTGATTTTAATACACCCATAACATAAATTTCTGCAGTATCTGAACTAGTTTCTTTTAAAACAATAAATCCCTTTGCTATTTCATTTTCTATTTCTCCCCAAAATGGTAATTCCAAACTACATTTTATGTATTCAGCAGTACTATCTGGTAAACCAAACCAATCTGGCAAATCAGCTAAAATAGCACTTGCAATCAATCCTTTTTGTTTCTTGTCTTTAATATTGACAACCATTAATTTCCCTCCGTTAATACCAGGATTAATTTATGTATCTCTAAAGTTATGTATTGCTCTTAGTAATTGACATAATCAAGTTGTCCTTATATTCACCTTCAAATATCTCTCTCTTTTCAATAACTCCTACCGATTTGAAACCACTTTTTTCATAACATTTTATAGCACGTTTATTCGATGTTAGCGGGTCACTCTTTTACATCATATTCTTCAGGGTCAATCTCGTAATATTGAATATACCCCACGGCTTGCTCGTCATACTCAATTATACACGGGGTCACGAGATTCTCACCTCTTGCTCTTGGTCCAAATTTCTTTACCACTTTATCTAAATCAAATGGATTGTTCCGACCTTCATAAAACTCTAGTACCTCAGGTGTTGATAACCATTTCGCTAGTAAATTATATTCATCCTTGCAGTCTTCCATCTTGCGAACTACTATATTATTAATCTTATACAAATAATACATTTTGAATCACTCCTACAGTAAAATTATGAACCTAGATTAAAACACGGCAATCCTTGATAAGCGATTTAGAAATCCGCCCTCTTGGTTAATTTATTACGCATTAGAAAAAGGTTGTATCCAAAGTTACTCATCAATTACAGCAACCTGATATTCATCTTCATATATTATCTTACCAACGAAATCCGTATATACTATATCAAAAGCAATATTATGTTTTCTAAATAACTCAATAACTGGATTTAATTTCTCAATCATATGATATGTACTATCAACTTTAAAATATGTAATTGCACCAATAGAATTATCATCTGTATATATCGGTGGCTCTGGTAAATTATCTTTAAACCACTGTTCAATATTAACGAATATCTTTTCATCTTCTATACTAAATACATTATTTCTAATAAGTCTCCAGCTAAGCGAGAAAATCCCAACTGGTTTTTGAGTCCTATATGATAAATCTCTTCCTTGAATTCTTATATAACTTGCCAAATCCATATAATATTTCCCTCCTTTTTGGGTGACATAGTCGTCATATCTCCTTTTTCGTTACTTTAGTAATTACACCATCTCTATTATTTCTGCAAAAAATACCGATTAATTTCATAGTCTATTTATAATCCATCATAATTTTTTATAAAAATCTGAAGATATTATTCCATAATAACAAGCATTCCTATAACCGGTATTACATTTGTTAAAATTTCTTAATACCCCTTCTAACAAAAAACCACTATTCTCCAAAACCTTACATGAAGCAATATTATATTGCAGTGTAATAGCTTCTATTCTTTCAAACCCCAAAGACTCAAAAGCATACTTAATTAAACTTTTTGTAATTTCTGTCGCATAACCCTGATTCCAATATTCGGGCAATAAATTATATCCAATAACACACCTATTAGCATTAGGATTATTTCCGATTATGCCTGCCTCACCTATGAACTCTTTTGTATCTTTTTTATAGAGAGCCATAAAATCATAATTTCCTTTTATTCTTTTATCTATCAAATTATTTATTAATAAATTTGCTTGACTTATATCTGTTAAGGGTATAAAAGATGAATATTCCCATACTTCATTTTGTGATTTTAATTTAAAAAAATTATCTATGTTTTCAATTCGATAGTCTCTTAAAAGTAATCTCTTTGTTTCAAGTATCATATATCCCTCCCTAAATGTATCTAACATTCCGTTTCTATATGTGTCATCTTCATCATAAAAAATTACATTATTACTTTTATGTACATATACCTTTGCCTATTTGTAATTTAATTCATTCTTTTTTAAATAAAGATAAATACTAATCATAATAGGTTCTCCATTCGTATCATCTTTGTAAGATTCATTATCTATTTGTTCAATTCT
>JAQSXR010000050.1 GCA_029256575.1 Clostridiales bacterium | reverse complement strand
CTAAAATTATTAATTATATGCAAAATACTTATGATATCGAAATGGGTTATTTACCAATGGATAAGGTAAAGAGTACAATTTCATATTATGATGGATACATAGAAAATGCAATTAAAGTAACAATTATTATTGGTTTATTTTCTGTAATCAATATACTGAGTATTTTAATAATGAAATTTGATCAAGAAAAAAGAGCTATCGCGGTTAGGCTCGCTTTAGGTGCTAGAGAACATAATTTTATCATCCAGAAGTTTATTGAACTGTTTATATTGTTTTCACTTGGAAGTTTGGCAGCCATTGTAATGCTTCCAACAATTATTGATGTTATTAATCTAAACCTTAGCTTTATAAGTATATATTTTGATATGAAGGTAGCATGGTTATCAATGTTGATAAATTTAGCTTTAGCACTAGGGATAAGCTTACTATTTTCTATAAAACTTAACTATAAAAAAATAATAGTTAACTTAAAAGGGTCATAAGATATCCACTTACACTATAATTATTTTGGAAATAGGTATTGGACTAGCTGTATTAATGGTAAGTCTAAATCTAATATGGTCAATAAATGATAGGTTATTGGATATAAATAAAGACAAAAAAAATAAAACCTATTATTTAGAGGGGGCACAATATGCTGATTTTAATTTTAGCAACTTGAGTAATAGTGAAAGTAAAAATATCGAAATTAATAGATTAGAAGACTATAATTATTTGGTTGATACATATGATGATAAGTTAGAGGTGTTGCAATTTCGATTAGTTTCATTAACAGCTAAGTTAGACAATGAAACGAAAGAAATATTGGTATTTTTTACGACTCCAGAATTTTTTAAATTTGTATTTAATGATGAAAAAACGATTCTTAAAGATGATCAGATTTATGCAGGTAGTAAAGCATATGAAGCAATTAAAAACCATTGGATTGTAGATATAGAAATGTTTGATTATTATGAAATATTTGATAATTACAATAAAGAGAATGAAACAATAACGTTGCTAGATAATACTAAATTAGAACTAAATTTATATGAGCCAGGAACCGATGAGCGTGTAATGATGTATTATAGATTCTTTATACATGAGTTTGATCCTGATTATTCGATTATATTGCCTTCAAAACAATATAATCCACGAAACGCTGATGGTACTGAAATATATGTAAATACATTGGGTATATATTTCCCGGAGGAAGACCCTTATTTTAAACTTGATATAATTAATCATTTTAATAATAAATATTTTTCGGACTCAAGCCAAAGATTTTCATATTTAAAAGCTCAATCGATATGGGATGTAAACGTATTAAAGTATCGTGAAATAGGCGAACTACTTAAGATAATCAGTGTGTTCAGTATTATTATAGTTACAGTGGGTTTATTTGCATACAATTTAATGCAATTTAATAAAAGAAAGAAAAGCATAGCTATAAAGAAAAGTATCGGATGTAGCGATGGGAAGGTTCTATTAGAGAATATCATAGAAAGCTGTATTGTAAGCTTGCTTGGAGGAGTACTAGGTATTACTTTGGGTCTAGTTGTAAGTAATCTAAATTTATTTCATAATGATTTTTTTGTATTCAAAATAAGAAATTAAAACCAATGCAACTCTTGAAAGAGTAACAGAAAACTATGTAATTAGTGGGGTGATAAAATGATTAAGTTAGAGAATCTTACAAAAACTTATTTTGGAAAAGGGCATAAGACCGAAGCCCTGAAAGGGATTAACCTTGAGATAAGAAAAGGAGATTTTACAGCAATAATGGGTGCTTCTGGGAGTGGTAAGAGTACGCTGTTAAATATATTAGGTTGTATTGACGACTTTACAGCTGGTAATTATTATTTTAAGGATGTCGATGTTAAGACACTAAACAATAAGAAATTAGCTAAGTTGAGAAATCGGGAAATTGGGTACATATTTCAAGCATTTAATTTAATAGACGATTTGAATATTATTGAGAATGTTGAGATGCCACTTGGATATGGCGGAGTAAAAGCGAAAGAGAGAAAAAAAGTTGCTACGGACTCAGAGATTATACTAGCAGACGAACCAACAGGAAATCTTGACTCTAAGACAGGTGAAGAAGTAATGGAAATACTAAAAAAATTAAATAATGAAGGAACAACAATAATATTAGTTACGCATGACAAAAAAGTTGCAGAGTATGCAAACAGGCTTATAGTGTTAAAAGATGGAGAGATTAGTGAAGACAGTTATAAGTAGTCTTATCATCATATAATATATTACTATAACCCTTGGAATGGTATAAATTGACAATGTTTACCCTGTCTGATAGAATAAACTAAACCAATTAAGGAGGTAATATATGAAAAAAGTTATATCTATTTTACTTGTAGGACTAATGTTATTTGGACTTACAGCATGTGGTAAATCGGGCAAAGCCTACGAAAAACCAATTGCAACATTCTACGATGCCCTAGAAGATAAAGACTACGACAAAATGGTGTCTGCATTTACTGACACTGAAAAAGAATTTTTTGAAATGGCATTGGCCAATAGCAGTAAAGAAGAACTTATGGAATCAATGTATGCAGAAATTGATGGTGATGTAAAGATTTCTTTTAAAGTAATTGAAAGTACTCCAATTAAAGGGGAAGATTTAGATTCAATAAAAGAAGAATATGGTGAAGTTGAGGAAGCATACATACTTGAGGTAGAAACAACGACTAAAACATCTTCAGATAAAGAAACAAGTACAGATGAAATGACAGTTGTAAAAATCGGTGGTAAGTGGTATTTAAGTATGATGTAGTTATACTTTAATTAATAACAATGGAAAGCGAGGGAACTCGCTTTTTTTGTATCCAAATGCCTGTAATATAAACCTCTCAAATTATTGTTTTATTTTTTTATTGGTTTTGATATAATGTATGTATAAAATATACGGTAATATTGATGCTAAGATGTAATAAATAAAAGCACCATTTTTAATATTATGGTACTTTGGTCTTAATATTATATAAATATATATATAAAATTGATAAAATTAGAAAGTACTATCATATAGCCATTGGTAGCATGCTCAATTTTTATCCATAGAAAACTAAAAATACTTATGCAATTGTATTTCTAATATTGTTTTAGAGGTGAGATACATAATGTAATTTAGTAAGGAGAAAAAGATGGAATTAGGTATTGGGGATATAGTCAAAATGAAAAAAACGCATCCATGCGGAAGTAGCGAATGGGAAGTACTAAGAGTCGGTATGGATTTTCGCTTAAAATGTACTGGTTGTGGGCATCAAATTATGATTCCAAGAACGAAAGTCGAAAAAAGTGTAAAAAGTATAGTGAAAAAGGCAAATAACACTTGATTATAGTACAATCTTATGTTATCATATATGCTTGTGAACATACACAAACATTCCTTGCTCTTTCTAGTGAAGGGCCAGAGACCAAAAGGAGGTGCCTATAATGAACAAATACGAATTAGCATTAGTAATTAGTGCAAAGCTTGAAGATGAAGCTAAGATAGAAGTACTTGAAAAAGTCAAAGAATATCTTGGACAATCAAATGCTACTATTACAAGCGTAGATGATTGGGGCAAAAGAAGACTAGCTTACGAAATCGAAAAGATGAAAGAAGGCTTTTATTATTTTATCCATTTTACTTCAAATTCAGATGCTCCAAACGAAATTGAAAGTAGACTTCGTATCATGGAACCAGTTCTTAGATATCTTTGCGTAAGACAAGACGCATAATCAAAGGAGGAGTAATCCATGAATAAAGCAATTTTAATGGGTAGATTAACAAGAGATCCAGAAGTTCGATATTCGCAAGGTGAAAAACAAATGGCCATTGCAAGATACTCGTTAGCTGTAAACCGCTCTTTTAAAAGAGATGGTGAACCAGATGCAGACTTTATTAATATAGTTTCATTTGGTAAGGCTGGAGAATTTGCAGAGAAATATTTTAGAAAAGGCCAACTAGTTTGTGTTGTAGGAAGAATTCAAACGTCATCTTACGAAAAAGATGGTGTTAAACAATACAGAACTGATGTAATTGCTGAAGAGCAACACTTTGCAGAAAGCAAAGCGTCATCTGAATCAAGTGCAGCAAGAAGACCTGAACCAAGTGCGGCTCAGGGAGATGGATTCATGAACATTCCAGATGGTATGGAAGATGAATTACCATTTAATTAGGAAATAGACCGATACTATAAAGGAGGTATGACCAATGGCTTTTAGTAAAGATAGAGACTCAAAAAGTTATAATAGAGATGATAAAGACGGTAATTCAATGAAAAGAAGAGGCGGCGGACGTAGAAGAAAGAAAGTTTGTATATTCTGTACAGAAGACAAATCAACTATAGACTACAAAGACGTAAACAAATTAAAGAGATATGTTTCTGAAAGAGGTAAAATTCTTCCTAGAAGAATTACTGGAAACTGTGCTAAGCATCAAAGAGCTTTGACAGTTGCAATCAAGAGATCAAGACATATAGCATTAATGCCTTATACTCTAGACTAATATGTATACAAGCTGAGATAACGAATTGTTATGTCAGCTTTTTTATTTCCACAAATTATTGGATAAAAACACGTAAGCCATATATTATCAATCTATTGAGATTTTTATTTATAAATGATATAATGAAAAAAGTACGCAAAATATATTAAGAAAGATATTCAACATCTAATAGAGATACAACTATTGCTAAAACTAATTACAATTCTCTATTTGATTATTGAGATTATAGTGCTACTAATGCTGTAGTAGGGAGAGACAAATATGAGTTATAAAGTTGAAGAGATAGATGTAGTACAAAGATTAAAGATGATAGAAAAACTGAAGAGTGCAATGTTATCAAAGGTTGCAGACCTTTTTTATTGTATGTCAGATTCGGAAAATGGTGGGGGATCATCAACCCAAATTCTTGCTGAGATAACGATGCTATCCTATATGTTAGCGAATAGAATGGGTTCTCCATATGAAGTTATTGATCTAAAGTTATTAGACAAATTAAAAAACGAACTTAAGAATAGTGAGGAAGATGAATGGGGGGAACTAATCTCATCCCTAACGACTTATTTACTAGGAAGAAAGAATGAGTGTACAACGAATGGAAAATAAACAAACCAGTGGAAAACCCAATTTTATAGAGATATTATTTGTTGCATTGGCTTTTCAAATATATATATATTCCGTTTATTTAATACCAGGTACGATAATATTAACACCAATTTTGGGAGCATTATTTGCAGCATACTTTTTCAAGAGGCAAGGGGCTGCGCTAGTTTTTATGATGGAGGCTATCATAGTTGGCATTGTTTTTGAATTACCAATAGCATTAGTAATAATATTTGGATTATCTCCTGTAATAGTAGGGGTTATGACTCGGGCTAAGGCAAGACTTGAACTAGTTACAATGATTTCAGCATTTGCTGTACTTTCTGGGATGATAGCATTAGTATACTGGTTAAAAACTACAACAACGATAGATTTCAATGCATTATTGACGGACGCAACAGAACAGTATATTTTAACACTTGAAGAAGCTGTTTTATTTAGCGGAGAAACATTAGAGATTTTAAAACAGAACATCTATCAGTATGTGGATGTTATCAAAGAACTTTGGTTAGCATTAATAGTAATAGTAGCAATACTATTTGCAGTAATACAATCATACTTAACTAGGGTATTTATTAATTTATTTAAATGGGAAAAGCTTAATATTAAAAGTATATTTTATTATTCACTTCCAAAAAGTACATTGCTGTTTTTTGTGTTATGTTACTTAGTAATGGAGGTATCTAATAATGAAATGATAAATTTTGTTACGTATACGTTAGTTGCAGTTGTATTGTTTATCATTAGCTGCAGTGGCATAACATTTTGTATTTATAGCATAATCAAATCAAATAAAACAGGGGTTAAGATTGCTTTAGGGATACTAACACCATTAGTAGTTCTATTATTTCCAATACTAATGACATTTGTTGGTGGTGTTGATACCGCATTTCAAAGAAGAAGGCTTAGTTAATCAAATTATAATAAACGTGTATAAGAGGTGAGGTAGTGAAAGAAAGAGAAGTATTTTCGGAAAAGATTGAGACTTATTTTGAATGGCCTATTTTAATAAGTTTAGCTTTGATATTTATTAACGGTATTGTATATATTGCAAATGCGCAGTTAGGATTATATCTTTCTATTTTTACTGTTACTATAGTTGCCGTAAGCATTACTGTTTATTTATTTTATAGAAACAAATTAATTAATTACCTTATTGAATTTTGCCAAAGTTATGATTATGAACAAAAGTTAGTAATGGACAAGTTTGGAATACCATTAGCACTTATCGATAAAAGTGCAAAAATCAAGTGGAACAATGATATGTTTGGAATAGCAATTGAAGTTGAAAATGCTATTGGAAAATCAATCACAAACTACATATCAGAGATAACAAAAGAAGCGTTACCCAAAGAAGAAAGAACAGAAATTCTCTATGTTAGTATGAATGGAAAATACTATAGAATTGAACTTAAGAAAGTATCAATTAGGGAAATGGTCGACTCAAATATAGAAGGTAAAAAGTCAAGAAAAGGTAATATCATAATATATGATATGTTTATTGTAAATTTATTTGATGAAACTGAGGCGATCGAATTATCAAGAAAATTAAAGGAACAAAGACTTGTTTCTGGGTTAATATATATAGACAATTTTGAAGAAGCAACACAGAGTATTGAGGATGTAAGAAGGCCATTATTAATTGCGTTAATTGATAGGAATATAAATAAATTCGCTAATAATATCGATGCTGTATTGAGAAAGATGGAAAAGGATAGATACTTTATTGTTTTCCAACAGAAGTATTTACCTCAATTACAAGAATCGAAATTCTCCTTACTTGACGATATACGAAAGATAGACATAGGAAATGATATGGCTGTTACATTGAGCATGGGAATCGGATTAAGTGCAGAGACTTATGCGCAATCAAACGAATATTCAAAAACAGCTTTGGATCTGGCTCTCGGACGAGGGGGAGACCAAGTTGTTGTAAAGGATGGAAACAAGATTCTATATTATGGTGGAAATAAGAATCAACTTATTGATAAAGTAAACAGAGTTAAAGCAAGAGTTAAGGCACACGCATTAAAGGAACTTTTAGAAGAATCTGAAAAAGTAATTATTATGGGTCATAGATTATCAGATATGGATTCACTAGGCTCCGCAATCGGTCTTTATCGAGGAGCAAAGCAATTAAACAAAAAGGCACACATTGTCCTAAATGAAACAACAACGGCAGTAAAAGCGCTTTATGATTTATTCGAAAGCAATAGTGAGTATGAAGATGATATGTTTTTAAATAATTCGGAGGCGATTGAAGCAGCGGATACCAAGACGTTATTAATAGTTGTAGATGTTAGTAGACCAGGTTATGTTGAGTGCAAGGAATTGCTTGATAAGGTTCAAAATATAGTAGTCATTGATCACCATAGACAGAGCAATGATAGTATAGAAAATCCGGTATTATCTTATATAGAACCACATGCATCATCAACAAGTGAGATGGTAACGGAAATTCTACAATATTTAGTTGACAAATTAAGATTAAGGCCAATCGAAGCAGATGCTTTGTTTGCTGGTATTACGGTAGATACCAAGAATTTTATGTCTAAAACAGGGGTAAATACATTTGAAGCAGCAGCATATCTAAGAAAAGCAGGAGCAGATGTTGTACGAGTTAGAAAGTTATTTCGAAATGACTTAGCGTCTTACCGAGCGAAAGCAGCAACAATTAGTGAAGCGACGATTTATAAAAATATAATTGCGATTGGAAGATGTCCTTGGGAAAATATTGATAGTCCAACAATAGTGGCGGCGCAAGCAGCAGATGAATTATTAAATATTCAAGGAATTAAAGCATCTTACTAGAGAATGTGTCTATAGATGAAGCAATCAATAAGATAAATATATTACTAGATGAAATGTCGTTAGAAGGAGAATTAAAATAATGGAAATTATACTACTACAAGATGTAAAAACATTAGGTAAAAAAGGTGAAATAGTTAAAGTAAATGAAGGCTATGCAAGAAATTTTATCCTTCCAAAGAAATTAGGAATGGAAGCTACAAATAAAAATCTAAATGATTTAAAGCTACAAAAGGCAAGTGAAGACAAGAAAACACAAGAGATCTTAGATGAAGCAAAAGCTTTTGCTAAAAAACTTGAAGAGTTAAAAATTGAATTGAAAATTAAGACTGGTGAACATGGCAAGATTTTCGGATCAATCTCTACAAAAGAAATCGCAAAGGCAATGAATGATCAATTAGGATTTGATATTGATAAAAAGAAGTTACAATTAGCGGAGCCAATTAAGAACCTTGGAGTAACTATGGTACCAGTAAAATTACACCCAAAAGTTACTGGGGCAATTAAGGTAATCGTAACACAATTATAGTAAGGGAGGTAGGAGGCATGGAAGAGTCTTTAATTAAGAAAGTATTACCGCATAGCATAGAAGCAGAGCAATCAGTAATCGGCTCTATGATACTAGATTCTGAAGCCATTGTAATAGCCTCTGATATCATTACGGGTGATGATTTTTACCAAGGCAGTTATGGAATGTTATTTAGTGCAATGATAGAGTTATTTAATGAAGGAAAACCCGTTGATATGGTAACTCTAAAAAATAAATTAAAAGAAAAGAATGTACCAGATGAAATTAGTAGTGTAGGGTTTATTAGTCAATTAATCTCAGCAGTACCAACTTCTTCTAACATTCGAGAGTATGCTAATATCGTTAAGGATAAAGCGTTGCTAAGAAAACTAATAAAAGTGTCTGATTCAATTGCGGCCGAATGTTATTTGCAAAAGGATGGAACTGAGAGCATAGTTGAGGATGCAGAGAAGAAAATATTTGATATAGCTCAAAATAGAAGTGCAGGAGAATTAACCCCTATAAAACAAATCGTTATTAGTGCTTTGGATAAAATAGAAGGAGCATCAAAAAACAGAGGAAACGTAACAGGAGTTTCTACTGGCTTTTATGATTTGGATTATAAGACTTCAGGGTTACAACCTTCAGATTTGATTCTAGTTGCAGCAAGACCATCTATGGGAAAGACTGCATTTGCATTAAATATTGCACAGCATATAGTTTTGCGAGAAAAGGTACCAACAGTAATATTTAGCCTTGAAATGTCAAAAGAACAATTAGTAAATCGTATGATTTCACTTGAAGCTATGGTGGATGCACAAGTGATTCGTAATGGTAATTTGCAAGGTACAGATTGGGAAAAATTAATTGAGGCAGCAGGATCTATTGGTAACTCTAATCTTATTATTGATGATACGCCAAGTATATCAATTACAGAGCTAAGATCTAAATGTAGAAAATTAAAGCTAGAAAAGAATATTGGACTTGTTATCATTGACTACTTACAACTAATGTCAGGTAGTGGAAGAAGTGAATCTAGACAACAAGAAATTTCTGAGATATCTAGATCGTTAAAAGCGATAGCAAGAGAAATAAGTGCTCCAATTATGGCATTATCTCAAGTTAGCCGTGCTTGCGAAACAAGACAAGACCATAGACCTATGCTTTCAGATCTTAGAGAATCAGGAGCAATTGAGCAGGATGCTGACGTTGTAATGTTTCTATATAGAGATGAGTATTATAACAAAGATACAGAGATGAAGAACCAAACAGAGGTTATTATATCAAAGCAACGTAATGGTCCAGTAGGAACAGTGGAATTGGTTTGGTTAGGACA
>JAQSXR010000017.1 GCA_029256575.1 Clostridiales bacterium | reverse complement strand
TGAACTACTTGTAGTTTAAATTCAAAACTGTATTTTGCCATAAAAAACTGACCTCCAATAAGTTAGATTTTTTAGGTCTAACTTATTGGGGTCAGTTCATGATAGTTATGGCTTCTATTATTAATTATGACATATATTGTTGCTATAGCTCATAGGTAAAGCTTATAATTCTTAAAGTATCATTTTATCCGTTAAAGTATCTGTGGTTGACGAAGCATATAGTTTCATTAATTTCTCAATGGACATATCTTTACGCTCATTTTCATGCAATTCTAATAATAACTTTCCCTGACTTAATACAGCTGTTTTATTTCCATACTCCAACGCATTCTTGATATTATGAGTTATCATCAAAGTCGTAATTTTATGCTCTTTAATTATTTTATCCGTTATTTCCATTACTTTTTCTGCAGTGTTTGGATCTAAAGCAGCTGTATGCTCATCTAAAAGTAGTAACGAAGGTGTAACTATAGTTGCCATAAGCAATGTTAGTGCTTGTCTTTGCCCTCCGGAAAGTAATCCTACTGGTGTTTTGAGCCTATCTTCAAGACCTAATCCAAGCTCGCTAAGTTTTTCTCGAAATAACCTTTCATCAGCAGTTGAAACTCCCAATGAAAAAAAATGTTTTTTCCCTCTACTATATGCTAATCCTATATTTTCCTCGATCGTCATACTCGGAGCAGTTCCTCGTAGTGGGTCTTGAAATAATCTTCCAATATGTTTTGCTCTTTTATATTCTCTTTGTCTTGTAACATCTATTCCATCAATTAATATCTGCCCTTTATCTAAATCATAGGTTCCACAAACAGCATTAAGAAGAGTTGATTTACCTGCTCCATTTGATCCTATTACTGTTACAAAATCACCTTTTTCCAAATGAATGCTTATATTATCAAGTGCTTTCCGTTCATTTACTGTATTTCTATTAAAAGTTATGCTTGCATTTTCAACTCTAAGCATTGCGACTCCTCCTCTTCATAAAATATGTTTTTAATGCAGGAATTGAAATTGCAATCGCTACTATAACTGCTGAGAAAAGTTTAAAATCAATTGATTCCATCCCTCGCCCTAATGCATATGCTACGATAAATCTGTATACAATTGCACCTATTATTGCAGCCAACAATCCTCGTAAAATTGATTTTCTACCAAGTATTGCCTCTCCAATTATTATTGAAGCGAGACCGATTACCATCATACCATTTCCCATATTTATATCACCAGATACTGCATATTGGGCCATTATCCCACCAGACAATGCTACCAACCCATTCGCGATTGCAAGACCTAATAATTTCATAACATCCGTATTAATGGAAGAAGCTCTAACCATTGCCTCATTATCACCTGTAGCTCTAATTGCTACCCCAATTTGTAATTTTAAAAACAAGAAAACAATGATTGAAATAAAAAGTAGTATAGCTCCTATCACAATAATGTATCTAATGTCCTCATGCAATATATTCTCAAATGGAGTAAAAATATTTTTCTTTTGATATAAAGAAATATTTGGTTTTTTATTCATTACTCTTAAGTTAATGGTATATAATGCTGTCATTGTTAAGATACCTGCAAGGATAGGTTGAATCTTTAACTTCGTTTGTAAAAGCGCTGTTACCCCTCCCGCTGATGCCCCTGCCAGGATAGCAGCTCCAATTCCGATTAATGGATGACCACTATATGTAAATATTGCAGAAACAGCTGCTCCAAGTGTAAAACTACCATCTATCGTTAAATCTGGAATGTTAAGTATTCGAAACGATATAAAAATACCAACTCCCATTATAGCAAGTATAAGTCCTAATTCTAATGCTCCTATTGCAACAGGTATGCTCATATACACTCCTCCTAAACAATTATTTTATCATGTAATTAGTTCGTTTATTCAAATAATAACATTATTTCTCTATTTAGACAAAAAGAACTGTCTCTATAATTGAGACAGATCCTCTTGAATAAAACATGCTATCGGAATTTGATTATTCGCCAAGTAACTTTGTTTTGTCACCATTTAAAATACTGTCCGGAATTGTAACACCTATTGCTTGGGCTGTAACTGGGTTAATATATGTGCTTAAATCTTCATTGAATACTTTAACTGGAATCTCACTTGCCTTTGCTTCACCTTTTAGAATCTTTGCTGCCATATTAGCAGTTTCTTTTCCTAAATCAGTGTATTCAATTCCAACTGTTGCAAATCCACCATCTGCAACCATTGAATCAGCTCCTACATATACTGGAATCTTGGCATCCTTGGCTACTTTTGCTAATATCTGCATTCCTAAAGCAACCGTATTGTCATTTGGAGTAAATATTGCATCTACTTTTGTTACCAATACTTGAGAAGCTTGTTGAAGTTCAGAAGAGTTTGTTATAGCTGAGGCTACCACTTCAATTCCATTCGCTGCTGCATATTCGTTTACAGTTTCAAGGCAAGATACGGAATTTGGTTCTCCTGAATTATAGATATAACCTAACTTCTTAATATTTGGTGTTAACGTTAATGCTAAATCAAGAATTTTATCGATATCAAGTGCATCTGAAGTTCCTGTCATATTCTTGCCCGTACTCTCTAGTGAATCTACAAACCCTGGTCCAACTGGATCAGTAACTGCAGAGAATACTACTGGTATATTTTCACTAGCTGGCGCTGCCGCTTGTGCTGCAGGAGTAGTGATTGCAATAATTATATCTTTTTCATCTGCTTCAAAACTTTGAATTATTGAAATGGCTGTAGTCATATCATTTTGTGCATCCTTGTATTCGAATTCACTATTTTCCCCATCAATAAAACCAAGTTCTTTCATTTGAGCTGAGAAACTATCTCTTATTGTATTTAAAGATGGATGTTCTACAATTTGAATTACACCTATCTTATATTTGTCATTACTTTCCTTTTTACATCCGCTAACGCTTGCTACTACTAATATTGCTATTAATAATAAACTCATAATTTTCTTAATACGCATAATTTTTCCTCCAAAAGCTCATTTTCTTTATTATAGTACAGCGTTAATATAATATCAAGAAAAAAATAAACCGTTTTTTTGGAAGACTAAAGTTGAACTTTTATGAATTCTTGTACAATACTTAATAATTTTTTCTTCTCATCTTCTGGTATCCATTCACACAAGCGTGCTGCTGCAATTGGAACTTCCCATTTTTCTATATCACGAAAGTTGCAATTTGTGTTCTTTATATATTCAGCAATGTAATGTTGGTATATTTTTTTTCGAAATTTATTTATTATCATTTTGACAAACGCTGATTTGATTTGAATACTACCGTATTTTAGCATAATACTAGTTCGTGCAACATCTGCTAATGCATTTCCTTTACAAGCAGTCATCCAATCAATTATAACAACCCTTTCTTTTGACATAAGAATATTATCCGGATGAAAATCAAAATGACATAAAATATTTCCATCAGGAAGATTGTCGATATAATGAAATAACTTTTTCTTCTCAACTTCTGATAGTTCGTTCACACTTTCGATATCATACTTAAGCTTGTCCTTTACAGTTGGAATCTCAAATTCTATTGGTTTCTGGATTGATTCATGATAATGTGCTAGTAATTTTGATTGTTTACGTATGCTCCATACCCTTGATAACATTGACTTTAGCATTGTCTGACCGTCAATTTTTTCATAGATCGCCCCTACTCTACCATCAACTTCTATAACATCAAATGCATTTGGACATAATCCTAATAAGTCATAAATATTTTTCGTTATTTCGAATTCATTTTTACAAAATGCTTCTGGGAGTCCTTTTCGATATAACTTTAATATCTTATTCGTACCATATTGATAAATTTCTGCTGTATTTCCTTGCCCTATCATAAGTCCTAGTTCTTGCCTATGTATGTCACTCTTTATTAAGCTATCTGTCATAATGTACCATCCTTTATTTTTGTAATTATTTATTCTCCCTAACAACGTCTATTACTAAAGTTAATTTATTCAATATTTTAATTTAATTAAAAGGCTTGTTCTAAAACCTATAGAGTATTTTATCATATTTTGAGATAAATTACCAAATGTTATCATCTAATATATCAGATACAGAATATTTGAAAATAAATAAATAAATAAATAAATAAATACTACCCTCTACCTTTAACCTAAATAACAGGGTGCATGCAAATTATAGTTTATTACACTCATGTAGATGACTTTATTAAATAATACAACTGGCAAGTACACCAATTGGACACATAATATTAACACATCCTTCACTAATGTCTGATATAATGATATTACACTCCCTTATAAAAAATAGATTAGAGAAGCCCTAACAACATGAATTCATCTTGTTAGGGCTTTTTTTTACTCTATTTTTATTATTTTTATTATTTTTATTATTTTTATTAATTTTTTATTCCGCTCTTAATGCTTCTACCGCATCTTTCTTTGCTGCCATTTTTGCTGGAATATGTCCACCGAGCATAGTAAGGATCGTACTAATTGCAATCAAAGAAACAGCATAGTTAAGTTTTAATTGAGCTACATTTTTAAGGTCTGTAGCGCTATAGATAACTGAATTAATTGGGAAAGTTAATAAATAAGCAATTCCGATTCCAAGTAACCCTGAAAATACACCAAGTATAAATGTTTCTGCATCAAATACTCGTGTTATATCCTTCTTTCTTGCACCTAGTGCCTTTAATATACCAATTTCTTTTGTTCTTTCTAGGACAGAAGTATAGGTAATTATTGATATCATTATTAGAGAAACAATTAAAGATGTTGCAGCAAATGCAATAAGTACCATAGTAACCCCATCCATAATACCACCACTCAAACTAGTGATCATTTCTCCCATATCTGTATACAATATTTTATCTTCATCATTTGCTTGTTGATTATTGAATTCATCTAAATATTTCGTTACTTCATCTTTTGATTCAAAATCGATTGGATAGATTGTAATCATATAAGGTGTTACATTCCCACCTAAGTATGATAACACACTATCCTTTGCAACTTTATCAACAACTTCATTTGTTAAGATATTATAATCCACATCTTTTTGAGCAATTACTATATCAGAATTCATTGCATCTTCAATAATATACTCTGCTAGAGCATCTGAATATGCAATTCCGTCCATAAGCATTGAAATCTTAACATCTTCTTTTTGTCTAATAATTCCGACTATTTTTAGGTCAAGATTATTTCCGTTTTCATACATTGCTTCATAATCCGTATTTCTAGTATAAACACCCAATTGCGTATCTACATAAAAATTATTATTCAATATGGCCTTTAGTGGAGTTCCTATAATATCTTCAAACTTAACTTCTTCACTCGAAATATCATATCCAAGTGCTTCAAGAACTGTTTCTTGTACTCTATTTTTATTATCTACTATCAAAACTAATTCACTTTTGTTCGTTGGAAATTCTCCTTCTAACAAATCAAAATTTGACTCTAAATAAGAAACTTCTTTATTATTTGATGCAGGATTTTTAAGAGCTGTTGGATAAGCACTAAACTTAATTGCAGAAGTTTGAACTGGTTGAGCAACACCATCCACTCGGTTCATCAAATTCAAACCAACCATTCTTGTGTATCCTACATATGATGCAATTTTACCATCTATTTTATCGATATATTCCATATAATCATCCGTAAAAATATTCGTATGTTGAATGCTTACATCTTCAACTTTGTATGGATATACAACCGAAACATCAGGATATTTAGTTTTGTCTTCTGTGAGTCCCATCATATCATTTCTTTGTTCTCTCATCTGACCCATATCTGCCTGGATTGTTGTCTGTGTTATCAATATTGGAAAGTTAGATAAGCTTTCCGTCTGAAATTTATCAATTTGAATTTGAAAACCGCCGGATAAAGCTAAGATAAGACCAATGCCGATAATTCCGATACTAGATGCAAAAGCTGTTAAAGCTGTTCTGCCTTTTTTGGTTTTGATATTATTCGCTGACAATTTTAATGCAGTAAAGAAACTCATACTCGTTTTCTTTAATTTAAAATTATCCTCTTTTGGTTTCTCAATATGTGGATTGGTATCATTGACTATTTTACCATCTCTAAATTCAACTATTCTATCTGAATATTCTTTCGCTAAATCTGGATTATGAGTTACCATAATAACTAATTTATCTTTTGCGACTTCACGAATTAAATCCATAATCTGTACACTAGTCTCAGTATCGAGAGCACCCGTAGGCTCATCTGCTAGAATAATATCAGGATCATTTACCAATGCTCTCGCAATCGCAACTCTCTGCATCTGACCTCCAGATAGCTGATTTGGTTTTTTGCCAAGGTGTTCTTTCAATCCAACCTTTTCAAGTGCTTCTAATGCTTTTCTATGCTTTACTTCAGCAGAAACTCCACTTAATGTCATACCTAATTCAACATTTTCAATAATTCCCAAATGAGTAATTAAATTATAACTTTGAAAAATAAAACCAATCGAATTATTTCTGTAGGCGTCCCAGTCCTCTTCTCTAAAGGATTTTGTAGATTTTCCGTTAATTATCATATCTCCAGAATCATATCTGTCTAACCCACCAACTACGTTCAAGCATGTTGTTTTACCTGAACCACTCATACCTAAAATTGCTACAAATTCACTATGTCTAAATGCAACCGATATATCGTCGAGTGCTTTCGTAATTGTCTCGCCAATTTTATAGGTCTTTTTAATATTTTTTAATTCTAACATTTTGATTCCCTTTCTTTACGTTAAAAATAACGCTTACTATATCAAGTTTTGAAATTTTATTTTAAAACATGGAAACTTTTTCTTTTAAAGATGATTATGCAACATTCAGTACATTTATTCAAGTAGTATATTGTGAACTTTTAATGACGAAGCTTAATTTCCATTTATATAGTTGATTATTTATGTTTATATTATAGACCATTCATTGGTATTTAATATTAGTTATACAAAAATCCCACCTGATATAAAAAGGTGGGATAAATAATTTTTACCAATTTGATTGTTAGAATAATTTCTTTTAAGATTTTAATAATTTCTTATTTTATTAGCTTATTATTTAATTAATTTTATTCCACCAATAACAGGTAGAGGTTTTAGTTCGTTTTTATTAGCATTTATCATTCCAATTATTACTAAAACAAATATAACTATGCCCCATATTGTATATAACATTGACATTACAGCCCATAACCTCCAAGACACAATTGAAGAGATTATTGTTAATACAATCTGACCAACTATTGAAGTGATAAGAAGTACAAGTCCTTGGTTCGCATGAAAGCGACCAATTTTAGAGTTAGGACATGATACAAGTGGAAGGAAAAAAAGTATTCCTAAATATGCAAGAATAAAAATTACTTTGTTTTCTTGTTCATTGCCTTGAACTGGTTTATATGGTGGTTGAGGATATTGTTGTTGCGTATTTTGTTGTTGCCCATATTGCTGTTGGCCGTATTGAGGTGGTACATATTGAGGTTGACTATATTGAGGTTGACTATATTGAGGTTGACCATATTGAGGCGGAACGTTTTGTGCAGGTGCCTGTTGTTGGTTTTGAGGTAGTACTGATTGTGCTGGTACTGGTTGAGGTGGTACTGGTTGAGGTGGTACATTTTGTGTTGGTACTGGTTGAGGTGGTACATTTTGTGTTGGCACTGGTTGAGGATTGTTTTGAGGTTCTGTTGACCTTCCACACCCATCACAGAATTTTGCGTCATCCTTTAATTCTTTTCCACAATTATTACAGAACATATTAATAAATTCCCCCTTATTATATTTTACTCCTTGTTGCTATAGTTTAATGCAGAACCTGTATCAGATACTGCAAATGTAATGTCATCTCCTTCGTTATTATAGGCCGTATACATATAAAAATCATCAAGAACAACCTCGGATTCATCTACAGTAAATCCACAGTCTTTTATTTCATCTACGTATTGTTCATAGTCATCTAGGTTCTCAAAAGAATAGTATACTGCACCATATTCCGTTGAAAATGAAGTTATCGTAGTTCCCGGATCAGGAATACCACCTACTATACTGCTATCCCACTTTACACCTTCAGTATCAAACACTGTCCCTGAATTAATACTATCACTTGACGGAATTTCACCTTTGCTAGATATTACAGAACCAGTACCTGTTTCTTTATCAAAATAAAAGCTAATAATTAATCCTTCTTCGTTTGCTCCAGTAAAATTAGTTTCATCCATTTCAAACGTATTATATATAAATCCTTCATCCTTAATAATTTCTATATATGCCTTCGCATCTTTTTCTGACATCTCTGCAAATGTATAGACTGCTCCATCATCTGAGATAATCGATCCCTCCAGTTTTGCTTTTGGGGCTTTGAGGCCATGCATTGTGTCTTTTTCCCATTCTGCATTACCAAACACTACATTCCCATCATCATCTTTAATTTCAACATTTCCATCATCATCAATATCAATTCCAAGTTCATCACCAATAATATCCTTCACCATATTTTTGGGTGAGCAACCAACCAAATAAATGCTTAGTGAAAGAATAAGAACTAGGCATAAAATTGCCTTTAACGATTTCATAATAAATTCCTCCCTTTTTTTAATATATTCACATCTTTCTCTTTTAATGTTATGCTCTGATATGCAATAACTCTTTGAGAAAAGCAAACTATTAATCTTCCTATATTAATATTATAAATAAAAAAACAATCAATTCCTTAGGAATGATTGCTGATTTTCTTGCAAAAAATTGCTATATTCATTTTCCTTAACGTGGAAGGATGAAATAAAAAAAGCTATCATAATGATATGTTATGATAGTTTTTTAGTTCAAACTTACAAACGGAGAGAGAGGGATTTGAACCCTCGGACCGCTCGTCACGGTCACCTGTTTTCGAGGCAGGCACATTCGACCACTCTGACATCTCTCCAAAACAGTTGCAAAATGCAACTGCTTATCTATTTTAACTATTTATAGCTAATTTAGCAATACTTTTTTTATAAAATGTGTAATTACTTTTTCTAATTCATCAACCCAAGTCTGTCAAGAACCACCGCAAGTTGCTCTCTGGTTAATACTCCTTTTGGATTAGTTCCATCGAGTATCCCTTTTGCAACCGCTTTTTTCCATGAAGCGGAAGCCCATGTACTTACTTCATTTGGATTTGTAGCGTTTATTACTTCTTCTGTATTTTCATCGACTTCTTCTTCGTCTTCTTCCCCTATTTCAGCCAAGTATATCTGCGGATCTCTACTATATAGCTTATTAGCTCCATTAACAAATATTTCACTGTAATCGCATTCTCTTATTTCAAAATGCAAATGCACTCCATTAGAGTCTCCCGTATTACCCATTTCACCTATCTTTACTCCAGATCTGATCTTTTGTCCTGATGAAACTTCATAACTATCTAAATGTGAATAAATAGTACAAAATCCTTCGTGTTCAATAATGACATATCTACCCCATCCCCTACTAAGACCTGCACCATCAATCTTTGCGACTCGTATGGTGCCATCAGCAGAAGCAAATACTGGATCTCCAGCAGTATAATTTAATGAACCGATATCTATCCCATAATGAAAGACTCTTATTCCATTTATAGTCCTTACCCCAAATTCACTTGTTATTCTCATTCCTTCATGAGGATTGCTTGTCAACTTAATCACAATATCACTTCCTATTATTAATATATTATAATATATTCTAAGGAAGTTTCATCTGTCACTTTTTGTTGAATTATCTTTGCAATGCTATACGGAATCTTTTTTCTGTCTTAAGGTCAATTAGATTTTCTTTAAATAAAAAATCTAATTTTCCATCATTATATACCCTTTGAAATGCGATAAAGACTCTCATATCAAAGTTCTTAGCTTCATCAATCATAAGTTCCATAGCAGTTTCTGGACCAAATGCTTCTCGATAGGGTCTTTCAGAAATCAGTGCCGCAAACACATCACAAACTCTTAGAATCCTTGCCCCTAGTGGTATGTCATATCCCTTTAAATTCTCTGGGTAACCAGATCCGTCAAAGTTTTCATGATGGTAATATATTGATTCACTTATAAATTCTGAATATTCATTCTTATCACAAATCTCTTTCCCTAGCACAGGATGTTGTCTAATATACCTGAGTTCTTCTACTTGCATAAATCCTTTTCGACCATATAAATATTTCCCAAGTTTTAGCTTACCTATATCATGAAACAACCCGGCTTCTGCTAATTCTTCACATACTTCTTCCGAAATCTTAAGTTCTTTGGCAATAACAGTTGCAATTCCACTTACTTGAAGTCCATGTCTTACTGCTTCTTCTAGGTTAAAGTTTAATATTTTATATCCATCCACTTGCTCGCACCTCATTTATATATTAAAAGCCTTTTTCTTTCTGTCAATCATTTCATCAATTCTTGTAATATAGTCATCAACACTCTTTACATTTTCAATACGCTCAATTCGATTTTCATCTTTAAATACTTGTTTTGTTGAAGCTCCTGCTCCTGCTGCCATTATTGTATGACGTTCTTCCATAATTAATATGTTGTAGATACATTCCATACCTTCTTTTGCATAGCCTATGTTTTCAAGATTTCCAATCATACTCTTTTGTCGATACAAATAATATGGTTTTAGATCTTTACTCTTCGCATAATTCCACGTGATGCTTTGCATTTCCTTTGCTTCATTTCCAACTGTCATATTATACTCATTTATTTTCTCAGCCAGCCTCGAAGCCCTCTTGAGCGCCAAAGCATGTACGGTTAGATTTTCTGGTGATAAATCTTCAAGTTGGATTAATGTATCTTCAATATCCACCGTTGTTTCCTCCGGTAGTCCAATAATTAAATCCATATTTATATTATCAAATCCAACTTCTCTTGCTAGCTTAAATGCAGCAATTGTTTCACCTACAGAATGTCTTCTGCCTATTAAGTCTAATGTCTTTTGTTGCATTGATTGAGGATTTATTGATAATCTACTTATTCCATATTTCTTAATAACTTCTAGTTTTTCTCTTGTTATCGTATCTGGTCTTCCAGCTTCTACTGTATATTCCAAAAGATTTTCAAGTGGAAATATATCTTCGATCGCTTCAAAAAGTCTTTTAAGTTGTAAATGGTTAATTGATGTAGGAGTACCCCCACCTATATATAATGTTACAAGCTTTTTGTCCCTGCATAAAATTGCAATTTCTTTTAGTTCTTTAATTAAAGCAGTGATATAATCATCTACTCTATTCGACCACTTATCAATTGGGTATGAGGTAAATGAGCAATATAAACACTTAGTTGGGCAAAACGGGATCCCAATATATAAGCTATACGAATTCTTTTCATCAATCTTCTTTAATATATTAAATTCTTTATTGGCAACTTCTAACATAATTTCAATTTTCTCGTTTGAAACATAATATTCATTTCTTAATATTTCATGAACTTGATCATTACTTTTACCATTTTCAAGAGCTTCCATAGCTATTTTAGTTGGCCTAATACCGGTTAGTACGCCCCACTCTAACTGCTTACCCGTATATTCTGAAAAACAATCGTATACAAAACGCTTTATCGCGTTCTTTTCTATTTTCTTAGGACCTCTTGTAATTGCAATACTATACTCTTGCTTCTTCTCAATATTAATTGAAAGATAGAAAATATCACCCTCCATATACGCAAGGATATGCTTTTCTTCCTCTGTCGTCTCGTCTGAGACTTCAAACGATTCGTTTTTATAAAACATACTATATAAATTTGTTAAATCATAAGCAAAATTATGATTACTAAAAATCATTTTAATCATTTGTATTTCCCGCCGTTTCTAATATAAGTACTGTGAATTTTTGATTTCCTTTGAAATCGTAGTCGAAGGGCCATGTCCAGGATAAACTTTCGTATCACCAGGTAATACAAATAACTTTTCTCTAATATTTTTCAGAAGATCAGTTGATGGGCCATGATACAAGTCAGTTCTACCAGTATCTCCTGCAAATACGGTATCTCCAGATATCAATGAACTAATTTCTTCAATATAGTAACATAAACTCTGGTCTGAGTGCCCTGGTACTTCAATACATTTTACAACCATGTCTCCCAAACGAACTATTTGCCCATCGGTTAGCACTTCATCTATAGTCGCTTTTATATTTATTCCATTAATAAATGTATTTCCTAAATTCAATTTCGGATCTGCACTATTTATCGCTTCAATCTTTGATGAATATGCCTTAATAGAATATTTGTGACGTAATTCATCAACTGATCCAATGTGGTCAAAATGTGCATGCGTTACTAATATCGCTACTGGTTTCAAGGCATTAGAAGTAATAAAATCCGCTAATCTACCCCTTGTATCATCTGAAGGATCTACAATAATTGTATTTAAACTTTCCGTATTATAGACGATATAACAATTTGTTTGAATTGGACCTAGTACTATCGTTTTAAGATTTAACATTATGAAATTCCTCCTAACATATTTTATTTTCTATTTCATATTACTCTACCAAATAAAAAGGGATACCTCATAATATAACTCATTATATTTTGAGACACTCCCCCTATTACGATGAAGAACGTTCAATATCAATTACGCCCTCAATGTTTCTTATTTTTGATGAAACTTTATTTAATTGCGCTACCCCAAATATCTCTATTTGTAAATCTAAAGTCACATCACCTTGTTTTGATTTTCTTGCGTTTAATGAATTAATCGTAATCTTTTCTTCTGTTAACACTCTAGTAATGTCAACTAATAATCCTACTCTATCTGTACAATAAACTTGAATCTCAGCATTATATACACTGCTTGCTTCTTGGTCATTCACTTGCCAATCAGCATCAATCAATCTTTCTCTTTCAAATTCTGGCATTTGAATTATATTGATGCAATCAGTTCTATGAATCGAAACTCCACGTCCTCTGGTTACATATCCTACTATTTCATCTCCAGGAACTGGTCCACAACAACGAGAGAATCGAACTGCTACATCATGAATTCCCTTAACAACAATGCCATTCTTTGACTTTTTCAAATGTGCTCTATCTTTATTTTCATTAACAGATTCCATAACACTTTCATCTGTTATCGTTTTTATCGCATTTTTCTTAGCATACTCTTCGTAAAGCTTGTTAATTATTTGGCCTTCTTTCATACCACCATGTCCAACAGCGGCATAAATTGCGTCAACTTCCTTAAAGCCATATTTATTCATAACTAGCTTTAACCATTCAGGCTTCATTATTTCACTTAAAGGGATACCTTTTACCTTACAGTATCGCTCTAACATTTCTTTCCCTTTTTCAATATTCTCTTCTTTAAGTTCTTTTTTAAACCATTGAGATATTTTGTTCTTGGCTTGTGTACTCTTTACAATCTTAAGCCAATCCATACTTGGTCCCCTCGAGTTTTGCGAGGTAATAATCTCAATTCTATCGCCATTTTCTATCTTATGATCAATTGTAACCATCTTACTATTAATTCTAGCACCTACCATTTTATTTCCAATAGCACTATGTATACTATATGCAAAATCAATAGGTGTTGAGCCATTAGGCAAGTTAATCAAGTCGCCTGACGGAGTAAAACAATATACTCTATCCGTAAATATATCTAGATCTGTTTTTAATAAATTTACAAATTCTTTATTATCAGATAAATCTTTTTGCCATTCAAGAATTTCTCTAAGCCAAGATAATTTTTTTTGTTCACTTTCCGCTACAGTAGTCCCTGTAGTAGATTGTTCTTTATATTTCCAGTGAGCAGCAATACCGTAATCTGCAGTTCTATGCATTTCTAAAGTTCTTATCTGGATTTCAAAAGGCATCCCTTCCGTTCCCATCAAGGTTGTGTGTAAGGATTGATACATATTTGATTTTGGCATAGCAATATAATCTTTGAAGCGGCCAGGAATTGGTTTATACATTTCATGTATTATTCCGAGTGCCCCATAACAATCTTTAACATTTTCAACAATAATACGTACTGCAAAAAGATCATATATTTGATCTAGCGTTTTCGAATGACTTACCATCTTTTTATATATACTAAAGAAATGTTTTGGTCTTCCCTCAACTCTTGCTGATATGCCAGCAAGATCTAGCTGAATTTCAATCTCAGTAACCAATTTCTCTACATATTCAATTCTTTCACTTCGTTTTTTTGCAATCTTTTCTACTAAGTCATAATATTCATTTGGATAAATATATCGAAATGCTAAGTCGTCAAGTTCAACCTTTATCTTAGATATACCAAGTCGATTTGCGATTGGTGCATATATATCCATCGTTTCTTTTGCTTTTTCATATCGTTTTTGTTCTGACATGTATTCAAGAGTTCTCAAATTATGAAGTCTATCTGCAAGTTTAATAATTATTACTCTGATGTCTTTGGCCATCGCAAGGAACATTTTACGGTAATTTTCAGCTTGAATTTCTACTTTATCATAATCGAAAGGGATTTTCTTAAGCTTTGTAACTCCATCAACCAATAGTGCGATTTCAGGGCTAAATTCTTTTGAAATATCTTCTGTAGTCATTATTGTATCTTCAACACAGTCATGCAGAATTCCTGCAACAATTGACTCTTTATCTAACTCAAGTTCTGCTAATATGATTGCAACACAAAGTGGGTGAATAATGTACGGTTCACCCGATTTTCTCTTTTGATCCTTATGGGCTTCCTTCGCTAGCATATAAGCCTTTTCAATCATTGCGAAATCGCCCGATGGATGATATTTTCTTATTTTTTCAATAAGCTCATTATATAACTCTGCTGACATTCTTCTCACCACACTCTAGTTTTACGTTTATGTCACTCTAATTACATTTATTCTGCATCATAGTTAATTAGTGAATGTATTGGACAATCACCTAATACACTTCTTCCATTAAGAAAATCTAATTCAATTAAATATACTAATTTAACTACTTCTCCGCCCATTTCCTTAACTAAGTCAATCATTGCTTTTGTAGTTCCACCTGTAGCTAACAAATCATCTACTATTACAACCTTTTGTCCTGGTTCAAATGCATCTTCATGAATTTCAATCGTTGCTGTACCGTACTCAAGTGCATATTCTTTCGCTTTCGTTTTATATGGAAGTTTCCCTTGTTTTCTAACTGGAATAAATCCTTTATTCATTGCATATGCAACTGGTACGCCAAAGATAAATCCTCTTGATTCAGGTCCTAAAACATAATCAAATTCAACGTCCTTAAGTGATTCTGTCATATCATTTACAGCACTTACTAATGCTTCTGGTTTTTGTAGTAATGTAGTTATGTCCCTAAAAACGATACCTTCTTTTGGGAAATCTGCGACACTTCTAATAATTGATTTGTAATCCATTTTATTCGCTCCTTTAATATATATCGATAATCCTTTTATACAAAGACAAAGCGGATTGCTTACCGTTTCGCTATTTGTTTAAACTTATTTCTTTTGAATTATATCATTATACTCTTATTTCATGCATTTGTAAATCACACTAGTCGATTCTAGTGTGATTATTAGAGTTCTTGTCTAATTTAGTACGTAAACGGCTGTTTCATATGGTCTCAAAACAAAATTAGTAATATCTTGACGCTCCATTTGTTCGTAATTTGATAAAAGTAATTTATGTGTACTATAATTGATTGTTTGATCTGCTTTAAAATCAACAGCATCTGCTGAGAAATTACATACTACTAACAATTTTTCTTCTAATGTTCTAGTATATGCAAAAATTTGTTCATGGTCCGCTAATAATAAATCGAATTTACCATAAACCATTATTTCATTTTCTTTTCTTAATCTTAATAGAAGTTTATAATAGTTAAAAATAGAATTAGGGTCATTTATTTGTGAAGCTGCATTAATTGTTCTGTAATTGGGATTAACTTTAATCCAAGGTGAACCTGTTGTAAAACCAGCATTTTCACTATCGTCCCATTGAATTGGTGTTCGAGCATTATCTCTGCCTCTACCGTATATTCCATTCATCATAAATTCATGTGAGAATCCTCGTTGATTCACTAATTCATCATATGCATTTATAATTTCTATATCTTTATAGTCATCAATACTTTCAAAGCTTACATTTGTCATACCAAGTTCTTCCCCTTGATAAATAAATGGTGTTCCCTGTAACATATGAAGGCAAGTAGCTAGCATCTTTGCTGATATATTCCAGTATTCTTTATCATTACCAAATCTTGAGACAACTCTTGGTTGATCATGATTGTTCCAATACAAGCTATTCCAAGCTTCATCTTGAAGTCCTGTTTGCCATTTTGCAAGAATCTTCTTTAGTTCAACCAGTTTAAACGGAAGACTGTTCCATTTCCCTTCAGAACCATTGCCAACATCCATATGTTCAAATTGAAATACCATATTTAACTCTTTTGTATTTTCTCCGGCATACTTTTTCGCATCTTCAATCTGTGCGCCAGGTGCCTCTCCTACTGTAACTATATCATATTTCGATAATACTTTATCATTCATTTCCTTTAGATATTCATGTGAAACTGGTTTATTCATACATGATGTACTAAAATCACCATTTAGTGCTCCTGGGTAAACCGTTCCATCTGGAAAAGCTTGATCTTTCCCAATAAAGTTAATAACGTCCATTCTAAATCCGTCAATTCCTTTATCTAACCACCACGTCATCATATTATATACTTCTTCTCTTAATTCAGGGTTATTCCAATTAAGATCAGGTTGTTTTTTAGAGAATAAGTGTAAAAAATACATGTTTGTTGTTTCATCGTATTTCCATGCACTTCCACTAAAACATGAACCCCAATTATTAGGTTCCTTTCCGTCTTTAGCTGGTCTCCAAATATAGTAATCTCTATATTTATTATCAATGGATTTCTTACTCTCAACAAACCATTTATGTTCATCTGAAGAATGGTTTACTACAAGGTCCATTACTATTTTTATTCCTCTGCTGTGTGCTTCCTTCAATAATTCATCAAAATCTTTCAGTGTTCCGAACTCATCCATTATATCTTGATAGTCACTAATGTCATATCCGTTATCATCATTCGGTGATTTATAAACAGGTGATAACCATATAATATCGATTCCTAGATTCTTTAAATAATCCAATTTTTCTATAATCCCTGGAATATCTCCAATTCCATCCCCGTTACTATCCTTAAAACTTCTTGGATAAATTTGATAAATTACACTTTCTTTCCACCAAGTCTTTTTCATTTATACATCCTCCTACATAACTTTTATATGCTATTTTTCACCTATTAATTAAATGGCTTGAATCATCCACTTCATAACCTTTAATAAAATACTCTTATTTTATTATCTTAATAAATTTATAATAAAAAGTATACCATGCAAAAAAATGTTTTTCAATCAAATACATATATCAAGCGCACTTAACCGTTTTATTTATTATGGTTAAATCTAAACAGCTTAAGTTCAGGCACAATTACTCGTTTTATTTATAACTATATCAAAATAATTTAAGTTCAGGCACAATTTAGCAAGCTAAATTGTGCCTGAACTTCCGATAATTATTCATTGCGTAACCATTGGAAATAAATCCGTTTATTTCTTTTTCTTTAACCAAAGATTAATTAATGCATTGGCCTCATTATTCAATATCGTTTTTGCTCCTGATTGAATACACCTTTCCATTTGCTTTTTATTAAGATGTTTAATAAAATCTTCCATATGTTTCGCTGCCTTGTCTGGTCTCGACAAACTTAATTGATGCTCTGCTTGACTTAGGCTATTCGTCAATTGTTTTAGTAATGGACTCTTTAGTGCCCCTGATTTTGAGTATTCATTTAGGAGTTGTTTTAAATTACTTGCGTTTGCAATTACTGGCAATATAGGTGTAACTTGATTCTTTTTAAGTCCATATCCCTTATCAAACATTACATATTGAGAATTATTAGATGTAAGTGGATATGCCTCTGCATAATAAGACCATTTTAAAGGTAGCTTTCCAACAAAGTCTTTTTCACCAAAGAGAACATTTGCAACACCTTTCCCCTCAGTACCTGGAAGCCAAGCTTGAATAAGTCCTGCCCAATCAGCAATGTGATCCCGAACGATCATTGGCCTTCCGGAGATTAGTACAACAATAGTTGGTATTCCAGCTGCCTTAACATTTGCTAGGGTTGCAAGGTCTGTCGCATCGAAACCTAATCCATTTAAGTTATCTCCATTTCCTTCTGCATATGGTTTTTCTCCAATTACAACTATTGCAACGTCCTTACCTTGTGCCCCTGTCCCATCTATACTATAGGTAACCTTTTGTTCTGACGTTATGGTATTTTGTATTCCTTGAAGTATCGTAGTTCCCTGAGTAATAGGCCCTGAACTTCCCTGCCATTGAATTGTCCATCCACCACATTGATTTCCAATATTATCAGCACTCTTACCAGCAACAAAAATATTTTTCATATTCTTAAGTTGTGAAAGAATCGGCACTCCATTTATTGCATCATTTTTTAGAAGTACCATTGATTTGCTGACAGCTTCCATTGCCAATGCTCTATTCTCACTAGATCCAAATTCAGCAGCTATATTTGAATTATATGCAGGATTTGGAGTTATTGGTTTTTCAAATAATCCTAACTCAAATTTTACCCTTAAAATTCTCGAAACTGCATCATTAATTCTCTGCATTGTAACACCCGTCCCTGGTACTGCCATTTCATCAAGTACAAGAGTACGTAATTTTGTTATACAACTTTTCCAATTCGTAGGCTGCATTAGCATATCATTGCCTGCATTAATTGCAACTCTTATTTGATTCTTCAAATCACTTATTGTGTTACCTGCTTCATCTACTGTGATTTGCGAAATAGCATTATAATCTGTAATAATAAACCCAGTAAAGCCTAATCTAACTTTCAATATATCTGTTAATAAATATTTGCTCGCGTGCATCTTTACACCCTGTATACTACTGTAGGATGGCATAACTGTTCTTGCTCCAGCAGCTATTGCCTCTATATAAGGTTGTAAAATTTGTGCTGCTATCTGTTCCTTTGTCATTGAAGATACATTTCCTTGATTCGTTCCGTTAAATGTATAACCTTCCCCGACATAGTGCTTCACTGTGGCAACTACCTTGTAAGGATTCTTTAAATCATTAATTGTTTCCCCTTGTAATCCTTGCACATATGCTACTCCAAGTTTAGAAACTAAATTCAAGTCTTCTCCAAATCCTTCGTAAGTTCTTCCCCATCTTGGGTCTTGCGGATTTGCAAGACAAGGCGAAAAGTTCCAAGGAATATTGGTAATCCTCATTTCTTTTGCTGTTGCTTCCCCAACTCTCTTTACAATGCGGATAGCATCATTTAAATCTGCCGTTCCAATTGCTCCCAATCCAATGTTATGAGGGAATATTGTAGCTCCAATTACATTATTGTTACCATGAACTGCGTCTACTCCATATAATATAGGTATTCCTAGTCTACTCTTTAATGAAGCATCGACTACTGCTGTAACCATATTGTACCAGCTTTGCATATCATTACCCGTTGCAGGATCAGCGCCTCCTCCACTAAATACGGAACCAATTGCGTAGGTTATGGTATCTTCTGGTTTTACATTTCCTTCCCCAGACCCAACTTCTCCTTGAATCATTTGTCCAATTTTCTCATCGAGTGTCATTCTGCTAAGTAGATCTGCTACTCTCATTTCAACTGGAGCATTTGGATTTTTATAAATTGGTATTTCCTCTGCTAATGCAGTAGTCATTAATCGATTACTTGTAAACAAAGAAAATATAAGTGCTACCGTTAGTAAAATGGATATACTTTTTTTGAGTTTTTTGTTCATAAGTGCCTCCCTTTTTTGAAACACCTGATTCTCTCAGGCTCAGATTAGACATTCTCTATAATAAATAATATCTACATTCATTATATTGATATAAAACTCAAATATGATAATATGTTGTACGATTTCGCATAATCCAGTTATAACTAATATTCCTTATACTCTATTTTACTTTCGCTCTATTTTATTTTGGCTCTATTTTATTTATTTGGGCTCTATTGAATCAGTCCAAGTGAATATTTAAGAGCAAGTATTCGAAATACTGCCTTATCAAGTAATTCTTCACTAATTTCTCCATTTTTTATTGCCTCCAAAACCGCTTGATACCCCTCTTCAAAATCAGTTATTATAAGCATGCTGTTCCCTGCATTAAGTGCAGAAACTGCTGGATTTTGTCCATTTGTGTATTGTTTAATTGCATCCATTTCTAAATCATCTGTAATAATCACTCCTGTAAATCCAAGTCTTTCTCTTAATACTTTATTAACTTCTGGAGATAATGACGCCGGATAGCTACTATCTATGGCTTCAACTATATTATGAGAAACTAGTATTGTTTCTACCCCAGTTTCGATTCCTGCAATAAAAGGCAAAAAGTCAGACGTTTCAAATGAACTATATGGTCTTGAATCTACTGCCATTCCGGTGTGAGTATCAACATTCCCTCCATAGCCTGGGAAATGCTTAAGACAAGAACCGATTCCTACTTCTTTTGTCGCTTTCACAACATTTTGTACAAATTCTCCTGTTTCTTCTGCTGATAAACCAAAGGTTCTATCAAATATATAATCTTCACTACTAGATGCAATGTCACTTACTGGCGCTAAATTTAGATTAATTCCTAATGTTTTTAACAAATTAGCTTTATTTATTGAATCATTATATATGGCTTTAAATCCACCACTTTGATAAATAGTTTGAGGAGAATTAAACTTAGTCTTGGATAAATTCGAATTGCTACTTACTCGAACAACAGATCCTCCTTCTTCATCTGTTGCTATAATTAATGGTATCTTGGATATTTCTTGATATGATGTAATCGTATTGATTACATCCTCTGTTGTCTTACCTTCAAAATCTCGTTTAAATAATACATACCCACCAAGATGGTATTGTTGAATGCTTGTAATATCCGTTTCTATTGGACAACGTGTTAAGAAAATTTGCCCTACTTTTTCTTCTAATGTCATTGTTCTAAGTTTTTCTAAAGCATCTCTATAATAATCCGAGAAAATACCATCGTCATCCACTATTAATTCTTCATCCCCATTATTTGAAGGTCCTTCCACCCCATCGTTATCAGGTACCGGTGTCTCGTCCTTCGTTTGTGTAATTGTCTGTGTCTCATTTTGCGTGCTGGTTTGGGTGTTAGTTTGTGTATTATTCGCATTTTTGCTCCCACACCCCCCTATAAGAAGTGATACTAACATAACATTTATAAGTATTAATTTTTTCTTCATAAAGAACCTCTTTCCTATTTGTTTCATAATTTCACATTATCGACTTATTCCATACTATAGTTTACCAACTGATAATATTTATTCAACAATAAATGTAGTATTATTATTGCTATTCTCTTCAAATCAAGTATAATACTCTTATAAATAGAACGAGTCCCCCCTTGAAAGGAAGAAAATTATGAACCAATTAAATTGGCTTGAAAGTATTTATTCAGAAACCTCTGAACAATATGTTACTAATCTAAATCCCCAAATAGGCGAAACAATTACGATTACATTACGTGCATTTACTGACTCCCCTATTACGAAAGTATTTTTAAGGAATACTAAGAATGGCGAAGAAATCTCAATCCCAATGCTCGATATCATAACGAAAGGGAAATTCACATATTACTCAGCTCCTTTGATAATCGACCAACCATCCGTAAAATACTCTTTTTTCATATGTACAGAAGAAGATGTCTATTTTTACAATCAATTAGGTGTTACTGAATATGTACCTTTGGAAGACTATGAATTTACTATAATTGCAGAATTTAACGCTGCAACTTGGTTAGATGATGCAATATTTTATCAAATATTCGTTGATCGTTTCTTTAATGGTGATGAATCTAATGATGTTCAAAATGGTGATTATACATATTTAGGCTATGCCTCCCGTAAAAATGAATGGGATGCTCTCCCTACTCCTTATGAAGTAGGCGGAAATATCGATTTTTCTGGTGGAGATTTACAGGGTGTAACTGCAAAGATTCCTTACCTTAAATCAATCGGTGTAAATAGTGTTTACTTGAACCCAATCTTTACTGCACCATCACATCATAAATATGATTGTTCAAACTACCTTGAAGTTGACCCTGGATTCGGTGGAAACCCTGCTTTAATTGATTTGATTGAAGCCTTGCACTCCAATGATATGAAAATAGTACTAGACATATCCATTAACCATACAGGAGATTTACATAACTGGGTAAAAGAACACAAGGAATTTTATTTCCTAAAACCTGATGGTAATTTTGAGATGTGGAATGATGTTCCAAATCTTTTCTCTCTTAACTATACCAATGAAGAACTACAAAATCTAATGTACAAAAATGCTGACAGTATTCTAAAGCATTGGATAAATCCTCCTTACAGTATTGACGGATGGCGTTTTGACGTTGGACATAATACTGGTAAGATGCGCACTACAATTGTTTATGATAAAGTTTGGAAAGACGTAAGAAATGAAGTTAAGTCAATAAAACCAGATGCTTATTTATTTGCTGAACATTGGGCAGATGCTGCTGAATATCTTCAAGGAGATATGTGGGATTCCATAATGAGCTATTACTATTTCAATCGCCCAGTAAGAAAATATCTAGGTGAATTTGATCATACAATTGCTTGGAAAGTTAATAATAATAAAGCAAAAGTAAAAAACGGTATTATATTCAAACGTGAGGTAGAATCAAGACTTGCAAAGATACCTAATCAAGTACAAAGAATTCTTTTCAACCAATTAGATAGCCACGATATCCATAGAATCGGTACTACACCTAGCATATCTAGAGCGAATGTACTAACTTCCATAAAGATGCTTATGTTTTTCAAAGGTGTTCCTTGTATTTACTATGGTGATGAGATTGGCCTTGATGGTAAATTAGGTCATTTTGAAGGATGTAGATATAATTTTACATGGGACGAAGAAAAGTGGGATAAAGAAATATATGATACCTATTTACAAATGACAGCGCTTAGAAAATCAAGTGACGTATTAAAGAAAGGTGCTCATCGTTTCTTACTAGAAGATGAGTCAGCAATCTGCTATGCACGATTCTTAGATAATGAAGCGTATCTCCTAATCAATTCACAATACTCCTATAACAGAAGATTCTCTCTCCCTATCGGATTATTGGGCGATTGTAAAAACGCAGAAATAATAATTGGCGGAACAATCATTGGATATGACAAAGATTTTGTCAACATAGAATTAAAAGCAGAAGAAACTGCAATAATTAAAGTAGATTTAGTATAAATAAGAAAGTGATACAATGGGGACGGTTCTTTTTGTATCACTTTGATACAATGGGGACGGTTCTTATTGTATCAAAGTGATACAATAGGGACGGTTCTCTTTGTATCACTTTGATACAATAGGGATAGTTCGCAAAAACCCCATCAAGAATTTGATGGGGTTTTTTATTATAAATATTATTTATTCGCGTCGAACTCCATAAACATTAAATGTTGGTCCGCAACAAAATCATTTTTTTGATATACTTTTTCAGCAGGATAGCCTCTATGTGTCATAAGTGTTAACCCTAACATATTGTTTTCTTTCACTATTCCTTTTGCTTTATTAATTAATTTTGTAGCTAACCCTTTTCCTTGCATTCCTGGTTTAACAAATACCTCGTCAATATATATTTCGCTACCATTAAACCAAGTTCTTTCATGTGCAAAAAGTCCAGCACAAATTTTATTATCCTCATCACATACTACATACCCGATAAATTTCCCATATCTAAAATACTCCATTAAATACTCAACTGCTCTATCGATTGGCCATCTATGATTCCAAGGTTCACCACTATATGCTTCACTAAATATTTCTGCACAAACTTTAACATCTTCTAATTCTACTTTTCTTATCATGTAAATCACCTCTACTTATAATGCTAACATATTATTACAAAAAAATAAATACTAAGTTTTTTGATAGCGATTTTTATATTATATTATTTGTTATAAACACCAATTTGCTTCAATCATAATCTTATTATTGTTTTATTCAACATATTCAAATGTTGGATTCCCATCTTTTCCATTATATGAAACTAAATAATCTATTGTTTCACCATTATATGTTATAGTAATTTTATTTATTGGTGCTCCCTCTGGTCGAAACGCATTAAACCTTATTGCATATCCATTACGAGTTGCACCAGAATTAAACATTTCGTATTTTGTTTCTATCTCTTCTGTTTCTATATTATACTCTACTGATTCAATAGTAATTATGCTCTCTTGATACTTTGGAACAAGCAGCATACTCTCAGAATTACTCGTAACTCCTTCAATTGTAACTGTTTCTATCGTATTCGCATCTTTATAATTAACATTATCTACTCCGTTTACTATAAGAAGTAGTGCATCTTCAGGTGCATCCGTTGCTAAACTTGTAAATAAAGAATTTACTACATCCTCATTCGTTCCTTGATCCTCTGTTTCTGTAATTGTTACTGTATTTGTAACTGTAACTGTATTTGTTGTCTTATCAACATTCCTAGCACATCCTGTTAACATAATAATAACAATTAATAAAATTGCAATTTTCTTGTTCATATTGTTCTCCTATCCTATCCATATTTAGATATATTATCCACCTACTTAATTAATATACCTTTAAACATAACTAAAGTAAATGTATCCTATTTTTATAATGACGTAAATTTGATAGAATAGTTCCATTTTTTACTATTTTTATAAATCTAATTATAACTTTTATAAACTTATTTAACATTTAATGATTATTTTCATTGTTTTATTGCAAATATCGATAACACAAGTTATAATAGGTATCGCAAATAACTAAGGAAAAGGATTATAAATCAAATGCTAAAAAAATTAATCAACTCGTCGATGGCCGGAATGTATATAGGTCTTGGTGCAACCACTTACCTATTAATACCTGATAAAGTAGTGGGTGCTTTGTTCTTTACAGTAGGTATTTTTCTCGTAATGAACTTTTATGAAATGCTCTTTACCAAGGTAGTCCCTTTTTCAGTAGCGAAAGATTATTCTCCGCTTGACATTGTTATAACTTTTTGTGGTAACTTTATAGGCTCGATTGCTTATAGCATACTAATAAGTCAAACAAGACTCAGCCCAAAATTAACAGAACCATTAAGTGAGTTAGTACATAAAAAATTAAGCGACAATCTATTAAGTCTATTTATAATGGCAATATTTTGTGCAGTGTTAGTAGCTTATGGTGTACTATCAAATAAATACTTTGAAAAAACCAATAAATCACTTGGTGTTTTCTTTTGTTTAATATTTGTTGCAGCATTTGTTATAAGTGGATTTGACCATGTTGTTGCAAATATGTTTTATTATTCTTTCTATACAATAAATGTTGGATTTGAAACTCCAATGATTTCTTCCTTTATTATAGTTGGTCTAGGTAATATTGTTGGTGGCTTATTCGTAGGTTTCACTGAAAAGTATAGATTATCTGAAAATAAACATTAAAAAAATAATCTTAATTGGTTACTGGCAATTCAATGCCAGTAAAATCAATAAGATTATTTTTTTTATTAATATTAAATCAAACTAATTATCATGGTATTGACTATCGAACGTATGTTTGTTATACTATTCTTGGTGATGAATATGGATATAAAAAATAAATTAGAAATATTATCTGATGCTGCAAAATATGATGTTTCCTGCTCTTCTTCTGGTTCAAGTCGTAGTGGTGAGTCCGGCTCACTTGGTTCTGCTGCAAATAGCGGAATCTGTCACTCTTTCACTCCAGATGGTAGATGCATTTCTTTACTTAAGATATTGTTAACAAACTATTGTATCTACGATTGTGCTTATTGCATAAATAGACGTTCCAATGACGTAAGACGTGCTGCATTTACCGTAGATGAAGTTGTCGACCTTACAATTAATTTTTATCGTAGGAATTATATTGAGGGACTATTTTTAAGTTCTGCTGTCGTTAAGGATGCAAACCATACCATGGAAATGCTTACAGAAGTGCTTAAGAAATTAAGAACTGAAAAACGGTTCAGAGGTTATATTCATGTGAAAGCTATTCCTGGAGCAAGCGAAGATTTAATATCAGAATGCGGACTTTACGCAGATAGAATGAGTGTAAATGTTGAGCTTCCGTCATCTGCTTCTCTTAAGCTATTAGCCCCTGAGAAAACTGCTACAAATATATATAAGCCAATGAGTCAAATAGCTACCCGTATTGCTGAGAATCAAGAGGATCGTCGTTATTTTATTAATACTCCTACTTTCGTTCCCGGCGGTCAAAGCACACAATTAATTGTTGGTGCGTCTCCTGATAATGACCTAACTATATTAAAATTAAGCGAACAATTATATAATAATTATGATTTAAAAAGAGTATATTATTCCGCATATGTTCCAATAAACACCGATAAAAAATTACCTACCATACAATCTCCACCTACTCTTAGAGAGCATAGACTCTATCAGAGTGATTGGTTAGTTCGTGTATATAATTTCAAAGTAAACGAGTTGTTAACGGAACAACAACCAAATCTTGATGTGAATTTTGATCCAAAGACTTGTTGGGCACTTAGAAACCTTAACCAATTTCCAGTTGAGGTTAATTCAGCACCCTACGATATGTTAATTCGCATACCTGGAATTGGGTTAAAAGGTGCTCGCAAAATAATGAGTGCACGAAGGCTTTCCAATTTAACCTTCGATGACTTAAAAAAGCTTAGAATAGCAGTAAAACGAGCTCAATTTTTTGTTTTATGTAGCGGGAAACACTATAGTCCTGTAAAGTTCGATGTATCTTCAATTGCTGCTGCCTTATTACCAGAGATACAAGCTTCAGAATCTAGTCTACTATATAAGCAAATTAGCTTATTTGATACTCCATCCTTTAGCCCATCACCATTTGATCAATTGTTACTATCTAGTGATGTTCATACCTCTATAACTGGAGAATTGTAACTAATTTATTTTAATATAAAACCAATTAATTTCTTTAAGGAGCCAACTATGATAAAAGACTATATTTATGATGGTACATTCGAAGGTCTACTCACTACCATTTATTATTCTTATCTAGATAAAGATGAAGTGAATATTTGCCGTTTGGAAAATCATATCCCTACTCTATTTTCTGAAATTATTAATGTAACTACTGATTCAGAGATTTTTGAAAAGGTCTATCGTAGTACATTAAAAAAACTCTCTACAGAAGTATTAAGAAATATATATTATTTATATCTTAGTGAAATTGATGGATGCGAGAATTTAATTTATTCTTATTACAAGCTATGTTTTAAATGTGGTGTATCAATTAATCTGGCAAAGAATAATGATACCATTATAGCAGTAGATACAATGGTTCATAAGGTTAATCTAGAAGTACATCGTTTTACTGGATTCGTTCGGTTCCAAGAAATACGGTCCTTAGTTTTCTATTCTCCAATTGAGCCAGATCATAATATCGTCTCATTATTATCGACTCATTTTGTTGATAGATTTCGTGATCAATACTTTATTATTCATGATACAAAAAGGGCTTCTGCCCTTATTTATAATAAGGAAGAAGCCTATTTAAGAGATTTCACATCACATGACCAACAATTATTGTTATCACAAGCAAAAGACGATGCCTATGCAGATTTATTTAAAACCTTTTTTAATAGTGTAAATATTAAGGAACGTTATAACCCTTCGTATCAAGCTAGAAGTATGCCCAAACGATATTGGAAAAACCTTTCTGAATATCAATAATATTATTTCAATTTGTAGCGATACATTTTCTGGGTGTTAATTTCCCTTGTATCCGATGCTTTTACTACTGTATCACTCCAATTAGACCATATAGACCAGCGATAGAAATAGTTTGTATTTACATAATCTCTGTGCTGGTATTCTGGGTGGTATGTAGAATATGAGTATTCTTCTGTTTTTTCTTGGTTAAACCAACTTCCAGTGTATTTCGTTTGATTACCTAATGTTCCTACTTTAGCTAAAGCACTATCTTCATTTTTTGTATATTGCCATTCTCCACCGCTTTTATAATCTGTACCTTTTAAGTCAGTATAACTATAAGAAATATTATTATTGTTATCAACGTATGCCCATCTTGAATATTTATATATTATTCTGTTGTGCTTATCTTCAACATTTCTTTGACTATACTCTCTATTATTAACTACCTCACTAGGTGTCGTTGACCAATCGCTCCATTCAGTCCAAGCAAAACCAGAATCATATTTTATCCATCCGGATATTGTACTTTCAGAAGAAGTTTTTATTTCCTTATCTCTATATTGGTATTTTACTACATTCTCTATAGCATAAGTATCAGAAGTAATTCCTTGTGGTAAAGAAGTTGTCCATTCTGACCATTCAGAAATATCCTCTTTTCCAAGACTAATAACCGCAGTTACAGTTGATCCAACTGTTGTTTCCGCACCTATATTAACCCATTGATTTACGATCAATCCAAGCTTTACCTTATCATCATATCTTTCTACATACTTTATATTTAATCCTAATGTTTTTAGTGTCTGCTCAGCAACTTCTCGCGTCATACCAACTAAATTTGGCATTTTTACTGTAGTACCATTCGTACCAGTCTTGCCTAAGCTGACTACGATATTAATCGAATCACCTTTTTTTAGAATTGTTCCTTCTTTTACACTTTGAGAAATAACATAATCTTTTTGAATCGTACTACTATTTTCGCTTGTAATTGCAACAACTAAGCCTATATCTTCCGCAGCTTTTATAGCCTCAGCACCGGTAATCCCCACCATATTAGGAACAATTGGTGCTTCTGTTTCGCTATTGGTTGAACTATCATCAACCGTATTTCCTGAATTATCTGTATTCCCCGAATCATCTGTATTCCCTGAATTATCTGTATTTCCTGAACTATCTGTATTCCCTGAATTATCTGTATTCCCTGTATTATCAGTAACTCCTGTATCTTCTACATTGTCTTGAGTTTTGGTTGTTGTTATTGTATTTGCTATTTCATTATTTGCTTTCGTTGTTTTATTTTTATTTACTAAATTTTGAATTCTAGGAGTCATAAACGCTAGAATAACGATTACAACCATACTAATTGCCCAAGTAATATATATTATTTGAGTTTTCTTTCTTTTTTCTTCATTTTTCCTTTTTAATTCAATGGTTCTACTTACAACAGTTTTTTTAGGGGACTCTCTAAATTTACTATATCGATATTATTAATAAATTTAGGAACATCAATTTCTTTTATCTGAAGTTTTTCATTCTCTACTCCAAATAATTCAGGTTGTAGTTCTGAAATCACATCAAGTATTGGAGATTTTAGTTCTATATATTGGGGTTCTGGTTTTATAATTTGAGGGTTTGGTGCTATAACTTGAAGTTCTGGTTGGATTGGTGCTGTCGTTTGAGAATTTGGTGCTATATCTTGAATTTCTGGTTTTTTTGTTACTTCACTATTTAATTCAGTTAACAACTGACGATTCACTTCTTCAAGTGCTTGTCTTAGTTCATACGCTTTTTCAAATCTATTTTCTGGCTTAAGTTCAGTTGCTTTATTCAAGATTTGTAAAAGTTCATCGCTTATTTTCAAACGATATGTATTCAAAAGACTCAACAATACTTTTCCTAAAGAGTACGTATCAACAGAATAGTAATAATTTTGATTCAGCAATACTTCAGGCGCAACCATTTCTTCATTTCTTATTATTTTCTTCTTTAGTGGGATTTTTCTTTGATTGTCTGGTATCGAAAATTGTCCTAATTTATAATCTCCATCCTCTGCTACAAATATATTATTCAAGTTAATGTTAGCATGAATTACTTTTAATTTTTCACAATATTCTAAAGCCTTAGATATGTCAATTCCTAACTTCAATACATCAAATATTTCAAGTTTCTTAAGCAAACTCATTATGTTGAATTTCACAACGTACTCTGTTCTTGTATATACTTTCCACTCCATGTTGCTAGCTTTAGGGACCATCTTATAAGCCCTATTTGATACAATGTATTTGCATGCTTTTAGAGACTCTATAAGTTTAACTTCATTTAGCATATCGATTGCACAGTCTTCTATGTATGCCTCAATATACTTATCCGCCTTACCCTGTATCACCATTTCATTTATTTTTGTATCGTCCTCAGGAACATTAACTACTTTAATTATAGAATAGGTCTCGATGTTTTTTGCTTTGTATACTCTTTCGCAAGTTGTCTGTTCAATTAGTTCTTCCAAGATCCAACCATGCCAAAAATTATCTACATCGCGTTGATCTAATATCATATTATTATCGTTCATTATCCCACCACTTTTCGTCTAAATATATATAAATAATACCATATTCGACTATTCAAGACAATGTATTTTAAGAAGCATATAACTAATTTATAGTTTATCAAATGCAACTGCTAATTTTTTCAGTCCCTCTTCTAAAACCACCCATGGGCATGCAGCATTAATTCTTTGGAATCCTTCTCCTTCTGGGCCAAACATTGTTCCTCCATCTAACCATAATCCCGCTTTATTTATTATTATTTCATCTAGTTCATGCCCATTAAGTCCATACCCACTAAAATCCAACCACAATAAGTAGGTTCCTTCTGTATCAACTACTTTCACTTTGGGCATTGCATTTATAATAAATTCTTTTGCCAAATTGATATTATTTTGAATATATATCTTTAATTCGTCCAACCACTGCTCTCCCAAACTATAAGCGGAGTGACTTGCGATTAGTCCAAACGTATTTGGCTCATCAAACCCAATTTGCGAAAGACGTTTTTTAAAACTATGTCTAATTTTATCATTTGAAATAAATATATTAGATATTTGTAATCCTGCTAAATTAAAACTTTTACTTGGTGATGTACAGGTTATTGTAATATCTGCGTACTTTTCAGATATAGATGCAAATACAGTATGTTCATGATTTTTGTGAATAAAATCTGCATGGATCTCATCTGATACTACTATCACTCCATACTTAGTACATATATCACCAATTCGTATTAGTTCTTGCTTCGTCCAAACTCGTCCAACTGGATTATGAGGATTACATAATATAAATAACTTAACATTTTCTTGAATGATCTTTTGTTCAAAATCATTAAAATCAATTGAATATACTCCATCTTTATAAACAAGTGGATTGTTAACTAATTTACGATTATTTTTATGAATAGTTTCTGAAAATGGATAATACACAGGTCTTTGAATTAAGACTGCATCTCCCTCACTTGTAAGTGCAGTGATAGCCGTACTAATTGCAAAAACAACTCCTGGTGTAATTACAAGCCACTTCTTATCAATACTCCAATCAAAACGTTTCTTAAACCAATTTTTTAAAATATCTGTATAATCTGCTTTGTATTGCGTATATCCAAAGATACCGTGTTGTGCTCTTGTAACTAAAGCATCTGATATCTGTTGAGGAACCCTAAAGTCCATGTCGGCTACCCAAAAAGGTACTACATCACTCGGTTTTCCCCTTTCAACTGCAAAATCATATTTCAAAGAATTTGTATTTTTTCTATCTATTATTTCATCAAAATTATACTTATTCATCTTGAACCTCCTCCAAATTTCATACTTCTCTTAATGCCTGTTCTAAGTCTATTATTATGTCTTCAACATTCTCAATACCAATAGAAAGTCTCAAAAGACAATTATCAACACCTAATTTCTCAAGTAAATACTTAGGTGATTCTGCATGAGTTTGAGATATTGGATAAGTTATTAGTGTTTCAACTCCCCCCAAACTTTCTGCATAGTAAATTAACTTAACTTTTGATAAAACATTTTGTGCTATTTCCTTGTTCGTAACGCGAAATGATATCATTCCTCCAGATCCAAGTGCCTGCTTTTTATTAATTTCATACCCTACATGTTCTGGTAATCCAACATAGTATACCTCTTTAACAGTAGGAACACTCTTTAACCATTTTGCAACAATCAAAGCATTCTCTTGTTGCTTTTCCATCCTAACACCTAATGTCTTTATGCTTCTAATCATAAGCCAACTATCAAAAGGGGATAGTATCGCACCCTCAGTTTTATATATTAACTCTATCCTTGTTGTTTCCTTTGGTATATTACTTCCAGTAATTAAGAACCCTGCTATTACATCGTTATGACCACATAAATACTTGGTTCCACTATGAACAACTATATCCGCACCTAAACTGATTGGTTTTTGGAAGTATGGTGATAAAAAAGTATTATCTACAATTAGTAATGCATTTACTTTCTTTGCAAGTTTTGATATTTCTTCAATGTCACTAACAAACATCATTGGATTAGATGGAGTTTCAATAAATATAGCTGCTGTATTTTCTTTTATACACCGCTTAACTAATTCTAAATTGGAAGTATCCACATATTCTATCTCTATTCCATAACCAGCATATATTTCATTACAAATACGATGTGTACCACCGTATAGGTCTTCGGATAAAAGTATATGATCGCCGGATTTAAAAAGTTTAAATACCGTTGATCATACCCTGTACTGACATTTAGTCCTGGATGTCTAAATGTTGCAGATTGGTAAATTGGATAACTTATTGCACCTGTTTTTTCATCAAATCCTTTTATGCCATGTACTAATCTTGTTTCTTTTTTCATTAATAGCCACTCTCCATTCTTTCGCAGATTCCATCTGCCTAATATTCTTCGTGCTTCTCATTTATCTCATACAATAATTCCTATTATTTATTATTTATTACTTCTATCTCTTATCTTTTATATCTCTTATTTCTTATATCTCTTACTTCTTATATCCCTTACATCTAATATCTCTTACTTCTTATATCTCTTACTTCTTATATCCCTTACTTCTTATATCTCTTACTTCTTATATCTCTTATTCTTAATAACTCTTACTTCTTATATCTCTTACTTCTTATATCTCTTACTTCTTATATCTCTTATTCTTAACATACATCTCATATATTTATAGTATGTTTTATAGTACAACTATATTTATACTTTGTCAAGATGCCCTTCATAAGTAAAATATAATAGTAACCATTTTAACTTATTTATTCTTTATTTACTATGTATAATATATAATTTAAATGGTATTTATTTCTTGACATCTGTATATGCACAGTATATACTGTTAGTGATATATATAATAATCTAAGGGGAGAAAAATTATGCAGCTACTATTAAAAGACATACATAAAAAATTTGGTGATAAAGAAGTATTAAAGGGAGCAACGTTTACCTTTGAACAGGGTAAAATATATGGCCTATTAGGTAGAAATGGAGCTGGTAAGACCACTCTTTTCAACTGTTTAAGTGGAGAAATTGATTTAGTTTCCGGGGAATCCCTTATAAACAATAATGGGATAGTAACGAAATTAGAATTTGAAGATATAGGATATGTATTCTCTTCCCCTATCCTTCCTGAATTCCTTACTGGATATGAATTTGTAAAGTTTTATATGGAAATTAACAAGGAGAAGCTAGATGCTACTAAGAAGATTGAAGATTATTTCGATTTAATCAAAATTGATAATGAAGATAGACATCGGTTAATTAAAGGATACTCTCATGGTATGAAAAACAAAATACAAATGTTATGCTTTATTATTGCTAGGCCCCCTGTTATATTACTTGACGAACCATTAACTTCTTTTGATGTTGTTGTTGCATTAGAAATTAAGAAATTATTACGTAAAATAAAAAATGATCATATCATTATTTTTTCTACACATATTTTACAGCTAGCTACAGATTTATGTGATGAAATAGTAGTGTTAAATAACGGCGTATTAGAAAAAGTTCCTAGCGAAGCTCTTCATAATCCAGGATTTGAAGAAAAAATAATTAATCTACTAAAAGATTGAAAGGAGGGTAGTGTAGTCATTTCTTCAGGAAGTCCTAAAGTTAGTGACTACAGTTATTTATGATTCATACTATAAAATGCATATTTAATATTAAGGCTTCAATTGGTGCTAATAAATTCTTATATTATTTTCAAAAAATACCCTTCATTGGCAAATTACTTAGAGATAATTATTATAGCGAAGTTGAGGCAAAAAAAGTATTTACTTTTATTGTAATGATTGGAAAATATACTATAAGTTTACTGCAAAAATTTCTCTACCTTGCTATCGTTGTTTATTTACCTATAAGATTAATGACTGAGGCTTTACCTACACTAAACCAAACTGAGTTATTTATTCATATAATGTTCTTCTTAAGTTTTATTGCAGCCAGTTTTTCTGCAGTAGATGTACTTGACCCTAAAATGATTAAATATATTTGTGTTCGATTGATGGGAATAAGCCCCAAGTACTATGTTCTTTCAACCCTTTTACTAAAATATGTTTCATTTTTCATCTTCTATACTCCCGCCCTCATAATGTTTTCAATTTTACTAGGAGCACCCTTCTGGTGGGGAATTATTTTATCAATAACAATAACATCTTTTCGTTTATTTATAGTATCGCTACATTTGTATTTTTTTGATAAAGCAGGTATTGTCCTAAATAAAAATTACTATATTTCTCTTCCTGGTGCATTAATTCCTCTAGCACTTGCCTACTGTCCTGCGATATTGGGAAAAACTTTAATTAATAGCACATTCCTAATAAGCTTTCCTTTTGTCCTTATTTCTATTGGACTTGGTCTTATAGGAATAAATTATATTTCTTCCTATAATAAATACAAAGACGCTGTTGAACTTGCAACGAAGCTTGATAATCCTATTTATAATACTAAAAGGATAATGTCAGAATCTAGATTTGCTGATGTAAAGATGAAGGATAAAGATTTTACACAAGATGTACTTTCTAGTACCAATTTTTCAAATGAAACCGGATATAATTATTTAAATAAAATATTCTTTGCAAGGCATAAACGATTACTATATAAACCTGTGGTAATGAGAATTGTTGTTATTTGCGCTGCTATAGTTGCAGGAATTATAACAAGGATTGTTTCCCAAGATGCAACCATAGAGGCTGCAAACTATTTGATCAAGTCATTACCAGTCTTTGTTTTTATAATGTATTTTTGCTCTTCAGGTGAAAAATTAAACCGTGCGATGTTCTATAATTGTGATATAAGCCTCTTACGATATGCATTCTATCGAAATAAAAGTATTATATTATTGAATTTTAAGATTAGATTAAAGGAAGTAGTAAGTATTAATTTGCTTCCCGCAATATTTATAGATGCAGGAATTGTCCTTATGATATTAATCAGTGGTATTGAATATGATTTTATACAGTTAGTAATTTTGTTGCTATCTATCCTTTGTTTATCAATTTTTTTCTCTGTTCACCACTTATTTATGTACTATATATTTCAACCATTTACAATAGAGCTAAATATTAAGAATCCTTTTTATCATATCGTAAACACAATTGTATATATGATATGCTATGTATGCTTTCAAGTTGAAACTGCCCCCGCTTTATTTAGTATTGTTTTATTAATCGCAACCATTTCATATATAATTACTGCTTTACTACTTGTTTCCAAATTTTCATATAAGACTTTTAGAGTAAAATAAAATTAATAATATAATAAAAAAGACTCCTATAGGCTAAGAATTATTATTTCTGTTTCTTATCCTATAAGAGTCTTAATTTATTTAATGTTTTCCTAAAACCGCTCTATCAACTGCTACCTTTTCGCACTTGTTAAAAATAGCTAACCCTATTACGAAATATACAATACTTGGTACAACTAAGAAAAACCAATCCATTGCACTTAAGTCAAATATAGATATTCCACCAACCATAATATTTCCTAATATTCTTACTTCCCATGCCGTCGGAATTAATTTTAAGAAAGGGTTACTCCCCACCGGAACAAGAAATACTCCTAAAATACAATAAGGAACTATCTGCAAAAAGTTTTCTATTTTCTTAAATATTAATGCCAGCCCGCCAAAAATAAAACCGATACCAAAAAGATTAACCACTGCCAGTAATACAATTACTGAAACAGAAAACAGATCAAAATGAAGCCACTTTCCTGTTGTCGCCATTATAGCAAATATGACAACAAATAAAAGTGTAATGTTTACAAGTAATTTAGCGATATTCTGTGAGACAATTATTCTAGCTAAGGAAAACTTAGACATGTATATTTGTTCTAATGTCCCAAGTTTTGATTCTTCTTGAATTGAATAGACCATATCTTGATATACAAATAATGCCAACATCCAAAAAGCATAATATACCACCATAAAATCAGTATTAGTACTATCTGTTGGTAGAGAAGTTGCCGCATTATAGCCATAAAACATACATAGAAACAAGATGTATAAGGTTATTACACCGCCAAGTGAATTGAAAAGATACCTCTTAAACATAATTAATTCTTTTTTAAAATTTGCAACTAACAGCATTTTACTTCTCCCCCCTATCATTCTTTATAATTTCTAAAAATACAGTTTCTAAATCAATATCAGAATATGTAATGTCATTTATTTTACACTTATTATCCTTTAATGCTTCCATTACTTCATAAAAGATATCGTCATTATCTGCGCAGCTAAAATCAACCTCAACAGAATCATTTTTCGAATTTATGTTAACATTTAACTTTTCAAATTTTTCTTCCACATTATCTTGCTTATCGAAAACAACTTTTACACTCTTTTTAGCAAATAAAGTCTTAAACTCCTCTACCGTATTCTCAGCAATTTTCTTCCCTGAATTAATAATAATAGCTCTTGCACAAGTACTTTCAATAAATCTCATGTCATGAGAGGTAATTATGACAGATTTACTCATTTCTTTTGCAATAAATCTTATTAATTCTTGAATATCCAAAACACTTTCAACATCTAGACCAAGAGTAGGTTCATCTAGCAAAATAATTTTCGAATCATCAATTAAGGCTATAATAACAGCAACCTTTTGTTGCATACCACGCGAAAGATCTCCTACTAATGCATCTTTCTTATCATCGATATTCATCTTTGTTAATAACTCATCAACTAATGTTGTTCTATCACTAAACTTAATTCCTTTTAATGCTAACATATACTTTATATTCTCTAATACAGTTAACTTCCAATACAGATTTCTATTTCCCTCTAATACAACTGAAATAATTGTACTTTTCTTCTTCTTTAACTTATCATAAATATAGATTTCACCTTCTGTTGGATTGGTAAGTGAACAAAGTAATTTAATAATAGTCGTTTTCCCTGCTCCGTTTGGCCCTAGTAACCCTACTATTTCATTTTCAAAAATATCAAATGAAATATTATCAACTGCAAGAGTACCACTTGGGTACTTTTTTGTTACTCCTGAAAAATTAATGATTGATTTCAAAGCTATTCCCCCTAATAATTATTTATTTATTTATTTATTTATTTATTTATTTATTTATTTATTTATTTTGTGTTTACAGATCCACCTACATATACATTTCCATCAACGTTATCACAGTAAACATTTCCACCTGCAGTAACCCCTCCATCAATGTCCCCACATTTTATATCTCCACCAGCATTTGCACTACCATCAATGTCCCCGCTTGTAATTGATCCAGCGGCATTTACATTACCATCAATATCTCCACATGAAATGTTGCCCATAGCATCCGCACTGCCATCAATATCCTTACAGGACAAATTTCCACTTGCTTTTACATTCCCACCAATGTCATTACAAGTTAGATTGCCATAGCATTCAACATCGATTGCTTCTCCCCTATAAGTTATATCAATATTTTGCTTTCCTGCTTCCCCTTTTGTTAATAAATTCTTACCTTTATATACAACTATCCTAAGCTTCCCATCATCTTCCCATGGTATACCAATGATGTTAGTACATTCTGTTGAAACAGGTGCAATTGGCATACTTTCTTGTACTCCAACAGATGCTAATAATCTACTTGCTTCATCAAGATTTACGTTTCCATTTTTGTACATTTCTAAAATCTTTTCAATATTTGTATTTCCCATATTATTAATCTCCTTTTTGTCTATTATAATGAATTTTATAAACAAATGATTTCTCGTAATATTAATTACATGCTTTCATTATATTTGCTGGTTATCTAATTGCTAACTAACTGATCCCTATATTTATATCTTAACAACCTCGTTAACAATTGCTTTTTTCGAAATGTTTATCTTATCTTTATATTCAACTCGTTCAATAATACACATATCGCCTATTGTAACATTTATTCCGCATACGGAATTTGCTTTTACGTTATCAAGTACTATATCATCCCCTTCTATCTGCGCAATTTCCATTATCGCTTTAGAGGGCATAATATCCTTCGAGAAATCCTTTTCATTCGTAGTTTTGGGAACTGCTTTGAATTCATTATCAAAATATATCTTGTCAGAAATAACAATCTTGGTACCAACAACGCTTTCTAGTTTTGTATCAATATTTGTCTTAATATATATTCTTTCCGCATTAACTCCCTCCATTTGTAAAGAACCAAATGAATATAGTCGCTCACATTCCAGTACCCCATCATATATCAATAGTTTCTTTGATAATATATTTCTAAATTCAAATTTGCATGTCAATGTAAAGGGTAAAAAATTTTCAAATGTTTGTGCTTTATATTTCCCTTTAAATTCAACCATGTAGTTATCAGAAGATGATGAAGAATTCTTATAAATATGGTATTGCTTATTGACCACTACCTGTTTCCCATTCCTTATAACATTTACATTATCCGATCCATTTTTCAGAATATTGCATTCCAAATTTTCGGCCTCTACTGTACCAAATGAAGCGAAGATATTTGCTAAACAATCTCCCGTTAGTTTTACATCACCTGCACTTTTAAAATCATCAAATCTTGTATTATTGGCCGTAATATCCCCAGCAGCTCTAAATTTCTCAATATAACTATTCTCAATACTGAGTTCTCCTGCCCCGTACACTTTCTTTACATCAGCATTCACAACATGAACTTCTCCGGCGATCATTAGTCTTCCAACATCTCCATACACCGTTCTTTCTCCAATTGCTAAAATATTCTTTCTCATATTAACACGCTCCTATTCCCTTGAATATTCTTTACTTGATTGATCAATCACTTCATCTGAAAATTCAAAATTAAATTTATTTCTATACTTAATTTTCAATTTACTTGAAATATCATTTAATCTAATTTCCTTAACAATTCTAAATCTGTTATCCATAAATATTGTCGCTTGCTCTTGGTACAGACTTGCATAATAGGCTCTTTCTATATCGAATATGACTAAAATATATCCCGTTGACTTAATCTTATCTAAGAACCCCCTTATGCCTCTCACCAAATCACATGCTTGCTTAACAGGTATTTCACAATCAATTCTTAACTCAGATATTGCAACCATAATTACTACTTCAATATAGTTAAAATTATTTTTCTCAAAGCCTTCTGTAAATGCAGTAACCCAACCAGAATAGATTTCTGAAATTTTACTCAAATCATCTATTGAAAAACTTCTTTCTGCAACTTCTGGTGAAAGTATCTTTGAGAGTTCCTCTAAAGAATATTTGTCTTTTAATTCTTGTATTGCTTTAATACGACTTAACATCTTATCCCTAGGGAAGAATGTTTCTTGACCCGTAAATGATGGTTGCTTTATAAACCAATCTTCAGGTATCAGTTTTTCTCTTTTCCATCTGTATAACTGTCCATACGATATCCCAGTCATAACAAGCAAATCTTTTTTTGATATCAACTCATGCAACCTCCTTAACGTAACAATGTTTTGTTCCATTACATGTAATTTAACATAACATTGTTACGCTGTCAATAAAAACTTAATAGAAACGATAACTATTTATACCGTCTCTTTTCCTTGACACTTCCTATTATCTTATTTAGAATAAGAGTATACTTTTTTAATAAAATAACTAACTGGGAGGTTTAAAATGACTTCGAATGAGAGACGAGATGCTATTATAAACATATTAAGAGATACTGAACAATCCGTAAGTGCGACTACACTAGCAAATAATTTTGATGTAAGTAGGCAAATTGTTGTTGGAGATATTGCACTTTTACGTGCATCAGGGGAAGACATCATTGCAACTCCACGTGGATATGTCCTTCAATCACCAAGCAAATTACTTAATTCAAAGATTTACAAAACAATAGCTTGCAAGCACCATCAAAATGATAGTTTAGCTGATGAATTATTTATTATTGTTGATAATGGTGGGACAGTCATTGATGTAATTGTAGATCATCCCGTATATGGTCAAATATCTGGTCAACTACAAATATCAACGAGACATGATGTTGAGGAGTTTCTTAAGAAATTTAAGAAGTCAAATGTGGTCCCCCTATCAGAATTAACGGATGGAATTCACTTACATACCATTGGATGCGTGAATGAGGACCAATATTATAGGATTATAGAAAAATTGTCAGAAAAGGGAATTTTACTTGACAAATAAACAACATTATATTATTATAGTCAAGACAGGTGTCAAGACACCTAGCTTGACTATTTTTATGCGTGTCTAAATATGTTCTGTTACATATAATTATAAAAAAAACTATTTTAAATTAATAGTAAAACAAAAAACATTGAAAGGTCTGATCAATATGAATCGTAAAAATCAAACTTACAAATTAGTAGCCGCTGCCCTTCTTTCTGCAATAGGAATTATTATACCTTTGGTATCTCCCTTTAAAATTCAAATAGAGCCGGCATCCTTTACATTAGCAAGCCATGTTGCAATTTTTATTGCTATGTTTATCTCTCCCTCTACTGCTATCATCGTTTCACTTGGTACTACATTAGGATTCTTTTTAGGTGGTTTCCCTATCGTTATCGTTCTTCGTGCATTAACACATGTAGTGTTTGCTTCTGTTGGAGGATTTGTATTATTAAAGAAACCGGATATCCTTAATTCATTTTCAAAAGCTACTATGCTTTCCTTTGGATTAGCTATCCTTCACGCATTGTGTGAAGTTGCTATCGTTGCATCTTTCTATTTTGGCACACGTCTAAGTGCTGGTTTCTATGATTCAGGCTTTGGAATATCACAAGCTATCTGGCAACCATTAAAATCTGTTATTAAATTTGGTTCGGGTTCAACAACTAAAAAAACTAAAACTATTAATTCGTAATACTCAAAACTATTAAGTAATAATCAAAAGCCATTTAGTAAATAATATTTAATGAACTATAAAATTTCAAAAAGCTTAGTGGATTCAGGCCACTAAGCTTTTTTTATTATCCAGCTTCTTCAAAATATGTTGCATTATCTTCAAATACAGGAGTTAACCCTGCCTGTTCCACTTTATTTACATCTCTTCCTGAGACCTTACCACAAAGTGCAAGTGCTTTTCGATACTCTTCCTTATAAAAAGATATTGTAAATGTATCATTATCATCAACAAATTTTCTTGTGTAACGCGTTGGTCTTACATAAATCGTAGCTGCGTTTTTATTCCAGAACACACCTAACCCACCCCAACTTGCAGTCATTGTATTAAATGCATTTTCTGTCCCTGCGGTTATTAGTAACCATTCTTTCCCGATTAATGTAAATGGATTAATACTTAATTCCTCTGCTTTCACTTCTCTAAATCCCATAAAAATACCTCACTTTTATATTATTTTATATCTATTCTATTCCCTTTATATTCTTTTATTATTCTTCGTTGGGCATTACCACCCAGCAATTATTAATAAACCGTTCGAACCCAAGACTTGGTTTATTTACATACTCTCCATTATACATCATAACTGTTGAACTTCCTCCATCAAGTAATGCTGCATTAATACATTTTTCTTCTAATAGAACATCTTGAACTACTTTAATATCAACTCCAACACTCCAAGTTGGTTGCCTACCATCAATAACTAAAAAAACAATCTCCCCTGATTTTCTTTGTCCAATTGCAGTTCTTGGAGCAATACCCCAACCACCTGTTCCAGATTTAATAGTTGCTTCACCGTTTGTTATCAAGAAAGGACTAAAAGATACAGCGCTTACTATATCATTTTCCAAAGCCCAAGTAGCAGTACAATGTCTTAAAACCAAAACTCCATCTTTATTTATTCCTATCATGTTATAATTTAATCCAGCATCTTTTTTTGGAGCAATAAGCACTCCATTTTCAATAATCAGTCCCGCAGGTGTTCCTCCATTACTGTCGTAATTTGGTCCATCTACAAAACCTCCACCATTTATTCCAGCAACCGCACCTGAATTAATAACCATTCGATTAACTGTTTGACCCTCTTCATATTGTTTGGCAGTATCAACTAACTTAACTCTATCAGGATTTGTTACAATCATAGTATATCCATTCCATCCGAAATCAGATACTCTTTTTAAATAAACTCCTTCTTCTAATTTATCATATCCATCGCGAATATATATATCATTTTCCCCTAAAATATGTTTTACATCTTCACTTTGGTTATTAAATTTATCTGAATCTAATAACTCTGAATCTAAGCCTGTATCATCTACATAATTTTCATTCATAATTTTATCTATTTTTTTTTGGGATATAAAAGTTGTTGCTAACCATTTATTATTAAGCGTAGTCATTGCCGTAGTAACCCAAATTGTCTGTAATTTGGGAGCTGCCCCTAACCCTATCAATACATAAAAACTAGTAAATCCAATAGATATAATTATTAAAATTCCAATCAGTAGTGTTTTTAGCACTTTCTTTATACTGATCACTACGTCATCTCCTTTTAGCTATTTTATTCTTATTATATCATAATACGTTAAAGTAATATAAAATTTGTTGTAGAATATAATATTTATATATAAATATATACAAAAAAATCCAAGATAATCTCTCATCTTAGACTTCGTTTATATACCTTAAAAACTACATATTAGTTTAATATTATCATCCGTTTTAATTCTAGTCGTTCCATAGCGTTAGAACTTATTCTTTCGACAGACAACAAACCATGTTTATTGCTGCTTTTTG
>JAQSXR010000049.1 GCA_029256575.1 Clostridiales bacterium | reverse complement strand
TGCAGAGTCTGCGCCTTGTTTTTTTTGAATTACAATATATAATTGTCCACCCTCATTTAAATGATCTATACTCTGTTCAAACATGGGATAAATAACTTTCTTGCCCGTTCTGATAGGTGGATTCGACACAATTATATCATAGCATTCATTAACTAACTCGTAACCATCACTTTGAATTGCTTTAGCATTTAACAGCTTATTAGTTTGCGCATTTTGATTTGCAAGACCAACCGCTCTTTCATTAATATCAACCATTGTAACCTCTGATTTTGGATTAATTAATGCCAAGCTTAATCCAACAGGACCATATCCACATCCCATATCTAATATCTTACCCTCTGTATGAGGAATCTTTTCAATTAAAAGCATCGATCCAAAATCTACTTTTTTCTTACTAAACACTCCTGAATCTGTAGTTAATGTGAGGGTCCCTTCTCCTACCCTAAATTCAATATTCGATAAATCATGTTCAACAGTAGTATTGCGCGTATAATAATGTTCCATAAAATTACTCCCTTTATGCTAGTGGTGTGAACAAACTACAAATGCGTTCACAAAATTTTTGCCAGTATCCTCTTTTACGGAATGTTGTATAGTTAAGTTCTTTACATTTTTCCATATCTTTTTCAAACACTTCTCTATTCGTTAGCGCAAATTTTGTATCATACACAAATGCATTAACTTCATAATTTAGCGAAAAGCTTCTAATATCAAGGTTTGTAGTTCCTACAGTGGTTACATGATCATCTATAACCATTGTCTTACTGTGTAGAAATCCATTATATACATATACTTTTATCCCTTCCTCCAATAATTGCTCTACATTTGAAAAGGTTATATAATGTATATATTTCTTATCCGGAACCCCTGGTATCATCACCCTAACATCGACTCCAGAATTAGCTGACATAATTAAACAGTCAATCAGCGTATCGTCTGGTGCAAAATAAGGTGTTTGAATATATAAATAATTTTTTGCCGAATTTATAATTTTAACATATCCATCTTTAATATGTGCTCTTTCAGTATCCGGTCCACTTGCTACTATTTGAACACCTGCAGTTCCTTTTAAGGTCCCCTTTGGAATAAATAGTTTTTGGTAAAAAATTAATTCTTTCATTTCAGGTAAAAGTCCCTTATTGCCTCTTTTTTGCATTTCAATAAAAATCAAATCATATAAAAATCTTAATTGTAAAGTTAACACGCAGCTCCCAGTTAATCGTATCGACGTATCCCTCCAAGGATGGATCTTAGGATCTAATCCTAAATAATCATCACCAATATTAATTCCCCCTGTGTATGCGATACGTCCATCGATAGTTACAATCTTTCTATGCATTCTATAATTCGCACTCAATGCAGATTGAATGAATTGAGGTAAATATCGAAATACTTTCCCCCCTGCATCCACTATTTCTTTGAAATCTCTATATCTAGTTTTTTTCCAATCTCCAAATCTATCATAAATTAATTTAACTTCTATTCCTTGCTTCGCTTTTTTAGCCAAGAGGCTAATTAGCTCTCTTCCACACTTGTCCTTAGATTTAAAAATAAAATACAGTACATTAATCGTTTCTTTTGCATTCTCAATATCTTCAAATAATCGTTCGTACTTTTGCTGTGCACTAGTCAATAATTCTACTGTATTATCACCTGTATATATACTTAATGCGCTATTAGCATTCATCTTTATCATATCAATATATTCTTCTGTTTTACTATCAGCAAATTCCACTTCATCATTAAGTAAATTTTCAATATGTGTCCCTACATATTCTGCATACATCTTCTCAATCTTAGGAAGTCTGCATCTTCTACTAATAATCTTAATTTTGTAAGTACTCCCAAATAAAAAATATGCTACAAGCCCTATATACGGAAGAAACGTTATAATTACCAACCAAGAAACGGTTGACCCTGTATTTTCTCTTCTAACAAATATTATTGATACCATAACTAAAATACTTATAAAATAAAGAATAATCAGCGAAACCAAAACCCAATTCATAAATTCATCCCCTTCGCTCACATATATGCCCACACACATATACATAATTTGTAAGTATCCCCTATTATACCGTAAAACAAAATACTATTCTACCCCCATTATTACGAAGTATCCCTTTTTTCTTTACATAAAAACAATAATTATTACCCACCTTTTTAATCAAAATTCTTCTTTTCATCTCACTCAAATTCTTCACTGGCTTGAGATGATTTTGAGTTTTATCTCTCCCCTTTTTGATACCTTCATATTCTTCGCTCCCTCATATTCTTCACTGGCTTGAGATGGATTTGAGTTTTATCTCTGCCTATCCACAAGTTACCTATTCTTCACAGGATTGAGAATAGTATTTGCATATGTTTTTCCTTTGAATACACAATTATGAGGTTTGTACGTGAATAGCAGATGTTCTTTATCTGATAGTCACGAACAAACCTCATAATTGTGGAGGCAAGAGAAAAACATGCAAATCTATCTCAAACCAGTGAAGAACAACACCCTTACTAAAAGGCAGAGATAAAACTCAAATCCATCTCAAGCCAGTGAAGAACAACACCCTCATTAAAGGGCCCAGAAATAAAACTTAAATCCATCTCAAGCCAGTGATGAACAACACCCTTTATTAAATGGCCCAGAGATAAAACTCAAATCCATCTCAAGCCTAGTATAAGAAAGGCCGGGTTTCCCAGAGGGAAACTCGGCCTTTCATTTAATTCTATTTGATAAATAGTTTTATCTATTTAACGATTTCTGAAACTGCTCCTGAACCAACTGTTCTTCCACCTTCACGGATAGCGAAACGAAGTCCTTTTTCCATAGCGATTGGACAGATAAGTTCGATTGACATTTCGATGTTATCACCAGGCATAACCATTTCTACGCCTTCTGGTAATCTACATACACCAGTTACGTCAGTTGTTCTGAAGTAAAATTGTGGTCTGTAGTTGTTGAAGAATGGAGTATGACGGCCACCTTCATCTTTTTTAAGAACGTAAACTTGAGCTTTAAATTGTGTGTGTGGAGTTATTGAATTTGGTTTTGCAAGACATTGACCTCTTTCGATGTCAGTTCTTTGTACACCACGAAGTAATGCACCAATGTTATCACCAGCACGAGCTTCGTCTAACAATTTACGGAACATTTCAATACCAGTTACAACAACTTTTCTCTTTTCTTCTCTGATACCAACGATTTCAAGTTCTTCTTGAATCTTTAAGATACCACGTTCTACTCTACCTGTAGCAACTGTACCACGACCTGTGATAGAGAATACATCTTCTACTGGCATTAAGAAAGGAAGATCTGTAATTCTTTCTGGAGTTGGGATATAAGAGTCAACTTCTTCCATAAGTTTAAGAATAGCTTCTCCCCATGCTCCATCTGGATCTTCAAGAGCTTTTAAAGCTGAACCTTTAACGATTGGAGTGTTATCTCCATCGAAATCGTATTCAGATAATAATTCTCTGATTTCCATTTCAACTAATTCGATTAATTCTTCGTCGTCTACCATATCACATTTGTTCATGAAAACAACGATGTATGGAACACCAACTTGACGTGAAAGTAAGATGTGTTCACGAGTTTGAGGCATAGGACCATCTGCTGCAGATACAACAAGGATAGCGCCGTCCATTTGAGCTGCACCAGTGATCATGTTCTTTACATAGTCAGCATGTCCTGGACAGTCAACGTGTGCATAATGTCTTTTTGCTGTTTCGTATTCTACGTGAGTAGTTGAGATTGTGATACCACGTTCTCTTTCTTCTGGAGATTTGTCGATATGTGCATAATCAACGAATTCACCTGTACCGAATTTTTTGTTTAATACGAAAGTAATAGCAGCTGTTAATGTTGTTTTACCATGGTCAACGTGACCGATTGTACCGATATTAGCATGTTCTTTGCTTCTATCAAATTTAGCTTTAGCCATTTTAAATATCCTCCTTAATATATGGGTTTTCCATTATTTTATATTTCTCGGCTATCTTATATTATATTTTATAATATACACTTTTTCAAGCCTATTTTTTCCTATTTGCAAGAACCTTCTCTTGAACTGATTTAGGTACTTGTTCATAGTTATTAAACTGCATTGTGTAAGTTCCACGACCTTGAGTTTTTGAACGAAGGTCAGTTGAGTATCCAAACATTTCTGAAAGTGGTACAAAACCGTGAACTACTTTTACTCCATTAACATCATCAAATCCTTCAAGACGTCCACGACGTGAGTTGATATCACCGATAACATCTCCCATGTAGTCTTCTGGAACTGTAACGTCAACTTTCATGATTGGTTCTATTAATACTGGATTTCCTTTTGCCATCGCATCTTTAAATGCCATAGAACCAGCAATCTTAAATGCCATTTCAGAGGAGTCAACATCATGATATGAACCATCATAACATGTTGCCTTAACACCATAAACTGGGAATCCACCCAATATACCAGCGCTTGTAGCTTCTTTAATACCTTGTTCAATTGCTGGGATGAATTCTCTAGGAATAGTACCACCAACAACTGTTGATACGAATTTAAATACTTCTTCAGCATTTGCATCCATAGGTTCAAACTTAACTTTACAGTGACCATATTGTCCACGACCACCTGATTGTTTTGCATACTTACTATCAACATCAACAGGTGTAGTAAATGTTTCTTTATAAGCAACTTGAGGAGCTCCAACGTTTGCTTCTACTTTGAATTCTCTTAGTAGACGGTCAACGATGATTTCAAGGTGAAGTTCACCCATTCCTTCAATGATTGTTTGTCCTGTTTCTTTATTCGTTGATGCTCTAAATGTTGGATCTTCTTCTGCAAGTTTAGAAAGAGCTTCACCCATTTTATCTTGGCTGGTCTTCGTTTTTGGTTCAATTGCAACCGCGATAACTGGTTCTGGGAATACCATTGATTCAAGGATTACTGGGTGACTTTCATCACATATTGTATCACCAGTTGTTGTTACTTTGAAACCAACAGCTGCTGCGATATCTCCAGCATATACTTTTTCAATTTCTTCTCTCTTATTAGCATGCATTTGAAGGATACGTCCAACACGTTCTTTTTTACCTTTTGTTGAGTTTAATACATATGAACCTGAGTTCAATGTACCTGAATAAACTCTAAAGAATGCAAGTTTTCCAACAAATGGGTCAGACATAATCTTAAACGCTAGTGCTGAGAAAGGTTCTGTGTCTGAAGAATGTCTTTCAACAACTGATTCTTCATCATCTGGTAATATACCTTGTATAGCTGGTACATCAAGTGGTGATGGCATGTATTCAATAACAGCATCAAGTAACTTTTGAACGCCTTTATTTTTATATGCACTACCACATAATACTGGAATAACTTTTACAGCTATTGTAGCTGCTCTTAAAGCAGATTTAAGCTCTTCAACAGTTATTTCTTCGCCTTCAAGGAATTTATTTGTTAAATCATCGTTAGTTTCAGCAATTGATTCAACCATTTTTAATCTATATTCTTCTGCTAGTTCCTTCATATCTTCTGGAATATCTTCCACATTTATGTCGTTACCTAAGTCATTTTTATAGATATATGCTTTCATCTCCATTAAATCGATAACGCCTGTAAAATCGTCTTCTTTACCGATTGGTAAATTAACTGCTATAGGATTATGTTTTAATCTTGATTTAATCATGTCTATTACATTAAAAAAGTTAGCACCTAAAATATCCATTTTATTTACGAATGCAATTCTTGGTACTTTATAAGTGTCAGCTTGTCTCCAAACTGTTTCTGATTGAGGTTCAACTCCACCTTTTGCACAGAAAACACCAACTGCTCCATCTAATACACGTAATGAACGTTCAACTTCAACTGTGAAGTCTACGTGTCCAGGTGTATCAATGATATTAATACGGTTGTTTGCCCATTGGCATGTTGTTGCTGCAGATGTTATTGTTATTCCTCTTTCCTGCTCTTGAACCATCCAGTCCATAGTAGCTGTACCTTCATGAGTGTCACCAATCTTGTGGTTACGGCCTGTATAGAAAAGAACACGTTCTGTAAGAGTAGTTTTACCCGCATCGATGTGAGCCATGATACCGATATTTCTGGTTCTCTCTAGTGGGAATTGTCTTCCTGCCAAAGTAATTCCTCCTTCATACGTCTAAAATTATTGTCATTAGGCTGCTACCGGATAATTACCATCTGTAGTGTGCAAACGCTTTGTTTGCTTCTGCCATTTTGTGCATATCTTCTTTTTTCTTAACTGATGATCCAGCATTGTTGCTTGCATCTAATAATTCTCCTGCAAGTTTTTCTTCCATTGTTTTTTCGCCTCTTTTGCGTGAATACAATGAAATCCAACGTAGTGCTAGTGCTTGTCTTCTATCTGGTCTTACTTCCATAGGAACTTGGTAAGTTGATCCACCAACACGTCTTGCCTTTACTTCTAGTACAGGCATAATGTTGTTCATAGCTTCTTGGAATACTTCCATAGCTTCTTTACCAGACTTTTCAGCCATTCTAGTGAATGCGCCGTATACTATCTTTTGAGCTGTACCTCTCTTACCATCTAACATAATGTTATTGATAAGTTTTGTTACAACTTTGTTATTGTATATTGGATCTACTAATACGTCTCTTTTTTGTACATGTCCTTTACGTGGCACGGTACTTCCCTCCTTAATCATAATGATATTAATTCTTCGGTACTCACATGTCAATGTGTTTCGCGCCTGGGTAGTCATTTATTTTAACCTGCAACCTACAGGAATATTATACTTACCTGGCGTTAATAATGTTACCTACTATTTCTTAGCGTCTTTTGGTCTCTTAGCACCGTATTTAGAACGAGCTTGGCGACGTTTTGCAACTCCTGCAGTATCAAGTGTACCTCTAACAACATGGTATCTTGTACCTGGTAAATCCTTTACTCTACCACCTCTTATAAGAACAACACTATGTTCTTGTAAGTTGTGACCTTCACCTGGAATGTAACTAGTTACTTCAATTCCGTTAGAAAGACGTACTCTTGCAATCTTTCTAAGAGCTGAGTTTGGCTTCTTAGGAGTAGCTGTTTTAACTGCTGTACATACACCTCTTTTTTGTGGTGCTGATATATCAGTTGATCTTTTCTTAAGAGAGTTGAATCCCTTTTGAAGAGCAGGTGCTGTTGATTTCTTTTCTTGTGTCTTTCTTCCTTTTCTTACTAACTGATTAAATGTTGGCATTATTTCACCTCCTGAAATTTAATAATTGCTGCGGTTGCTGTTTCTACTTCTACATTACACGCTTTGGCTAATTCGTCCATTGTATCTACATAGATAACTGGAACAGATTGAGCTTCTGCGAATTCGAGTACTCTTAAGGTAATTTGCTTTTGTGCATCTCTTGCGATATACAACGTTTTTACATTTTTCTTTTCAAGTGCTCTTAAGGTTTGCTTTGTCCCTACTACTGCAGGTTCTTCGGCTATTTTGTGCATGAATCATCACCTCTTCATTATCCATTTGTTCTGGAAATATTGACATTAAAATGCACACTAGGATAGTTTAGCAGATGAACTCTAGTGTGTCAAGCGGTTTATAGTTATTTTATGTTTAATATTACTAGTTCTTTCTTCTTGTTAGTAATATTTCTGCTAAAATAAAATCTAATTCTGAATCAATATCAATAGATTTATCTTTTGGCATAATATAAGCCTTACTTTCCTCACCATATAGTCCAAATTCTTCTGCACGTTTTGATATCTCTACAATATATATAGCTCCATTGATCCGATAATACTTACCTAACTCCTGCCTGTTTTTCTGATCTTCTTTCTTCAAAAAATTATTTAATGATTCATCTTTTGGTAATACATTGCATATTCTTGGAGAATGTTCCACTTCACTCACTCCAACTATATGTACTTTTTGTTCATTTATGGCAATATCGACTGCATTAATTATATCTTCTGCAAGTCTAAGCGGAGAAGTCGGCTGTAAAATAACATAATAATCAAAAACAATACCTTGTCTTTGATATAATTCTAAAGCATGCTCGATATATTCATTTGGCTGAGAAGTATCCCCTGATAAGTTAGTTGGTCTAAGTTCTGGTACTTCAGCTCCATATTTGCGTGCAACCATAGCATATTCTTCGCTATCCGTAGAAACCATTACCTTCTCAAATATATTACTTAACATTGCCGCATCAATTGAATATGCAATAAGCGGCTTTCCATTTAATTCTTTTATATTTTTATCTTTTAAGCCTTTTGAACCACTTCTGGCAGGTATTATTGCTAGAATTTTTTTGTTTTTATACATCTAAGTTCTCCATTCCTACAAATGATAATACTTATGCAACACATTCATAATTTTTTCCGATGTGGTACCATCCCCATATACATTTATTTGATTTTTAATATTTTCAAGAAACTTATCCTACCTTTTTGTCTATTCCCTATATTTATGGTTGGAATACAATACACAGGTGCTTCCAAAATACCACTAGAAGAGTTCCCTATTACCATACTACAATATTTCATAGTAGAAAGATACTTTAACACCCCCATTGAAGTGAATGCTATCGTATTCGTATGAGTTTCGACATACTCATCAATTTTCATATTAATTTTTCGACCAAAAGCGTCAGAATTAGCTTTTGTGATTATAAAGTTCATATTTTGAACACTATCTAATGCTTCGAATAACTCCAACAACTGCTCTAATGGATTATTCATACCAACTGTCTCAGGATGAAACGTTACTAAAGCATAGGGTTTATCTAGGTTAAAGCCAATCTGTAACGCAAGTTCCTTTTTACAAAGCAATGGCAATGTCATAATATTTTCTACTCCTAAAGCTCCAACATTATAAACATTTTCTGGATTCTCTCCAAAGTCTAACACTCTTTCTTTGTATTCGTTTGCAGATGTAAAATGGAGTGTGCTCATTTTCGTTATTGAATGTCGAAAAAAATCATCAACAGCTCCTTCTGTTACTTCGCCACCATGTATATGAGCGATTGGTATTCCCTCAACTGCAGCTGCTGTTGCTGCAGCGAATATCTCATATCTATCTCCCAATACTATGAGCATATCTGGTAGATTGTTTTCAAAGTAATCAGCAAAATCACACGTCGCTCTTCCGATAGCCCTAGCCATACCCGCTTTTGTGTCTTCAATTGCCAAAGCCTCTATTTTATGATTGATTGTAAATCCATCCATTTCAATTTCTTTATATGTGTTACCAAAATGCTCCGATAGGTGCATTCCAGTTGCAACTAGGACTAATTCAAAATTCTCATCTTTATTTAATTTATCCATTACAGGTTTTAACAAACCATATTCTGCACGCGTTCCAGTTACGACACAAATTTTCTTTTTATCTTTCACGATACATACATCCAATCTAAATTATTTATTTCGATTAACTTACACTTTCATAATGATCATTCACTAAATTTACTTTATCAAAGCTCAATAAGTTCGTCTTCTACGAAATTTCTCTTTGCAGTTGTACCAAGCACTTCAAACCACTTTACCGGACTTATTCCATTGCCTGGCCGTTTTACTGCTAAATTAAGCTCTGTAAAAATTTCACCCTTCTTTATTGCCATATTAGCAACTAAGCTTTTTCTAGCTGCAACTATATTTTGTGCTTCAGATGGTGAAAGCTTTTTTTCTGAACTTCCTAGTGCATTTTCAACATTGCGAATACTTTTAACAAAATATATCAATTCTTCTGATGACATACTCGCCTTGTGATCGGGACCTTCCATATCTTTATCTAGTGTAAAATGTTTTTCTATGATTTGTGCACCCAATGCAACAGCCGCTATCGAAACTTCATTACCTATTGTATGATCAGAGTAACCTGTAGGTAGTCCAAATGTATCTTTTATCGTTTTCATAGCTCTTAGGTTGACATCTTCAAATGGTGTTGGATATTGTGTATTACAATGAAGTAGCGAAATATCCCGAGCTCCATTATCTTTTAAAGTTTTTAAAGCTAATTCTATATCCTTCATATTACTCATTCCTGTTGACAAAATTATTGGTTTTCCTAATTTTGCAACTTTGATAAGAAAAGGAGTATTCGTAATTTCTCCGGAAGGTAGTTTATAAAGATTAATTCCTAAATCATCCAAGAAATCAATACTATCCATATCAAAAGGCGTAGACAAAAATTCTATTCCAACTTCCTTGCAATACTCAGCTAATTGAGTAAATTCTTCATAAGAAAGTTCTAATTTTTTTAACATGTCTAACTGTGTTTCTTCACTACCGGTTTCTTTTGCTTGATACTCAGCTTTTTGAGCTCTTTGGCTCACTAATTTCTCAGATTTAAAAGTCTGAAATTTAATAGCATCTACTCCTGCTATTTTTGCCACATCTATCATTTTCTTTGCTAATTCAAATTTACCGTTATGGTTAACGCCTGCCTCAGCAATTATATATACGCTCATTTTTTTCCTCCTAGAGTAACCTTACAAATCCATTTTACTATTACTCTCAACAATTTTACACGGAGTTCCAAATGCTTTTTGGTTTGATCCGATGTTCTTTACAACCACACTTCCTGCTCCTATTACCGTATTATCTCCGATTGTTCTTCCCTGGATAATTGTACTTCCTGCTCCAATATGTGTATAGCTTCCAATTTTTGTACTTCCGCAAATTGTAACGCCTGGAGAAATATGAGTAAATTCGCCAATGCTCGACTGATGTTCAATTATTGAACCAGTGTTAATTATCGACATATTATCTACAAAAACCTCCGAATTTACACATGCACCTTTCCCAACATAAACACCTTTACCAAATTCAACGGTATCACTAACATGAGCTGTAGCATCAATTATATTGGGCAATTCGAAACCAATATTCATTAGTTTTTCATACAATCTACGTCTTACTGTATAATTACCTATGCTACCAACACAAACAAATGCTTTATTAACACCACTTGAAAACAATTTTGCAAGAAGGTCATCCGTTCCAATTACTTTTACTCCAAGAACTGATTTGTCAATATTCTCTGGCATATCAAGAATCCCTATAATATCATATTCACTCATACTTCTTATACTATCTATCACAACGTAGGAATGTCCTCCACAGCCTAATAAAATTATCTTTTCCAAATATTATACCCCCAGTCTTTTTCTCATTTCTTCTAATTCTTCAAATTGTCCCATATCCATCCAAGCATTCTCATTTACTGGATATATACCAACCTTTTGTCCATTTTTTCTATATTTTTCAAATATATCAGGAAACCCAATCGCTGTATTTTCTTCTAACTCATCGATTACGCAAGGTTCAACTAAATACAATCCTGTATTCGTCAAAAATGTATATTCTGGTTTTTCTGTAATCTTATCGATATCTCCAAATTCATTCAATTCTATAACTCCATATGGTATTGTTGTATGTTTAAATGCACAGACCATTGTAATTATATTTCCTTGTTCTTTATGATGCTTAAATATACTTTCATAATCTTCATCCACTAATATATCGCAGTTCGTTAGGAAAAAAGTTTTATCAACTTTACCTTTTAACAAGCTTAATCCCCCACCAGTACCTAGCGGTATAAGTTCATCAACAAATTCAACCTTGTAAGTTTTTTCAATATCATTTATATAGGATTTTATCATATTTTTCTTATAGTTTAAGAGTAGGAAGTATTCATCACATTTATAATTCTGAAATTTATTAATTATATGTTCTACAATCGGAATATCTCCGATTGGAATCAGTGGCTTTGGTAATATTTTTGTATATGGATATAATCTTGT
>JAQSXR010000048.1 GCA_029256575.1 Clostridiales bacterium | reverse complement strand
TCACAGTTGTTAATGTTATGAAGAAGTAGAACTTCTTATTTTGTTAATTATAATATCACTGGATTATATGGATGTCAATAGGTTTGAATTAAGAGACTGGAATTTATAAGTAGTGGAAGTCCTAAAGTATAACCTCAATTAGAATTATAATATTATATTTTTAGATATTAATTCTCTATAAACTATTTCTTTTCTCTTCTCTCGACTCATAATTTCCCATCTATCATGCGAAACCACAGGTACTTCTATTTTTATCTCCCCACTTACTAATTAAGCCATTAGTAGTAACAATTATATCATTCCGAACAAGTATATCCGCTCCACTTCCGCAAAGTAAATTGACTCTATCATCTTCATTGTATTTTTCCGTAAAATAATTACCGCATGAATACAATATCGTATTTTTTCCCTTTTTATAAACGTAAAATACATCTGTATCAAATCTATCTATTGCAATAACTAATGCAAACTGCTTACCTACTATTGCTGTCTTTAATGGGGAAATTTTAATACTAATTAATTTGTATTTTTCACATAAAGATTTCATTTCATATATGTTGGTATCTCAACGTTAATTTTAGTCCATATATTTTCCATCACTTTAACTCCTACCTACTCATTATTTTCGTTATTGTATCTCCTTTCTTTCACGTATTAGTACAATAAAAAACTTATCATATTCAATAACTTTATTTATTGATGTTTCAAAACATATCTTAACACCATTTACTTCAATTTCAAAATCCTAATAGCTAAATATTATATCCAACCACGAGATATTAAAAATTTATCTGGAATACGTAATTCTAGTTCTTCTTTGAATTCTTTAAAATAAATATCAAAATCTGCTTCATCCCACCATTTCTGTGAATTAACTAATTCAATGCTTTTATTCCCCCATAATATGCAACAACCAAATCTACCTTTCTCATAATTCATCCTTATTGGGAAATAATTATAAGCTATAAATTCCACACTAAAAGCACGATGATTTTCATCATCTATTACATCTACGATACAAAAATCATCTATCCTTTCCCCCATTTTTTCTCTTATTTTTTTATTAAATTCCATAGCCATTTTTTGCGTCCTATTTAATTCCATACCAATATTCTCCTTCCTTAATCAAATTACTATATCCATATTTTTTTTGTAAATAACTCCATTCATCTGCTAATGCTGTTCCTTTCCAATCATTTGGGTTTTGAGAAAATCTTATTGTTTTTCCTTGTGAAACTGCATCATCTAAAGCACTCTTGTTGAAAATTTCAAACATATCTTTATCAGTTATTCCATATGCCTCTTTAATATCATCCCATTTAGTACCTAAACTAAAATATGTATCACCTGTTGATCCCGCTTTTGCTATATATGAGCCCGACTCTAAAGTGCCATCAAAATATTTTCCTAATGTCATACTATTAGAATTTGGATTATGGATAGATATTTCATGTATTCTTTCATAATTCCAATCCCTGTATCGTATTCCATCTGCTTCTGACATCTCACCTAATGCAGAGTATTTGCCACCCTTAAAAACTTCAACTGTAATATCACTCAGACCATCTCCCGTATTTTCTACTACCTTTAAAGAATCTACCACTTCATCTGAATATTTAGTTAAATCATTAATATTTCCAACTACTTTAGTGGCGTCATTCGCTACATTTTTTGATTGTATTGCGATCGGCATTGTGAATTCGTCTAAATTCTTTATTACTTTAATAGGTATTTCATCCACATTCTTAAACATAGCACTTGCTGCTGTTAGAGTAACATCATCCACATATTTTCCTATATGTTTTCCAATTGTCGACCCCCAACCAGCAAGAGGTATCACGGATGCTGCTGATAATAGCCCACCTAAGACATCGCCTCTTTCGAAGGATATTCCACTATTAATTAAATCAAATGGTTCTCCAACTAATGGAATCATTCCAATTATATCTAAACCTGTTTGTAATACATCAAGAAAGCCTGATAGTGCATCTGTTTTTATTGGAATAGTAGGCAAAAAAACATTTGGTTCTATTGATTTATTAACTGCAAGTATTACTTCATTGTCTATTATTGCCTCTACTAGAGTTAAATCCTCTAGCCCATATTTATTAGCTATAAACGTGCAATAATTTACGTCGTTAAGTATGCCATACCCATTATCCATATAATCCATTACAATTTCTTTAAATATGGCTTTATGAAAATCATCGCTTCCTCTTGTATATCCTTCCACAAGAAATTCAACGTATATATTTTTCTTATTGCTTGTTATTACGTTCTGTCTATCCATAACAAATATTTCATCTATATATTGCTTATTTGTACTAAATTCCGTATCATTTTGATATCGTTCAATTGCATTATATAGATCTTCTGGGTTATAATACCCTTCTTCATCTACGCTGGCATTTGGTACATATGTATTTATTATACTAATTAATACTTTACTTGTATATGCTGATATTAACCCTTCATCAATCATTTTGTCTACAAAAATATCTGCCTTTGATATACCTTCATCATTATTTGTACTAAAAAAATCTATTATGTCATTTTGCTTTACAACTTCAGAAATTTTATTCTCAAGCATTCTTTCCAGATTTTGATTCATCTTATCTACGTTTTCATTCAGCTGTTTTCCGACTCCAGTCTGTGCACCTATTCCTGCACTTGTCTGTGCACCTGCTCCTACTCCAGTCTGCACACCTGCTCCTGTTCTTGTCTGTGCACCTGCTCCTACTATTGATGGTATACTTACCCATGATGGTGTTTCCATAACATTTATTATTTTTTCACCATGCAGGTATCCGTCTTCTTTGTTCACTTGTTTGAATGTTATTTTATTTGCCTCTTCAACTAACTTTTTTTCCAAACTACAATATTGATCCGCTGCATATAGCCCAATATCTTTCGTTTTATTAAGTTTTGTTTGACAATTATTTAGATTTGATATTATTGAATTAATCTGTGCGTATATGTTTCTTCTATATAGTATTTGGTTATCTAAATGATTCTTAACTCCCTCAATTCCGTTTATTACTTCTAATATCTCTTGTCTCGCTTTTGCAAGCACTATATTTGCTGCCAAAACACCATCTGAATTTACTTTAACTAAAAAAGGCACTTGACCTAAAATAGTCAAATGCCTTACTCATTTTTGTCTAATAGCTATTTAATATACTTATTTACTTCTTGTTTTATAGTTTAAACTTATTTTATTGATCTAACTTTTTTGTATTATATACTATTATAATTGTAATAATTTTACAAAGTCAATTTGTTTAGTTAGCATAATATGATACAATTCTACATCTCTCTTCCATATCTTCGTACATTATATAAAGAATGCTTACCACCACTATTGCAATTGACTCTGACTGTAATTATTTCATTACCCTAATCAACATGTTTGTTTTCTTTGAATAGTTCTGCACTATCTTTTTTTGAATAACTACTTATTATCTCAGACAAATCAATGCCAGTCATATCTTTTACTAGTTGAAATCCATTTCCAGTTATATCTGTTACGACTTTTGAAAGTTTAGAAACTCCTTGGTTACCACCATTATCGATTATTGTAATCTTATCAACTTGTTCCATTGGTTTTGATACTTCTCTCATTACTTCTGGTAGTTTTGCCATTATTAATTCAACAATTGCAGCTTCTCCATATTTAGCCATTGCCTCTGCCAATTTAAGCTTTGCCTCTGCTTCTGCAATTCCTTTTGCTCTTATCGAATCTGCTTCTGCTAATCCTCTTATTCTTATTGCATCTGCTTCTGCTATTGCTTTTATTCTAGTTGTCTCAGATTCTGCTTCTGCTTTTTTAATTGCTTTAATCTTATCTGCTTCTGCATTGACTTCAGTCTCATACCTCTTCGCATCTGCTGGTTTCTTGACTTCTGCAACTAGTCTTTCTTCTACAACGATTGCATTTTTCTTTGCTAATGCAGCTTGTTGTTCGGCTACTAAAGCTTGATTTTCTATTTCTTTTAATTGATACGCAATATCTGCATCTGCTTTCGCTTTTTGCTGTTCTGCCCGATACCCATCAACCTTTAATGATTTATTTCTCTCTGCTTCTGCTATCGCTGTCTGTGACTCTAGATTAGCTCTTTCACCTTGGCTTATAGCATCTGCTGTTTTAATCTCAGTATCTCTTTTCCTTTCAGCTGTTGCGATATCAGCATCTGATTTCGCTCTTGCTATTTGCGGTATTGCTCTATTTTCTAAGTATCCCCCTTGCGTCGATATTCTTAATATTGAATAAGAAACAAGTAATAATCCCATCGACTCTAATTCTTTTCTTATGTCATCTTCAATTCTTTGCTCAAATTGAGATCTATCCTCATTAATTTCTTCTACAGTTAAAGTTGAGATAATTCCTCTTAATTTTCCTTCTAATATTTGCTCTACTATTTTACTAATAACTTGTACTGTATTATTTGCACCATCCGAACAAAATTGTTCAACCGCTGACAATATACTTTCTTTGTTATTATTTACTTTTATTACTGCAGTACCAACTATATTAACAAAAATGCCTTGTTTCGAAGGTGCTTCATTGACATCCGTTGTCATTGAAATATTCTCCAATGATATTTTACAAGATACTTCAAGGAACGGAATCATTATTCCACCCCTACCCGATAATACCCTCTTTCTTAAACCAGTGATAACCATCGCCTTATCAGCGGGAACCTACTAAATAATCTTCCATAATACCCTCTCTTTTCAAATCATAATTTTAAAACTACTAAACAATATATGATTTTAATTTGTATATATGAACAAGTTTATCTCCCCCCCACAAAACTCTTCCTCTCTTTTTCCATCAAGTTATCAATTTATGCCTTTTATTCCCTCTTCTCAAAGTATCAATTATGCCTTATTACTTTCTTCTCAAATTATCAATTATGCCTTTTATTCTTTCTTCTCAAATTATCAATATATGCCTTTTATTCTCTCTTCCCAAATTATCAATTATGCCTTTTATTCTTTCTTCTCAATTTATCAATTATGCCTTTTATTCTTTCTTCTCAAATTATCAATTATGCCTTTTTACTTTCTTCTCAAATTATCATTTATGCCTTATTACTTTCTTCTCAAATTATCAATTACGCCTTCTATTCTTTCTTCTCAAATTTTAAAACCTAAATTTTCAGGGGCTATTTCCATAGCTTCCAGATGAATAAATTACAAAATGTTTTTCCTTTGAATACACAATACAGGCTTGTGTCCGTGAATAGCAGACGTATTTTGTCTGATAGTCACGAACCCAAGCCTGCATTGTGGAGGCAAGAGAAAAACATGTAATTTTCATCTGAAAGCTATGGAAATAGCCCCTGAAATCATCCGCTTAAGTTTTCTGCTCTTTGTTCTTTGTTCTTTGTTCTAAGCTCTTTGCACTTCGTTATTTATTTAAGATAATCTTGTGCATTTTCAATATCGATCCTAATTTGATTTTTCAAATCTTCCATTGTGGTAAAATTAATCTCAGGTCTCAAATACTTTAATATTTTAACTTCAATTTCTTTTCCATAAACGTCTCCATCAAAATCAAACATATAAGTTTCTACGCCCTTAAATTCTGTACTTCCTACTGAAGGTTTATATCCTATATTCGTAATACCCATGTGCTCTGAGTCATTAATTACTGTTTTAGATATGTATACTCCACTAGGTGGTAATAATTTTTCTTCTGAAGGGATTAAATTAGTAGTTGGCACTCCAATTGTTCTACCTAGTTTTCTGCCATGTAGTACAACTCCAACAATACTATAAGGTGATCCCAATAATCTATTTGCTGTTTCCATATCTCCAGCTTCAATATACTTTTTGATTACGGAACTGCTTACAATCTCGCTACCAATTTGTTTTTTCTTTAGTGCATTTACACTAAATCCATATTTTTCGCTGAAGCTTTGAAGCATTGCAACATCACCACGGCGTTTGTATCCAAATCTATAGTCTTTTCCAACTGTAATAACTTTTGCATCAAGGTGGTCAACAAGAATATTTTTGATAAAGTCCTCTGGTTCAATCTTCATAAATTCTTCATCAAAAGGATACTCGATAATTGCCTTGATTCCTATATTTTCTAACTTTTTTAATTTTTCTGCATTTGTATTAATGAATTTTTTGTTACTATTTCCTAATAAATAGGCTGGATGAGGGTTAAAGGTGAAAACTACAGGAAGTAGATTATTATTCTCTTCAGCTAAAATATGCGCCAAAAGAGCTCGATGGCCTTTGTGTAATCCCTCGAATTTCCCTAAAGTTACAGCTGTATTTTTAAGCCTAACATTTTCTATACCACTATATATATCCACTATAAAATCACCTTTATTCCTTAAACATTTTTATTGGAGTGAATTCCTCTTTATCTTTATCAAATTGATATATAGCAACAAAATTATCTTCCGTGTCATATATCCTAACTTTATCAAATATTCGATTTCTATATTCCTCAAGTAAATGTTCATACATTAGTTTGTTTCCATTAAATAAAAACTTTTCACCAGCTTCACAAATACTTATTTTATCATAATCAGGGAAAATATCATCAATTTTTACAATATATTGATTTATTTCATCAGCTTTAACTTTCTCTTCTATTTCTGCTAGCGTAATACTATCTTGTATGTAAAAAGTACTAACTTTTGTTCTCTTCAAGGATAGCATTGTAGCTCCACATCCTAATTTTTCACCGATATCATAACATAAAGTTCTGATATACGTACCTTTCGAACAAGCAACTCGAATTGTTATAATATCATCCTTTATATTTAGAATCTGAAGTTCGGATATGGTAATTCTTCTAGACTTTCGCTCAATCTCAATTCCAGCTCTCGCTAATTCATATAACTTCTTACCATTTACCTTTAGGGCAGAATACATTGGTGGGATTTGATCAATCTCACCAACAAAAGAATTTATAGATTCAACAATCTGTTCCGTTGAAACATTTACAGCAGAAATTGTGAGAACTTTTCCAGAAATATCTTGGGTATCGGTTGTAATTCCAAGCTTGATTTCAGCTTCATATTCTTTGTCCGTATCCGTTAAGATATCACTCACTTTGGTTCCTTTGCCAAGACAAACAGGTAGAACCCCTACTGCATCTGGATCTAGCGTTCCTGTATGTCCAATTTTTTTCTGCTGTAAAATTCTTCTAAGCTTTGCGACTACATCGTGAGATGTAAAGCCTGCTTCTTTATATACATTAATTATTCCATTTATCAAATATATCCCTACCTAATTTTATTTTCATTTGTTTTTTTTCATTTATTATTTTCATTTGTTTTTTTCATGTGATTATTTTCATGAGTTTATTTCATGCTTTTTATTTCATGATTATGCATCATCTAAATATAAAGTTTTTAATTATAATTGTGCTTTAATTAAAGGTACTAACTTATCAACGATTTCTTCTGCAGTTCCAGAAAGGGTGCAACCAGAAGCTCTTACATGCCCTCCACCACCAAATTGCTGGCATATTGAACAAACATCAACTAATTCATTTGATCGTAGACTCACTTTTTTTTCTCCATCTGGTAATTCATAAATAAATATTGCTACTTCAATCCCCTTAACAACTCGTAAATTATCAATGATTACTCTTGTATCTTTAACCGATGCGAAAGTTTCTTTTAAATCATTTGTAGTTATTTCTGAATAAATAACTTTATCGTCAAGAACACGTTTCGCTTTATTAAGAGCTATCCCAATTAATTTTGTTTGTTCAAATGTCTTTGTTAAAAACATTTCATCAATTATCTGAGAGAATTTAATTCCTTTTGCAAATATTTTGGCTACTGTAATGAGTGTTTTCGGTGTAGTGCTTGAATGTCTTAGATTTCCAGTGTCATGTAGTATACCAATATAAAGCATTTCAGCTACTTCTAATGAAATATTTTCATCACCAAATAAATCATATACAATTTCACAAGTAGAACTTGCATTAAGTTCAACCACATTGTATTCACCAAAATTATTATTGGAAATATGATGATCTATATTTAAAGTATGTCTTGCTTTTTTATAAACTGGAGCAAGTTTACCTAATCTCTCAATATCGCCACAATCTAATGATATAAATAAATCCCATTGAAAATTCAAATCAATATCATTTTTTATCTCATTTGCATTCTTTAAAGTTTTCATGCTATCTAATATAGGTTCAAGATATATTTCTACTCTTTTTTCTGGATATCTTTCTTTTATAATCGTATATGTTGCAAGACAAGAACCTATACAGTCTCCATCAGGCCTAACATGACCTGATACTAAGATTGAATTTGAATGCTGTAACAATTTATATACGTCCATAATCTCACCTCCATATATATAATGAATAAAGAATAATTTAATAACTACATATCTTCTTCTACTTCATCATCTTCGTCATCATCATCGTCTTGATCATCATCTTCGTCATCATCATCATCATCATCTAAATCATCAGATTCTTCGTCGTCATCATCTTCTAAATCATCGTCTTCGTAATCATCATCTTCTAATTCATCATCCAAATCATCTTCAGAGATTTCTTTTACCTTAATTTCATCTATTAATTTAGACATCTTAATACTATATTCAATCGATTGGTCCGATACAAATGTTAATTCTGGTGTATTTCTCATATTGATTCTCTTCGCAAGCTCAGATCTAATATAACCTTTTGAGCTATTTAGGCCTTTGATTGTATCTTCTTGTGCTTCTTGATTTCCTAAAACACTAATAAATACTTTACAATATTTTAAATCTTTTGTAACTTGTGTTTCAATAACAGTTGTCATTGGGTGAATCCTTGGATCTTTAAGACCATTCATTATTAATGCGCTAATTTCTCTTTTAAATTCCTCATTAATTCTCACTTGTCTAGGATTTACTTTGTACATAAAATCACCCTGTATAATGATGTAAATTCACTATACATTACCCTTTCAAATTTTTTTTAAATTATAAATATGATATTAGAATAAAAAGTCCATTAAGAAATGAACTTTTCACCTAAACTGAATACAATTTACTATCTAGGAATTTCTTCCATTATGAAAGCTTCAATTGTATCTCCTTCTTTTAAATCATTGTATTTCTCTAAAGTAAATCCACATTCATATCCTGAATTAACTTCTTTTGCATCATCTTTAAATCTCTTTAATGATGAAAGTGTTCCTTCGTAGATTACTATATTATCTCTTAGTGCACGTACGCCTGAATTTCTAACTAACTTACCATCTAAAACATATCCACCAGCGATTGTACCAACTCCAGATACCTTAAATATTTGTCTAACTTCAGCGTGACCTATAATCTTTTCTTGGAATTTAGGATCTAATAATCCCTTCATTGCTGCTGCAATATCTTCTATTGCATTATATATAACTCTGTAAAGTCTTAAATCTACTTCTTCTTTATCTGCAATGCCTTTAGCTGTTACATCTGGTCTAACATTGAAACCTATTATAATTGCATTTGAAGCAGAAGCAAGCATAACGTCAGATTCATTGATAGCACCAACTCCACCATGGATGATTCGAACAACTACTTCATCATTTGATAGTTTAGCTAAACTTTGCTTAACAGCTTCTACTGATCCTTGAACATCTGCTTTAACAACGATATTTAATTCCTTAACATTACCAGCTTGTATTTGGCTGAATAATCCGTCTAATGAAAGTTTTGCTTTTGTATCATCTAGAAGTCTTTCTCTTCCTCTTGATATAAATGCTTCTGCTATCGTTCTTGCTAACTTATCATTTGGAGTGACATTAAATACATCACCAGCAAGAGGAACTTCATTCAAGCCTAGTATTTCTACTGGAGTTGAAGGTCCAGCTTCTTTTACTCTTTTACCCTTATCATCCATCATTGCTCTAATCTTACCATGAGTAGAACCAACAACGATTGGATCTCCAATTCTTAGAGTTCCTGCTTGAACTAATACAGTTGCAACTGGGCCTCTTCCTTTATCCAAGCGAGCTTCAATAATAATACCCTTTGCTTTTCTCTTAGGATTTGCTCTAAGTTCTTTCATTTCTGCTACTATTAATACCATTTCAAGAAGTTGATCTATATTTTCACCAGTCAATGCTGATACTGGTACAAATATAGTATCTCCACCCCAGTCTTCAGATACTAATCCATATTCTACAAGTTCTTGTTTTACTCTATCAATATTTGCACTAGGCTTATCAACTTTATTAATAGCTACGATAATATCTACTCCAGCAGCTTTCGCATGGTTAATTGCTTCTACTGTTTGAGGCATAACTCCGTCATCCGCTGCAACAACTAATATTGCTATATCAGTTGCCATCGCGCCTCTCATTCTCATTGCAGTAAAGGCTTCATGACCTGGTGTATCAAGGAATGTGATTTTATTTCCTTTTGATTCAACAACAGATGCTCCGATATGTTGTGTAATTCCACCTGCTTCTCCTGTGGTTACTCTAGTATTTCTTATTGCATCTAGTAGTGATGTTTTACCGTGGTCAACGTGACCCATAACTACTACAACTGGTGCTCTGTGTTTTAGATCATCTTCATTATCTTCTACTTCAACAAGAAGCATTTCAAGTATATCTTGTTCTTCTTCTTTTTCAACGAGATAATCATATTCTAAAGCTATATCAGCGGCTTGCTCCATATCTAAATCTGTATTAATCGTAACCATAGTCCCTTGTAAAAAAAGTTTTTTAATTAAAACAGCTGCTTTAATTCCAAGTTTATCAGCTATTTCTTTTATGCTTATAGTATTACCCATTGTAATAATCTTAGCATTTACTTCTTCTGCTGGTACATCTTTTGTTTCTACTTTTTTTGCTTCATCTACTATTTTTGTTTCTTCGACTTTTGTAGGGTGTGTATCTGCCTTTTCGACTTGTTCTGAAAACTTAGCTTTAATAGCTTTTTCCATTTCCTTTGTAATTCCTGCATTTGCTGATTTTATATCTGTAAATCCAGCTGCTATTAACATTGCTATTAAATCTTTATTTTCAATACCTAACTTTTTTGCCATTTCGTGTATTCGCATATGTTACACCTCCATGTTTTCTTGTTCAATTTCTATTTGCTTCATTATAGCTTTATAGAAATTTTCATTTATAATTGCCAACGACGCTCTTATTTCTTTTCCAAGAGCTTTACCTAATTCTTCTTTTGTACCTAAAGTTATTAATGGTGTTTCATAAAATGTACACATATTATTAAACATTTTAGTTGTATTCGCAGAAGCATCCTCCGCCAATATTACCATTTTCGCTTTTTTTGCTTTTACTGCTTTTTCAGTAGAAAATTCTCCACTTGCAACAGCACCAGCTTTCATTGCCAGACCAATTAGAGAATAAATTTTCTTATTGTTCAATCGCTTTCAATTCCTCTCTTAACTTGTCATAAACTTCTTTGGGAATGCTATTCTTAAAAGATCGTTCTAAACCTTTCGTCTTAATGGCTTTATCCAAACATTCATAAGAGTGACATATGTATGCTCCTCTACCATTTTTCTTCCCGGTGGAATCTATTGTGTATTCATCTTCTGGTGTCTTTAATACTCTTAATAATTCTTTTTTTGGTTTCATTTCTTGACAACCAATACATTGTCTCATAGGAACTTTTTTTTGTATCATAACATCACCTCTTCTTTTTGTGTGTTATTTATTTTTCTTTTTACTTGGTTTTTCTTCTTCATTTTTCAAAGCTTTTTTCTTCTTTGCAGGGGAAGAACTTTCATTTGCTGTAAA
>JAQSXR010000047.1 GCA_029256575.1 Clostridiales bacterium | reverse complement strand
TACTTATAATACTGCTGGTAAGGCGAGAAGTTTTCATACATCATCAGGAAACACTATAAATATTAGCGGTGGTGACTATGGTTGGCAAATTAATATTGATAAAGAAGTAAAAGATTTAAGTGAAGCGATAAAAGAAGGACAAACAGTAACAAAAAAACCGGCATACAGTAAAACAGCGGTCTCTCACGGTAGCAATGATATTGGAAATACGTATGTAGAAATAGATATGACAAAGCAACATTTATGGTTTTATAAAAATGGATATACAAGACAAATGGTTCTCACGGTTGTATAAATTCACCATACAATTTAGCACAGACAATATTTGATAATATTAATGCTGGTACTCCTGTTGTGTGTTATTATTAGGGAGCTGATTAAAAATCAGAAGTAATTAAAACTAGTAATATCAACATTTATAGGAGAGTGCAGAAAAATATACAAAAACAAATTACGGGTTTGATTGTCGTTGTGGCTACTAAAGCTTAAAATAAGCAAGTTTACAGAGTTTGTAGACTTGCTTATTTTTTTATTTTAACACACCTTTCCAACACTAGGAAAATAAAAAAATTTCCCAAATATTATTTGAATAAAGAGTTTAATTTTTCTACAACATTGTAGAGGTCAAAGAAAAAACGGTTATTTTTATAAATCTACCATTCAGTAAATTAACAATATTTAACATTATCTTTGCAGTAGCTTAACAAATTGGGAGTAGCTTATTAAGTGTGAAAGGGAATGGAGATGATAAAACGTGTCAAAAAAATCAAGTAAAAAGAAAAAACTTATAGCTGGATTAACATTAAGTACTCTTCTTCTTAGCTCTGCTGGAGTTTATGCTGCACAAAGTGGTCTGCTTGGATACAATCTTGTAGGAGAACAGCCGAATGGCTCTGTTCAAACTCCTGTTAACCAGTTGATTACACCAGCTGGTACGCAAATTAAATTTGGAGGAAACCCAATTTCCGTCGCCGTCAATCCAAATGGAAAAACGGCTACAACAATTGTTGGTAGAAGTGATTATGGGGGGAAAGGAATTAACGTAGTTGATCTGGCGTCTGGAAAAATGATTAAACAAGATGTAAATTTAGGTCTTTCGCATATGTGGGGATTAGCTTATTCATCAGATGGAAGTCAACTTTATGCGACTGGCTCATCCGGAACCACAGGGAAAGTAGTTGTGATGTCCATCGGTACAGATGGAACTCCAACAATTCAAAAAAGTATTTCCTTACCAAACGCAACTGTTGGCGGAAATATCAACCCACTTGACATAAGAGTTACTCTACAAGGCAAGCTGCTAATTGCCCTAAACCGTGACAACAGCCTTGGCATTCTTGACCCCAAAACAGGTGCATTGACTAAAGTTACAGTAGGTAATGCGCCAACAAGTATTTTAGTTAATGAGAATATCGCTTATGTAACCAACCAAGGCGGCCGAGCAGCACAATCAGGCGATACAACGGTTAATTCTTCAGGAACGAAAGTGGTTGTGGATCCTAAGACAGGTGCTACTTCAACAGGAAGTGTTTCTGTTGTTGATCTTACTACTAACACGGTCATTAAGACAATTCATATTGGCGTACAGCCAGAACGTATGACTCAGTCAGGTCAATATGTCTTCGTTGCAAACACAAATAGTGATACTGTTTCTGTTATTGATACGAAAACAAATAATGTGATACAAACCATTGACGTTAAGCCATATCCAAATTCTCCAAAGGGTTCTGCACCAAACGCTGTAACAGTGATAGATGGTAAGTTAATGGTCAGCCTTGGTCGTGACAATGCGATTGCCGTATATGATTGGAAAGCTCCTGACGCAACCAATAATAAAGATGAACATAATAATAACCAGCCTGAACTATTAGGATTGTTACCAACCGCATGGTTTCCAGTGGATATCGCTGTGGATTCTACTAATAAAAAATTAGTAGTAGCCAATGCAGATGGAATTGGTTCTGGCGGACCGGCACGTAATCTAACCATTCAAGGAATTACGGTAACAGGTCACTCTTCTTATGCGCAAGAAGGATCTCTTTCATTGATTCCATTTCCTGATCCTCAAGATATAGCTAAAAGTACAACACAAGTATACGCTAACAATAACTGGTATGGCTTAAAAGATTTAAACGCGAAGCCGCGGAAAAATATAAAACCTGTGGCTATGCCTGAACGAGTGGGCGAGCCTTCAAGCATTAAGCACGTATTCTATATTATAAAAGAAAACAGAACGTATGACCAAGTACTAGGTGACCTTGGGAAAGGAAATAGTGAACCAGCTTTAACGCAGTTCCCTCAAAAAGTATCTCCTAACTTGCATAAATTAGCAAATACTTTCCCGCTTCTAGATAATATGTATACTTCGGGTATCCAATCAGCAAGTGGACATCAATGGGTTATGCAAGGAACGAATACAGACTATGAAGATAAAGAAACAGATACTGGAAATGTAAGAAGTTATCCTGGTGGAGCAGGAGATGCCATGGCATATGCCCCTACAGGTCATCTTTGGGATCAAGCGGAAAAATATCATAAATCTGTTGAGAATTTCGGGGAAGATACAACAAGCTTTACAGGTTCAGCACCATATGGAAATTGGACAGATTGGTATAAAGATTACCAAATTCTTGATGGACAACAAAACGGTAACCTTCATGTAGCAGTAGGAAATTATTCGGCTACATCTGATATTCCGTCACTTGGACCAATTACCTATAAGCCGTTCCCAACATTTGATACGAATATTCCAGATCAGTATCGATTTGAAATTTTTAAACAAGAATTTGAAAAACACGTAAAAAATAAAGACTTGCCAGCATTGAACACCATGTGGGTAATGGCTGACCACACAGCTGGAACGTCAACAGACAATCCAACACCACAAGCAATGGTTGCTGACAATGACTTAGCCGTAGGTAAAATTGTTGACTTGATTTCACACAGTCCATACTGGAAAGATTCTGTTATTTTTATCACAGAAGATGATGCACAAAATGGATTAGACCACGTTGACGGCCATCGTCAGCCTGCTTACGTTATTAGCCCTTGGGTGAAGAGAGGAATTACGGATAGCCACTATTGGACTATAATTAACATGGTTCGCAGTATTGAACAAATTCTTGGAATTCCTGCTATGAACCAAAACGACTTCGCCGCAGAGCCGATGAGTGAGATCTTCACGAATAAACCAGATTTCACACCATATAATTTTGAACAAAACCAAATTCCACTTAACACATTGAATGGACAAGCAAGTTCAAATGCGGCAGCACTGTCTAACACACAAAATGTAACATCTGAAGCAAAAGACCTTTCGAAACAGTGGACAGAATGGTCAAATAATAACAAAAATAAATTTTCTGGGAAACATGCAACACCAGATGCTGTTAACGCGAACATGCTTAACCATGCTGTATGGTATGCGACAAAGGGCTTTGATAAACCGTATCCAGGAGAGAAAAAGGCACTTACACCAGATGAAGTAATGAAACAACCTGAAAGCAGTGCCCCATCACCTGCTGATAACGACTAATCGTTTTATGTGGTTATTTCCGTAAAAAACAATTTCAAGTAGCTACCAATACAAGGGGGTAGCTACTTGTATTAAGGTGAAAAGATGAAAGTAATTTGTAAATAAGAATTAGAATTTATATCTAGTTCTTATTTTTTTACTAGCCAGGAGGACATAACGCTAAAGAAAAATACTAAAAAAGAATTTAAATTCATATCCTATACTCTTGATGATCTAGTACCTAAAAATCATTTACTCAGAAAAATTAACAATAAAATAGATTTTTCATTTATCTACAGGAGACCTTCTATAGATCCTGTAATTCTAGTGAAAATAATGCTTTTAGCATCTTTATATAACATAGATTCTGAACGAAGACTACTGAATGAAATACAAGTAAATTTAGCATATTGAATTTAAACATGTTAAAACATAAGTCCTATATTTAGATATAATATAAGATATAAAAGTCAGTCTATTCAATCAATAAGCTGATTCAAATTTTCCCACACTAGTTTTAGAATAATTAATCTATTTATGTGTTATCCTATCTAAATGTATACATGTATAAATATAAATCCATACTTATTAAAACTTTTTATGTGGGAGTGATATTATTGAACGAAGGCATTGTGGTATTTGTAAGAGCAATAATTGCTTTTTTTTCATTATTAATATTTACACGGGTTCTAGGTAAAAAACAAATAAGTCAACTTGCTCTTTTTGATTATATACTTGGAATTACCATTGGATCAATAGCTGCCAGTATGACAACTGATTTATCAAGTAGAGCTTGGCCTCATTGGGTAGGATTGATTACTTGGGTAATTGCAGGATTAGCTATTGATTTACTTACAACTAAATCCAGATATGCAGCAAAATATATAGAAGGTGAACCAACCATAATAATAATGAATGGTAAAATATTGGAAAATAATATGCGCAAATTAAGATATACTGCTGCAAATTTACAACAGCAACTAAGAAATAAAGATATATTTGATCTAAATGAAGTTCACTTTGCAGTATTAGAGCCCAATGGTGATCTTTCTGTTCTAAAAAAACCTGAGTTACTGCCAGTAACTGCGAAAGATATGAATATTACTATGCCTAATACAGGGATAGGAATAGAACTAATTTATGACGGGATAGTGATAGATTTAAATTTGAAACAAATTAGTCGTAATCGCAAATGGTTACGATCTGAGTTAAAGAAATATGGAGTAAAGGATCCTTCAGAAGTATTTCTAGCTACTTATGAAGCCTCAGGTTCTTTATACGTAGACAAATTCAAAGATAAAATACAAAAACCTATAGTTATAGGTGATTTTAAAGGCCCGTATTAATAGCTTAATTTCAATGAAAAATAACGTTGATAATCTATGAATGGAGGAATAATCATGAGAAAGTTCTTTGTTATATTCATTCCTGTAACTTTTTTAGTAATTTCAATATTAATTATGCTTAGTGGTCAATTTTTTAAAAATCCTAGAGGAGACTGGGATAATGTTCCGAAACATATGGATATGATTACAAAAGCTGTAACTTCAGATGAATGGACATTAGCAGAACAAGATACAAGCGAACTAGAAACAGCTTGGAAAGCTATTGTTAAACGAGTTCAATTTAGTAGTGAACGAGATGAAATAAATGCTTTGAATATAAGTATTGCTCGATTAAAATCTTCTATTAGCTCTAAAGATAAAATTTTATCCTTAATGGAATTGAGTGAAACTAGACAACATTGGGAGGACTTAGGTAAATAGTATTAACAGGAGTTCATGTGGTTGAAATCACATGAACTTTCTCTTGCTATACACTGGTTTTAGAATTTAAAAAAATAGCCTTTTACGGCTATTTTTTTAAATTCTACTACATGATGTTGAAGCTAAAAGTATACCTACATCCACAATTCCAAGAGGTACTGTTCCAAAAATTGAACCTATAAATGGAAGATATATTATGGCACCAAGTAATACTGCTGAAGATATGGTGGCATATGTCATGTATCTATTATTCATTATTTTTTTATTATTCCTGCAATCATGTACATTGACAAGCTGAGTCAAAATTAAATTACTAAAGGCCATTGTTCTCGCCTTTTGAACTCCAAACCCTAGGATATTATATCCCTCAAAAACGACTGCACTAGTAAGTCCAATTCCAATTCCTCTTTTTATAATTTTAGAACTTAGTTCTTTACCAATAAGAGGTGAGTTTTTTTCCAAAGGAGGATAATCCATAACATTTTCTGAAGAAGGCTCAACTGCAAGTGATGCCCCAAGTATGGTTTCACAAATTACATTAGTCCAAAGTATTTGAATTGGAATTAATGGCAGCATTCCAGTAACAAGAGAACATGCTCCTATTGCTATTATTTCTCCAAGACTACCGGCCAAAAGATATTTTGTTGTGTTTTTGATGTTATTTGATACAGCTCTACCTTCCTCAATTGCCCTTACTATAGTTGAAAAATTATCATCTACTAAAGTGATATCTGCTGCATCCTTTGCAACATCACTCCCATTATTACCCATAGCAATACCTATACTGGCTTCTTTTATAGCCGGTGCATCATTAACACCGTCCCCAGTCATAGCTACTACGTATCCAAACCTTTTAAAAGCTTTTACAATTCTAAGCTTTTGTTCTGGTGATGTTCTTGCAAATACTTCTATATTACTTATTTTGGAGTCCAGTTCTTCATCGTTCATATCTTCGAGCTCAGCCCCTGAAACTATTAAGCCTCCATTTAACAATCCAAGTTGTTTTCCTATTGTAGAGGCGGTGTCCTTATTGTCACCAGTTATCATAACCACCTTTATGCCTGCATTATGACATTTTTTTATTGAATTTTTTACTTCAAGTCTTGGTGAATCTTCCATGGCAGCTAGGCCTAAAAATGTAAAATTATTATTAATATCGTCCTTTTCACACTTCAAGTTTTTATATGCAAAAGTTAATACTCTTAAAGCTTCACCTGTCATATCATCACGAATTGATATTATTCTTTCTTTGTCTGCTTTTGTAAGTAATCTTTCCTCTCCATCTTCATAAATCATACTGCATTTATCAATAACAGCACCAAAAGCTCCTTTACAATATGCTCTTATGCAATTGTCACTTTTTACTACCACTGTCATGTATCGTTTGCAGCTATCAAAGGGAATTTCTCTTATTCTTTCAAATGTTTTTTTTACATCTTCTTCATCTATGTGACATTTTCCAGCTGTAGTTAAAAGTGCTCCTTCTGTTGGATCTCCCTGTACTTGCCATTTGTTTTCATGTTTCACAAGCTTCGCATCGCTGCATAAAATTCCTGCCTTTAAACTGTCATTTCATTTAATGTAAGTGTTCCAGTCTTATCACAACAAATGACATTAGCACATCCTAATGTTTCTACGGCATTCATTTTTCTAACTATAGCATTTCTATTTGCAAGCCTTTGAACACTTAATCCCATTGCTATAGTTACTACTGCTGGTAAACTTTCAGGTAATGCACCGACAGAAAAACTAACTGATAGAGTTAAAATTTCAGCTAAGCTCCTTCCAAAAAGAATTCCAACTGTACTTACTCCAATGCAGAATATAATACAAATTTTTGTTAATTTTTGAGTAAAGTTTTTCATTCTTTTTTGAAGTGGAGTTGGATCCAATTTTATATTCTGAAGCATTGTAGCAATATTGCCTATCTCAGTATTCATACCTGTTTCTACAACTACAGCTGTAGCATTACCTGAAACTATATCAGTTCCCATATATAACATGTTGTCTCTATTTGCAAGTTCAATTTGTCTATCACAAATTCCTGTATTTTTTGTTATTGCTACTGATTCACCTGTAAGTGAGGACTCATTAACTCTAAGGTAGTTACATTGGATTATTCTTGCATCTGCGGGGACCCTTTCTCCAGCATCAAGTAATATAATGTCTCCAGGTACTAAATTCTTTGATTCTATTTCTACTTCTTTACCACTTCTTAATACTGTTGCTTTATGAACAATCATATTTTTAAGTGAGTATATAGATTGTTCTGCTTTATTCTGATGAATTGCACCCAATGAGGTTTCAACAAAAACTATGCCAAGTACAGCTATTGCATCTGCAATTTGTCCTAAGAAAAATGAAGCTATACCCACTCCAACTAAAAGTTTAGCGGATGTATCATTTAAATTGCTAAAAAACTTTTGAAGTATAGATTTTTTCTTATTTTCAGA
>JAQSXR010000016.1 GCA_029256575.1 Clostridiales bacterium | reverse complement strand
GGAAGTGATAATTATTATCGTTTAGGGGGTTGATTTATTTAGGGACGCATGATACAATGTGTTTGAAAGTTAGCATAGGCTAACAAAGAAAGTGAGGTACATATGAGAGAAAAAAGGTTATTAATTAGAATAGTGGTTACAGGTTGTCTTACTGTTTTGTTGCTTGCCGGTTGTGGTAGAACTACAAAGGATAAAGATGTAGTTACAGGAAGTACGGGAGAAGTTACTAATTCAGATGTTAATGAGAATGTTGCAGATAAAGTAACAGTAATTGATGTAAAAGGTGAAGTTGAGATTCCAGCTAACCCAGAAAGAATCGTAGATTTAAGTGGAAACAGTGATATTTTATCTATCTTAGGTTATTCAGTAGTTGGAACAGCAAACAGTGATGCTTATGATTATACGAAGTTTCCTACTTATTTGGAAGAAACTTTAAAAGGTGCAAGTATTTTGGGTTATAGCATGCAAGATACAATGGATATTGAAGCAGTTATTAATGTTGAACCAGACTTAATCATTATCTCAACAGTTCAAGAGAAGATGTATGAGCAGTTAAAAGCGATTGCACCGACTATTATGATTCAACTTGAAGCATTAAATTGGAAAGACGATATTATTACGTTTGCCGAGGTTTTTGGTAAAGTTGAGGTAGCAGAAGCTTGGATTGCAGAATACGACTTAAAAGCAAAGAAAGCTGGAGAAACTATTAAAGCTAGTTTAGGAGATGATGTTAGTTACTTATCCTTCCTTGCAAGTGGTGGACAGTTTTATGTATTCGACGGAGCTGGATTTGGAAGCGTTTTGTATGAAGATATGGGACTTCAAGCGCCAGTTGGAATGCCAGAACAAAGCGATATTAGTTTACCAGTTGTTACTTATGAAGGGTTAGCAGCAATCGAAGCAGATTATATTTTTGTTCTTGCTACTACGGATGATTTAGCACAATTAGAAGGTAATGCAATTTGGAATAACCTTCCGGCTGTAAAAGAAGGTAATGTGGTAACGCTAGGATCTTCACCTTACTTTAACCAAGGATATAGTTCTATAGGAAGGGAATTATTATTAGATGAAATCTTGGAGATGATAGATGGAACTAAGAAATAAGAAAACTCTATTTTTTTTCATCAGTAGTATGTCGATGCTAACTCTGGGTTTATTCTTAGCGGTAAGTCTAGGAGCAGTACAAATTGGTGTGAAAGAAATATGGAATAGTATTTTTCAGTATGAAGAAACCTTAGATTTAATGCTAATTAGAGATGTACGAATTCCAAGAGCCCTTTGCGTATTATTCGCAGGGGGTGTTTTGGGAGCAACGGGTGCTATGATTCAGGGAGTTACGAGAAATCCGATTGCAGAGCCATCGTTACTTGGAGTGAGTCAAGGGGCGACGCTTGTAATTGCAATTTTTTATGCGCTCCAAATAAGTATAAATACTCAAAGTGTTATGATTGCTGCCCTTATCGGAGCACTTGCGAGTGGATTGATTGTAATAAGCTTTACCTCGAAAAACCCAGGGAATATGTCGATTTCAAGGCTATTATTAGCTGGAACAGCAATGAGTACTTTTTTTATATCACTAACGACAGTAATAGGATTATTAACCAATCGTTCTCAGATGATTGCATTCTGGGTAGCAGGGGGATTTCGTAATGCCTCATGGGATGATGTTAGATTAATTATGGTAGTGGGTATTCCTGGTTTACTAGTCGGTATGCTTTTAGCAAAAAAAATAAATATATTAAGTCTTGGAGATGATGTAGCAATCGGATTGGGAGAGAATCCAGGTCGAATTCGTTTCGTGACATTACTTGTTATGATTCCTATGTGTGCAGCTGCTGTTGCAGTCGGAAAAAACATCGGATTTGTAGGATTGATTATTCCACAAATCACTAGAAGGCTTTTGGGAGAAGATTACAGACGAAACATTCCTTGCTCGTTCTTGCTAGGAGCAGTATTATTAACGTTTGCAGATATTGCGGCTAGAATGTTGTACGCACCCTACGAGACACCAATTGGAATATTTACGGCGTTAATTGGAATCCCATTCTTTATTGGGATAGCGAGAAAGGAGCGAGGATGATGAGAAATAGAAAATATATCTATGTCAGTATTTGTTTAGGAATCCTTGTCCTTCTTGCAATCATCGTTTGCTTGTCTTGGGGAAGTTATGAAATATCGGTGAGAGATATAATTAAGACTCTATCAGGACAAGGTAGTAAGATGCAGAATATATCAATTCTGCAAATTAGATTACCAAGAATTCTTGTTGGAATGTTTGTAGGAATTGCTTTGTCAACAGCTGGGTGTATTCTGCAAACCATTATGAAAAATGACCTAGCAGATTCTGGAATTATTGGAATTAATGCAGGGGCAGCAGTGGCAGCAGTAATCTTTATATCCTATCAAACTGTAGACTATTATAGTGAGTTAGGTAAATTATCTACATACGTTCTTCCGTTCATGGCAGTTATTGGAGCAACTTGTGCTGCTCTTATAATATATTTTCTATCTAGTAGAAAAGGTATGAAACCAAGGAGAATGCTGTTAATTGGAATTGGTGTAAATGCAGGGCTTAACGCTTTTATTACATTTTTTACTTTTCGAGGCGGTGTAGGAGATTATAATCGAGTACTAGTTTGGACAGCTGGGAGTCTTTGGGGCTCAAGTTGGGCTTATGTAAAGATTTTACTTCCGATTGTAGCAGTTGTTTTTATATATGTTTTATTGAAACATAAGACAATGGATGTTATGAATTTAACGGACGAAATTGCTGTTGGACTAGGTATTAATGTGGAAAAAGAGAGAAAGAAAATGCTTAGTTGTGCAGTAATCTTGGCAGGATGCGCAACGGCATTCGCAGGTAATATAGGATTCCTTGGTTTGATATCACCACATATTGCTAGAAAGTTAGTTGGTCCCTATCATAAGAATTTTATAATAATCTCTGCACTGATAAGCACTGTTATTATCCTGATTGCAGATGCAGTTTCAAGGAATTTATTTTCACCAATTGAGATACCGGTTGGAATAATAGTTTCTATTTTTGGAGTACCATATTTTATATATTTATTGATGAAGGAATAGAATACGAAATATTTATGAGAGAATAGAAATATGAGTTTTTATATATGAAAGGAGATATAATGGAAGCAATTACTGTTAATAATTTATCCGTTGCATATGAAAAGAATTTGGTATTAGATAATATGAACTTGACAATTCCAACGGGAAAAGTTTCGATTATTATTGGAGCCAATGGTTGCGGAAAATCAACACTACTTAAGACAATAGCACGAATTCTAAAACCTCAAAAAGGTAAGATATACATAAATGGTAACGATATAAAACATCAAAAACCAAAAAAAATAGCAACTCAGGTTGCAGTACTTCCGCAAGGGCCAAAATGTCCAGATGGATTGTCAGTCAGAGAATTAATTGCATATGGAAGATTCCCGCATCAAAAAACTATTGGTGGATTGACTTCACATGATAAAGATATAATCAATTGGGCGTGGATTGCTATGACATTGGCCCAGGAAACTGAGATCATCTTGCTGGATGAACCAACTACCTACCTTGATATGTCGTATCAACTTGAAATACTACAATTGCTTCAAAAGATGAATCGCGAAAGAGGGACAACGATTGTTGTAGTACTTCATGAATTGAATAACTCTTGCCGCTTTGCAGATAATATTATTGGTTTAAAACAAGGGAAAATCGTATGTGAGGGTGCTCCGAGTGTTTGAGTTGGCCAGATAGAAATCAAGGAAAAAAGGATATATAACTGAAGCCACTGAGAAGAACCTATACACATTAACATATGGTTCCTCAATTTATACCTTATTTGCTTTTACTTCTGAATACAAGATATCAAGAAAATCAATATTTGCTTTTTCGCTTAAGTCTACATTCAATGATGATTTTAGTTGCTTACCTTCATTAACAAAACTAGCAATATCTTCATCACTCAAGGTATCAAAATACTTCTTTAACAGCATATTCCCATTAGATATGAAGAAAAGTTTGATTCCTTGGTTAATAGGTATCTTCATTACAATTTCTTTTGTCATAAATTTTTTGTATTGATAAATCCCTTTGCTTAAGTAATTTAGCCCCTGAATAATATCTCTGTATTTTGCGGCAACTTCGAATTTATATGATGTTGCAGATTCTTTCATTTTTGATTCTAACACCTTAATAAGTTTCTTCATATTTTTTTCATTATCAAATAATTCAAATAATACACAGCGATTTTGGTTAAAGATGCCTTTCTCCATAGATATTGGAAATATATGATATTCGAAGGAATAACTTCTATCAGTTTTATCAATTGGGTAAATTTGTTTTAATAAATCAATTACATTTGAGATAGATGACATTTTTCTGAAAGGACCATAAGTATTTGCCTCTCTTTCGGAGACAATAGATAATGAATTAAAATAATTATAGTCATCTATTTTTAGATAAAAGTATTTACTGTCATTCTTCATTTGGGCATTAAAGTGAGGTTTGATATGTTTGATAAGTTCACATTCTAGTAATCTTGCCTCTAAGTGAGTGTCAGTAACGATAAAATCAATATCATCAATGAATAAAACCATAGTTTTTACCTTATTCCATCTTGGCGAGTTAGTAAAATATGATTTTACTCTTATTTTGAGGCATTTGCTTTTGCCGATGTAGATTATATTTCCATTGGAATCAAGCATTTTATATATTCCAGGAAGTTTAGGAAACTGTTTTAGCTTATTTTTTATTTTATCTGAAATATCTATCAATGTGGACACCTATCCTTTGAATTTGATAATATTAATTTTATACTGAAATTGAGAATAAGACAAGCCTACACTGCATTTAAACGGTCACGCTAAAATCAAAGTCTATGCACATATTTTCATTCGAAGGTTAATAAATGTACTTTTGCAGTGGTATCCTTTGTCCCTAAGTCTACGTATTATAATATTTTGTTGACACCAAGTTTTCTTTTTGCTATACTTCTTTTAACAAATGAATTATGGATATGATGACCAAGAAAAGTAGTTTGAAATGGCTGTAAAGCGAGTCTAGGATGGTGAAAGCTAGGACTGTTATAATAACGAAAAGGCACTTGCGAGTATCATTGAATAAGGATTATTAACCTTATTTCTAAAAGTGGATAGGACTAACTATCAACAAGGGTGGAACCGCGGAAGAAATTTCGTCCCTTGATGAGTAGGGGTTCTTTTTTTATTTTTAAAAGAACTTGGATATAATAGAAATAAGAATAGAAGGGATGGTTCACAAAATGGAAAAGACTATGGAAAGAATAGTTTCTTTAGCAAAGACAAGAGGATTTGTTTATCCTGGCTCAGAAATATATGGTGGCCTTGCAAATACTTGGGATTATGGTAATCTTGGAGTAGAGCTAAAGAATAATGTAAAAAAAGCTTGGTGGTCAAAATTCGTTACAGAAAGTGAATTCAATGTTGGTGTTGACTGCGCTATTCTAATGAACCCACAAGTATGGGTTGCATCAGGTCACGTTGGAGGATTTGCAGATCCACTTATGGACTGTAAAGCTTGTAATGAAAGATTTAGAGCAGACAAAGTTATTGAAGATTATACAGCTGAAAAAGGAATTGCAGTAGAAGGTTCCGTTGATGCTTGGTCTCATGAAGAAATGAAAAATTTTATTGAAGAACACAGTATTAAGTGTCCAAGCTGCGGAGCTCATAACTTTACAGATATAAGACAATTTAATCTTATGTTTAAAACATTCCAAGGTGTTACAGAAGATGCAAAAAATGTAGTATTCTTAAGACCAGAAACAGCACAAGGTATTTTTGTAAATTTTAAAAATGTTCAAAGAACATCAAGAAAGAAAATACCGTTTGGAATTGGTCAAATTGGTAAATCATTTAGAAATGAAATAACTCCAGGAAACTTTACATTCAGAACAAGAGAATTTGAGCAAATGGAATTAGAATTTTTCTGCGAACCAGATACAGATTTAGAATGGTTTGATTACTGGAAAAATACATGCGTTAACTTCTTACAAACACTTGGAATAAAAGAAGAAAATATGCGTGTTCGTGATCATGATGCAGAAGAGCTATCCTTCTACAGTAAAGCTACCTCAGACATAGAATTCTTATTCCCATTTGGTTGGGGAGAATTATGGGGAATCGCTGATAGAACGGATTACGACTTAAAACAACATCAAGATCATTCAAAAGAAAGTATGGAATACTTTGATGATGAAAAGAGAATCAACTATATTCCTTATGTTATTGAGCCATCACTTGGTGCAGATAGAGTAACACTTGCTTTCCTTTGTGAAGCATATGATGAAGAAGAACTTGGTGAAGGTGACGTTCGTACAGTGTTACGATTCCATCCAGCCTTAGCTCCAGTAAAGATTGGTATCTTCCCATTGTCAAAGAAATTATCCGATGGAGCAAATGAAGTTTATAAAATGCTTTCAAAAAGATATAATTGTGAATTTGATGAAAGAGGAAATATTGGTAAAAGATATAGAAGACAAGATGAAATTGGTACACCTTTCTGTATCACATATGATTTTGAAACAGAAAACGATGGTTGCGTAACGGTAAGACATCGTGATTCAATGGAACAAGAAAGAATTGCTATAAAAGATTTAAAAGCATATTTTGATGATAAATTCGAATTTTAGCATATACTATGCTATGTTGGTGAAAATGTAGTTTACTAATTTACATTTTATGTTATAATAACAGGTGGTACGTTTTAAATAGAATAAATCAATTCTATTATTACAATAAATAAAATTATTTTACAGGAGGAACTACAAATGAGTACAAAATGGGTTTATAAGTTCACAGAAGGAAAAGCTAACATGAAAAACCTTCTTGGAGGAAAAGGCGCAAACCTTGCTGAGATGACAAACCTTGGATTACCAATTCCACAAGGTTTTATAGTAACAACAGAAGCTTGTACAGATTACTATGCAAGTGGCAAGAAAATCACAGATGAAATTAAAGGACAAATCTTTGAACAATTAGCAGCATTAGAAGAATTACAAGGAAAGAAATTCGGTGATACTGAAAGTCCACTTCTTGTATCAGTTCGTTCAGGAGCGAGAGCTTCAATGCCTGGTATGATGGATACAATCTTAAATCTTGGTTTAACTGATGAAGCTGTTGCAGGTTTTGCTAAGAAAACAGGAAATCCTAGATTTGCATACGATTCATATAGAAGATTTATTCAAATGTTCTCAGATGTAGTTATGGAAATAAGCAAAGCTAAATTCGAAAGAGTTTTAGATGAAATTAAAGAAAAAAAAGGTGTGCATATTGATACAGATTTAACTGCTGAAGATTTACAAGAAGTTATTGCTGCATACAAAGCTCTATATAAAACAGAAATGGGAGAAGATTTCCCACAAGACCCAAGAACACAATTAATAGAAGCAATCACAGCAGTATTCCGTTCATGGGATAACCCACGTGCGATATATTACAGAAGAATGAATGATATCCCTGGAAACTGGGGAACTGCAGTAAATATTCAAGCAATGGTATTTGGTAACATGGGAGATACTTCAGGAACAGGTGTTGCTTTCACAAGAAACCCATCAACTGGTGAAGCTCTTATCTACGGTGAATACTTAATAAATGCACAAGGTGAAGACGTTGTTGCAGGTATTAGAACTCCACTTCCAATCTCAAGACTTGAACAAGATATGCCAGAAGCTTACAAAGAATTCATGGATATTGCAACTAAACTTGAAAATCATTACAAAGATATGCAAGATATGGAATTCACTATTGAAGATAGAAAATTATACTTCTTACAAACACGTAACGGAAAGAGAACAGCTCCAGCAGCTCTTCAAATCGCTTGTGACCTTGTAGACGAAGGAAAAATTACAAAAGAAGAAGCAATCGCTAGAATCGAAGCGAAATCTTTAGACCAATTACTTCACCCAGGATTTGACGTAAAAGCATTAAATGCAGCTAAACCAGTAGGAAAAGCTCTTCCAGCATCTCCAGGAGCTGCAGCAGGTAAAGTTTACTTTACAGCAAAAGATGCAAAAGTAAATCATGAAAAAGGCGAAAGAGTAATCTTAGTTAGACTTGAAACTTCACCAGAAGATATCGAAGGTATGCATGCAGCAGAAGGTATCTTAACAGTTCGTGGTGGTATGACATCTCACGCAGCAGTAGTTGCTCGTGGTATGGGTACAGCTTGTGTATCTGGTTGTGGCGAAATCTCAATCAACGAAGAAGAAAAATTCTTTACAATCGCTGGAAATACTGTTAAAGAAGGAGATTACATCTCACTTGACGGTTCAACAGGTAACATCTATATCGGAGACATCCCAACAGTTGAAGCTATTATAAGCGGAAACTTTGATAGAATAATGACTTGGGCTGATGAAATCAGAACATTAAAAGTTAGAACAAATGCAGATACACCAGCAGATGCTGCTAATGCAATTAAATTTGGTGCAGAAGGTATCGGCCTTACTCGTACAGAGCACATGTTCTTTGAACCAGACAGAATACCAAAGATCAGAAAAATGATTCTTTCAAAAACTGTTGAAGCTAGAACAGCTGCATTAGAAGAATTAATACCTTTCCAAAAAGCAGACTTCAAAGGTATCTACGAAGTTATGGAAGGAAGACCGGTTACAATTCGTTTCTTAGATCCACCTCTTCATGAATTCTTACCAACTGATGAAGATGATATCGTTGCATTAGCAAAAGATATGAATATCTCAGTTGAAGAAGTAAAAGCTACTTGTTCTTCATTACACGAATTCAACCCTATGATGGGACACAGAGGATGTCGTTTAGCTGTAACTTATCCAGAAATCGCTGCTATGCAAACAAGAGCAGTTATGGAAGCAGCTATTGAAGTTAAACAAGAAAAAGGTTTTGATATCGTTCCTGAAATCATGATCCCACTTGTTGGCGAAAAGAGAGAATTAAAATTCGTTAAAGATGTAGTAGTTGAAACAGCTGAAAAAGTTATCGCTGAAAAAGGCGTTAAGATTGAATACCACATTGGTACAATGATCGAAATCCCAAGAGCAGCATTACTTGCAAACGAAATCGCGGAAGAAGCAGAATTTTTCTCATTCGGAACAAATGACTTAACTCAAATGACATTTGGTTTCTCACGTGATGATGCAGGAAGCTTCTTAGATGCTTACTATACAAACAAAATATTCGAATCAGACCCATTTGCTAGACTTGACCAAGATGGTGTAGGCCAATTAATTAAGATAGCAGTTGAAAAAGGTAAAGTAACAAGACCAAACATCAAACTTGGAATCTGTGGAGAACACGGTGGAGATCCATCAACAGTTGAATTCTGCCACAATGTAGGATTAAACTATGTTTCTTGTTCACCATTTAGAGTACCAATCGCAAGATTAGCAGCAGCACAAGCTGTGTTAAACGCTAAGAAATAGATTGAATTTCAATATTTTTAAGAGGTCGGACTTAGGTTAGACTGTATTGATAATAACGAATAAATAAAACAGCACCCTATCATGAAAATGATAGGGTGTTTTAATGTACCATTCTTATTGTGTCCACCTCATTTCTCTAATATGAGGTTTCAATATGCTATAGTTTGGGACATAATTATTTGTGGTATAAGAGGATATTATCATATATGAATCATACTATTATAAAAGTATTACAAATAATGGTTGTTCGTAATGATTTTTAAATGTATAATGTTAAAGGATAAGGTTGAAATTGTGTTAGATTGAGTTACAAGGATTATTATTAATTTAGATAGAAAAAAATAAATTAAAATAGAATTGGATAAGATTATTAATATTTTGTGAGGTGACTAATGAAAAATATACCCGATTTTTTAACTCGATATTATGTGCACGGTGAAAATCCGTTTAACTCTTTAAATGATTACCCTTTTGAGCAGGCTTGTGAAATTAAGAAAAAGCACTGCATAAGAAACAATATTAGCGGTTTTTATGCCGAAGATGATTATTTGATTCAAAGAAAAGAAATTGAAAAATGGATTTATAACCAACTGGTTACAAAAGGTGGTAATCCACAAAATACAGTCCCAGTATATATGGCATTAGGTGAATCTCCCCAAGGAGATTTTGATATACGCGTAGATTTGCAGAAAAATGCAGATGAAATAAAAATTCCTATAAAGTGTTTGGATTTATCTGCAATATCATTTACTTTCCCAGATAGTATGTATCGATTTGTAACAGATAGTAATGGAAATATTGTAGGAGGGGAAAGAACAAATACACCAATTGTTTATTTGTATAGTGAACTTGAAGAAGTAATATCTAGATACAAGACAGATTTGCACTATATCGAAGCACAAGTATGGAATAGAGAGATGTTATTTGACTACTTAAAAGGCATCACAAAACAGTGAACTGCCCTCTGTCAAGTAAACAAGTTAAATATTTAAAAATGTATAAGTTGATGCGGCCACATTGTTGGTCGCATTTTTTATGCATTTTGTTTCTGTTACTTTACTTCTAACGTTTAAACACTCTTGTTATCAGGAATTGGATATTGAATGGGATTATTTCGCTTCAATAGAGGCTAAATTATCATATCGTTCCTGATATCTATAGTGTTGTAATAATCTATGTATTCAACAATTTCTTTTTCAGTTATAATTTATAATATTTCGAAATTAAGTCCAATTTTATTTGCAACTCTTTTTATTTGCATCTTTAAAATTGGGCTATTACCAATATTTATATTTACTTTTTTAAAACCAATTTCTTTATACATATGAAAACAATTTTCAAGAAGAGGAAGCATTTCTTGTGGTGAAACTTGTAATTCATTCGAATCAAAAGTTATATCATATTCAATTGGATTAATAGTTATTAATTCCTTTTTAAAATCTTTCATAAAATTCTCAACATCTGCTGGTGAAAAAACACCTCCTAATTTTATAGAAAGATTTTTATTGCTTTTTTGGTTTGTAATGTTATATATACCCATTTTTATATTCCCTTCTGAAATTTAATAGTAATAATATACCATAAATAGAATATTATGTAAACATACAAGATATTTTAATTTATTTTGTATAATAAGGACTTCCATATAATTGGAAGTCCATTTGTGCTTTTGCATGGAAGTATATATTAGTATTAACAAATATTAGTTGAGATTTAAAAACTTTTATAGTACAATTTTAAAGTCACTTTTGATAAAAAACAGATTAATTAAATCCGGATTATCTTTAGAAATAATTATAAGAAAAGAGATTATTATGAGAAAAGACTTTGTTGACAATATAAGAATTTTTTGTATATTGCTTTTGTTTCCGTTTCATACGTGTATGATCTACAATAATTGGGGAGAAATATTTTATATTACAGGCGCATCATATAGTTTGCCAAGTAATTTTGTTAGCATCGTTTATCCGTGGTGGATGACTTTATTATTTACTATAGCTGGAATATCATCTTTTTATGCCTTAAAGAAGCGTACAATAAAAGAATATACAAAAGAAAGAGTTGAAAAATTGCTTATCCCTTTACTAGTAGGATTAGTTATCATTATTCCAATACAGAGCTATATTGCAGACGTTTTTTATAATGGCTATTCAGGCGGATATTTTGCTCATTACAAAGTGTTTTTTACTAAATTTACATATTTAACCGGACAAGATGGTGGCTTTACACCTGGACATCTATGGTTTATGTTATTTCTATTTGTTGTTTCAATGTTAATGTTGCCATTTATGAAAAAGTACAGTAATTCAAATAAAAAGATAGATGGTAGTAAGGTACGAATGGTTTATTTACTCCCTTTATTTATACTGATATTGATTTGTACCCCTATTTTGGAGATAGGAGGAAAAAGATTAGGTGAGTCATTTGCATGTTTTGCGATTGGATTCTTTTTGCTAAGTAATGAAGAGGTTCAAGAAAGAGTGGAAAAGAATAGTTTAATGCTGACACTATTATTTATAACTGCTTTGTTAGTGCGAATTATTTTGCAAAGTAGTGATCTTGGATACGGGTTAATTTGGGATATTGAGCAAAGAATGGTGACTTGGTTTGGAATATTGGCGATACTAAGTTTAGGTAAAAAGTATTTAAATAAATCCAATGCTGTAACAACGTATTTTTCGAAGGCAGCCTTTCCTCTCTACTATTTTCATCAATCAATCTTAGTAGTGTTAGGTTATTTTGCTTTAAAATATGTAAATAACGTTTGGATGCAATTTTCTATAATTATGATGGGAAGTTTTATTATTAGTATTATTTGTTATGAATTGTTTCGAAGATTTAAGGTAAGTTCTTACTTGTTTGGTATTAAGTGTATAAAATAGTCAGCTAATTAATTTACAAAACTATTATATGAGGTAATTAAAATGAAAATAATTGAAACAGAAAGATTATATCTTAGGGAACTGCAAGACAATGACAAGAAAGAATTAATGAAAGTCCTTTCTAATCCTGAATCTATGGAATTCTATCCGAATCCGTTTAGTGAAGAGAGGGTAGAAAAGTGGATACAATGGAATATTGAAAATTATAAGAAATATAAACACGGATTATGGGCTGTCATATTAAAAGATGGAGATGTATTTATTGGAGATTGTGGTATTACAATGCAAGACATAGGTGATGAAATTATACCAGAAATAGGTTTTCATATTATTAAGGAGTATTGTAATAAGGGATATGCAACGGAAGCTGCTCTTGCCTGTAAGGAGTATGCATTTAAAGTTTTACATTATCCTAAAATATTCTCATATACTACAGTACGGAATACTCCATCTCAAAAAGTTGCTGAGAAGATTGGTTTGCAGATTTATAAATATTTTGAGAAGAACGGTGAAAAACAAATTGCTCGAGTTGCAAGTATAGATGAGTTCGTAAAATTGTAAAGGGGTGAATTCTATAATCTTTACGAAGTGTTATTTGCTAAGTATAAGACCACAATAGGTTAGAGTTGCACATAAAATAGAATTAGGTATAGGGGTATTGTATTATGGATTTGACAGTTATTAAAGGAAGTATAAATTATATAAATGATTGTGAGGAGGCATTAGTAAATTCAGAACTTGGAGAAAGATATTTTTCGGAAAAGGGAAGTGCCCGGAAAACATTAGAAGAAGGATTTAGTAAAGGAGAAATATTTGTAGCTATAGACAGAGATAATAACTGTTTGGGATTTGTGTGGGTTATTTTAAGTGGGATTTTTCATTCGTTTCCATATATACATATTATTGCTGTGAATAGAGAAAATCGTGGTCAGGGTATCGGGAAAATTCTATTAAAGTTTGTTGAGGATATTCATTGTTCAAAATATTCAAAAATATTTTTATTAGTAGGTGATTTTAATCCGAATGCAAAAAGATTGTATGAAAGAATAGGATATTCTGAAATTTGTGAGATACCTAATTTATATAGAAATGGTATAACGGAATGTCTGATGATGAAGAGTAGAATTGTATAGATAAATGGTAGAAGAATATAGAAAGCACCCTATCCTGTAACGGACTCCTAATGTTAGACCAAAATCTAACCTAGGGGGTCAGTACATGATAGGGTGCATTTTTAGCAATTATCTAGAACGCTTATTCAAAGCGAATGAAATTATATTTAGTCATATTGCTGTCATAATTGCAAGATATAATTACATTAACAAATAAACTTTAACCAAGAAGGAGATAAATACTATGATAAATAAAAAGATAGCATTCGCCGCGGTAATAACTCTTACATTAGGTGTAACCACAATTGCATATGCCAATGAAAAAGATTTAGCAATGTTTAATAGACCAAATAATACACAGAAGCAAGAATTAAGAGAACGAAGAAAAGATAATGGTCGAGATGATATGTTTACCATAATGCAAAAATATGGTTATGGAGAGTTGATTGATGAAGTAGAAAATGGTAACTTTCATGATCGAAAACGGGTATGAAGATATGGCTGCTAGGATGCAATCAATAGGGAGAGAACAAATGATTGAAATGCATAATTATATGAGAGAATCCGGAGGTTGTCATGGTAATAACAAGAATAGAAAAGGTATGATGGGAGGAAGATTTAATTAATAAAATCTTACCCAACATAAGTAAAAATAAATTTTATAGGAGGTTTTTGATATGATGATATTATTATGGATACTCATAGGGTTTGGTATTTACAGAACGCTATGTAAATGGTGAAATTGATGAAGCAATGTTTGAAAAGATGAAAATAACGATTAATCAATAGAAAGAATTTTGTAATCAAGAATATAAACAATATTATATTGAGTGGAATATTTGGGATGTCTTTATTAAAATGTAATCATTTTAATAAGGGGGTCCCTATTTAAACTTTTAGGGAAAAAGGGTAATTCTGGTAGTATTTTTATTTTATACATAGTATAATCTTTATGTATTAAATAAAGAAATATAGAAAATAAATGGGGTAGGTGTATTATGGAAAAGTTAATTCTAAAAATGGAAAGAAATATGGTTGAGGAGTGCGTGGATTTATTTATAGAGACGTTCACGAAAGAACCATGGAATGATGTTTATAAATCAAGACAACAAGTAGTAGATTTTTTTAATAATCATTTTAACAATAACTACTTTGTAGGATATGTAGCTATGATGGATGATAAAATGATAGCGCTATCTATAGGTATGAAAAAACCGTGGATAGAAGGTTTGGAATATTACATTGATGAATTTTGTGTTTGTTATGAAATGCAGGGAAGCGGAGTCGGCAGTTGGTTTATCAAATTAATTGAAGAAGATATTAAAAAGCAAAATATGAATGGAATTATTTTAAATACAGAAAAGAATTTTCCGTCACAAAGATTTTATGAGAAAAATGGATTTACAGTAATTGATGATTTGATAGTTATGTGTAAATAACATTACATATAAGTAATTTAAGAAAGTATAAAAATTATGTATTTTAAGGGGGATATAATTATGGCTGTTTGGAATCCATGGAAAGGGTGCCATAAAAAGAGTGAAGGGTGTGAAAACTGTTATATTCATAGGGCGAATGCAAGGAAAGGTATAAATACAGACATCATATATAAAACGGAAGATATACATAAACCAATCGAAAAAGATAAGAAGGGTAACTATAAAATAAAAAGCGGACAAACTGTATTTTTATGTTTTAATAGTGATTTCTTGATTGAAGAAGCAGATGAATGGCGAAAAGAAGTATGGGAAATTATAAGAATGCGTGAAGATTTAAACTTCTTTTTTATAACAAAGAGAATCGAACGTTTTACGATAGGGCTCCCGGATGATTTTGCGTATGGGTTTGATAATGTAGCAGTATGCATAACGATTGAAAATCAGCTTATGGCAGATGAAAGAATCCCAATTTTCAGAGAACTACCGATCAAACATAAATTAATTACGATTCAACCTATGCTTGAAAAAATAGATATTTCAGATTACTTGGACGACACAATTGAATGTGTGGTTGTAGGAGGAGAATCTGGAAAAGATGTTAGACCATTAGACTATGAATGGGTTCTGGATATAAGACGACAATGTATAGAGCGGAATGTGAGTTTTGAATTTAGGCAAGTTGGTTCAACATTTATTAAAGATGGAAGTACATATAAAATTCAGAAACAATACCTATGTTCACAGGCTAGAAAAGCAAATATTAGCTATAAAAAGGCATAGTATAAGATTGAAATTGTAGATATAGGAGGTACATTTGATGGATTATATAGAAAGTCTGAGAGTCGATTGTCAAAAATGTTTTGGATATTGCTGTGTAGCGTTATATTTTACGGCTTCGGATGGGTTTCCAACGAACAAAGATGCTGGGAAACCTTGCATTAATTTAAAAAATGACTTTAGTTGTGCAATTCATCAAAATCTAAGAAAGAATGGGCTAAAAGGTTGTACTTCGTATGAATGTTTTGGAGCAGGGCAAAAAGTAGCTCAGGTTACATACGGAGGACAAGATTGGAGACAAGATGCAGATACTTCAGATAAGATGTTTGAAGTATTTTTAGTAATGAGACAACTTCATGAAATGTTATGGTATTTATCAGAGGCAATGACACTTCATTTGGGGCAACCTATACAAGATGAGCTAAGTAACAAGGCCAGTGAAATATATCGACTTTCGCTTCTGGACGCGGATAATCTTATGGCAATAGATTTGACTAAACTTCGAGATATTGTAAATACCTTACTGCACAAAACAAGTGAAATAGTACGTAAGAAAGCTCAGAATGATCATAAAAAAATATCAAAGCAGCAACAAAAAACAGATAAGCGTAGGATAGATTATATTGGAACCGATCTTAGAAAAATGAATCTAGTTGGGGCAGACCTTAGAGGTGCATTACTTATAGCTTCTGACCTTAGAGGAGTAGACTTGAAGGGAGCTGATCTCATTGGAGCAGACTTGCGAGATGCTGATATTAGAAGTGCGAATCTAGCAGATAGTATATTTGTTACACAAGCTCAGATAAATACGGCTAAGGGTGATTCTAATACAAAGTTACCAAAGTTAATTAGGCGGCCTGTATATTGGGACGTGGAATAGCTAATAAATATGAAAGTAGTACCGTGTTTAATCTAATTGGGGAATGTACGTACTTGACTTTGATTTTGAGTTGGCATTGAAGTTTAACTTTGGGGCATCTTCGGATATTGGAGGTTAATTGCTTGTATTATCTTGACTAAATTAATAGAAAGCAATAAAATATAAATTGGAAATAAAATACAGTAATAGTATTTCATCGAATATTTAAGAGAACCAATGGGGGAAAGATGCAGTATTGATAAATTAAATCAATTCAAGTAATTACGCAGTCACTGTTTCAAGAAAGATACAATGATTAAAGGAGGAAATAAGAAATGAAAATCAATTCTAAAAAGTTATTAGGGTTTAAAAAAGGACTAATGAAGGAATTAATATCGATAATAATGATTGTATCGCTTGTTATCAGTATAATGCCCAATATCCAAGTAAATGCAACAGCTTATAACGCAAATATTGTAGTTAATGGAAATGGGGAAGAAGGCTTAAATGGGTGGACGATAGATGATCCGACCAATATTTGGATGGTAGGAACCTGGGACGAGTTAGCCATAGAGTTTGATAGTTCGGATAGTGGTAAAATATTTGATTATTATCCGGGGAGTGCAGGCTATTCTACTGCCTCATTATATCAAATTATAGATATTTCAAGTATATCATCAGCTATTGATTCTAATAGCGTAGGGTTGAATTTAAACTTTGAAGTTAAAGAATGGAATGACCCTTCAAGTGGAACATTGAGAATTGATTGTCTAGATGGAGGTAACTCACCAATTGGTACTTCATATAATTTTGTGAGTAGTAATGATGGAAATGAGAATAATTTATGGCAAAATAAAGCAGAGACAATTGCATCATTACCAGTTGGTACCAGAAGTATTAAAGTATCAATGATTGCTATAGTAAATAGTGGAAGTACTGGAGATTATATCGAGTTTGATGGTATCGATGTAAGACTATTTCCTACCGATACTGTTTCACCTACAGTTTCTTCCGTTACTGTTCCTTCATCTAATACATATATTTCTATGCAAAACCTTGAATTTACTGTGAAATATGATGAAAGTGTAATCGTGAATACTGCTGGAGGAATACCTAGTATTCCGCTTAATCTAAATAGTGGAGTCGTTAACGCAGCATATGTTAGTGGAACGGGTACTACAGAACTTGTTTTTAGATATACCATTCAATCTCCTGATTTGGATACGGATGGAATAACGCTAGGAGATTCTATTGTTCTTAATGGAGCAACGATAAATGATAGTATTGGAAACATCGCAAATCTAACATTAAATAGCGTAGGAAGTACGACTGATGTCCGAATTGATGCGAAAGTTCCAGAAGTTACTTCTGTAGGGGTTCCGGCAAATGGGACATACCTAGAAGGTCAAAACCTTGACTTTACAGTAAATTTCAATGAAAATGTATCAATTATCGGTACACCATTTATACCAATCACTCTAGATAGTGGGATTGTAGTTAATGCTACTTATCTATCGGGTTCAGGGACAAGTGCTCTTACTTTTCGATACACTGTTCAAGAAGGAAATGTAGATACAAATGGTATTTCTATAGGTGCTATAAATCTTAACAGTGGAACAATTAAAGATATAGTAACCAATAATGCGATATTAACATTAAATAGTATTGGTAATACAACCTCAGTTCTGATTGATGCAGTGAGACCAACGATATCATCAGTATCGGTTCCAGCCAATGCAACATATAACACAGGAAATATCCTACAGTTTACCGTTAATTACAGCGAAAACGTATTGGTAGTTGGAGGAACCCCAACAATTGCAATTACACTTGATTCAGGAGATGTTGTCAATGCGTCATACGTAGGAGGTACAGGAACAAGTGCTCTTGTTTTCCAATATACCGTACAAGATGGTGATCTTGATACGAATGGAGTTATAGTAGGTACGGAAATCAACTTAAATGGTGCTACGATTAAAGATGCTGCATCAAATAATGCAACATTAGATTTAAATAGTATTGGAAGTACGACCTTAGTACATATAGACACCGTATCACCAATCGTATCTTCGGTAAGTGTCCCAACAAATGGCACTTATATAACAGGTCAAAACATGGACTTCACGGTTAACTTTAATGAGAATGTAACAGTAAGTGGAACTCCATATATTGCACTTACCCTCGAAACGGGTGGTGTAGTTAATGCTTCATACATTGGTGGGACAGGAACAAATGCTCTTGTTTTCCGATATACAGTACAAGCAGGTAACCTTGATGCGGATGGAGTTGCAGTTGGTACGGAGATTAACTTAAATGGAGCAACGATAAAAGATATTGGATCAAATGATGCACTACTAACATTGAATAGTATTGGTGATTTAACTACAGTTCTTATAGATGGGGTGTTACCAACAATATCTTCTGTAGGTGTTCCTACAAACGGTACATACATATCAGGCGATAACATAAGTTTTACACTGAATTTCAATGAGGCGGTAATAGTTAACATAGGTGGTGGAACACCATATATTCCAATTACCTTTGACAGTGGTATAGTGAACGTACCTTATGTGAGCGGGTCTGGAAGCAATATCTTGGTATTTCGATACACGATTCAGGCGAATAATTATGATCCAAATGGAATTGAAGTTGGATCACAGATAATTTTAAACGGTGGAACGATAAGAGATAGTGCACCAAACAATACTGTATTAACACTTAATAGCGTAGGAAGTACGACTGATATCCTAATTGATGCGAAAGTTCCAGAAGTTACTTCTGTAGGGGTTCCGGTAAATGGGAAGTACTGTGAAGGTGATAATCTTGACTTTACGGTTACTTTCAATGAAAATGTTATTATTACCGGTACACCATTTATCCCAATCACTCTAGATAATGAGGTTGTAGTTAACGCTACATATCTATCTGGGTCAGGGACTAGTACTCTTACATTTGGCTACACAGTTCAAGAAGGAAATGTAGATACAAATGGGATTTCTATAGGGGCTATAAATCTAAACGATGGAACAATTAAAGATATAGTAACAAACAATGCGACACTAACATTAAATAGTATTGGCAATACAACCTCAGTTCTCATTGATGCAGTGAGACCAACGATATCATCAGTATCGGTTCCAGCCAATGCAACATATAACACAGGAAATATCCTGCAGTTTACCGTTAATTACAGCGAAAACATATTGGTAGTTGGAGGAACCCCAACAATTGCAATTACACTTGATTCAGGAGATATTGTCAATGCGTCATACGTAGGAGGTACAGGAACAAGTGCTCTTGTTTTTCGATATACCATTCAAAATGGTGATCTTGATACGGATGGAGTTATAGTTGGTACGGAGATCAACTTAAATGGTGCTACGATTAAAGATGCTGCAACAAATAATGCAACGTTAAATTTGAAAAATATTGGAGACACGACCTTAGTACAAATAGACACAGTATCTCCAATCGTATCTTCGGCGAGTGTTCCAGCAGATGGTTCTTATATAGCAGGTCAAAATATGGACTTCACTGTTAACTTTAATGAGAATGTAACAGTAAGTGGTACTCCATATATAGCACTTACCCTCGAAACAGGTGGTGTAGTTAATGCATCATACATTGGTGGGACAGGAACCAGTGCTCTTGTTTTTCGATATACGGTACAAGCAGGAAACCTTGATGCGGATGGAGTTACAGTTGGTACTGAAATTAACTTAAATGGAGCAACAATAAAAGATATTGGAACAAATGATGCGATATTAACATTGAATGGGATTGGAAATCCAACTGCAGTTCTTATAGATGGGGTGTTACCAACAATATCTTCTGTAGATGTTCCACCACATGGTACATATATATCAGGCAATAATATAAGTTTTACACTGAATTTCAATGAGGCGGTAATAGTAGATACAAGTGGAGGGACACCATATATTCCAGTTACCTTTGCCAGTGGTATAGTGAACGCATCTTATGTGAACGGTTCCGGAAGCAATATTTTGGTATTTCAATACACGATTGAAGCAAATAATTATGATCCAAATGGAATTGAAGTTGGATCACAGATCGTATTAAACGGAGGAACGATAAAAGATAATGCATCAAACAATACCGTATTAACACTAAATAACACAGGAAATACAATTGGTATCCTTATTGATACGAAAGCTCCAGAAGTTATTTCTGTAGAGGTTCCGGCAAATGGGACATACAAAATAGGTGAATATCTTGACTTTACTATAAATTATAATGAAAATGTATTAATTATCGGCACACCATTTATACCAATCACTTTAGATAATGGTGTTGTTGTAAACGCTTTTTATCTAACTGGTACAGGGACAAGTGCTCCTACATTTCGCTATACAGTTAAAGAAGGAAATGTCGATACCAATGGTATTTCTATAGAGGCTATAAATCTTAACGGTGGAACAATTATAGATTTAGTATCAAACAATGCAATACTAACATTAAATAGTATTGGAAATACAACCGGAGTTTTGGTTGATGCAGCGAGACCAATGGTTTCTTCAGTATCAGTTCCAACCAATTTAATTTATAATATAGGATATATTATGGAATTTACCGTTAAGTACAATGAAAATGTATTGGTAGTTGGAGGAATTCCATCAATTGCAATTACACTTGATTCAGGTGATATTGTTAATGCGTTATATGTGGGTGGTACAGGTACAAAGGCTCTTGTTTTCCGATATACGGTACAAGATGGTGATCTAGATACGGATGGCGTTATAGTTGGTACTGAAATTAACTTAAATGGTGCTACGATTAAAGATGCTGCGACAAATAATGCAATATTAATTTTATATAATATTGGAGATACAACCTTAGTACAAATAGACACAATATCTCCGATCGTATCTTCGGTGAGTGTTCCAGCAAATGGTTCTTATATAGCAGGTCAAAACATGGACTTCACTGTTAACTTTAATGAGAATTTAATTGTAAGTGGTACCCCATACATAACACTTACCCTCGAAACGGGTGGTGTAGTCAATGCATCATACATAGGGGGGACAGGAACAAGTGCTCTTGTTTTCCGATATACGATACAAGAAGGCAACCTTGATACAGATGGAGTTGCAGTTGGTAGTGAAATCAACTTAAATGGTGCAATGTTAAAAGATATTGGAACAAATGATGCGATACTAACATTAAATGGGATTGGTGATCTAACTACAGTTCTTGTAGATGCGGTGGCACCTAATGTATCATCTGTAGGTGTTCCTGCAAACAGGAGTTATATGTCAGAACAAAACCTTGACTTCATTATAAAATATTCGGAAACAGTTATAGTGAATACATCAGGTGGTACACCATCAATTGCTCTTACTCTTAATACGGGAGGTTTGGTTAATGCAACTTATGTAAGTGGTTCAGGTACAAATGAACTAAAATTTAGATATATAATACAAGTTGGAAATATGGATTCAAATGGAATTGAGATAGGTCAAAACATAGATTTAAATGGTGGGACAATAAAAGATAGTGGAGCAAATAATGCGACACTTACTTTAAATAATATTGGTATTACGAATAGCGTTTTAATTGATACAGTTGCCCCGACACTTGCTATTACATCAGCGGCATCTAGTTTAAGTAACGTTTCTCCTGTATCCGTTACGTTTACTTTTGATGAGGATGTGACAGACTTTTCAATTAGCGACATCACGGTTGGAAATGGAATAGCAGAGAATTTCAAGATTGTGAACGCTTATACATATACAGCAGAAATCACACCATCAGGACAAGGAATTGTTACAGTAGATGTATCTGAAAGAGTGGCACAAGACTTAGCCGGAAATAATAATATCGTTGCGATACAGTTGAAAAGAATATATGATTCTGTAGCGCCAAATGTTTCCAACCTTGCGACAAATACCTTAGCTCAAAATAATGGTTACATAGACATTATCTTTGATGAAGGAGTGTATGGAGCAAGTGATGGAACGACAGCTTTAACACCAGCTAAATTTGTGCTAATCTTTACTCAGAACACAGGGACTGCGACAAATGTATCGATAAGCTCCATAAAGAAAGCAAATAATGAAGACGAAGGAGCTGCTTTGGCATTGACAGGAGGGGAAAATGTCGTAAGAATTTTCCTCACAATTAGCGGTATTCCAAACGGAACAGAAACGATAGAAATTAAACCAGCGGATGCCTCATCAATCTATGATCAGGCCGGAAATGCTTCATCACCAACACTAACAACAGGAATTAAAACATTGAATGACAAAGTACTTCCAATGGTGTCTAGTGTGACTCCAACGGATGACAGCGTAGAGGTTGACAAAAATACCAATCTAGTAATTACATTTAATGAAAAGGTAGTTAAAGGAACGGGTGACATAACAATTAGAAAAACATCGGACAACAGTGTTTTCGAGGTAATAGATGTTACAAGTGGACAAGTAACTGGTAGTGGGACAACTGTAATTACAGTTAACCCAACAAATGAGTTGAATGGTTCAACAGAGTATTATATACAGATTGCTGTCTCAGCATTTAAAGATACAGCAGGAAATAGCTATTCTGGAATAATGGATAAAACAAGATGGAGTTTTACAACGACATCATTGTCCACGAATACGAATACAACAGAAGAACAAAAATATACGAATGTCCTGGTGAACGGAAAAGAAGTGAATGCAGGAAATAGAGAAGAAACAGAAGATGAAAATGGGCGAACGACTACGACACTTTTAGTTGATGCAAAAATCATTCAAGACAGACTTGAAGAAGAAGGGGTAGGAGCAGTTGTTACAATACCGGTTGCTTCAGAATCAGATGTTATAGTAGGACAGCTTAATGGACAGACAGTTAAGGATATGGAAAACGTAGAGGCAATTCTTGAGGTGAGAACAGAGAATGTCACCTATACAATCCCAGCATCTCAAATCAAAATTGATAAAATTTCGGAAGATTTAGGTGTAGGTGTTGAATTAAAGGATATTCAAGTGAAGGTTACCATAGCAAATCCATCCAAAGATACAGTGGAGATTATTGAGAAAACAGCCAACACAAATAATTATAGGATCGTTGTTAAGCCTATAGAATTTGAAATAACCTGTACATATGATAATCAAACGGTTACAGTATCAAAGTTTAACGGGTATGTTGAGAGATTGGTTGCTATCCCAGATGGAATAGATTCATCGAAGATTACGACTGGAATTGTACTTAATGAAGACGGAACCTTCTCCCATGTACCAACAACTATTATAGTAGTTGATGGAAAACATTATGCAAAGATTAATAGTTTAACAAATAGCACATATTCTGTTATCTATAGTCCGAAGGAATTTGCAGACTTAGAAGGGCACTGGGCACAAGAAGATATCAATGATATGGGCTCAAGATTAATTGTTAGTGGGATAAATAATGATATATATGATCCTAACAAAGACATTACGAGAGCTGAATTTGCAGCTATCATTGTTAGAGCTCTTGGACTTATGAGATCGAACGTAGGTGAAACTGTATTCCAGGATGTTTATCAAACGGATTGGTATTATGAAGCAGTAAGTATTGCTTATGAGTACGGTATTATTGAAGGAGTTGGAGGCAATAATTTTAACCCGAATAATAAAATAACGAGGCAAGAAGCAATGGTTATGATTTCACGTGCAATGAAGGTTATAAAAAAGATAGATATGACGTTAGCATCGCAAGAGATCACAACCTTGTTAGGTGAATACACAGACAGTGATAAATTAGATAGTTGGGCAAAGCAGTCAGCAGCAATCTGTATAGATAAGGATATTATAACTGGTTACAATAAGTTGCTGTCAGGTAAGGAAAATATCACAAGAGCAGAAACAGCAGCTATTGTAAGAAGATTGTTAAAAAAAGCAAATTTGATTTAAAATTAAATTATAAAGGTTGGATTTAGAAACAAATATTTAAAAATTCATAGAACCTTATATCCGGAAAATATGAGTGAATAAATGAAAAGCAATTAATATGGCCGTTGTGGCAAATTATTAATTGCTTTTTTTTTATTATTTTTACATTATTCACTCATCTTATCAATTATCTTATCCATATCTTCAAAAGCCTTCTTCTCGGCACCCTCAACACCGATATTATCCTTGCCAGTACCCTCAACCATCAATTTGTGGAAATCCTTAATTCCAATAAATTTAAAAATATCTTCAATGTAAGTAGTACCGTGATTAATTTGACCAGATAATAGCTTAGGAAATACGCCACCAGAGGATTGGATATATACAGCTGTTCTTTTCTTATCATCTAGAAGACCTTCAACTTTATCTTCGTTGATTTTTAGAACTTTATCTTTTTGAATAACGCAGTCGATATAAGTTATTAGCCTTGCGGGGAAAAATGAACTCCACATAGGGGCAGCAATTACATAAGCATCTGCACTTACAAATTGGTTGCTAAGTTCTTTTATTCTTGCAACAGCTTGTTGTTCTTCTGTATTAAGCTTCGCATACTCATCACTAGAAACAAGTTCGGCTCTACCATTGTAGTATTTGTAATTTAACTCTGGTACATACTCATTGCAAATATCTATTTCCATAAGCTCAAAAGTAGGATTCTTTGCAAGAAATCGGTTCACAAATTCTCTGCTTACCGTCTTGCTTGTGGATAGATGTTCTGGTTTTGTGTTAACAGGGATATAAAGTAATTTTTTCATCTGATAGTTTCCTTTTCTAATATAGTTAGGTGGGTGAAGGTAACCTAGATACCTTTAAAATAAATAAGTAATTGCCTTTGTTTGATATAAATTACTTCATGTTAGTTTTCTCTAGTGTGAAGATGCTATGCATACAAATTATAAAAAAAGTAACTATAAAATACTGTGGAATAACAGTATATTTTATAGTTACTTTTATTTTGAAATAGGAAAGTTTGTCTTGCTCGCAAAAGACCAAACTTTCCTGTTTCACTGGTGCGGCGTAGCCGCTTTAAAGTGATATTATTGAATATTATTTGCTTTTAATTAATTCAACTTCAACTGGTATCGATTTTTCTACTTGTTCTCCAGCAAGTAATTTAACTGCTGTATTAACTGCCGTTTTTCCCATTTCATCTGGTTTTTGAGCTACAGTAGCAGTCATTGTTCCTGCATTGACAGCAGCAACTGCATCATCGGTAGCATCAAAACCTATTACTAAAATATTTTTCCCTGAAGCAGTAATTGCTTCGATTGCACCTAAAGCCATTTCATCATTGTGTGCGAAAACACCTAGAATAGTATTATCAGATTGTAAAATGTTTTCCATAACAGTCATTCCTTGTGCTCTATTAAAGTTTGCTGTTTGACTTGCAACTACTTCTAAATCTGTATCCGCTATTTCGTGGAAACCTAAACCACGGTCGATTGTTGCAGATGCTCCTGGAACTCCTTGAAGTTCAGCAACTTTTGCACCTTCACCAAGAAGATCTCTTAAATACTCAGTTGCCATTCTTGCACCTGCAACATTGTCAGATGCTATTTGTGAATCTACTTCTACGCCATTTACTGCACGGTCAACTGATATTACCTTAATACCTTGTTCGATTGCGTCTGTTATTGCTGGTGCGACAGCATCAGAATCTACAGGGTTAACGATAAGTACACCAACGTTTTTAGACATTAAATCTTCAATATCACTTGCTTGTTTTGCTGCGTCATCGCCTGCATCTACAACAATAAGATCGATATTATTTTCTTTTGCTGCAGCTTTTGCTCCATCAACTAAAGTTACGAAGAAAGGGTTATTGAGTGTTGATACAGAAAATCCTACAGATTTGTTTTTTGCATCAGGGGTGTTGTTATCGCCTTCTGCATCCTCCTTACAACCTACTAAACTTACCATAATTAATACTGCTAATAATATTGCAAATAATTTTTTTGTTTTCATATTTAATTCCTTCCTGCCTCTTATTAGGCATAAAATTTATATTAAAAGTTTTTTAGACTTTTGGTCTAACGTTTTCTATCTGATAGAACAGCAATTAATATAACAAGACCTTTTATAACATCTTGATAATAGGAAGATACACCAACGATGTTTAATCCGTTATTTAATACTGCAATAATGAGTACTCCGATAAAAGTTCCGAATATCTTACCGCGACCACCACTCATACTTGTACCACCCAGTGCTACAGCAGCGATAGCATCTAATTCATATCCCATACCAAGCGTAGGTTGTGCGGAATTAAGTCTTGATAGAAGAATTAACCCTGATAAAGCAGCCATCGTTCCAGAAATAATATAAGCTATCGTCTTTGTTTGACGAATGTTAACACCTGCAAGTCTAGCGGATTTCCAGTTGCTACCGGTTGCATAGACACGTCGCCCAAATGTTGTTTTATTTAAGACTATGAAAAATATAATGAAAATTACAACAAGTATAATAACGGGAATTGGAATACCAAATATATTTCCTTTTCCAACAAATTTTAAAATAGCACTATTTCCTAATTTAGAAATTGGTTTTCCATTTGAGAAGATCATCGTTAACCCACGATATACCGTCATCGTAATTAGGGTTGCTATAAATGGTTGTAATCTACCTTTCGTTACTAGTAATCCACTCACTAATCCTAATCCTGCACCTATTAGTAAAGCTAGAATCATGGCGATACCTACTGGAACACCAGAAGTTATCATACTTGCACACAATACCGTCGTTAATGCTAATACGGAACCTACGGATAAATCAATTGCACCTGTTAAGATTACAAATGTCATACCAAAGGCAATAAGCCCATTGATAGAAGATTGTCGAAGTAGAGATAAGAAGTTATTAAAAGTTCTAAATTCGGGACTTAAAATACTAATTCCAAATACTAATAAGATTAAGGCTATTAGTGCACCGAAATCTTGTGCATAGTATGATAATTTGTTTTTATTTATATTCATTCTATTATACCCCCAGTAGCTAACGTCATTATTTTTTCTTGATTTGCTTCCTCTTTCGTAATTATTCCTCGAATCGTTCCTTCTCTAACAACCATGATTCTATCACTCATTCCTAAAACCTCAGTTAATTCAGAAGAAACCATAATTATTGCTACTCCTTTTTGAGCCAATTCATTTATAATATTGTATATTTCCTTTTTAGCACCGACATCGACACCTCTAGTTGGTTCATCTAGGATAAGTATTTTTGGGTTTGTATAAATCCATTTCGCAAACACTACCTTCTGTTGATTTCCACCACTTAAGTTATGGCATTCGTGCTGTGGTCCAAAACATTTGATATGCAACTCTTTAATTGCTTTTGCAATAAGGTCATCTTCTGTAGATTTATTTATCACACCTATTTTATTGGAAACGCTTCCTAAATTGGTTAAAGTAATATTTTTTTGTATACTTTCTTCTAACATAAGTCCTTCGCTTTTTCTATCTTCTGTAATATAACCAATTCCAAGATCAATCGCTTGTTCAGGATTCTTAATTGTACATTTTTTGTTATCTATGTAGATATTACCTTCTTCATACGATAGATTTCCAAAAATCGCTTGCATAATCTCGGTACGACCAGCACCCATAAGTCCGGAGATTCCTAATACTTCTCCTGCATGAACGGTAAAGTTGATATTCTCAAAAATGCCTTTTTTGGTAAGACCCTCCACTTTAAGAATCTCTTTTCCTGTGTTAAATTCACGACCGGGATATCTTTCTCCGATTTCTCGGCCAATCATCATTTTTACAATTTCATTCATATTTGTTTTTGGGATATCTTTTATCCCAACATACCCACCGTCTCGTAACACAGTAATTCGATCACATAGTTCAAAAATTTCTTCCATTCTATGAGAAATATATACAATAGAAACTCCTCTTTTTCGCAAATTATGAATGACTTCAAAAAGGACTTTTGTTTCACTTTGAGAAAGAGCAGCAGTTGGTTCATCCATTATGATTGCTTTCGCATCTACCATGAGAGCTTTGCAAATTTCAATCATTTGTTGTTGCCCAATTGAAAGCTCTGACATAAGCATATTGGTTGGTATCTTTACACCTAACATGGCTAGAATTTGTTCTGATTTTTCTCGCATTGCTTTATTGTTACAAAAACCAAAATATGTGGTTATTTCTTTCCCTAAGAAAAGATTCTCTTCAACCGTTAAATCAAAAACTACATTTAATTCTTGATGAATGAAAACAATTCCTGCCTTTTCAGCTTCCTGCGGATTTTTATACATAACTTCTTTTCCATCTACTAGGATAGTACCTACATCCTTCGTGTAAACGCCCGTTAGTATTTTCATTAATGTAGATTTTCCTGCACCGTTTTCTCCCATAAGTGCATGAACCTCGCCACTTTGTAGAGAAAAGCCAGCATCCTTTAACACTTGATTTTGACCAAATGATTTGCAAATTCCTCGCATTTCAATTTTCACTTTGCATTCCTCCAATCACACTTATGCAAATATACAACCGGCTTCAAGTATAATATTCGCGTAAGGAGTAGTTTCTCCAGTTCTAATTACTGCACTACATTGTTTTGTTCTCTCTTTTAATTCATTATGAGAAACAAACTCAATTTCGATTTCTGTATATAATTCCTGTATTTGTTTTAGGATTACAGGATTTGCTTTTTTAATTTCTTCTGCTAGTATAATTTTTTGTATTACCATATCATCAGATACTGATTTTAAGACTTCCATAAAAGAGGGAATACCAAATCGTACTGCTAAATCGATTCGTTCAGTTTCTTCCGGTATTGGCAATCCACAGTCTCCAATTCCTATTGTATCTGTGTGTCCCATATAAGATAAGACTCTGGAAATATCACTATTTAAAATTCCTGCTTTTTTCATTTTGATATGCCTCCATTTCATTAATTACTTCTTGATATCTAGGCATTCCGCCTTGTGCACCAAATTTTTCAGTAGATAAACTTGCTGCAATATTAGCAAATTGTAGGGCAGTTGTAATATCGTTACCATTTGCTATAGCTACGGCAAAAGCTCCATTTAGCGTGTCACCAGCTCCAGTAGTGTCTACAACTTTTGCTTTTCTTGCAGGTACTAATAAAACTTCACCGGTTTTTAAGCAAACACTAACACCTTTTTCACCTTGTGTAATTACTAGTTTTTCAGGATATTGTTTTAATAATTCATCGGAACTAACTTCAGAGCCAAATAAAATAATAGCCTCATGTTCATTTGGTGTTAGATAATCAATTTTCTCAATGAATTCCTTTGTTACATGTCTTGCGGGTGCTGGATTTAATATAACTTTAACGTTGTGCTGAAAACATAGCTCAATTACATATTCTATGGTTTCTTGTGGAATTTCATGTTGTAATAATACCATATCGCATTTTAGTAATTCATTTGTAATACTATCTACATATGTCTTGTTTACATAGTCATTTGCGCCTGCTACTACAATAATAGTATTATCATTTTCACCTATAGTTATAAGTGCAAGCCCCGTTGGAACATTATCAACCACATTAATCTGACTTGTTAAGACACCTTCGTTTTCTAAGTTTTTTAGTAGCATCTTTCCTGCATCGTCATTACCAATGCAACCAAACATCTCTACTTCAGAACCTAACCTAGCAATCGCTACCGCTTGATTAGCTCCCTTTCCTCCTGGTATATGTTTAATTTCATTTCCTTTTAAGGTTTCCCCTTTTAAAGGGATTCTTTCAGCGGTTACTGTCAAGTCCATATTGATACTTCCGATTACTCCAATTTTCATTCACAGTTCCTCCATTCTCTATTTTTCTTGTTTTTATTGACACCACGTTGATAAAACGTTTTATCATCTCTGTATGTATATACTATAATACTTTTTGATAATTGTCAAAATGTATAATTTACCAAGATAAAACGTTTTATCAAATATTAATTTGCTATTGCTATTTTTTTGATACATTACTATAATGGTAGTAAGAGAAATTATTGTACTGCACAAATTTGCAGTGGGATGGAGTAGTAAGTATGCCGATTACCTTAAAAGAAATTGCAAAACAAGCAGGTATCTCTATAAGTAGTGTTTCGCTTGTTTTAAATAATAAACCAAATCGAATATCTGAACAAACCAAAGAGTTAATTAAAAAAATAGCGGAAGAAAACCAATATAGACCGAATACAATTGCTCGAAGTTTAGTAACAAGACAAACAAAAACATTAGGGCTCATAATACCAGATATCGAAAATATCTTTTTTTCCAAATTGGCAAAAATACTTGAAATAGAAGTTCGTAAAGAAGGATATACATTAATTATTGTAAATTCGAATGATAAATTCTCCGAGGACCTACTCCTTATTGATTTGCTTATATCAAGAGGTGTTGACGGGTTATTCTTAGCCATATCCAATGAATCCTATCTTCATGAAGAAGAATTGGTAGAAAAACTAACAAAGTTACCTATTCCATTTGTTATGATAGATAGAATATTGGAGTCTTTTGAATGTAATAAGGTATATTTTGATAACATAACAGGAGCTTATCTTGCTACGAAATATCTATTGGAGCAGGGACATCGAAAAATTTCATGTGTTTGTAATACCTATATATCTAAAAATTCTCTTTCGCGTATAAATGGTTATAAAAAAGCGATGGACGAATATAAGATAAAAGTACCAAAAGAATATATCATCCCTGCAAACTATAGAGTAGAAGGAGGATATCTCGCTGGCGAACAAATATTAAAAACGGATTGCACTGCAATTTTTGTTTGTAACGACATGATGACCTTAGGTGTAATAAAGAAATTTTATGAATGTGGGATACATGTTCCTGATGATTACTCGATTGTAAGTTATGATAATTTGTTGTCTGACTTTTTGTTTGGTATTAAACTTTCCAGTGTAGATCAAGATATTAATGAACTTGGAATCAGCTCATGGAAGGTTTTAAAAGATTGTTTAGTTTCAGACGATCAAAAACGAGAATCTATTCCTCAAGATATCTGTTTATCTCCTAAATTAATTATTCGCTAATTTAAAATGATTTATACACGGGGATATAGAGTTAGGGGGAGTGTAGGTGAATCAAGAGTTTGATTAGAATTAATTTGTTAATCGAATAATAATGGAGAATGATGATATGAGTAAGAAAATTATATTACTTAATGGCCCCTCAAGTAGTGGGAAATCAACTTTGGCAAGAACCTTGCAAACACTTATTAAAGATAAAAATAGCGAAGAATTTGATATAATTTCTATTGATGATTTTCTAGAAATGGCGAAAAATGAGGTAATATATGAAGATGATGTATTTGAAATATCTTCAAAAATCTGTACAAAGTCTATAGAAACACTTCGTTTAAAGCAAGGTATTATCATTGACCACGTAATTACAAGTGAACGAATATTTAAGGAATTAATAGAAAGTCTAAAAATTTATGATATTTATTTGATTCACGTAACTTGCCCTTTGCAGGTACTAAAGAGAAGAGAAGAAGAAAGAAAAAATAGATGTCTAGGATCTGCAGAAGCATCTTATGAATATTTGTATCCAAAACAAGGTTATGATATAACAGTCGATACGTCAGAATCATCAGCATATGAATGCTCATTACAGATTGTAGATACTTTGATAAAATAAATTCCAATTTGTAAAGATAATTTGATTAACAAATTTGCCATGAGCTAATAATTAACTCAGTTAAAAATACTAAATTTCAACTATGAGTTGTGAAGAGTTTAATTTATTAATTAATATATTGTGCTGTAAGCGAAGCACAGAATGGAGGTAAGTATGAGTAAAAGTAAAGTATTTTTCATTTCAACATTTTGGTTTTTACTTGGTTTAGTATTAGGGTTTTTAATTTCTCCTATAAAACAAGGAATTGGAAATAATTCTGGTAATACAACGAATAATTATTATGATAAAGAGGATGTTAATTAAGAAAGTAAAGTAAAGTTAAGTAATGTAATGTAAGGAGGGCACTATAAAATCCTGCATTGTATAATGTAATTTGTCTATACTACATCTATGGATCGATAAAAAAACAAAATCTTGAGGAATATGGAATATATTAAATACAAGGTTTTTTTTGTGAAACATAGGGATACTAATTTGGTAAGATAGAGATATCATTTATTAATAGTATAGGATAAGGAGATTAATATGGAAGAATTCACTTCTCAAGTAGATGCTCGAAAATACGAACCTAAAGATAAACATCCAGTAATATTTAATACTTTTTCGGATTTAAATCCAGGAGAAACAATGGAATTAATTAACGATCACGATCCACGTCCTCTTCAATATCAATTTATGGCAGAGATGGAAGGACAGTTTGAATGGGAATACCTAGAACAAGGTCCTGAAGTATGGCGTGTTGCTATTAAGAAACTAAAATAAGTATTTGAGAAACGGTCAATAGATTATTGAGATAATCTATTGACCGTTTTATAGTACCAGATAATAAGATTTTTAGTTCTTCTAGTCAAAATTCTATAATTAAATTATATTAACCCATAAAGTTACTTGCTTGTTCACCTCGAAAGCCCCAATTATCAAGTATTGGTTCATTGATAATAACAAAAATATCAGTTGGTTGAATTTCTAGCCTATCACCTAACTGTTTTGCAATTTCTTTTATAATATTTCCCTTAATATCTTTACTGCGACCAGGGAAAAGTGTTAATTCGATAATTGAAAATTTATCAGTTTTGGACTCGTTCGTTTCAAAATAATCAGCATCAATTTCATACAGCCGCTGAAAACGGTCATCATCGGGAATACATAATACTTTTACCAAAGCATCATGCACTGCCTGTAAATATGTTTTTTTATATTCCTTGGTATGACCTTTCATCATTTCAATTTTGACTAATGGCATAAATCCTCCTAAGTTATAATTTATTTTTACTTTATTTTACAATTATATTCTAAGTCTATTATATATCAGACAAAATCATGATACAATTGTATTTTGAATAACATAAAATTATAACGTAACAAAGGAATTATACGAGAATCAAGGGTGGATTTTTGATAGACAATATATATTATTTTTCTTATAATCAGGGAATAGAGAGATTAGTTAACTTATCCGATTTCTGGACAATTTGCTATAATATTTTAAAAAGATAAAATGTGACCTTTTTTCGTTATGGATTGTCTTATATATGAAAGGGGTAATGAGATGGATAATGTACAGTACACGGAACAATGGATTTCGGATGAATGGATTTTAGAAAAGTACAATTTATACAAGAACATCCTGTTTCAAATTGCTATTTCATATTTAGGCAATAAATATGACTGTGAAGATGTAATTCAAGAAGCTTTCATAAGATTGTGTTATCAGGCTCCGGAATTCGAGCAGGATGAAAATGAAAAAAGATGGTTAATACGAATAACAATAAACCTATGCAAAAACCAAACAAAGAGCTTTTGGAATAGAATGAAGGTACCAATCGATGGACTCGAAGAATACTTTGGCCAGGAGGAAGAAATAGAAATCATGTCTGACATTATACGCTTACCAGTAAAATATAAAACGACTATACTTCTGCACTATATCGTTGGGTACAAAATATCTGAAATTTCCGAAATACTTAACTTGACTGAATCTGCGGTTAAAATGCGATTAAAGCGTGGAAGGGAATTATTAAGAATTGAATTGGAGGATGTAAAATGAAGGAAAGCGAATTAAAGAAGATATTAACAAAGCCGGTCATGGATCAGACCATGGATCAGAAGATTGCCGATTCTTTACTATATCATGATGCAAACATTAATAATGTTGGCTGGAGGCGACTATTCACACAAAAAACTTTAAGGTTTAGTATTTCAAAGATTGCTGTTTTAATCTTTCTACTGGCCATAGTTGGAGTAGGATCCGCATGGGCTGCCGGATTATATGTAAAATCGTATTTCACTGATATAAAAGTAATGACAGAAGAGGAAATTGAGGATGAAAGTGATTTAGTAATTAGATTTGATCGAGAGAATGCAACTCGGAAGAGATTTGGTACAGGGAATAAGATGATAGGGTTGCTAAAGGATATGAATGGAAATATACCAGAAATAGATGCAGATGGTTATTATGTTTTTGAAGATGGATCTAAGTTTCTAGCACCTTATATACCCGATCCCAATCGTCATGAAAATGCCCGAAAAAGTGGTGATGAAGCGTTCGCAGAGATTGATTACCCCAATCTAGTGCCGACCTATCTATATGATAACTATGTTCTTGGTGTAGATGGCTTCGTATATACGATGATAACCCAGGAAAATAAGGTGGTCCTTAAGGAGATTATGGTAGAATTTTTCACGGATGCTTATGATACGGGAGACTTTTTGAAGGAAAATATTTGGATAACATTTCATTCAAGTGAAACATCTGTCAAAGATAGTAAAAGTATTCACATGAGTTATGATGAAAATGATGACAATTATATTTACTCTAGCTACACAACTAAAGGAGGTATCATATGTTCCATTCTTGAGGAGGTAGATAGGAACAGTATAATAGTTCATATAAGTTTTGACAGTGAAACAATAGGAAACGGACGGATGATGATACAATTCAAAGGACTTGAGATGGATAAAATAAATGAGATTCTTGATACAATTCCACTCACAGAAGGTAATGTCGATACGCAGATTGTTGAATGATTTAGAATCAAGAAAAGGGGCTGAATGATATGATAGAATTACCAGAAAGTAGAACTCTTGCAGGTCAAATAAATGAGATTGTAAAAGGTAAAACCATTTTGAATGTTTATGCCAATAAATCTCCCCATAAATTCGCATGGTTTAGGGGCGATCCTGGAAATTATCATAATTTGCTTAGCGGCAAGATAATAGAAGGAGCGAAAGCCTATGGCGGTATGGTGGAAATTAAGGCGGAAGAAATGCGTCTTATTTTTTGTGATGGAACGAATATCCGTTATTACCAGGCAGGGGAGGAAGTTCCATTAAAGCATCAGCTACAGATTGAGTTTGATGATTTTTCGAATATAGTTTGTAGCGTACAGATGTATGGTGGTATATGGGCACTCAATTTAGATCAAACGGAAGGGTATTGTCAAATTTCAGAAGAAAAGATAAGTGTACTATCGGATGATTTTAATGAGAATTATTTTAATTCACTTTTTACGCAAATGGATAATAAACTAAGCACGAAAGCTTTTTTAGCAACAAAACAGCGTATACCCGGACTAGGAAACGGTGTTTTACAAGATATACTTTTTAATGCACGGTTACATCCAAAACGTAAAATGAGTTCTCTTAGTGACGAAGAATTAGAAGCAATGTATAAATCGTTGAAAAATACATTGTTTGAAATGACTGCCCGTGGAGGTCGTGATACAGAAAAGGATTTATTTGGTTGTAGTGGTGGATATAAAACAATACTTTCAAAGAAGACGAAAGGATTACCATGCCCTATATGTCAAAGTGAAGTTATTCGCGAATCTTATCTTGGCGGTAATATTTATTTTTGTCCTGTATGCCAAAGTTTAGAGCAGTAATTTAGGAAAAGACGAAGCAAATTTTAGATCAATTACTTTGTAACAGTAAAATCGATGATGGTTATATGGAATATAGTAATGAAGGGAAAGTATTAATATGAGAAAAGTAGAAAGAATTAAATGCGGAAATGGAAATTGCTATCTTATTCAAGAAAAAGAAAGTGCGATTTTAGTTGATACCTCCCGTACACAATACAGAGACAATATATTGAAAATTTGTAAAAAATCAAATGTAAAACTTATTATACTAACACATGGTCATATGGATCATATTCAAAATGCTTTATACCTTTCACAAGAACTAAAGGTACCGATCGCTATGCATAAAGCAGATTATGAATTGACTAAAAATAATATGATAGAGCCATTAGTTGCCCATAAATTGCTGGGGAAATTAATCCTAGCATTATCTATAAAAAGCTTTCATAATGATATAATTGAACCGTTTGAGCCAGAAATATTTTTGCAAGAGGGGGACTCGCTGCAAGCATTTGGGATTAATGCAACTGTAGTTGAACTGCCAGGTCACACAAAAGGTTCAATAGGATTAAATGTTTGGGATTCAGATTTGTTTGTGGGCGATGCGTTGATGAATATGTTTTATCCGACAAAATCAATGTTGTATGGAGAACGTAGCAGAATGGATGAAAGTGCTAACAAGATAAGTAGCCTTGGAAAAAAGACAATTCATTTTGGACATGGAAAGCCGGTTTCTAACCGCAAATGGTAGAAAATGAATCATATTTAAAACTCAGGAATGATGCAATGGAGTATCGATATATTTTTGGCCAATGGTTTTATCTAAAAGGGGAAAGAAAATACCATATGAATGTTCGTTAATGAATGAGTGAAGTTTACGGCGGAGGGGATATATGAAAATTAAATTAATTCAACCAGCTATGTTACCAAGACCTATGGATACTAAATTGAAAACAAGAATGGCACCATCCTTAGCTTTATTAACATTAGCGAATCTTACACCGAAAGACTTACCCCCTACCCTGGAACAAAGTTATACGCAGCCTTATTAGAGGAAAATAGAATCGTAGATTATACGTTGTCTAAATATAATACCGCTCATGTCGTATTTCAACCTAAGGGGATGACTGCAGAAGAATTATATAAGGGCTATCTATGGATATATAAAGAGGTGTACTCGTTTAAGAATATAATGAAAAGACTACCACAATCTAAAAAACAATGGCTTCCATATTTATCTTTTAACTTTCTTTATAGGAAGTTTGGAAAACTATCAGAGTTATTGTGTAATTTTCTTTTGAAAATATGGGAAAACTTTCTAGATGGTTGGCTTATAGAATAAAGTGATGAATGGTTTGATAGTCCGAACGTTGGTTTAGGTAAGGGAAAATATTTGGTAAAGGATAAGGTAGATAGATGAATAATAATTTAATAACAGATAGAATGATTTTAAAAAGTATTTCAAAAGAGGATAGAGATTTTATTTTTTCAGAGTTTTCAGATACAATAATAACCAAATACTTGTTTGATGAGGAGCCCCTGACCAAATTAGAAGAGGCGGATGAAATTATTGATACCTATTTACATCCAAAACATCCCGGACTGTATCGCTGGATATTAGTAAGAAAAACGGACAATACAAAAATGGGGACGTGCGGATTTCACTGTTGGAACAGTGAAGAGGGATCAATTGAAATGGGGTATGATTTACAAGAAGATTTTTGGGGTAAAGGCTATATGCAAGAGGCGTTAAAGGAAATCATTTCTTTTGGAATGGATGAACTACACCTTAAAGTAATTAATGCCCATATATACCATGGAAATCTCAAATCAATTGCACTTACCGAAAAGCTAGGATTTATTAATAGCGAAAAAGAATATAACTATACGTTCAGAGGCAGGGATTATCTTCATCAAGTATATGCGTTGGACTGTGCCGGGGTATAGGAGATACATATAAGCAATGGACTTCTGTATATTGGAGGTCCATTTACTTAATAGAAGATGGTGATTATTTGCAATATAGTAGTGATGGGAGAATATTAAACTTTTTATTCTAAAAATAAACCTTGACTTTGACGTCGCGTAAACTACTATACTTACATATGGGAGGAGGGTTTCAATGGAACTGCAGACCATAAGCCAAGTATCAAAGGAATACAACATTTCAACAAGAACACTTCGCTATTATGAACAGATAGGACTTTTACCGAGTGTCAAGAAGGAAGATTATGCTTATCGTACCTACGACATGAACACAATCGTACGCTTACAGCAGGTTATTATCTTAAGAAAACTAAGAATACCGCTGAAGCAAATAGGCAATATTCTAGAAAACAAGGATACTTTGATAGCACTAGAAGTATTTCGTAAAAGTCTATATGAGATTGATGAGGAAATCAAAGCACTCTCATTAATTCGATCAATTTTGAAAACTTTTACTAATAAGCTTAGTGAAAATAAAGAAATGAATATGGTATTAGATTTACTTGGAGATGAAACCATCCTTAAAATTGTTGAGGAATTAGCAGTTACTAAACTCAATCTTAAGGAGGATAAATCAATGAATGATTTAAACAAAGCAAATGAGGTATTAACAAAATTACAAGACATACGAATCTTACATATTCCATCTCTAACGGTTGCATCATTTCAATGTGAGGGAGAGAATCCAGAAGACAGAGCTAATGAGCTTATGAATCAATTTGTACATGCGAATCAGTTACATATTAAGAAACAGGATATCCGAGTTTTAGGATTTAATAATCCGAATCCGGATGAAACAGGAAAGCATGGATATGAATTCTGGGTAACAATACCTGAGGACATGGAAGTATCTGAACCTGGTATAAAGAAACATTTTGAAGGGGGATTGTACGCTGCACATTGTATTAAGATGGGTGATTTCAATGAATGGCCGTTATTTTATAAGTGTGTATGCGAAAGCGAAGAATATGAACGTGAACTAAGAGAACCCCTTGGAATGGATGGATCTATTGAAGAGCACTTGAATGCTTATACATATTATAATATGGATAGGAATAAAGCAAAGTTCGCACAGATAGATTTACTTATACCGATAAAACAGAAATAGTGTGAAGAGGTTGTAGTTAGTTTGAGGTAACAATATTTAGTGAAAAGGAATGAGATGAAATTCATGTCTCATTCCTTCTTAGTATGACCTTTCATCAATTCTATTTTCACTAATGGCATATAACAGTGGGAAAGCCATCTAATTTAGATGGCTTTCCCACTGCCCATAAAGAAAGAAGATTACGACTAATTTCGCTAATTAAAACTATTATCTTATTATATCATGATATGGAATTATGATATAATGATATTAAATCTTTTCTTGAAAAAGAATGCCTTGTAACAAAGAGCTCAATGATCTTAATGGAGGATATACATGAAAATTATTCAGAATTTTAAAATTAGAAAAAAATTATTATTGCTTTATGTTCCTACACTTTTTGCCTTGGTTATGTTGTTGGCTATCTTTATTTTGGATACCAATTATATTAACCAGAAAACCAAAAGAATATATTATGATGAAACTTATGTAAGTACTTCCTTGATATTAAATGCAGACCGTGACTTATATCAGGCGGCGACAGAAGAGAAAGAACTATATTTAAGTACAAATTTGTCAGATATACGTAAAAAGGAACTTTTGGATAGTTATAGTGAAAATATTACGCAAGTTGAGGAACGTATGAGTCAGGCGATTGATAATATCAAGACAAATGACGAACTATATACAGAGTTTAAACATGTAGTATCGGGTAAGACATTGGAAATGATGTATAGTAAATTTGTTGTACATATGGAAGAATGGAAAACTTCTTATGATATAAGTACTTCGTTAGGAGATATAGATTTTCATCTGACTGCATTTAGCAATGCGAGAGAAGAAATCAATGGGATGACAGAATTATTAGATAAATATGCAAAATCTAAATCGATTGAGATTAGTAAGGAAATTAATAACAGTGTGATAGTATGGTCAATTATTATAAGTAGTTTAATTATTATTATTTCTATACTTGCAGTCTTTATCATTAAATATTTAAGAAGGAGCATTTTGTATACAACAAAAGATATGGACCTTCTATCACATAATGATTTATCCTTTAATCTATATCAGGTATCCTCTAAAGATGAGTTGGGTAATCTATCCTCTTCAGTAAATGAAGTAGTTAAATCTTTACGTGGAATTCTTATACTTTTAAATACAACGTCGTCGAAGATTACAGATTCGTCCTCTTCCATGAAGATGAATATAGATGAAATAACGATCTCTATGAATCAAATAGCAAATACGGTTGGTGAAATAGCAGGATCTGCTGGTCAGCAGGCTGAAGATGCTGAACATGCAGCGAATGAATTTGGAAATCTGGGAGAAGTAATTGCAAAAAATGGGAAAAGCACTAGAGTTCTTAGCAATGCAAGTCACCAATTACGAGAAATAAGTAAAGAGGGATTGACAACCATTACAGAACTTTCAAATATAACAGTGAATAGTAAAAAATCATTTGAATTGATCTTTGATACAATCAGTAATACAAATGAAAGTGCTGGTAAAATTGGAATCGTAAGTGAAGCAATTGCAGGTATTGCAGAGCAGACAAATCTTCTAGCTTTGAACGCAGCAATTGAAGCAGCTAGAGCGGGAGAAGCAGGAAAAGGATTTTCAGTCGTTGCAGAGGAAATTAGAAAACTTGCAGAGCAGTCAGCTGAATCTACGAAATCTATTCAAGCAATTCTAGATGTGTTACAAAAACAAATTTCGTATGCAAATGAACAAAGTAATGTAGTGAAAAAAGCGGTTGATATTCAGGCAGAGAGTGTTAAAGAAACCGAAAAGAGATATAATGTGATTGTGGATACTCTGGTAGAAATGAACCTAGAAATAAATTCGCTTGAAGTTGTAAGTGAAGAAATGGAAAAAAGCCGGAATCAGGTACTTGATATTATTACTTCTCTTTCAGCAATCGCACAAGAAAATGCAGCTAGTACAGAAGAAACGTCGGCTACAACGGAAGAAGTATTAGCTTCGATGATTACCATAAATGGGGCAGTAGAAGAAATTGATCAGCTAGCATTACAGTTGAATGATGTGATTCGTAGATTTAAATTGTAACAAAAAAGCAATAATGAATGGAGGAAAGAATGAACAAAAAAGAAGTATTTGAGTTAAAATCGGATGATGAACATGCAAATGTAAATGGAGTAACGGATTTGTTGTAATGTAAGAATCATATAGTATAATAAATAGCAATATAAAATCCTCTACTCTTTTATGAAAGGGATAGAGGATTTTGCGTTATAGCAAAGGAAATCGATTTAGCACTTGATAACTTGTCTATCTTAAACTATTCTACTGTCTCAAAAGAAATTTTCTCAGATCCTATTTAACTTTGTATCTTTTTCTCCCTTCTTAGCTTTAAAATATACTATATATGATTGTTCTGAATTTGCTTTAATAATGAATACTTTCTTATCGAGAGTATCTTTATTGCAGGCAATTGCAGTATATTCAGATACAAGACCAAAATCTTCACTTACATCAGCAGACATATAAAAATCTAAATCTTTAGAAGTAGTGTTCTTTACCTTTATTGAACTTTCAAAAACAACATAACTATTATCAATATCAATATAAAAATCAGTATGATAACTTTGCTTATATTCGTATACTAACTGATTATTTTGTTTGTTAAACAATGCTGCTGTAGAAACTATAGCAATCAATCTCCCCCATGTCTGTTGATTACCTCGATTTCAGTTAAATTGGATTATTAATTCTTGTAGCTTAAATTCTATAGCATCAATATCTACTATCTCTTGAATCTTTGCTTTATTTAATATTTTAGAAGTTGAATAAATGATTACTTTATTGTTCTCTTCATCAAGTCTCATTGCTAAGATGCCTAATTCATTCATTTTCGGGGATAATGTTTCTTGTGTTTTCTCCAAATATTTCTTAGTGTATTTTACTTCGTGAAATTTCACACCGATAATTTCTTTTTCAATATATTTTATATCACCAGCATAATTAACATTTAGCTCTCCTAATTCATCAATGAACGTTCCAGCATAATTATCATTGAAATTTTTGTCCTCAATTAATTTGCTTTGTATTTTTTCGTATTTAACTAGTTCGTTTCCTTGTATTTTAATTATGTTTTCAATATTAATATTTCTTTCTTCTTCCAATGCATTTATGTCTGTACTTTGGGATAATGTTAAAATCAAACATAATGACATAAATAGAAGCAACCCCCCTTTTTTTTTCATAAAAAGACTCCTTCCTCGTATAATATATATGACACAATCTTATTCTTCTGTTACCCCAAAACTACGATTTTAGGCATACATCATTTCCTTCTAATATAATTGTATTAAAAAAAGAAACCACTTCCGCATGGAAGTCTATCGCTTAATAGAAGTAGCTACTATTGGATTTGATTATGTGGATTGGCAACATTTTTGACTGTGCAACGGATGCCTGCAATGGTCACATTTCTCATTGTTACCTAATTTATAACATATTATAAATAACTATAAACATCTACAAGCTCTAAATTATCACTTGAATTAATTAAATCTCGTAATATTTGTAAATGCCCAGCACCATAAATAACAAACAATCGATCGCAATCCTTGCTCATATTTTGTATATTTGAAAATATCTTTAGATTACGTTCATACCATTTCGATACGCAAACAGCACCGGCATAATTGTTATCCAAATTAATACGATTCGTTTCAATGTATATTTGATGATTCTTATAGGACCATTCTTTACTGTTATAATACTTATATAAATCTAAAATTGAGTCATTTTCATGTTTCGCCATATCATCCATCAAATCTTTTACTTTTTTATCAACGTCATCTTTATTATTTCCTAAAGAGCTCATATCCATCATAGTATCATCATCAATTGCATAAATTTTATCATTGTTTAGCAGTTTTCCTAAACGATATCCAATTTGTATTGACTCATTATTGTATGTAATAGGATATGTATTTCCGTACATTTCAATGGTTCCCAGGTTATCAGTTTGCATCTTCGTAGAATCGTTTAAATCAGCTAGGTTGAATTTAGAATAACTATCATCAACCGCTTTTTGTTCACGCGTCACAGCTTCAACTGCAATCTTATCAGGGTTAAAAAGTGCAATTTTTTCAACTATGCTTTGTAGTTCTTGTTGCGTCTCTTTCGAATAAAAATCAATATTGCTTTCTAAAAAATGAAATGATCCTAACATAAAAACTTTTGTCATTTTATAGCCCCACTTTCTGTATTTTACTTAAAAAAGATACGTAATCACATACATAATCACATACATAAATATACCATGTATTACCATAATCAACAATACGTTTTAAATAGTATTTCCAGAGCGTGGTGCTCCAAGAAGAATTGGAGCATATATGGGAAGTGGTTATCGACAAATTTTTATTGGAAACTACACTATTGTATATCGAATTGAAAAGGTAAATAAAACAGTAATAGTTATAACTGTAAAATATTCACCAAGTCAATTTTAAAATAGGTTAAAGAAAAAACCAACATCCTAAGAATGCTGGTTTTGCTATTTTTATTGATGTAAAGTTTTTAATGCATTGCTCCAAGCAATAACTTGATCGAACAGGCTACCTGCAAAATCTTCATCCATTGCAGCAGGTTTAATTTCGCTCATATTCACGAAATCAGTGAAAAGTGAAAGAAACTTTGTGCACGGACATCTGCCATTTGTAACTCAGCAGCTATGCCTCTAAAATGTTTTTTTCCTAATTTAGAGTAACTTAATCAGAGTTTCTAACTCTTCCGATAATATCTTTGCAAGCTCAAAATCATTATCTTTTAAAGCCAACTCAATTTTAATTTCTACAGATTTTTTCTTTTGTTCAATTTCTAAATAGTCTTTATCAAAATGACTTACATAAATCATCTTTCTAAATTTACGCATACTCATTTTTCGAATCGTCTTATCTTCAATGATTAAAACATAATCCATACAGTTAGCGATAGAATAATAATCATGAGATATCATTAGAATCGCTCCTTTATAGTTTTCTATGGCTTTTTCGAGTGCAATTTGAGAATAAGTATCTAAATGACTTGTCGGCTCGTCAAGAAGTAAAAAGGTTGCATTACTTGCTGAAACTTTTGCCAATTGAAGAATATTCTTTTCTCCACCAGATAAAGATGCAATTTTTTGATTTAAGATTTCTTCATCAAAACCAAAGCTAGAAATATAGGAACTAATCTCACCATAAGTCTTAAATCCGGCATCGAAGAACTCTTCTAGTATGGTATTTGTTTCATTTAGTACTTCACCTTGAAGCTGGGATAGATAAGCTATTTTTACATCATTATTTATTTGAATCGCAGGATGATTATTTTTAAAGATGTCTTTTAATAAGGTAGTTTTCCCGGTACCATTGGATCCGATAAGAGCAACTTTATCCGTAGATTTAATCTCGAAGTTAACATTTTCTAGAAGAACTTCCTCAAAGGAAACACTGTAATCAATAACTTTTAGAGCAATTACATCTTCTACTTCAAGTTCAGTTCCAAAACAAATATCTGGTTGCTTAATCGCTACGAATGGGGCTTTAATTCGACGCGCTTCTAATCTTTCTTGAATCTTAACTCTAGCGTTTAGGGATTTTCCTCTAGCAGATTCCGAATTACGAGTGGCGATTCCTCTTAACTTTCCGATTAAAACATTATTTCGTTCAATCTCTTCCGTATCAGCAGTCGCTAATTCTTGTAACTCAATTTTGGTTTGAAGTAATGAGAAGTTATAATCAATATAACTGCCATTAAATTCTTGAAGCTCCATATTTTCAAGGTGAATAATTTTATTAAAACAATGATTCAATAGATATCTGTTATGCGTAATAATTAACAGTATTCCTTTGTGAGAATTGATTAGGTTTTTCAGAGCATTCAGATTTTCAAAGTCCAAAAAAACATCTGGCTCATCCATAATCATAAGGTCTGGACGCTTCAGCATTTCCTTAATCACTTGAATCAGTTTGAATTCACCACCGCTAAGCTCAGATACCAACTGATCTTTAAACTTGAGTAGGTTTGCTAGATTAAGTTTCTTATTAATGAGACTTTCGAAATCATCTCCACCGATTGCATCCAAAGCGTCTGTATTTTGTTGATATTTTTCTAGTAAAGAATCAATCTCCGAAGAGGTTTCCATTTCTGTACATATAGCAGCTATTTCTTTTTGTAGTTTAATAAATTCTTCTCCAATATATTCGAATACTGTAATTTTCTTTGTTTTGTCGAGTTGTGAGAACTGACTTACATACCCAATTCTACAATTTGGGTCTATCTCCAACGTTCCATCAAACATATATCTCTCTGGATCCATAATGATATCTATGAGTGTGCTTTTTCCACTGCCACTAGTGCCTATAAATGCGCAGTGTTGATTGTCTTCTAAGATGAATGAAATGTTGTTATATAAATCTTTTTGGGGAAATGAGTAGGACAAGTTTTCAACTTTTATCATGTTATTACCTTTCGTTATCAATTAAAAAGAGCTTATAAAAATAAGCTCTTAGATATAGTATCTTCGCAATGGCGGTTTCTATTAT
>JAQSXR010000015.1 GCA_029256575.1 Clostridiales bacterium | reverse complement strand
AATTGGGGTATATTAAATTTTATACTTAACATAAAGGAGGATTTATCTATGAACAAGTTTACTTTCAATGATTATTTTCAAGAACCAGAGGGAAAAATCGCCAAGAGGATGCTTTTCAAAAGCGATAATGTAATTGCCTTTGTTCTCAACATTGCAAAAGGGGAAATATTACCGGGACATACACATCTAGAATCAACCCTTTTCCTACAGGTCATGGAGGGAAATGCCAAGGTAGTCACTGATGGCAATGAAACCTCGTTGCAAGTGGGCGAGTTAATGCAGGTTGATGGTCAGGAAAGCCTACAGGTTATAAACACAGGTGATAATGTTTTGCGACTTTATGTAACTATTTCACCAATAGGTTCAGAGGCCTTTGCAACAGATGCAAATGTTTAATCACTTATCTTTGTCTTTTTAAGCAAAATAAATATATTGAATGATAGACAGATGATAGTCTGATTGATTACGAAAGACCCGGAATCACGTAGGAAGAATAAAGATTGCTCACCAGTGGGGACAATTTAATTCTTCCCGCTTACCTTATAAAATTACATAACAAAAAAGATGGTTATGTCACCTAATGCGGTGCCATAACCATCTTTTTCATATAAGCGGATAACGGGAATCGAACCCGCATCTTCAGCTTGGGAAGCTAGTATTCTACCACTAAACCATATCCGCATAATTATATTTTAAAACTTTTTTCAAAAAAGTCAATACATATTAACCAAGCTAAAACGCGAAAAATATCTGCTTTATGCTAGCTGGGATTACTAATCTAAGGATGTACAGTATATTGCAGTGTCCCATATTGTAGAAAAAGAAACTATTCTGCGATATATAAAAATGGAAAATATTTACTATAGGGTATATGATAGAGTTATAAGATAATATTTTTTATAAAGCGTATGGGATAAGTTTTAATTTATCACAGGAAAACATGAAAATTTAATTAGTTACAAAAGCTAAAAAATGTATTTAAAAATGTAAAGAAGATATTAATTATTTATAAAACAAAGAATATATTATAGAAAATTGAACTATATATTTTTGCGATATAGTGATGGAGGTTGTAAATATTATATGTCGAGAATAGAGATTGTAAAAGATTTTTCAGATGCACCAATGGGAAGATATGAATATGAAGGACCTTTTTCAGGAGAGTTATTTAGAAAAACATTATTAAAGCCAAAATATTTGGAAGCAGTAGAGAAAAAAGAAAAACTGATCGTATATTTTGATGGTGCATTTGGATATTCAACTTCTTTTTTAGAAGAATCATTTGGGGGATTGGTAAGAGAACTAAAATCGAAGGAAATACTTAATAATATTGACCTTATTTCTAACGATGATATTACAGTACAGGGATTAGTTAAGAAATATGTAAGAAAGGCAGAGATGGAATTTAATAAAAGCTAATTGTGGAGAGGAGGGGAGCCTATGATCAAGAAGCATATAAGTATAATGTGGTGTGTTATAGTATTTATTCTGTTAGTATCTTGTGCTTATCTATTTAATTATAATACTAAGAATAATGAGAGTTTTTATGAAACTTCGATAACCTCAATAATGAGTATAATGTCGGCAATATTTATTTCTTATTATCTTGTTCAGTTAAAAAATGATGAACGAAGGAATAGGGATAATATCGATAGAATTATTAGTAAGGTGCAATCCCTGATAAGTAATACGGAATTAATTGATGCATCAACTAAAAATGCTCAAGCAAAATCATTATTATTGCAAAAATCTCTTGCCAATAAATTAGAATATATAAAAATGAATTGTTCGCACGAGATAAAACCAGATTTAGAATATATATGCAGTGAATTTGAACATCTAAGAGAACTTTATGGAGGGCATATTCACGATAATGAATATTTGATAAAGTCAGTTGATGATTTCAAGAAATATATTATAAACATTGATGACAAATGCGATTCTCTACATATAAAGTTATATAAGTAAGTATATAAATAAGTAACTAAGGCACCTTCTGCAGTACACCCATTTGTTAGTGGTGTACTGCATAGGTGCTTTCAATTTACAAAACGATACGTTAATAGACAAAAAACAAGAAGTGCGCTATGTAAAACAGGCGATTAAAGGCATTTGAGCATATAATACCCATGAATTTGTCGCACGAATTATAGTGTAAACACTTTATTCTTATGTTAACCTTTTAATAGTAATGTGAGAGCGGGAGATCAGGGTAATAAAGGGATGTCATTACTTAATTATATTTAGGAGGATAAATACGAATGAAAAGTGTTCATATTGAATTCAGATATGAAAAAGGGGAGTATATTAAAGCAGTTCAGACATACTTGTTTGCAGAAGGATCGATTAATTTAGTTGATTTTATTATATTTCCAATAATATTATTGTTAGATATTTTGTACATGATGTATTATGAAATAAACTTGTTAAGTGTTTTAGTGCTTACCGCAAATGTTTTTGTAATCGTAATGCTTATTATGTTATATTGGGTTACTGCAAGAATCAGTTGGGAAAAGATAGAGGGCTTACAAGAAGATCATATAATGACATTTCGTGATGAAGAATTACATTGTTTTACTAAGAGTCAAAATACTCACATTAAGTGGGACACATATAAAGGATTCTTAGATTGTAAGGATTATTATTATCTTATATCAGATAAAGGAAAGTATACGGTAATTCCAAAGAGAGTATTCGGTGAAATAGAGAAGCAGTTTACTTTCGAAATGATTGCTACAAGGCATATCGAAAGAATTAGTTAAATAATATAAAGGAGGGGACAAAATATATATATTTTGTCCCCTCCTTTTATTGTTACTTTTATTGTTATATTGTTACTTTATCTTTACTTTTATCGTTACTTATTTCATTACTTATTTCGTTAATTCCATCATAATTTCATTGCTTCTATTAATGAATCGAGTCATTGCTTCTGAAGCAAGTGGCTTATGACTAATCATAGCCAAATCATATAATTGTTCACAGAATTTATGAATGATTGCAGATTTTTCTTCATTGTCTTTGTTCTCTAATAAATACTGAACTAATTTATTGTTTGAGTTAAGTACAAGTGTTTCACCATTCTCAAACATCTTTGGATCGAAACCATACATTCCATACATTTTCGTCATTTCTTGCATACGTCTTGTTTCTTCTGATAAAGTAATCATAGAAGATAACTCTTCTGATTTAAGTGACTCAACGTTAACCTTTAAGCCGTCATTGGATAAAGCTTTTTTGAATAATTCTGTTAAAGCATCTGTAGTCGCTTTTGTAGTTTCTTCGTCTTGAACTTCGCTTGATTTTAATGCATCCGTTAAATCAGAGTCAATACGAAGGAATTTAACTTTATTCTCGAGGTCATGTTCTAATGATGTAACGAATGGTTGGTCTATTGGATGAGTAAGTATTACTGCATCAAGTCCTTGTTGCTTAAATAGAGATACGTATTGAGCTTGTTGTAATTCGTCGGATACGTAGTATACTGTATTTTCAACATGTTCTTTATTTGCTTCAAGATAATCATTAAGTGCTTCATATTTACCATCTAGTGTTTTGAATAAGAAGTAATCTTTGATTTTCTTTTTGAATTTTTCATCTTTTAAATAACCAAATTTAATGAATGGGCTAATATCATCCCAATATTTTTCATAGCTTTCACGTTCTGTTTTAAACATTCCGGAAAGTTTATCTGCAACCTTCTTAGTGATGTAGTCAGAGATTTTTTGTACAAAGCCGTCATTTTGTAAAAAGCTTCTTGATACATTAAGTGGCAAATCTGGACAGTCAATAACACCTTTGAGCAGTAGAAGGAATTCTGGGATTACTTCTTTTATATTATCTGCAACATAAACTTGGTTATTGTAAAGCTTGATCGCTCCTTCAATCGTATCGAAAGAAGTACTAAGCTTTGGAAAGTAAAGAATTCCTTTTAAGTTAAATGGGTAATCCATATTTAAATGAATCCAAAATAAAGGTTCTTTATAATCCATAAATACTTTTCTGTAGAAAGATTTATATTCATCTTCTGTACAGTCATTTGGATGCTTGTTCCATAATGGGTTGGTATCATTTAATGGTTGTGGTACTTCAATAACTACTTCACCATTTTCGTCTTTTTGAGGTTCTTTCTTTTCATTTACATCGGTAAAGAAAATCTCAACAGGCATAAATGAACAATATTTCTCTATTATATCTTTGATTTTCGTTGGGTTTAAGAATTCTTTATTATCTTTATCTTCAATGTGAAGGATAATTTCAGTTCCTCTTTGAGCATATGTTCCAACACTCATGTCATATTCTGTTCCACCATCACATTCCCAGTGAACAGGAACAGCATCTGGTTGGAAAGAGAGGGTATTTATATCAACTCTAGTGGCTACCATAAAAGCGGAATAGAAGCCTAATCCAAAATGTCCGATGATTTGATCATTAGAAGTCTTGTCCTTATATTTTGCAAGGAAATCTTCTGCTCCAGAGAATGCTAATTGATTGATATATTGCTTCACTTCGTCTTCTGTCATACCAATACCATTATCGATAAAGGTTAGAGTTTTTTTCTTAGCATCTAATATAACATCGATTCTAAATTTATTATCATCAGATATCTGGTATTCACCCATTACATCTAATTTTTTTAATTTTGTGATAGCGTCGCTACCATTAGATACTAATTCACGTACAAAAATATCGTGGTCTGAATAAAGCCATTTTTTTATAATAGGAAAAATATTTTCACTATTAATTGATAAACTACCGTGTTCTTTGCTCATTAAAATCACTCCTATGAAAGTATTTTGTTAATTATTAATTTATAATAATACATATTTTTTTAAGTGTCAAGAGAAAAGTAGCACTCACATTAAGAGAGTGCTAACAAATCTAAATTTATTCAAAAGAAACCTCATTTTTAAAGAGAAGTTTCTTAGTGGCTTGGTCCCATTGCTGCTCCAAAGTTTTATCAAGTGAAAATGTTTTCTGTGAAGAACCTGTTATTATATTAAGTCCAGAAGAATCATATTTTATGTTCAAAAAGATACCTCCTACATCGGAAGGAAGAATCCCAATACTTGTTGCAAAGCTAGTTATATTTTCATCAGAAAGCATGAATACTATCTTAAGGTAGGAGGGCGTTTTCTTTCCTTTTATGATATTAAAAACTACTGGTTTAATCTCCGACCAGAGTGCATATTTTCTTTCATTTATAATTTCCAACTCATCAGAGGAGTAGTAATCATTATTAATGTCACCTTCTATATGCCAACTTATAGAAGCTTTTACGTCACCAGATAATATTAAAAAGTTATCAAACATAGGACCGATAAATAATTTCTCCATAAATTTCTTAACATCAAGTACTTTAATTGATATCATAAGTTATACCATCTCTTTCGTATTTTCAAATCTACATTTCATTGTATCATAAATGAAGAATTATTTGCAATAATTGAGGGGATAAGTTAATATATCATATAGAAATAAAATTTTATATTTTAGAAAAGAGGTTTTTAAATATGAAATATATTGAAACAGCGGAGAAGTTATTAAATTATATAAGTAAAGCCACAACTGCATATCAAGCAGCGGATGAGTTTGCAAAGAAATTAGAATTAGAAGGCTTTCAAAAGCTAAATTACGATGATGAGCTATCAATCTCAAAGGGTGGAAAGTATTATATTTCACCATATGCAACGATGTGTGTAGCATTTCAAGTAGGAGAAAAATTCGATTATAATCAAAGCTTTAAGATAATTGCAGGTCACTTAGACAGTCCTTGTTTTAAAGTAAAACCATCTCCAGAAATGTATTCAAATGGGTATCGCAAGTTAAATATTGAGCCTTATGGTGGAATGATTATGTACTCATGGCTTGATAGACCATTGTCTCTAGCAGGTCAAGTAGCATTGAAAAGCGATAATGTTTTTAAACCAGAAATGCGATTAGTGGATTTTAAGAGACCGCTATTAATAATACCAAGTCTTGCAATCCACCAAAATAGAGAAGTAAATAAGGGTTATGAATTTGATTCACAAATCGATTTATTACCTATTATAGGAACGATTAATGAAACACTAAATAACGATAGCTTTTTTATAGATTTATTTGCCAAAGAAATGAATGTTGAAAAAGAAAATATATTAGATTTCGATTTATATTTATATTTATGTGAAGATGGTGTAATACTAGGTATGGATGATGAATTTATCTCTGCACCAAGATTAGACGATTTAGCAATGTGTTATGCTGCAATCGAATCACTAATTGCAAGTAATTCGCAAAAAGGGATTAACTTAGTTGCTCTTTTTGATAATGAGGAAGTTGGAAGTGGAACAAAAGCTGGTGCTGGTAACTCACTACTCAATAATATTTTGTTTAAAATAGTTGAAGCATTAGGATATAATAAATCGAACTATGACAGAGCACTTAGAGATAGCTTTATGCTATCTGCTGACGCAGCACATGCGGTACATCCAAATAAAGGAGAAAAGACAGATCCTACAAACAAACCTGTACTTGGTGGTGGAATCATAATAAAACAAAGTGCAAGTCAAAAATATATATCGGATGCAGAATCAAGTGCTATTTTCCAACAGATTTGTCAAAAAGGTGGAATAAACTATCAAAGATTCGTTAACAAATCTGGGTTGCCAGGTGGTAGTACATTAGGACCTTTAATTTCACAATTTCTTCAAATTAAAGGATTAGATGTTGGAACACCAATGTTATCAATGCATTCAGCGAAAGAATTAATCTCAATTGATGACCAAGAAAACACTATAAATTGCTTTAAAGCTTTTTTTGAAGCATAAAAATGAGGGTTGTCAATTGCGACAACCCTTTTGCGTATATTATCTTTAATTTTACAAACTTAACAAAATATGTGAAAAGTTTATGAATTTTATAAAAAATGCTTTGCATGATATAATTTATATGATATTATTAGGTAGTATTAAAAACTACATGATATTATACTAGGAGGCCATTATGAGTTTTAAGATAATAGTAGACAGCTGTTGTGATTTGCCAATCGAATATCGCAAAATGGAATGCTTTGAAACAGCATCATTATCTATAGAGGTAGGAGAACATAACTTTTATGATGATGAAAATATTGATTTAATAAAATTGGTTGAGACCATGAAATCTTGTCCAACACCTCCAAAGACTGCATGTCCTTCTCCAGAAGACTATATGAATAAGTTTAAAGGTGATTTTCAAGATATATATGTTGTAACTTTATCTTCAAAGTTAAGTGGATCACATAATAGTGCAGTACTTGCAAAGAACTTATATAAAGAGGAATTTAATGATAATAAGAATATTACCATATTTGACTCGAAATCAGCATCATCTGCAGAAGTTTCAATAGCGTTAAAAATATATGAACTAGCTTCTACAGGAATGGAATATGATAGAGTAGTTTCTGAAGTATTAGCATATGCAAAGAACATTAAGACTTACTTTGTACTTGAAAGCCTTGATACATTAAGGTGGTGAGATTATTAAAATAGATCAATGCAGAGGAATTAAAAAAGCATTAATAAAAATGGCAGAGATTGCTGGTAAAGATTTGAAAGACCAAGATAATAAAATTGCATATATAGCACATGCAAATGACGAAGAAAGAGCCGGATTTGTAAAAGAACAACTTATGAATTTCGGAAAGTTCAAAGACATAATTATTATTAGTACAAGAGGCATAAGTACTGTTTATGCAAACGATAAAGGAATAATATTAGCAATTTAATTCATAAATATTTAGTGAACAATGGGGACGGTTCTTTTTGTATCAACATGATACAATGGGGACGGTTCTTTTTGTATCATACTTGCTATTCATTTGTTTTGTGATAGAATGAATAGGTATTAACTTTTGAAAGTGAGGATATGTATGAAATATAAGATAGATTTGCACACGCATACACTAATAAGTGGTCACGCTTATAGTACAATACAAGAAAATGTTAAAGCAGCTGCTGAAAAAGGGTTGATTTTGCTGGGGATATCTGAACACGCTCCGAAAATGCCAGGATCAACGAATAAAATATATTTTCAAAATCTAAAAGTAATTCCTAGAGAAATGTATGGAATTCGTTTACTATTTGGAGTAGAAGTAAATATTTTAGATTTTAACGGGAATGTTGACTTAGATGACGAGGTTCTTGGAGATCTCGATTATGCAATCGCAAGCTTACATCCACCTTGTATAGGATTTGGGACAGTAGAGGAAAATACAAATGCTATTATTGGAGCAATGAAAATAGACAAAGTAAAGATTATAGGCCATCCGGATGATTCACGATATGTTTTAGACTATGAAGCTGTAGTAAAAGCGGCAAAAGAAAATAATGTATTATTAGAAGTAAATAATAGCTCTTTAAGTCCAAATAGTTTTCGTATTAATGCGAAGGATGCATATATTAAAATGCTTGAATATTGTGTAAAATATGAGGTAGCTGTAATTATTGGTAGTGATGCTCATATCTCATTTGATGTGGGTAATCAAGAATATGCTGTGAAATTATTAGAAGAAGTAAATTTTCCTGAAAAATTGATAGCAAATAATGACTTGGAAATGCTATTTAGACATTTAAATGTACAAAATTAACTTTACTTTAGTCTACTAAAATGATAGTATAAAAACAAGAGGACTTTAACACACTAAATTGTTACAAAGGGGAAGGATATTATGGGTAAAAATATAAGAACCAAAGCAGTTGATCAATTATTTGCTGCAATACTAACGTTAGATTCGATTGAAGAGTGTTATACATATTTCGAAGATGTTTGCACTGTGAACGAAATTTTGTCTCTAGCACAAAGATTTGAGGTTGCTAAGATGCTGAGAGATTCTAAGACTTACCTTGAAATAGCAGAAGCTACCGGAGCTTCAACAGCAACTATTAGTAGAGTAAATAGATCTCTTAACTATGGTAATGATGGATATGATATGGTATTTGCAAGAATGAAACAAATAAATTAGTGAAGAAAAAGCCTATCATTTGATAGGCTTTTGTTTTATATCTGTTTTTAGTTTTACTTCAGGTTTTTGTTTTACTTTTGTTGTTTTTTGCTTTGCATCCGCTTTCTGCTTTGGAGTTGCCTTTGAGAATTCCTTTGTAAAAAATTCATCAATTAAAGTTTCCATAAGATGCTTCTTTATATATATGTCATGTGATAACATTGATGTAAAAGCAAACAATGTCAATAAATCTTTGTTTGGTGAATCAATTTCAGCAAATGCCCCAGTAGCGGTAGCAAGCTTTTGCTCAATATCTGCTTTCATACTATCGACTTGTGATACTTCAAGTGCAACAATCTTACTATACAAACGTTGAAGGCTTAGACTTGTATCCTTATGCTCAAATAAAGTATCAATTATAGGTGATAATACATTTTGAATATCTGTTATAGATAGCATATTCTTATAATAGTAAATAAAGATAAGCAAAAGAATATGTTCCTTTGAATACTTCTTCTTATTAGGAGGAGGCAAAAGATTATTTTTTGTATAGTTATTTATCATTGTTTTTGTTAGTATCTTATCTTCATCATATCGTTTTGAATTATTTAAAAAACTATCCATAAATGTAGTTACTTGATCCATATATAAATCTATATTTGGAATATCACCAGGTCTAATATGGTCAACTTTTATGCTATTATTTATTATGTCTTGAAGTATCTTCTCATTATTTTTGTTCAAAAAATCACCTCGTCCTTACATTATATAGTATTTAAAACTATATTTCAAGTATTATGTATTTAATGAAATAAAATTCTCTTTGACGTTTATTTGTAGTATGGATATACATAAAATATAGAAGCAGAACCTATTAATAAGTATCGAAAAATTATAGATAGTCTTTTATAGTAACGTTACTACTATATATTACCTCATCTAGGGAGGCGAAGAATGTAAACATGACTTCACACCCAAAATGTAGTATGGTATAATTAATACTACACATAGAAACTTGTCGAATAATTAGAACATAGGGGATAAGAAATGAGTAAATATAATTCACTAAATGATAGACAATACGAAGCGGTTACTACAACCGAAGGTCCACTACTTATACTTGCAGGGGCAGGTTCAGGCAAGACACGAGTTTTAACACATAGAATTGCATATTTAATAGAAGAAAAAAATGTTAAGCCTTGGAATATAATGGCGATAACGTTTACAAATAAAGCAGCAAAAGAAATGAGAGAAAGAGTAAATAAAATAGTAGGGGAAGGTGCAGACGATATATGGGTAAGCACTTTTCATTCCTCTTGTGTGAAGATATTAAGAAGATTTATTGATAGATTAGGATATGAAAAAAGTTTTACGATTTATGACACGGATGATCAAAAGTCTATTATGAAGGACATTTTAAAAACCTATAATATTGATACCAAACAGATGCCGGAAAAGGCTGTTTTATCCGAGATATCGAGAGCAAAAGATAAGTTAATCGGTTATGAACAATATAAAATTGAAGCGGTTGGAGATTTTAGAAAAGAGACAATTGCTAAGTTGTATGTAGAATATCAGAAAAGGCTTATGGCATCAAATGCATTAGATTTTGACGATTTAATTATGAAAACAACAGAGCTTTTTATAATGGCAAAGGATGTTCTTGATTATTACCAAGATAAATTCAAATATATCATGGTTGATGAATATCAAGATACAAATATAGCACAATATAAATTGATAAGCTTATTAGCGAGCAAACATAAAAACCTTTGTGTTGTTGGTGATGATGATCAATCTATCTATAAATTTAGAGGAGCAAATATAGAGAATATATTAGGCTTTGAAAATGATTTTGCAGATGCTAAGGTTATTAAACTTGAAGAAAATTATAGATCAACGAAAAAGATATTAGAGTCTGCCAATGTGGTAATCGCAAATAATTTTGGTAGAAAAGCTAAGACTTTGTGGACATCGAATGATGATGGCGAGGATATTATTTTTAATAAGCTAGATAATAACTATGCCGAGGCAGAATATATATCAAGTGAAATTAGAAAGTTAGGACAAGAAGCAGGATTTTCTCATAAAGAGATTGCGATTCTATATAGAACAAATGCACAATCTCGTTCGTTAGAAGAAAAATTAATCATGTTAGGAGTTCCATATAAAATTATTGGAGGAACGAATTTCTACTCAAGAAGAGAAATTAAGGACATATTATCCTATTTAAAAACAATTGATAATGCGAAGGATGACTTAGCATGTAAAAGAATAATAAATGTTCCAAAAAGAGGAATTGGGCTAGCTAGCATAGATAAAATTGACGAACTTGCATTATATAATGATACTAGTTTCTTTGATGCATTAAAGGAAGCTGACCAATCGCCTCAAACAGCAAGGATTGCGGTTAAATTACAGGGATTTGTTCGATTAATACAAACCTATAGAACTAAGATAGAATTTATGAAAATATCAGATTTAGTAAATGAATTGTTAGATGAAATCGGTTATGTGAAAGAGCTAAAAGCAGAAAATACGGATGAATCAAAAGGAAGACTAGAGAATATAGATGAATTATTAAATAAAATTATTTATTTTGAAGAAACCGCAGAAGATAAGAGCTTATCAGCCTTCTTGCAAGATGTTGCATTGGTTGCAGAAATTGATAATTTAGACCAAGCAGCAGATTATGTTTCACTAATGACTCTTCATAGTGCAAAAGGATTGGAATATCCAGTTGTATTTTTAGCTGGTGTTGAAGATGGAGTTTTCCCAAGCTATATGTCTTTGAATTCAGAAGATCCAAGTGATATTGAAGAGGAAAGAAGACTATGTTATGTTGGAATTACAAGAGCAATGCAAAGATTATATATAACTTGTGCAAGAGAACGTATGATGCATGGACAAACTGCATATAATAAGCCGTCTAGATTTATAGAAGAAATGCCACAAAACCTAATTAATGATGTGAGTGCAGTAAGAGCAAGACATACATCTGCATTTATTGAAAAACCTGTGAAAAAATCAGAACCTCAGATAAAGATGGAAACATATGGACAAATGAAAAAGGCAGATGTAATCATTGATTATGTGGTAGGAGATGTTGTAAAACACATTAAATTTGGAACTGGAAAGGTAACAGAAATTATTCCTAAAGGGGTAGATTATGAAATAACAATCGACTTTGAAGGGGCTGGAACAAAAAAACTATTGGCTAGTTTTGCAAAATTAAAAAAAATATAATAGTAACAAAACTAGTGTTATTTTTATCAAATAGTGGTATAATATCATAAAGAACTTTTAAAGGAGGACGAGATTATATGAAAATGTCAAAAATGGATGATTTAATGCATATGGCGAAGATTAGTGATTTAATGTCTAAATTAAAAAAGAAGGATTCCCCAATTATTATTAAAGAGGAAAAAGAAAAGAATGTTTTCTTGCGTGTGATGGTTGTTATAGGTATTGTCGCAGCAGTTGCAGCAATAGCTTACGCAGTATATAAATTTGTATGCTCAAGATGTTGTGATGAATATGATGATGAGTATGGTTATGATGATGACGATGACGATTTCTTTGATAATGACGATGAATTAGATGGTCTTGATGATGAAGCTGATTTTGAAGATGAACTAACTGAAGAATAAAAAATACCCCGCTACGAAATTGGCGGGGTTTTGTCGTACCCCTTATGTTAGGGGGGTGATTTCTTCACTTGATTATGATAGGTTTGCATGTTTTTCTCTTGCCTCCACAATCGTGGAATTTGTGCGTGATAATCAGATGTAAGAGCGCATCTGCTTATCGCGGACAAATTGCACGATTGTGTATTCAAAGGAAAAACATTGGCAAACGGCTATCATAATCGGGTGAAGAAAATTTAGTGGGTTGGATAAGGGGCACTGACAAAACGGTAGGGATAAGTGATTAAAAGATTAAAAGATTAAGGGATTAAAAGATTAAAAGATTAAGGGATTAAAAGATTAAAGATTAAAAGATTAAGGGATTAAAAGATTAAAAGATTAAAAGATTAAAAGATTAAAAGATTAAAAGATTAAAAGATTAAAAGATTAAAAAATTAAAAGATTAAAAGATTATAGAATAAAAGATTAGAAGAATAAAAGATTAAAAGATAAAAAGACTTAAGATTACATGGGTAAAAAAGAAAAATTTTATGAGAAGAAAGAGGTAATGATGAAAAAAGGCGAACAATACGAGGTAGTTTTTACAAGACAAGATTTTCCAATGAACTGCCACGCTGTGATAGATGATTGTGAAGTAGTAGTGAAGAAGGGTATAGTAGGACAAAAGGCTCTGGTTAGGGTAACAAGGAAAAAAGACAAGGTAGGGGAAGGAAAAATTGTTCAAATATTAGAAAAATCTAATTTAGAAGATACAACTCCTTTATGTCCTCATTTTTTTGGATGTGGTGGTTGCTCTTATCAAACTCTTAGTTACAAAAATCAATTGGAATTAAAGCAAAAACAGGTTAAGGAATTATTAGATTCGTTAAATATTGATTATATATATGAAGAAATTAAAGCAAGCCCAAATGAATGGGGTTATCGAAATAAAATGGAATTCTCATTTGGCGATGAATTTAAGAATGGACCATTAACTCTTGGAATGCATAAGCAAGGGAATTTCTATGATATTATGACTACGAATCAATGTAAAATCGTGAATGATGACTACAATCTGATATTAGATTGTGTACTTGATTTTGCTACTAAAAAGGAATTAAAGTATGTAAAGAAGTTAAGCCATAATGGATATTTACGTCATCTACTTGTTAGAAGAACAGCTAAAACTAAGGAAATATTAATTTGCTTGGTTACAACAACGCAAGAAGAGCACGATCTTACAGAGTTGGTAAATGGATTATTAGCATTAGAATTAGATGGAAAAATTGCGGGAATACTACATACTTATAATGACTCGCTAGCAGATGTTGTACAAAATGATAAAACTGATATTTTGTATGGGCAAGATTATTTTTATGAAGAGATTCTCGGTCTAAGATTTAAGATATCGACGTTTTCCTTTTTTCAAACGAACTCTCTAGGAGCAGAAGTTCTATATAGTCTTGTAAGAGATTATGTTGGTGAGACAAAAGATAAAGTAATCTTTGATTTATATAGTGGAACAGGAACAATAGCACAAATTGCTGCTCCCGTTGCAAAAAAGGTTATTGGAGTAGAAATTATTGAAGAGGCTGTTGAAGCAGCGAAGGAAAATGCAAAGTTGAATGGACTCGGTAACTGTGAATTTATCGCTGGAGATGTTTTGAAGACATTGGATGAAATAAAAGATAAACCGGAGATTATTATTCTAGATCCACCAAGAGAAGGAATTAATCCAAAAGCGCTTGTAAAGATATTAGATTATGATGTGGATTCAATCGTTTATATATCCTGCAAGCCGACATCACTAGTAAAAGACTTAGAAGTAATGTTAGCCAGAGGATATAAATTAGTGAAAGCGTGCGCAGTTGACATGTTTCCACAAGGGCCAAACGTTGAGACGGTTTGTTTGCTAAGAAAGTAAACAGTAGATAACATAAAAATAAGTTAATAATAAAGTAGATAAATAAGAAAATAAAAAAGTAAATAAATAAGTATATAAAAAAGTATATAAAAAAGTATATAAAAAAGTAAATACAAAAGTAAACACAAAAGTAAACACAATAGTAAACAAATAAATAAGTAAATACAAAAGTAAACAAATAAATAAGTAAATAAAAAAGTAAACAAAAAAGTAAATTAAATAATTAAAAACAAATAGATAAATGAAATAAAATGTGCTTAGAGACTAAGAATTTGAAAGGAGTAATAAAATATGAAATTAAATTTTAATGAGGAACAGATCGCTTTACTAAAGGAAATTGGTTTAAATTTAAATTTTACAAGTTCATTATCCGAGGATGATATATTTGAAATCGATGATAGAGTTGCAGATCATCTTATAAATTATGGAATTGGAGAAGATGATATGCCGAATCATATTGGTTTAATATGCGAAAGTATTTTAGAGGTATTATCTGATTTATAGTAGATACGTCATAAACAATATATAAATATATTGAAACATAATAGGGAAAAAGAAAACTGAAAAAATAATGTTCAGTTTTTTTTTCTATTATTTAAGAACACACAAATTTAGTTGGTTATTTATTTGCAAATAATGAGAGAATTTATCAAAATAAAAGTAATGTCTTTCGTATTATAATTTAAATGCTATAATGAGAAATAGCAAAATTTAGAAAAATAGTGGAGGTACATATGTCGAATAGCGGAAGAATTGATTTCATAGATTATCATGATATTATTGAATGTATTTCAGGAGCAATGGATGCAAGAGATTCCTATACGTCTTATCATTCTCAAAGAGTAAGTGATATGGCGAAAATAATTTGTACGATGTTAGGGTTTAATAAGAAAGATATAGAAGAAATACATGTTGCTGCACATTTACACGATATCGGAAAAATTGGAATTCCAGATGCAGTTCTCAATAAAGAAGGGAAATTGACCCAGGAAGAATGGATAATCATGAAATCTCACTCAAGAATTGGAGCTGATATTCTTGCTAAATCAGAAAGACTCGATGAAATAAGCAATATTGTTTTGCATCATCATGAGAGATATGATGGAAACGGCTATCCGAATGGAGTTTCTGGAGTGGAGATACCCGTAGGATCTAGAATCATATCGATATGCGACTCGATTGATGCCATGACTACAAAACGTAGTTATCGTAAAGCTCATAATTTCGACTTCTGCTATAGTGAGATTGAGAAAAATTTAGGACTTATGTATGACCCTATTATCGGAAAATATGTTTTGGAGAACTGGGAAGAAATTATTGAAACGGTAAAAGAAGAAAATGTTATATAAATATGAAAAGTGTAAAGAAACAATTCTTTCGTGTTAAATTCAAATCTTGATTAATAAAATGGATGAATGCAGATATTGTCATAAATCTAAAACTAAAGTATAAAAAAAAGAAATTTGTAAATATTATAATGATAGATTAAATATATACGGAATGTTAATTCGAATTTAGTTTTTTAAAAAAGGTAGCATAACTTTTGGAGGAGAAATATGTCTTCAGATATTATACGATTTTTAGTGGAAAATAATGATAAAAGAAAAACAGCAGTGTATATAGCACTACAATGTGCACCTGTATTATCCGGTAAGAAGGCATCTAGCATAATAATATTAAAAAATAAAAATAATAAAATATTAAAAAAAAGTATTAGAGGTACTGGAGTATTAAGTATAAGATTATATAGCAGCGATGAAAAGACTGTATTTTTATTATTTCGGAAGGAATTACTTGTTAGTCAAATCGATAAATGTGAGATACAAGGATTTCTAGATTCTTATGGATATAAAGGGTCATTAAATGATATTTTGATACAACTAATTGCAAATTTTGAAAAGTTCTACAAAAAAGAAAAAGGATTCCCTCACGAGATAGGGGCATTTCTAGGCTATCCAATTGAAGATGTGAAAGCATTTATTGAATGTAAAGGTGCAAATTGTATAATGTCTGGTTATTGGAAAGTATATTCATCCCCAGATACCGCAAAGAAAATATTTCAGCAATATGATGAAGTAAGAGAAGAAGCAGCTATTATGATTATAAAAGGGAATACTTTTTTAGAATTTGCAAATAAGTACGGATATGGTAGGCAATCAAACATTGCATAACATTAAACGGCACTTAAGACCAAGCAATAAGATGCGCCAAATCGATACCATTAGAGGCTTGTTTCTAGAGGGATTGATTTGGCGTTTTTAATTGTCTAAGCTAATTCGGAATCTGCATGATAAGCTAATATATCACAGAACCTACATGTTCCGCTAGTATAAGTTTAAGTGAACTACAAAGAACATCAATTTCTTCAATACTAATAGTTAGAGGAGCATAAAAACGAATAACATTATGCATTTCTGAATATCCAATAAAACATTTTCTTTTTAGAAGACTCTCAAATACTTTTTTTGCTTTATAATGTTTATCTAGGACGGCAATATTCATCATACCCCTCCCTCGGACTTCAACAATTCCACCGGTTTGGTCACCTATTTCTATTAGTTTTCTACGAAGATATTCTCCAGATTTGTTTCCTTTTTCTATCAAATTTTCTCTCACCATGATTTCAATTACTTTTCTAGTTATAATACATCCTAGAGGATCGTCAGAATGTGATTGTACATATCGAAACCCAGTCGATTCTATAAATTGAGCCAAATCTGGTTTAACGAGTAAACCACTTATTGGATATCCATTACCAAGGCCTTTACCAAGGGATATAAAATCAGGTAAGTTTGTTTTTGACTGAAAGAAATTATAGTGCTGAAAACCGAACCATTGCCCAGTTCTACCAAAACCTGTTGTAATTTCACTTGCGATAAAGAAACCTCGTGAAGATCTAATCTCTGTGGCTAAATATGAAACAAGTTTCTCGGGAGCGAAAAGTACAAGTCCACCAGAGTTTCCAGGCTCAAAAACGAAGGCCGCGAATTGTGAAAAATCTATTTCTTCAAATTTAAGGCATTCTTTGCAAGTGAGACATTTCTTACAATGAATACAATCAGATATATCTAAGTCAGTCCAGATCTCTGGATTTCGAGGTATTCTGAGATCTGACGATGCACCAAGATATGAAATGGAGAAAGACAATTTTCTTTTTCGTCCAGTAATTAACTCTGCCAGCATAATGGCGAGTGAAACAGCCTCACTACCTGAGGATAGAAAGGTACCTTTATAGTTACAACTTAAATTGGATGCATTACATAGTTCTTTTACAAGAGAATCCGGATGATTTGTATCGAAAAATTGATGAGTGTGAAAAAGTAATCCTACATTATTAGTTATAGCTTGCACAATTTCACTTCTACTGTGACCTAGAATAGCAGCCCAACAGCCTGATTCAAAATCGATTAGTTCGCCATACTCTTGTGTATTTATTCGAGTACCGGAAGCGTTAAGGACAGATAGAGTAACCCCGGGACTTGCAAACATTTTTAAACGTCTTTCATTGATTGTTGTATCCATTTTTTCTCCAATCTATTGTATTAATATAGAAGGAGTATATAATAAAGACTAGACTAGTTCAATAATGGATAATTCATTCTGTACTATTACAGAGGGAAATATGAGGTGGAAAAGATGGTGCAAAACAAAACAGAAATAGTAAAAAATTATATTAGTACGGAAATTAAAGAGGGAAGAATTAGAGAAGGACACCGACTTCCAAGTTGCCGGAAAATAGGGGAGCTCCTATCAATAAATAAAATAACAGTAAACAAAGCATACAGCGAGTTAGAAAAGGAACATAAAGTCTACAGTATACCAAGGGGAGGATTCTATCTAATTAAGTCTGAGGAATGCATAAAAGAAATAGAGAAAACTGTGGATTTTCGAACTGTTAAACCTGATAATAGGCTCGTTCCATATAGAGAATTTACGCATGTAATGAATAAAGCAATTGATATGTACCAAAGTAGTCTATTTGGTTATGAAACTACGGGAGGACTATCATCTCTAAGAGATACATTGAAGAGCAGATTCGAAACGGAAGGGATCTATACAGAAACAGAAATGATTATGATTACAAATGGTGCGCAGCAGGCGATAGCACTTGTACTTCAAACACTATTTAGAAATATAAAAAGTAAATTACTAGTTGAAGCGCCTACCTATAACCTAGTTATAAAGTTAGCAACATATTTAGGGATTGATATGGTGGAGATTGTAAGAAGTATTGATGGATTTGATTATAAAGAAATGGAAACTATATTTAAATCAGGTGAAATTAAAGCCTTCTATATTATGCCAAGACACCAGAACCCTACTGGATACACCCTTTCTGAAAAAGACAAGAAAAGAATTGTTGAGCTCGCTTGTAAATATAATGTGGTAATAATTGAGGATGATTATCTGGCGGATTTAGGATCAGGAAAAGGGTGTTTACCCATCCATTACTATGACACAAATAAAGAGACTGTTTATATCCGTAGTTTTTCAAAAACCTTCATGCCTGGAATTAGAATAGGAGCAGCAGTAATTCCTAAGTTTATGCTAAAAGAATTTGTTAGTTTAAAAAATATTAGTGATTTGAATACTTCTTCTATTTCACAGGCGGCACTGGATTTGTTTATAAAATCTGGAATGTACGACAAGCATATAAAGAAAGTCAGAAAAATCTATGAAGCTAAACTTAGGAAGGCAGCTGAGATATTTAAAACAGTAAGAAAAGAAGGGTTTTACTGGAATGTGCCAGAGCATGGGATTTTTATATGGATACAGCTTCCAGAGTATATCGAGGCTGTTGAGATAGAAAAAGAGCTTCAAAAATACGGGATTCTTGTAAAAAATGGAGCAGAATTCTTTTTAGATAAGGGAGTAGAAGTAAATAAGAATTGTATTAGGCTTTGCATAGCTGGTGTTCCAGAGGGAGATATGAACGCATTAGCTACACTGGTTTTTTATTAATAGATAAATAAATCTTTCTATTTGTTGATATAGTTTACCAGGAGTTGACAAAGGGATGTTCTCTGCCAGGGAGACGTTTTGTTTGAGATAATCTGCAAATTAGAACGTCCCCAAGGCTAGCTACTCTATGAGAGCCAAATCAAAGTCTTCTGTTATAACCATACCACCAAGCATTAAAGAGGTAATGTTTTGGCCAACTGCATTATCCATTGTTAAATATGCAGTGCCTGTATAATCACCAACCATGCCCATTACCACGGAAATATTACCACCTACAAATTCTTTATTAAGGGTTTTGATTTCTCCAAAGGAGGTTGGTTGTGACGAAAACGATTGTATCACATTATCTATTGAGGATATAAAACTGTTTATGCAGTAATTTGTCATTTTATTGATTCCCTTCTATTATACAAGTTTAGGAAGTTCTATTATATACTTAGTTCCTTTACCAGATTGTGTTGAAATACTAATTTTACCACCTATTTTTTCACACTCGTATTTTACTGCAGCCATCCCAACACCTCTTCCTGAAAGCATATTGGTACACTCATTCGTTGAGAAACAATCGATAAATATAATGTTTAATATATCGTCCTCGCTCATAAGATCTATTTCTGCAGGAGTTGCTATTTTGCAGTCAATCGCTTTTTGCTTAACTTTGTTTTGGTCAATACCCCGGCCATCGTCTCCGATTGAAATGGTAATAATACCATTTGAGATCATCATTTCGCAAGAAATATTACCTTCTGAAGACTTTCCTAGCATTACTCGTTCTTCGTCTGATTCAATACCATGGTCTAACATATTACGATAAAGATGTCCCAAGGACTTAATTACTCCTCTATACTGGTCAAGATCCACATAAATATCATCAGATAAAATTGTATAATTAGGGTGATTTTTTTGTAGGCGATCTGCCAGATAATGAAGATAATCATCAAACTGCTTTAGGTAGTCTCGTAGATTCTTTCGTTTGAGTCCTTTAATCAAGTCGATAATCTGATTGTTCTGCGTTGACTTATCAAGCGAAATAATCTTATTAATAACTTGTTCCAAACGACTATTTGACACTTCAACAAAATCTGCATGTTGGAAGTAACCATCTCCAAATGTTTTATGTAATATTTCGAGGTCACTATTAATAATATCTTTATACTTAACACTAGCAAAAATTGATTGAATCGTATCAAGAGAAAGGTTTGTTTTGCTGGTGATTAAGTAAGAAATCTGATCTTCAACTTTATGAAGGTTAGTCGCAGTACTCAAAAAGCCAAATTGTGAGAAGTCACCTTTAAAGGTATGAACAATACGATATACTTCATTTATGCTATCAGAAGGATTTGTTTTATCGGAAAAAGAATACTTGTATTCGTGAGTGATATAGTTAAATAGATCTTCCATTAGTTGCTTGATCTGATCTTTATAGGTCACTGCTTTTACTATAAGATGTTGACTATAACGTTCTTCTTCCATACGTTTTTCAAGTAGTTTTTGGTCCGTTACATCAGTCAAAATAACCATAACTCGGTAGGGAGAAGAGAGAGGTATGCAATATCCTTTAACTTGGATTGATTATTAAAATAGCTTTTCAATACTTTTTTACACACATCAATCTTTTCAGAGCTCATATACTCACCCATTAATTCGGGAAAATACTGATTGCCTATTTCTTCTCCTCTTGATTAGCCTTTTGAAGCTCTTCGTGTTGGGTCTTCAATACAGCTATATGCTCCTCACGATGCTTTGTTAACTCAGTTAAAAACATTTTTATATTAATTACACCAACATATTTATCTTCGCGAATGACCACAATATAATCATAAAGGCGATCATGGTCTCTTTCCATTGCTAAACTTACAACCTCTGGTATACTTTGCGAAGAATCAACAATAAGAATAGAGGTATCCATAAGTATAGAAAGCTTTCTTGTGATGTATAAGGAGTGGCCGTAGAGAGTTCCTATTTTTTGGTAGAAGAAAGGACGCATAATCAAGCCTACCGGTGTTTCATTGTCCAAGACAACAATGCCTTCTAACTGGGGCATGTTTTTAAATATAGTTTGAGCATCATCTCCAGAGTGCTCGACGGATAGTGTAGGTACATCAATAACCAGATTTTCGACCATTTTTAACGCTCCTTTAAGTTATTTTACTACTCGTGCTTAAGCTAATAATTTAAGTCTTGAAACAATCTCATTCTCTGAAAATGGTTTTGTAATATAGTGACTTGCACCGTTATCGAAAGCTTCAAGAATCTTAGTTTCTTGACCAAGTGCTGAAATCATGATTACTACTGCATCTTCATTGAGCGAGCGTATTTCCTTAAGTGCAGAGATACCATCCAAGATAGGCATTGTAATATCCAATGTAACGAGATCGGGTTTAGCACTTAGATATTTGTCAACTGCTTCTTGGCCGTTAGCAGCTTCAGCAACTACTTCATAACCATTTTGTTGAAATATTCGTTTTAGAGTCATTCTAATCATTAATGAATCGTCTGCGATCATTATTTTTTTCATAGTTTATCACCTCAATATTATTATAATTCTTTTAAAGATATGTAATATCAAAGTTAGGTGTAATTTATGTTAAATTTTGATAAAATAGTACAAATGTTTTCCGCCAAGAGACATTTGTGTGACATAATTTTACCGAACAAATATCTTATGTCTTAAAAAACTTCTAAACAAAACGTCCTCCTGGCAGAAAATAAAAATGAGATAATACTTTATTCTGTGTACTATTAATGAGATAATAAAAGTAACTAATATAATAGAAGTAACTTGTATAATAGAAGGAAAAATAATATGATAAAAACAACAAAAAAAATGCCTGCATTATTCATCGGGCATGGTTCTCCGATGAATGCAATTGAAGATAATAAATTTACAAAAGTATGGGAGGAGCTAGCACAAAGAATGCCAAAACCGGAAGCTATCATTGCTATCTCAGCTCACTGGTACACGGATGGCACTAGAATAACAGATGATGAACAGCCTAAAATGGTATATGATATGTATGGGTTTCCAGAAGAGTTGTATAAAGTGATTTATCCTTCGAAAGGTTCACCTGAACTAGCACATATGACTATGAGTTTACTAAATAAAGAGGTGATAGTAGATAACAGCTGGGGAATTGATCATGGAACTTGGTCCGTTTTAAGAAAGATGTATCCACAAGCAGATATCCCCATATTTCAGCTAAGTATTGATAGAAATGCAGATGCTAATACACATTTTAGAATAGGACAAGAATTAAGTTCTCTTAGAGAAAAGGGAGTACTAATCTTTGGAAGCGGAAATGTTGTTCATAATCTCGCTAGAGTTGATTGGGATATGGATGGTGGTTATCCATGGGCAGTTGAATTTGATAATTATATTAAGGAGAATATTATAAATAGACAATTTGAGAATGTTATCGATTATAAGAATGCTGGTGAGTCATCAAGATTGGCATTTACTACACTTGAACATTTTTATCCGCTACTCTATGTATTAGGAGCATCGAACGAAGAAGACAAGTTGACTATATATAATGATACGTGGAATATGGGGTCTTTATCAATGACTGGTTATTTATTTGAGTGAGAAAATCACCATGGTGCCACTGGTCTTGGACGTTTTGCTTGGTTGAATTCTACCAAACAAAACGGCCCCCTGGCAGAAAAGGAGAGTGACAAATTGAAATATGAAGCATTTACCCCAGATGAATACATCGACCAACTACCTGAAGATAGAAAATCAGTTATTGTTAATTTAAGAAAAATTATAAAAGATAATCTCCAAAAAGGATTTGAAGAAACAATTTCCTATGGAATGATTAGTTATGTTATTCCTCATAGCATTTATCCACCAGGATACCATGCCAATCCTAAGGAACCAGTTCCATTTATAAGTATAGCATCGCAGAAAAATTATATTGCGCTCTATCATATGGGAATCTATGTTTATCCAGACATTTTAAAATGGTTTCAGGATCAATACCCTAAATACGTTAGTGCAAAGTTAGATATGGGGAAGAGTTGTATACGCTTTAAAAAAGCAGAAAACATTCCATATGATTTAATTGCGGAACTTTGTAGGAAAATTACTCTAGAAGATTATCTAAATAAATATCAAGGTGCTGTCATAAGTTGACAGTACCTTTTTTTTATAATCTATGTAAGTCTACTAAGCATAGTTTGCATAATATTAATAATAAAAAATGACATACTAATAGAGAAATACATTTTAAGGAGGAAGTATATGGCTACTAATAATAATAAAAAAAGTACAAAGAATCATAAAAAAGAAGATGGGAAATTCCATTCAAAGCATATCAAACATGAACCGCAGGCAGAGAGTGCCAGGGCGGTATTTGGACTACATGATGACAACCCTATAAATAAAAGTGATACAAATGGTAGATAGATAGTAATTAGATAGTAGTTAGTTAGTAGTTAGATAGTAATTAGATAGTAGTTAGATATAAAAAAACTGACAGGTCAATTATGTACCGACCCCAATTGATTAGATTTAGGTCTAACTAATTGGGGTCGGTACATTATAATAATTGTTTGTCAGTTTTATTATGCAACAATATTGTTATGTTTAATTTATAATAATACCTAACAGCTTAGCTAAATCAGCAGCTTGAAGAGGAGTTACAATAACACCATATAACTCTGTAAAAGCATTTGAAACAATAAGACCGCCTATTTGACATCGGGTAAAATCGATACCCTTTAGCGGAGTTTTGTAAAAGTTTGTTTGTAAAAATCTTGACTCATAGAGTTCGAAATTTTTAAATTTGCACTCGTAAAAGCTTGCATTACTCATATCAGTTTCAGAGATAGTAGCAAAGTTAAGATTAGAATTATCAAAACTTGCATATTGAAAATTACAATTTAAGATAGATATATGTTGAAATCCACTTCCGTATAAATTAGCACCCATCCACTTACAAGTAACTAACTCGCAGCGATTAAAATAACCGTCACTAAAATTACTGTTAGAAAAATCACAACTTTTAAAAATTACATCTACAAAGCTGGCTTTATCTATTTTGCAATCTACAAATTTACAGTTTTCAAAAAGTATTTCGTTAAAGCTAATTCCAGATAAATCTTCCTTTGATATTCTCTACAGAAGCGAGGTCCATCATAATGTTAGGTTTTTTCATTTTCATAGTTTAGTCTCCAATAAAGAATATTCTATCATATGTTAATGTTTGTTTCAACTGTGCCAAAGAGACATTTCTTAGTTATTAATGATTAGTTCGCTATTAATGATTAGTTCGCTATTATGATTTATATTCTTGCGTTTAAGAGCATAGGAATATTTATACATCACATCATGGCTACTGAATTGATTTGGTATTTTTTGTATTATGCGTCTAAAACGACGTAAGCCTTTTTCTTGTCTACGGATCTTATGAAAATGGTACAGCAAACCAAATGTCAGACGTAGATTTTTATTATATTCCGAAAACAGAACGTGCGAGTGAATTATGTAAAAGTTTTATAGTGGAAGGCATAGGGTATGATTTATTCCCAATGACTTGGGAAAGGGTAGCAGGTCTTGCAGAATTAGAAGAATCAATAACACCTTGTCTCGCTAATGTTAAGATTTTATATTGTAATCAAGAAGAAGATAGAATTAGATTTGAAGGATTACAACATAGACTTAAGAGTAATTTAAACAACAAATTATTTATGCTTGAAAAAGCACTAGATCGGCTCGAGACAGTAATGGACGAATATAGAGTTATGTTATTTGAAGAAGATATTTGTTTATTAAGAACAATAGCAGGAAAAATCATAATGCTATTATCAGAAGCAGTAGCATATGCGAATCAAGCTTATTTTAGCCGTGGACTTAAGAAACAATTAGAAGATTTAAAGAATATGGAGTCAGTTCCACAAGACTATGTGCTTTTATATGAAAAAATAATAAAAGCAAAATCAGAACAAGAAATGAAGCAAGTTTGCTATCAAATTATTAAGAATACTAAGACATTTATCGATGGAATGGTAAAAATACAAGAAACACATTCCCAAACAATAAATTATAATGATCTTGCAGAGTTCTACAAAGAGGCAATCTCTGCATGGAACAAAATCAGTGTAACATGTCAAAGTGGTGATGCAGTGCTTGCATATATATCAGGGGCATGCCTTCAAAATGAATTAAATTCAATCTCAAGAGAATATAATTTGAAGAAATTTGATTTAATGAGTTCATACAATGCAGATAATCTTAAACTATTTAATGAAAATGCAATAGTAATTCAAGATTCATTTGTAGAACTTATTGAAAAAGGTGGCGTAATAATTACAGAATATAAGTCAGTAGAGGATTTTATTAAGTTTAATTAATTCAGTTAGACTAAAAACCCCAAATGCTATGTGATATGCCCTTGTTAAGTAGACAAGTGAAATATCACAATGAGCTTTTGGGGTTTTCTGAATATTTTATGTATTACTGATTAATCTAATAAATTTCCAAAGGAATGCATCAGTTCTAAAATAGGCAATATTTCTTTGCCTATTTCTGATAGGCTATACTCAACTTTGGGTGGGACTTCGGGATATACTTTTCGGAATATTAACTTATCATCTTCTAAACTTCTTAATTGCATGGTTAGCATTTTTTGAGTTACATTAGGTAATTGTCGTTTAATATCGCTAAATCTGAGAGTTCTATGACTTAAATTCCACAAGATTAATATCTTCCATTTACCGGAAAGAAGATCATTAACTAATACCATGGGGCATACTTTATGTTTTATACAATGTTCATTCATATGGCATTCTTCATGTATGGGTTCTATACAGCGCATTTTACTAATCAAATTACCAGCTCCTTTAAATAATTTCTTAATATAATAATATAGGATTGATACATATAAAAGATTTATTTAGATTATACCATTTATCTTTGTAAAATAATATCAAAAATTGGATAAATGAGGAATTAATAAAACGTGTAATATAGGCTTTTATTACTTCTCTTTGAAAGAATTGGTATATTTTAGTATACTAACTATAATAAAAGTGCCTACTTGTAATATTTTTAAAGATTGATATAAAAAAGGAGGACAAGTGTTATGAGTAAAGTGCTATATATTAAGGCAAATGCAAATGAAGAAGTAAAATCAAGAACTTATAAGATTTCAGAAAGTTTTTTGGAAGAGTATAAGAAAAACAACCCTGACGATGACATTATTACGCTAGATTTATATAAAGAGGGAATTAATTTTTTACCACAAGACAAACTGTCTGAGGTTCACGCACCAAGATTTGGAGAGGGGAAAGACCATCCTATACTTAAGTATGCATATCAATTCGCGGAAGCAGACAAATATATTGTTGCCGCACCATTGTGGAATTTAAGTATCCCTGCAATCTTAAAGGCATATATTGATTATATATGCGTAACTGGAATTACATTTAAGTATACTGAAAACGGACCAGTAGGACTATGCAAAGGGAAAAAAGCAGTACATATCGTAGCCAGAGGTGGCGGTTATTTAGATTTTCCTTTTAGCGAACTTGAAATGGGAGACCGATATTTAAGAACAATATTTGGATTTATGGGAATAACAAATTTTGTAACAATTACAGCTGAACATTTAGATGTTATTGGAAGTGATGTGAATGGAATTGTTGATAATGTAGTATTAGATGCACAAAAGTATGCAAAAAAATTCTAGAAAAATTGAAAGTCGCCTTTAAAGGGCGATTTTTTTTACAATAATTTAGTTTTAAATTTACCATATATTGTAGTAGATTTGATAATTATCTGTTACAATTAATTATACTAAATAAATTGGAGGACTTAATATGCCATCGACTTATGCCCATTATTCTTTTGGTGAACAGGTATTAGAACATTTTGATGATAATATAAAGAAGCTAATATCTAAGCATCAAAGCTTGTTTCAAATTGGTCTTCATGGACCAGATGTTTTATTTTATTACAAGCCTCTAGGTTCCAATCCAGTCAACAAAATTGGGCATGAATTACACAAGAAAACAGCAGATAAATTCATTAAAAATGCAAAGAAAGATATTCTTGAGTGTCCTGATAAGGAAGCTGCAACAGCATACATTTTGGGTTTTATCTGTCACTTTATGTTAGACAGTGAATGTCATCCCGTTGTAAGGGAGGCAGAAAAATTAGGAATCTCGCACAGTGAAATTGAAACTGAATTTGAACGTGTACTTATGATAAAAAACAATCTTGATCCTCTTTCATATAAACCAACGAAACATATTAAGGCAAATTATGAGGACTCAACATGTATTTCATGGTTTTATAAAGGAGTTACTCCTAAACAGATTTTTAAAGCTCTGAAATCTATGAAACAGTATTTAAACCTACTTGTTGCACCTGGAAGAATGAAACGAACTTTTATAATTACAGCTTTAAGATTGTCTGGCAATTATGAGGGAATGATAGGGTTAATTATGAATTATAATCCTAACCCAAAGTGTGCAAGTACAAGTATACAATTACAAAAAGTATATCAAGAAGCGATTACCCCAACAGCAAATATTGTTAACGAATTTTATAAGAATCTTGACAACTCCAAATTCCTTTCTAAGCGATTTGAGAGAGATTTTGGCTAAAAGATATTGGACATTTAACATTTAAATTATTCTAAATAGAAAGAGAAGGTATAATTTATGAATAAATCCGATAGAAAATTAACAAAGCTCGAGAAGTATTGGATTCTCTATGACGTTGCGAATTCTGCATTTTTCCTATTAATCGCGACCATTATCCCAATTTATTTTAAAAACATTGCAAAAGCAGATGGGATATCTGGTGCAAATTCAACAGCATATTGGAGCTATGCATTATCATTTTCAACATTGTTATTAGTAATTTTAGCACCTGTTTTGGGAACGTTAGCGGATACAAAAGGGTATAAGAAACCGATATTTACTTTCTTTATGATGATGGGTGTTTTGGGATGTGCAGCACTTGCATTACCACTTCCTTGGATTATCTTCCTATCTGTTTTCGTAATCGCTAAAGTTGGGGTATCTGGTAGCCTTGTTTTCTATGATTCGATGCTATCCGATGTAACAACCGATGAGAGGATGGACTCTATTTCTTCCTTAGGATTTGCTTGGGGGTATATAGGAAGTTGCATACCATTTATTATTAGTTTAGTAATTGTAATGTTTGCAGAGAAATTATCTTTGACTACAGAGTTTGCTATGGGATTTGCTTTTATACTAAACGCGGTGTGGTGGCTTGTTATTACACTTCCTTTGCTTAAACATTATAAGCATATCCATTACATAGAAGTAGAAAAACACGCAATGAGAAAAGCGTTTGGGAGACTGGGTAAAGTCTTCCAAGATATTAAGAAACAAAAGAATATATTTTTATTCCTAATTGCATTCTTTTTCTAGGTTTATGCACTTTTATTAACACAAATAGTTGCCTTTCCATTTGCTATTTTATTTGGGAAATTATCAAAGAAATTCAAAACAAAAAGTCTAATCAGTTCATGTATTATTGGTTATTTTATTATAGCTTTGTTTGCTCTTCAGTTAGATAAGACTTGGGAGTTCTGGGTATTAGCTGTATGTGTTGGAATGTTTCAAGGTGCAATACAGGCGCTTTCGAGATCATACTTTGCAAAGATTATACCAAAGGAAAAATCAAGCGAATACTTTGGTTTCTATGATATTTTTGGAAAGGGAGCCTCCTTTATGGGAACCTTCCTAATGGGTGTTTCTACACAGATTAGTGGAAGTTCAAAAACAGGTGTAATAGTAATTTGCTTAATGTTCGTAATCGGGTATATATTATTTAAATTTGCTTCTAATGCAAAACAAGAAATTGTTTAATTTATATAAGTTATAGGAATTATTCCAGATGGGAATAGAAGATGGGCAAACAGTAAAGGACTTGGAAAAGAAAAAGGGTATGAATATGGTTTAAATCCAGGACTTGAACTTCTAAGACAAGCAAAAGAATATGGCGTGAAAGAAGTTACTTATTATGGTTTTACAATAGATAATTGTAAAAGACCTAGCATCCAACAAGAGGCATTCAAAAAGGCATGTGTTGATGCCGTTAATATGATTTCTGCGGAAGGGACTTCGTTATTAGTTATTGGCAATAAAGAGTCGCAAAGCTTTCCGAAAGAACTTTTGCCGTATACCACAAGAACAGATATAAATGGAGGGGGTATTAAGGTAAACTTTCTTGTAAATTATGGTTGGGAGTGGGATTTATCCAATATAGAATCCACAAATTCATCGGGTAAATCAATCATGAGTAAATTGCATTCGAATGATATTTCTAGAATCGATTTAGTAATTCGTTGGGGAAATATGCGTAGATTATCCGGATTTCTTCCGGTGCAATCCGTATATGCTGACTTTTATGTTGTGGAGGAAATGTGGCCGGATTATAAGCCAGAACATTTGGTACAAGCATTAGAATGGTATGATCAGCAAGATGTAACCTTAGGGGGTTAAAAAGAACGGAATCTAGGGTGTTTTGACAGGGAAAAAGTTTTACAAGAATCTAACTTACAACTTACAAAACCAATACATCATTGAGATTTTTATATGATAGAATTAAGTTATCATATTAAATTAATTGAAATCGAGGATGTAAAATGGCAAATAGTAAAAAGGAAGCATTAGATTATATCATCCAAAACAAAAGTATTAAGACTGTTTTTCAACCCATTATTTCTCTAAGAAATGGTAGTATTCTTGGCCACGAAGCATTGAGTAGAATTACTTGTGAAAATGAAATTAAGAATCCTGACATGATGTTTACCATTGCAGAGGAGTTCAATCGCCTGTGGGACTTGGAATTGTTATGTAGAACTACTGCACTTGAAGCAGCGTTTGAATTTATGATTCCACCTATAATAAAAAACTGTTTCTTAATGTAGACCCCAATACGATGCATGACACTAACTTTAAGAAAGGTTTTACAAAAGACTTTTTAACGCAATATAAGATTACTCCCAACAATGTTATTTTTGAAATAACAGAGAGAAATGTAATTACCGATATGACTGGCTTTCGAACAACCATTAATCATTATAAAAGTCAGGATTATAAGATTGCGATTGATGACGCTGGGGCAGGGTATTCCGGTTTGAACCTGATAAGCGATATTAAACCAAACTACATTAAGTTAGATATGAATTTGGTTCATGGTGTTGATACAGACAACTTAAAATTTGCACTCGTGAAGGGTATGGTAGAGCTTTCTAAAGTATCTAACATTTTCTTGATAGCAGAAGGAATTGAAACCGAAGAGGAATTAGTAACGCTTGTAAATCTAGGAGTTCAGTATGGACAGGGCTACTTTATTCAAAAACCAGATGCAGAAGTAATCGAAATTAGGCAAGAACTTTTGGAGTCCATTCGTGAAATTAACCTAAAGAAAAACGACACTCCTCAAAGCATAATTTCTAACACTTCAATTAAAAATTTATGCACCATTTCCGATACTGTTTCTTCGAATGAAATGACACTTAATGTCTATGATATTTTCAAACAGAATATTGATTGTATTGGGCTATGTGTTGTTGAGAATGAGAAACCAGTTGGAATTGTTACCCAAGAAAAGTTAGCTCTAAAACTAAGTGGATATTATGGGTTTACACTAAATCAAAACAAGACAATTTCAAATCTTATGGATAAAGATTTTTTATCGGTAGATTATAGAACTCCGATAAATGTTGTATCTTCGCTGGCTATGTCACGAACTAATGATAAACTCTATGATTTCATCGTAGTTACGGAAGAGGATAAATACATTGGAACAGTTACGATTAAGGACTTGCTCCAAAAGACTACGGAGATAGAAGTATCTGCAGCAAAGCATCAAAATCCACTTTCAGGGTTACCAGGTAATATTCTTATTGAACAAAGGTTGAGTAAGTGCATTAACGATAAAATCAATTATAGTGTTGCATACTTTGATATTGATAATTTTAAGGCATATAATGATGTGTATGGATTTGAGAATGGGGATATAGTCATAAAGTTATTAGCTGATATTCTAAAAAGCCAAATTCAAGAAGATCAATTTATAGGTCATATTGGGGGAGATGATTTTGTAATTATTATGGATAAGTATGTTCCGGAAGGATACTTTGTAGAAATAGCAAAAACGTTTGAACTTGAGGTATTAAATTTCTATAATAAAGCGGATATTCAAAAGGGATATATTATCACAGCGAATAGGCATGGTGAGATTGAGAGCTTTCCTTTGATTACTCTAACATGTGTGGTAGCGGATAATCAAACACAAACATATAGTAATGCCTTTGAATTAACAGAAGCTCTTGCAGGTTTAAAGAAAGAAGCAAAGCAAAAGAGAGATTTTAGATACAAAAAATAATTGGATAGTAATATTTCACATATACCAGGAATAGTACCTGGTTTTTTTATGGGCAAAAGCGTTTCGTTTCATACTTGTATTAAGTACGTCCTAATAATATAATAGATATATTGGTCAAGTGAAAAATAATTGCTTTATATTTATATACTCGAAGAATACTAGCTAAATAAAAATATTAAAGTAAGGAATGAAAATATAAAAATGAGAAATAGAACGAAGGACAAACTAGGTACACAAAGTTTAGGGAAATTGCTGTTAAGTTTGGCGATACCTGCTGTTACTGCACAATTAGTTAATATGCTCTATAACATTGTCGATCGTATTTACATAGGACACATTCCTGATATAGGGAAAACAGCATTGACTGGAGTGGGAATTACTTTTCCAGTTATAATGATCATTACAGCCTTTAGTTCACTAATCGGAATGGGAGGAGCACCTCGTGCGGCGATTAAATTGGGGCAGAGAAAAGATGATGAAGCAGAACAAATACTAGGAAACTGTTTTGTAGCGCTCATTGGAATTTCTTTTGTACTGACAGTAGTATTTTTAATTTTTGGAAAAGACTTATTATTAATGTTTGGAGGAAGCTCTGAAACGATTCCTTACGCATTAAGTTATTTAAACATATATGTAATAGGAACAATATTTGTACAGATGGCATTGGGATTAAATAGTTTTATCTCTACACAAGGATTTGCTGGAATTAGTATGCTTACAGTTATTATTGGAGCAATTATTAATATTATTCTAGATCCTATTTTAATATTTGGATTTAATATGGGTGTTGAAGGAGCAGCGATTGCAACAGTTGTTTCACAAATGGTTTCTGCAATATGGGTGTTGACATTTTTATTTGGAAAGAAGACAAGGCTAAGAATACGTAAAAAATATATGAAGGTACGAAGAACAATCCTGGTTCCCGTATTAATCTTAGGTGCATCTCCTTTTGTTATGCAGAGCACAGAAAGTCTTTTAAGTATTTCGCTTAACTCATCGCTACAAACCTATGGCGGTGATATAGCAGTAGGAGCAATGACGATACTTTCTAGTATAATGCAGGTTCTAATATTGCCAATAATGGGATTAACACAAGGAGCTCAACCAATTATTAGCTATAATTATGGGGCAAATAATACAGAACGTGTGAAAAAAACATTTAAACTATTAATTATTTCTACTGTGAGCTATTCAACAATATTTTGGATATTTGTTATGCTATTTCCAAGACTCCCAATCTCACTGTTTAGTACGGATCCCGTACTGGTTAAGACTACAGTATGGGCATTGAGAATCTACATGGGAGCAGCATTTGTGTGGGGTGCACAGTCAGCTTGTCAACAAACCTTTATTGCAGTTGGACAAGCAAAAGTTTCTATTCTACTTGCACTTTTACGAAAAATGGTCCTACTTATACCATTGATATACATTCTGCCAAATTTCTTTGATAATAAAGTGTTTGCGGTATTGTTTGCAGAGCCAATATCAGATTTTTTTGCAGCGACAACTACTTTAATCATATTTTCAATTCAGTTTCGAAAGATATTGAGCAATAAGTTTGAGGTAGAAAGGGAATAAAAGTTCTCACCACAATTTAAGATTATAACTATACCTTTTTAGAGGAACGCATATACTGATTTATAATTTTTAGAAAGCGTTCACCATACTTACTGTACTTTACTTCTCCGACACCGGAAACAGTTAGCATTTCCTCGTATGTAGTAGGTAATAGATCACACATTTGTGTTAAAGTTTTATCTGTAAATATAATATAGGGAGGCATACTTTCTTCTTTCGCGATATCAGTACGAAGTTTTCTAAGAAGCTCAAATAATTCTGGATTCTTATTTTTACTGGATCCTTTTGTAGCTTTCTTAAGTTTCTTTTCTTTTGGAACAATTTCTCTTTCTTTTGCAAGCTTCATAGTGATAAGTTCATTATCATCTAAAACTGATTTGGAAATAGGAGTAAGCTTTAGAATGGCATACTCTTCGTTCGTAAGATTCAAATAATTAGTTAATATTAGATGATTCAGTACTTGTCTCAACCTTGGTATTGTAACGTGTGATAATTTACCATAGTATTGATTTTCATTCATTCTATATTGACGAATCTTCGCAGAATTACTTCCGTGAACCGTATCAATAATTACGGTAATCCCGTATCTTTGTCTGCAGTCAAGAATACAACCAATAATGCCCTGTGCAATATCAGTGACATCTAGCGTATCAAATTGAGTCATACAGTTTGAACAATTTCCACAATAATTAGTACCATATTCACCAAAATATCTTAAGATATAATCTCTTAAGCATTCATTGGTAAAACAATAAAAAGTCATTTTCTTAAGTCTTTCACGATCACGCTGTTTTACCACTTCAAACGTTTCCCGATCGAGGCCTTCGTTATCACTATTATTCTCAATAAAAAATTGATTGGTAACGACATCTTGTCCAGCATATAGTAAAATACACTCAGCAGGTTCACCATCTCTTCCGGAACGACCAGCTTCCTGATAATAACTTTCTATATTTTTTGGCATATTATAATGAATAACAAAGCTTACATTTGATTTATCAATTCCCATACCAAAAGCATTTGTCGCCACCATAATAGGCTTAACATCATAGATAAAATCATCTTGATTCTTGTGTCGTTCTGCATCACTAAGGCCAGCATGATAACGAGTTACAGCAACACCTTCTCGATCCAATCTCTCACATACTTCTTCGACGATTTTTCGAGTTAGGCAATAAATTATTCCACTTTTATCTTCATTTTCTTTAATATATTTACTTACAACTGCATATTTATCCTTTGGGGTTTGAACTGAGAAATGAAGATTTTTACGGTCGAATCCAGTTGTTAATGTAGTTGGGTCTTGAAGCTTTAGCATACGTATGATATCGTCTTTTACTTCAGTCGTTGCAGTTGCAGTAAATGCACTTACAATAGGTCTGCTTGGTAAACTTTCAATGAATTCTACTATTTTTAAGTAACTAGGACGGAAATCTTGGCCCCACTGTGAAACGCAATGAGCCTCATCAATACTAATCATGGATATATTACTATTTAGGGCAAGATCTAAGAAATCCTCCGTCATTAATCTTTCTGGAGCTATGTAAATAATTTTGTAACGACCTTCCTTCGCATACTGCAAAGCAAGCTTATATTGATTTTGCGTAAGTGAACTATTTAAGAATGCTGCATGAATTCCCGATTGATTCAATGCACTTACTTGATCCTTCATTAATGAGATAAGGGGCGATACTACTAAAGTAATTCCTTCTAGCATCAAAGCGGGGATCTGGAAACAAATTGATTTTCCTGCTCCTGTTGGCATAATTCCCAAGGTATCATTTCCATCTAATATACTATCAATTAGTAATTCTTGACCTTCTCTAAATTCATCATAACCGAAATACTTCTTTAATACCTGATACTTATTATTCAAATTTACCTACCCTTCAAAGCCTTAAGCTATATAGATTATTATTAGTGACTTGTATGCAATTCTCGTTGTTATACTTAATTGTACCATAATTCATCTACGGGAGCACCCTTTTTGATTAAATAACCGGATCCATATATAACAACTAGGAACTTGACAAAACATGGCAATAAGCGTATATATTATTTACGTAGGATTATTTCATACAAAATATTGGCATGAGCATAAATTCATATTCTTTAACAGTTTATATACATAAGAAAAGAGGAACATAAGATATGAAAAAGAGAAAATACATAACATTATTATTGACTTTATCTTTATCTTTGTTATTGATCACAGGTTGTTCCAAAAAAAATGATAATAATAGAGCAACGTCAAACAAACCGGTAGAGATTAATAATTCGATTACAGATGAGCCGGCTACTGAGCTAAAAGAAAATATATATTACCAAGATGCAATGGATGTTATTGAAACAGTGGAAATAACACATCCTGCCTTTGCTATAGGGAAAATACCCAAGTCCTATGAAGACGAAAAGCAAGAATATTTAGGTGCTATTACGAAGGAAACAACACCATATGATTTTGCATTTTTAACAAGAAAATATCTCTCGGTCTTAGGAGATTTACATACAGGGGTTAATGGCCAACAAAGCTGGTACTTTATGAATATTAATTGTTATGCGGATGGAGATAAATTGTATTTGTTGGATGATGACGGTAAAGTTACAAAAAATAGTATTATTAATATTGATGGGATTCCGATACAGAATATATTTAAAACAGTAGATTTGTATTTTTCAGCTGAAAATCCAACAGGAATTAACTTTAATCATTCAGTATGGTCAGTGTATAAACCGATGCTGCAGTTTGCAGGTTGCGATGTTAGTAAAGAATCTATAAAGGTTACGATTGATGAAAATGGAACAATGGTAGAAAAACGAATTAAATTTATGGAAAAGTTATATTATGATGCATATTCATATACCACAGAAATACAATCAGAGTTAATGGGTGATATTTATTATATTGACCTGAATACATGCGCACTTGATAATCATAAATTTAATGAAGAAAATGAGAAATTAAAGGATGCTATTCATAATGGAATTAGTAAAGTAATAATTGATGTACGTAATAATGGTGGTGGAAATGCGGAATATTGCAGGCAACTTCTAAAGACGCTTGGTATGACTGCTCCTGAATATGGATCAACTTTTCGGCGTTCTCCATTATCCTCTAAATTAAGGGGATGGACCGAGACAAGCGGAATTGAACAAAATCCCGTTAATACAAATGTAGTTAGAAACGACAATATTAATTTAGTAATTCTAACAAATGAATATACATTTAGTTCCGCAACAATGCTAGGAGTATATGTTCAGGATGGTAAACTTGGAACAATAATAGGACGTACAAGTATAAATGCACCAAGCTGCTACTCAGATGTAGTTCAATATGAAACAAAGAATAGTGAAATATTTATGAGTATTTCATATCTTAAACTCGACAGACCAGACACAAAAGCGGACCAGAATACGCTTACTCCTGATATTGTGACTGACGTAGGAGAAGATAGCTTACAACGGGCGATTGCTTTTCTGGATAATAAATAAAGATTATTATAAAATTAAGAGAACAGCCTGCCACGTCTTAGTGGTAGGCTGTTGCTATAATTGGGAGGATTTATTTGCAAGCATTGCACGGCTTACCCTCTATATAAATAATAATGTATGATTTTATATAATATTATGATAAAATTATTTGTAAGGCGATATTTTAGGAACAGAAAGGTTTAATAAGAGATGATAGCAAAATATGCAAAGAAAATAATTACACTCATTGTAGGAGTACTAATAATTTCATTAGGAGCAAGTCTTACAATTAAAGCAGCAATCGGGTTAAGTGCTTGGGATGCAATGGGAGTTACAGTATCAAAGATTATCAAAATCAAAATAGGTACAGTAACTATCTTTTTCAACGGTTCTTGTATTTTTGTACAAATGTTAATGGAGAAAAAGAAGTTTCGGCCTATTGAATTATTTCAATTCTTAAATGTATTTTTAATTGGGACTTTCATTAATATGTTTATTTATAATATATTTAATAATTGGGAAATTACATATTATGCAGTAAGACTGTTGGTGGGAGTAGTTGGATTTGCTGTATGTGCCTTCGGAGTTACCATAGTACTTGAATCGAAATTTATAAGAAATCCACTAGAGGGAGTTTGCCTACTAGTTGCGGAAAGATTACAAAAAATCACAATGGGTAGGTTTAGACAGCTATTAGACATTGTTTTTATTGCAGTAGTTTTACTCTTGTCATTTGTATTCAAAGAGGAAATTGCTATTAGAGAAGGAACTCTTATATGTATGATAATTTTTGGGCCATTACTAGACTTGTATAAAAAACCAGTTCGAAAGATAATAGATAAATTGAAGATATAGTGGTAAACCATACTTATTTGGAAAGAAGGGTTAAGATGATGCAGGATATTCATAATCTACTAAGTTTGCATTTAAGAAATCAGTTTAAAACGAAAGAGTTCAAAATCCAAGACATTACTCAATTAAAATCAGGTTGGGCAGGGGATATTTTTTCATTTAATGTAATAGTAGATGAAAAGATCCAAAACAGATTAATATTAAAAATATACGAGGGTACCCAAAATGGAGTTTCTAGTATTGAGAAAGAATGTAAAGCACTTGCTAGTCTCAGAAAAGTAGGATACCCAGTACCAGAATTGTTTTCATATGATATTTCCTTAATAGAGTTTGATAAGCCATTTTTAATTATGGAAAGAATAGAAGGCAAACTTTTATGGGATGTTTATATGCAAGATAAAGAACACCAAAGTCAGCATATGCAGCAGTTCACTAAACTTTTATTTGATCTACATTCACTTGATGTGAAGCATATCCAACCTGATTTCGAAGTTACAGCTCCTATCACTTTAATTGATCGTGAGCTTGATGAAATCTCACAAATTATTCGTCAATATAAGATATTTGAATTTGAAGAAATTTATCAATGGCTTCAAGATAAAAAGACATTCCTATCGGATTTAAAGCCTTCTATTATGCATAGAGATTATCATCCTTGGAATGTATTGGTAGATGAAACAAGTAATCCATATGTCATTGATTGGGTATGGGGGATTGGCGATTATAGATTTGATCTAGCTTGGACAGTCACTTTAATGGAACGCAGTGGATTTGAGCAATTTGCAGCAGAAGTTTATAACCAATATTTAGCATTAATGAATAGTCCGATGCAGGATTTTGAATACTTTAGAGTACTTGCTACTCTTCGATGGATTTTGAACGTAACGGTTTCCATAAGATCTGGTGAAAATCTTAGAGAAGGCGATGTAGAGAACTTTAGAAAGTTTATCAAGGGCATCGCAGAAAATGCGATTCAAATGATGCAAAACATAACAGATATTAAATTAGTATTTGAAATATAGATAAAGTGAAGAAATAATAAGCAAGAAAAATAATAAAGCAATAAATAATAAGAAACAATATTTAGCTGAATGAGCTTTAGTCATATTTGAGTCATATTCTCCTCCTATAATAAAGTTAACATAAAAAAAAGGAGGAAAACATTATGATGTATGGTAGAGGTTTCTATGGAAACGGTGGTAATTTTGGTGGTGACAATTTTAGAAATGGATGTTTTGGTAATGGCGGTTATGGGTTTATGAATAATGGCTGGAACATATTTATTGCACTAACAATTTTACTTGTTGTAGCTTTTGTTATTTATTTATTGGTTCATAAGAATAGCAAAATATCAAAACAATCTTCACTTGAACTTTTGAGGATGAAATATGCACAAGGTGAAATTACAGATGAAGAATATTTAAAACGTAAGGAAGTATTAGGAAAAAGATAAAGACTTTGATCAAGTAAATATTTGTTATGTTAAGTAAGCATAATAAATAAGAACGAGGTGAGCTGATGAGATATAATATTTTAGTTGTAGAAGACCAAAAAGATATTAGTGATATTGTTTCGAAGTATCTAGTGAAAGAAGGGTACAGCGCATATATAGCTAATAATGGGTTTGAAGCATTAGAATGTTTTAATCAACATGAGTTTCACCTCGTTTTATTAGATGTTATGATGCCGGGTATCAATGGCTTTGAAGTTCTGAGGGAGCTTCGTAAGATATCAGATGTACCAGTTATTATGTTGACTGCGAAACAAGAAGAGGTTGATCGGATAAAGGGGTTTGATATAGGGGCAGATGATTATGTTGTTAAGCCCTTTAGTCCAAGAGAACTGATGAAACGTATTAATGTATTTTTAAAAAGAATCTATCATGAAACGGATGAGATTAAATATAATTTTAAGGATTTGAGCTTACAAACTAAGAGTATGAAGCTAATTAAGGGTGATAAGGAAGTTTCTATCACTGCTGCGGAGTACAAGCTTTTATTTGTTTTATTTAAGAATAAAGGACAAGTCTTAACGAGAGAACAACTTATAACCCTTGCCTATGGCGATGATTATGAAGGGTATGATAGAAATGTTGATAGTTACATTAAGAGAATTAGGCAAAAAATCGAGGATAACCCAAAACGTCCAGAGATTCTAATTACGAAATATGGGGCAGGTTATGTATTTGGAGGTGAGGAGCTATGACGATAAGAAAACAATGGCTTCTTGTACTGATATTGATTGCTGTCTTTTCTGTAAGTATCAATGCATTCGTATTAAGTACATTAACGGACAAATATTTTACGGATTATGTGAAGCAAAATTATGAGATGCATTTTAAAGAGATTGTAGACTATTCAACCAAAGCATTGGCAACGGAAGAATTTTCTGCAACTCAAATGGCGATTGAGCTAGAGACACATCTAGTTGATCCAATCAATCGAATAAAAGTATATAACGAAAATGGTATTTTAATTGTTGATGTAACTGCTGGATATGCGATGGGTATGGGAATGATGAATAAGGGTATGATGCGAAGAATGCAAGATACTCAGGTTGAAGAAGTCGATCATGCAAAGATAATGGATGGAAATAAAGTGATCGGACAAATAAATATAGTAAAATATAGTTCTGCAGAAAATTCACTAGCGACATGGATGTTTAAATCTTCACTTATCAAAAACAGTATGTATTCGATCGGAATTGTACTAATTTTTGCAATAATAATAGGAATACTAGTAAGTAAGAAGATGAGCAAGGACTTAATTAATACTGCTGATATGGCGCAGAATATAGATATGGGAAATACAACTACAATACTTCAATCAAAAGTGAAAGAAATAAGAGTAATACAGCAAAGCCTTGAATCATTAAGAACTAGTTTAAAGCTTAAGCAAAAAAGTAGAAAAACACTAACTGACGAACTCGTTCATCAGACTCGAACTCCACTTACAATTCTAAAAACACATTTAGAAGGAATTGAGGATGGTGTAATTGATATGACGCCAGAGGAAATAAGAATTTGTGAAGACCAAATAGAGAATATTACTTCGATAATCTCAAACATGAGCGGAATGATAGATGCTGAGAAAGATATTGATACATTAAAGATTGAAGAATTTGAATTAAGTCAATTGATGAGGCAAATTGTAAATGGACTTAAAGTTCAATTTGAGAAAAAAGATATCGATCTGAAAATCATGGAACACAAAAAAATTATATTACGAACAGATAAATATAAGTTAAGTCAAGCAATTTACAATATTTTAACGAATGCATATAAATTTACCGAGGAAAATGGAAAAGTTAGTATTAATTATTTTGCTAATACCGATGGATTAACAATAACAATAGAAGATGATGGAGTGGGTATTACGAAAGAGGATCAACTTAAGATATTTGATGCCTACTATAAAGGGAATAAGGGTGTGAATTCATCAGGAGAAGGCATTGGGTTATATGTTGTTAAAGAAAATCTAAAGCATATTAATGGTTCCGTTATGGTTGAATCTGAACGAAATAAGGGAAGCAAATTCATCGTGAATATTCCTCTGAAATTATAGAAATAAAAGGAACTAATATATCCTCTGATGTATACTCAACTCTGTGATAAGGTCACAGATAATAAGTAAGATATTGAATATAATAAAATCATATTATAAATGTCTAGGAGGAGATAAAATGTTTGATTTATTTAGAAAAGAAAATATAAAGGTTATTAATGTAAATGATATTGATAATTTAATAGGTAAAGTTGAGTTAATTGATATTAGAGAACCATATGAATATAAAGATGGAAGTATTCGAAGTGCTAAGAATATTCCAATGGGTGAATTATTAAGTGAACCTAGTAAGTATTTAAAGAAAGAGAAAGAATACTACATTGTGTGCCACTCTGGAGCAAGAAGCAAAAGAGCCTGTGGATTATTAGTAAAGCAAGGCTTTAACGTGGTAAACGTAGCAGGTGGGGTAGGCTCATATGTAGGTACAAAGAGAAAGTAAAATGAAATCTTTTCAAAGTAGGAACCTTTAGGGCTTTCAGACTATTAGGTTCTTTTTTTGTACTAAAAATAAGGTTATTATTTACACTTGTATGGTATAATATTATGTATTGGCAATTAACTTATTTGCGCTTTATTAGCATTTTGTTAGTTAATAATATAGATAAAAGATAATAAAGATAAAAGGTAATATATAAAAAATACAATACAGATAGGATGAGGGTTTATATGATAAAGTGTGCAGTGATCGGTACGAATTTTATTACAGATAGATTTATAGAGGTTGTGAAACAACTTAATAATATTGAATTAGTAGGGGTATATTCTAGAACCATGGATCGAGCAAAAGAATATGCAAATATGCATGGAGCAAGCTTAGTATTTGATAAGCTTGAAGATTTAGCGAATTCCGAGGAGGTTGATTTGGTATATATTGCGAGTCCAAACAGCTTTCATTTTAGTCATAGTATGCAAATGCTTCAAAAGGGTAAGCATGTGTTATGTGAAAAACCAATTGCATCAAACAGTAGAGAATTAGCGCTCATGTTACAAACCGCAGAAGAAAACAATGTGATTTTATTGGAGGCAATGAGAACTGTTTTTGACCCTGGATTTTTAGAAATTGCCAATAATCTATATAAATTAGGAACGATTCGTAGAGCAACATTTCAGTATTGTAAATATTCGAGTAGATATGATAACTTTAAAAAAGGAATTATCGAGAATGCTTTTGACCCAATTTATTCAAATGGGGCACTAACAGATATTGGAGTTTACTGCATACATTCATTAGTTAAACTATTTGGCTTACCAAATGGAATAAATGCAATGGGTATATTATTAGAGAATGGAATTGATGGAGCTGGTACGATAATTGCAGATTACGGATATATGCAGGCAGAACTTTTATATTCAAAGATTGCAGTGTCATATATTCAAAGCGAGATCCAGGGAGAGAAGGCAACCATGCTTATTGATGAGATTGTTAGTCCAAAAGAATTAGTTATTCTTTACCGAGATGGACAGGAAGAAAGAATAAGTATGGAAAATAAGAATAAGAATAATATGTATTATGAAGTTGAAGAAATGGTACGATTAATTGAGAATTCAGAACATGCACAAGACCATAACCAGTATTCAATCATGGAAATAAATCTCCTAGATGAGGCAAGAAAACAAATAGGGATTGTTTTCCCAGCGGATAAAGAATAAATAATTATAGGTAATATAAGGGGGAGAATTATGAAGAAGAGGGTATTGAGTTTATTTTTGGCACTTTTGATGCTATGTTTAACAGTGATTGGCAATGTAAATACAGTTGAGGCCGCCACTACTACAGCAAATTACTATAACAAAGCACAAGTTTTAAAGCAAATTAATTTATTCTACGGAACAACAAAAGGATTTGAATTAGATAAAAGTTGTAGTCGAGTAGATGGAACAGTAGTGTTTTTAAGACTGATTGGAGAAGAAGCAGTTGCAAAAACAGCAGGCTATAGCCACAATTTCAAAGATGTTACGACATCAGCAAATTGGGCAAGCCCATATATTGCGTTTGCATATACAAAAAAACTAGCATTTGGTAGTTCGGATAAAACTTTTGGAGTTGGAGAAATGCCCGCAACGCAATTTGCAACATTTATACTTCGTGCTTTAGGGTATTCGGATGTAGCTGGGGAATTTTCCTGGAAAGCTCCTTTTGACAAGATGTTAGAACTTGGAATTCTAACACAAGCAGATGTGGATGAAATTAATAATAATAAAATTTTTACCAGAGATCTCGTAGTAAAGATATGCTATAAAACATTATTTGCGAAATTAAAAAACACAGATGAAACCTTAATAGCTTATCTATTAAGAAAAGGTGTATTTACAGAAGAACAGCTTCAAGCAACAGGGGATAAGGATCTTATCGTGGCAGCGAAATTACAGCCAAAAGCTTTGACAATCCTAGCGACTCTTCAAGAGAATAAATTGGAACCGATAACAAAGAAAGAAAAGGTTGCAACGGTTGCAGAATTATATGCTGTATTAGATAAAATGGTTTATAACATACAACCAATTATTCATGTGGAGTACACGAGTAATAATGTAAGCAATGAAGATGTATTTAAATACTTTGAAGACGGAACAATATTTACGGGATATGTAGTTAAGGGAAATAAAGAAGATACAGAAATTAATTATAAATATACGATATCTCATATGGTTACACAAAGTTTCAAAAGTGCGACAGCCGCTATGAATAGTTCAGACAAAGCAAAAGAATTAATAGATATAGTGAGTAAGATTATCGTAGATAACATCACTGTTGATATGACCGATTATGAAAAAGAAAAAGCCATACATGATTATATAGTCTTAACCTACGAATATGATTATGATAACTATTTAAATGGAACACTTCCAGAGGATTCTTATACCGTATGGGGATTGCTGAAATATAAAACTGGAGTATGTCAAGCATATGCAGAAGCGTTTAATATGTTTATGAATATTATGGGGATAGAGTGTCATATGATAAGTGGGGTTACAAATGGGGAAGGTCATGTTTGGAATATTGTGAAGATAGACGGAGAATATTACCAAGTAGATGCAACATGGAATGACCCTGTACCAGATACTAAAGATTTTGTAAGATATAACTATTTTAATATTACAGATGAGAGAATGGCAATCGATCATACATGGGATACATCAAAATATGTAAAATGTAATAGTACCAAATACGATTATTATAGAATGTCTGGAGTATATGCGGAAACAAAAGAGCAACTTCAAACGATAGTACAAAAATTCATATATAGTGGAAAAACTGAATTAATGGCATATTGTGGATTTAGTATTAGTAAAGACGAAAATTATTCAGACATTACAATACAGATGCTTCGTAATGCTGGATGTAATGATGCACTGATTTATTATGATGATGGAAAAATAATTCGTATTATTCTAGAAAATTAAGTTCTTAATGTAAAAGAACGGCGAAAGCCGTTCTTTTTTATTTTAAAACTTCATTCGCATAGTAAATATATTTTAATGCATACTAATAAAAATATTATAGGAGTGAGAAAAATGATAAATTTATTTAATAAATTACCATCGACAACACATCGCGTCGTTATTCGAACTAACCCAAATGTAAATGCACAGATTCGAAATCAAACTATTTTAAATTTAAATATTTATAAAAATTGCAGTGATGAGGAAAAATCCAAACGAATTAGTATGTTAAAATTTGAATGGGATACAGAAAGAGTACTTGAAACAAATGCTGCTTCTATTATTTTTATTAGTTCCATCTTAGGATTAAAATTTAGTAAGTGTTGGTTTTTCGTAACAGGGACAGTTGGATTTTTCCTACTTCAACATGCATTGACAGGATGGTGTCCTCCACTACCGCTCATAAGAATGATGGGAGTTCGGACTGCCGAAGAAATAAACAATGAAAGAACAGTATTAAAAATGCTTCGTAAAGACTTTACCCAAAATAAGAAAAATAATAACAATAAAAATAAAATAATAAATGTAGTAGATATGCTTAGGATGGTAGAAAAATAGAGAGTAAAACTGCGGGAGGTTAATATGAAGGCGATTGTATATGAGGGAATAAAAAATGTAAAAGTAAAAGAAGTTAGTGATCCATCCATAGAAAAAGCAGATGATATTATAGTGAAGGTAACATCAACAGCAATCTGCGGTTCCGATTTGCATCTTATTCATGGAATGGTTCCAAATATGCCAAAAGGTTTTGTATTGGGTCATGAAACCATGGGTATTGTTGAAGAAATAGGAAAGGATGTTCATAAAGTGAAAAAAGGGGACAGAGTTATTGTACCTTTCCCGATTTCTTGTGGACACTGTTGGTTTTGCCAACATGATTTGTGGAGTCAGTGCGATAATTCAAATGAAAATGGAGAAGTAGGTGCAATATTTGGATATAGCAACACGTACGGCGGTTATGATGGGGGACAAGCAGAATACCTTAGAGTTCCTTATGCAAATATAGGTCCTACAATAGTCCCGGAAGAATTAGCGGATGAACAAGTGCTTTTTCTGACTGATATTCTACCAACCTCATATTGGGGAGTTGAGAATGGAGGAGTAAAAAGTGGGGATACAGTAGTCGTATTAGGTTGTGGTCCGGTAGGACTATTAACAATAAAATGGGCGGCATTTCAAGGTGCAAAGCGTATAATTGCAGTCGATTATGTTGGATATCGATTAGAACATGCTAAGAAATACGGTGTAGAAGTGGTCAATTTTGAAGAACATGATAATGCCGGTGAATATATAAAAGAAATAACTCATGGTGGAGCCGATGTAGTAATTGATTGCGTTGGAATGGATGGAAAGATGACAGCAATTGAAATGGTAGAAACTGCATTAAAACTTCAAGGTGGTTCCAAATCTGCTATAGAAATAGCAACTCAAGCAGTTAGAAAAGGTGGAACCGTTTCAATGGTAGGTGTTTACGGTGCTAGATATAACAACTTCCCATTAGGAGATTTCTTTGCAAGAAACATCACTCTAAAAATGGGACAATGTCCAGCACAATCTTATGTAAATAGAATAATGACTTTAATTAAAACAGGCAAATTTGATGCGACAGATATTATTACCCATAAGCTTACTTTGGATAAAGGGGAGCATGCGTATGAAATCTTTGATAAAAAGCAAGACAATTGTATAAAAGTTATCTTAAAACCCTGATGATTATTGAGTGGCTATCTGAGAATACTTTAAGTTATTTCTCATAACGCCACTCTTTTTTTAATCGATTTTTATCTTATTAAAAATATTATATTAGGTTATTTCGTTCGAAAGTGTTTTATTTTCTCAAGAAATTCCTTGCTTTTCAGAGAATTTAATTTAGGAAAGGCATGGGTTATTCGGTTGTATACAAAATGCGTTTCTCTTTTGAGTTTTTTGTATTTCGCTCGTAGTTCTTCTAATTCTTGCATATGATTTTCTTTTGCCTTTATTGTGGCGAGTACTTTATCGGATAAATTTTCTCCTATGGTTTCCGAAACCTGTGTTATCTTTACTTCGATTTCTGATAATATATGTATCCGCTGCTTGAACTTCAATAAAGTTGAAACGGTAAAGTTAAGATCGATTGCTAGTAATACGAAAAAGATGATTAATGAAATGATACCAAGATGCTCTGGTAGTTTAATAATAAAATACATAACAAGAGGATGTAGGACATACATAACAAGAACACATCCAACTCCCCATATCAAAGATGCTTTTAAACATACATATCCTTTAATGTTAAAGGGCTCTTGTAAATAGTCCCACCACTTTTCATTAAATACCTTCTCTAACGCATAACCCGTAATGAATTCTAATGTCGAGGTGAGTATTATTGAAGTTGTGAATAGAATGATTAGATTATCTTTAACAGGAGTTAAGCAAACAACTACAATCACTACACCAAATCCATATATTGGACAGATAGGACCATTTAAGAATCCTCTATTAACGAACTTTCCAGTGCTTGCGGCTTTGTATATAACTTCACCACACCAACCCCAAAACGAATAAATTGCAAAAAACCATAACAATTCGTAAAAAGAGTAGCCCATTTTATCCCTACTTTCTGGTTGTAAATACGTCATCAAGATACCTCACAACTTTCATAACATTATTAAAGCTTATGTCAAAAGTGCAAGCAATATTCCTTCGTAATGGAGTTCGATTTATTCTTGCTCCAAAAATTAAGGATAGCATAGGTGGGATAAATTGGCAACGCAGATATTGTAGGATGTCCTATTTATTTATATAAATGTATATCAATTATGTATAACCTATAAAAAGAAACTATGAATTATGTCATAAAATAGTATTGGTTATTGTTTTTACTAAAACTTATAATTAAAAAAGTAAAATAAACGTGAAAAGTACTAAAAATGAATAGGGGGTGTAATATGTCAGAACAACACATACATGAACCATTAATGGATATGTTTATATTTGAAACAACACAACTGTTAGAACAACTTGAACAGGCTATATTAAATAGTGAAAGCATAAGTACTTATACGGAAACTTCAATCAATGAGATATTTCGAATAATGCATACGATTAAGGGTTCCTCTGCAATGATGATGTTAAATGATATATCATTACTGGCACATGCAATTGAAGATTTATTTTATTACCTTCGAGATATAAAACCTAATAATATTGATACTTCTACTATTTCTGATTTGGTTTTAGATGGAGTTGATTTTATAAAGGTGGAAGTGAAAAAGCTCGAAAACGGAAATACAGTTGATGGAGCATCATCCTCAATAATTAGTAATATCAATGAATATCTATCTATGATAAAGCAAAGCAATATTACAGAACCAATGAATAAAGTTTTTGAGGCAGTTATATTCTTTCAAGAAGGATGCGAAATGGAGAATATTCGTGCTTACACCATTATTCGTAATCTAAACGGATTTGCTAAGAAGATTTCTTGCATACCAAAGGATATTATGGATAATGATGAAAGTGTAGAGATAATCCGTAAAGATGGTCTCAAGTTATATTTTGAGTCAGATTATACATATGCAAAGTTAAATGAGTTTTTTATGCAGACAATATTTCTTAAAGATATGGAGCTAAATCAACTGGAAAACGACGTAGTGTATATGCAACAGATGGAGGATAGTGAGGCTACAGAATTTGAAGACATTATTAGTGAACGAGATAAAAATAATAATTTACTCAATGTAAAAAAAGACAAAGATAAAAATAAAGACAAAGACAAAGATAAAGACAAAGATGAAGAAAAAGATAAAACGAATGGATCAACTGCTCAAAGTATTATCAGCGTTAACGTAGCAAAATTAGATCAACTAATGGATTTAGTTGGAGAGATGGTTATTGCAGAAGCAATGGTTATACAAAATCCTGATTTAGTGGGTCTAGAATTAGATAACTTTCGGAAGGCAGCGAGACAGTTAAATAAAATTACAACGGAAATGCAGAATACAGTCATGTCAATACGGATGGTTCCTCTTTCTACAACTTTTAACAAAATGAATCGAATCGTTCGGGATATGTGTAAGAAGTTGGAAAAGGAAGTCAGATTAAAGATTATAGGGGAAGATACTGAAGTAGATAAGAATATTATTGAACATATTTCAGATCCCCTTATGCATTTAGTTAGAAATTCAATTGACCATGGAATAGAATCCTCAGAAGAAAGAGGAGAAAATGGTAAAACCAAAGTTGGGACAGTTACTTTAACTGCTCGTAATTCTGGAAGTGATGTATTGATTATCGTTAGTGATGATGGGGGTGGGCTCGATAGAGATAAAATATTAAGTAAGGCAAGTCAACAAAATCTTCTCATAAAAAGGGAAGAGGATATGTCAGATAGAGAAGTATATAACCTAATCATTCTTCCGGGATTTTCAACCAATGACAATGTAACAGAATTTTCTGGTCGTGGAGTTGGGATGGATGTGGTTGCTAGGAATATCGAGGCGGTTGGTGGGACCGTATATGTTGATAGTATGCCTGGAAAAGGAACTGAGATAACACTGAAAATACCACTAACTCTTGCGATTATTGATGGAATGAATATAAAAGTAGGTAATTCTAGATATACAATTCCAATCATCTCAATAAAAGAATCATTTAGACCGAGTAAAAAAGATATTATTTCTGACCCTGATGGAAATGAAATGATTTTGGTAAGAGGGCAATGTTACAAAATACTACGAATCCATGAAGTTTATAAAGTTAAAACACAAATTACAGAACTATATAATGGAATTATTATCATGATTGAACATGGCGATAAGACTATCTGTATATTTGCAGATGAACTGATTGGGCAGCAACAAGTTGTGGTAAAGGCATTACCTGAATACATACAGACATTTAAAACGATTAGAGGACTGGCTGGATGTACCTTGTTGGGGGATGGAAGCATTAGCTTAATTCTAGATGTAGCAGGTATGATTAATATGTAGTCAAAATATAAGAAAGGTGGATAAAATCATGGCGGATGTAGTTGAAAGTACGGTAGAGTTAGAAGAAGATACACAAAAAGACAGATATTTGACTTTCTCCCTGGGCAAAGAAAGTTACGGGATAGAAATCAAATATGTAATTGAGATTATAGGGATACAATCTATTACAGAAATACCAGAACTTCCTGAATATGTGAGAGGCATTATCAATTTGAGAGGAAAGATAATTCCAGTTATAGATGTTAGGGTACGTTTTAAAAAAGAACCAAGAGAATATAATGACAGGACTTGTGTTATTGTGGTCGATATCTTAAATATTTCAATCGGGCTTATCGTTGATAGTGTATCAGAGGTACTTACAATCCCAGAACAGGATATAGTAGACCCTCCACAAATGAATACCGGAAATAATAATCATTACATAAAGAATATTGGTAAAGTTGGAAATGAAGTAAAACTTTTATTAGATTGTGAAGAGTTGCTTTCTGAAAAAGATATGGAGAATTTTTCTGAAGAACTATAAAGTAGACAAAAATTTATCGTTAGTATAAAAAGGAGAAGTAAATATGAAATGGTTTAATAACATGAAAATATCAGTGAGATTAATTATGGGGTTCTTAATTATTGCTGCAATTGCTGGCGTGATTGGTGTTGTGGGAATAGTTAATATAAGAGAAATAGACAATGCAGATACATTGCTTTATACAGAGAATACATTAGGGTTAGCTTATTCTGGAAGTGCTTCAACAGAATTTCAGAGAATTCGAGTTAATGCAATGAAGTTAGTTACGATAGAAACAGAAGTTGAAAGAGAAGCAGCAGTAAAGAAAATCGGAGATTATCGCTTAAACGTTGATGATTTACTATTAAAGTATGATACCACTATATCATCTGATGATGTTCAAAAGATGTATAATACATTGACTTCACAATGGGAACAGTATGAACCTTATATTGACGAAGCGATTAAATTAGTAAATACAAATCAGTATGAACAGGCAAGACGTCTTATAATTGAAGAAGCAGTAGAATTAGAAAATATTTTGAATGATAGTTTCTCTGCTTTAATGGCGAATGATGCGTTAGAGGCAAAACAAAGATCAGATGGTAATACGGATCTAGCAAATACATCAGTGACGATGATGGTTATTACAATAATCATAGGAATAATTGTGTCAATTATTCTTGGCCTATTTGTTGCTCGTACAATTAGTACTCCAATTAAAGTGTTAATTGATGCTGCAGATAAGTTAGCAGTTGGAGATGTAGGGGTCAACATTAATAATGATAGAAAAGACGAATTAGGAATGTTATTAACTTCTTTTGAGAAAATGATTAACAACATTCGAGGACAAGCTTATGCAGCGGAAAGAATTGCTGCAGGAGATCTTACGATTGACGTAGAAGTTAGATCAGAGGCTGATCTTCTTGGCAAGAAGTTAGCAGAGATGGTAAATAATAATAATGAGCTCTTATCAGATATAGCAAATGCATCAGAACAAGTGGCAGTAGGAGCAAAACAAGTATCAGATGCAAGTATTACTCTTTCAGAGGGGGCGACAGAACAAGCAAGTTCTATCGAAGAACTTACTGCCTCAATTGAAGAAATTTCTTCACAAATACAAATGAATGCAAAGAACTCTAGTCAAGCAAATGATTTAGCTGAAAATGCAAAAGAAAATGCAATTAGGGGTAACGAGCAGATGCAAGGAATGCTTAAGGCGATGGAGGAGATAAATGAATCCTCTACAAATATATCTAAGATTATTAAAGTAATTGATGAAATCGCATTTCAAACAAATATACTAGCTTTAAATGCTGCTGTTGAAGCTGCAAGAGCAGGACAACATGGAAAGGGATTTGCAGTCGTTGCAGAAGAAGTACGTAATCTTGCGGCACGATCAGCTAATGCGGCAAAAGAGACAACAGATATGATCGAAGGTTCTATTCGTAAAGCGGAAGGTGGAACAAAGATTGCACGCGAGACCGCTGAAGCATTAGGTAAAATCGTGACGGGAATTGAAAAAGCTGCAAAACTTGTTGGCGATATTGCGACAGCCTCTAATGAACAAGCAGTTGGTGTGGAACAAATTAATCAAGGGATTATGCAAGTTTCTCAAGTTGTACAAGCAAACTCAGCAACCTCAGAAGAAAGTGCAGCAGCAAGTGAAGAATTATCAAGTCAGGCTGATCTATTAAAACAAACAGTTGGAAAGTTCAAATTAAAGAAAATAGCAAATGATTTTAATAAATATGATGAATTTAATCCAGAAGTATTAAGAATGCTTGAGAAAATGTCTAGAGGGAGTAGTAAAGTAGGAAATAAACATCATGAAGATTATGGGACATCAAAACCTCAAATTGTATTAAGTGATAAAGAGTTTGGTAAATATTAGTTAGAAATTAAAAAGAAGTGAGTTAATTCTATTTATTCAGTGTATTCCGTGAATGAGAGGGAGGGAAATAATTATTTTATTTTCCTCCCTCTCGTTTGGGGTTATTAACAGATAAATATATTTGGATCTCTATATTTTTAAAGTATCAATATAATTATTTTTTAAGATAAAATCAATGAAATTACTCACTATTTCAGTATGTGAGCGTTCATTAAGGTACGCTAAGTACACGACACGAGGATGTATCGGTATAGGAAGTGGCATAATAGAAAAATTATAAAGCTTTAATAAAGGGGTATTAACAACAATAGCAATCCCAAAGTCTCGAGAAACCATTCCAGCAATCGATGCTTCATCATCAAAAGTATGCTTTATTTTTGGAGTTATATTATTTTTATAAAGAATATTACGAATGGTCTGACCAATTGGTATGTTTTCATGATAGGTAATAAGTGGATAATCTTTGAGTGCAGACAAATCGAACTTCTTTCTTTTCGCTAATTCATGGTCATTTTTAGATATTACAACTATTTCTTGTGTAAGGACTGGAACAAATTCTAATTCATCCTCGTTATCGATTTTAGAACAAAACCCAATGTCATATATACCACTTTTAATTCCGGGGATAATATTTTTAGTATCATTAGTCAATAAATTAAAAGAAATATCAGGGGATATTGTCATATAATCATGAATTATTTGGGATACAAAATCACCTGCTAAAGCAGGAACTGTTCCAATATCAATTTTACCGGTATTACAAACAGAACGTTGCTTTAATAAAGCAACACCAGCTTCAATGCTTTGCAATGCTGTTTCAATATATGGGTAAAATTCTTTTCCGGATTTGGTTAATACGACGTTTCTGCCTTGCTTTTGGAATAATGCTGTGCCTAATTCATTTTCTAGACTAGAGACTGCATAACTAAGACTTGGTTGACTTATGAATAATTCGGAAGCTGTTTTTGTAAAATGTTGAAGTTCAGCTGATTTTTTGAAATAATATAATTGTCGTAAATTCATGTTGCCATCCTTTTCAAAAGTATCAAAATTTAATCTAATATAAAAGAGTATTATATAATAAAATTTATAAATATACATAATTTAAAGTAAATCCTATTTTACACTATACAGAGTATTTATACAATTAAGTATCATATGAGACACATGTAAATATATGGTTTATTCTCGAGTATCCTAATAATAGAATATTAAACCTGCTTTTGGAGATAATTTAAATATGTAAACATTAATTTTTGCAGTTTTATTAAGGAGATATCGTATGCCAGAAATAAGTAATATTATCGTATGGTTAATTCTTGGAGGAATATCAGGATGGATTGCTAGTAAATTCACAGGAAAAGACTCTAAAATGGGTATTGGAGCGAATATAATTGTTGGTATTTTAGGAGCATTTATTGGAGGATGGCTTGTAGGATTAATTGGCTGGGGGCCAGCAACAGGGCTTAACCTATGGAGCTTTATTGTATCCATCCTTGGAGCAGTAGTATTGATATGGTTAATTAACTTATTTAAAAAAGCATAATATATAAAAAAGTATAATATTTTAAAATAGCAAAACTGTTTTAAGCAGTAGAGCTATTTTTTTGTTATAAATACATCTCTTGTAAAAGTTATAAAAGAATAGTAATATTGTATATGCATTCAAAATGAATCGATACACATCCTTGTTATAGTACAATGAGAAAGAGAGAAAACATGAAAGAAACATCAAAGAAGACGATAGGACATTTAATTGCTCTATTTACGATTGTAATTTGGGGAACAACATTTATTGCAAGCAAATTTTTACTCGAGGTATTTACACCAATCCAAATTATGATAATGCGGTTTACTATAGCATATGTGGTACTGCTAATTCTTAACCACAAAAGGGAGAAATTGAGATTAAAGGAGGAAGCAGGTTTTTTACTATTAGCATTAACGGGTTGTACAATCTACTTCATTTCTGAGAATGTGGCACTTACATATACATTTGCTTCTAATGTCAGCATTATAGTCGCTTCAGCACCTATACTAACAGCGATATTGGCGCATTTCTTTACAAAAGATGAGAAAATAAGTTTAAATATAATTTTAGGATTTTTAATAGCATTTACTGGAGTAGCTTTTGTTGTATTCAATGGAACATTTATACTCAAATTGAGTCCAGTAGGAGATCTTTTATCATTTCTTGCGGCATTAAGTTGGGCAATATATTCTATAAATCTAAAACGCTATTTAGTGAAATATGATAGTGTTTACTTAGCAAGGAAAACAACTTTCTATGCCATATTAACTACTGTACCACTTGCAATTTTTGAGAATGCACCGTTTGCTTTGTCTGCACTAGAACAACCAAAGTATATTATTAGTATTTTATTCTTAGGGATAGTGGGAAGTGCAATTTGCTATGTTGCATGGAACACGGTTAGTAGGAGAATAGGAATCGTAACTGCAAATAATTATATTTATGTGATTCCATTTGTTACACTGATTGCAGCAGGGATTATGTTGAATGAAAAAGTTTCAATTATAAGTGTTGTAGGTGCAGTGTTAATTGTATGTGGGGTTGCAGTATCAGGAAGAAGAAAAGTATTGAAGAATTAATATAGGTAACAAAAACAGCACATACCTTTTAATTATGTATGTGCTGAATATTTATGGTGTAATATGTAAGAAAGAAAATGATATTTAAAATTTTTCATCATTATAACATGACAAATTGGACAACAACGTGTCATATTTGAAAATAAATTACATTACAGCTTTAGCCATAAAGCAGGACGAACGCCGCCTGTACATTTGCCATCGCTTAGGTTGCCTTTCAATATATTGTTGCCTTGAATACCTATATTACCGTCAGTCCCGAAGATGTACACGGCTTTTACATTAACGCGGCCGGGCGATCGAAGCCACCACCACCAACACCATTCTTTATCTTGAAGTCTTGCTAATCGTTTACTATTGTTTTCATCTTTTCTTTCAAACCAATATCTTTGATTTTTTCCTGGGTTTTGCAGTTTTGATCGGCTATCACCAAAATATTTGCACACTTCCTCAAGGCTTAATAAAAATATACAGTCTTGCGTATCTACCCCGCCCTTTGAACCATACCACTGATTGTCAGGATTTTTATTTAATACCGGAATTATTCTTGATTTATCAGTTGCGGTGAATGTGTTATAAAATTCACCATTAAGATATTTTCTTAATGAGCAGTCAGCCCATGTTATATCTATATAAGCGTCATGGTAAGCACGCTGTTCGATAATACATTCGGTAATAATCAAAGCCGTATTGTTTTGTATGTCAAGCACTCGCCAATCGTAACTGCCTAATGATATTTTATCTCCTACTTGCATATTTACCTCCCATGCCTTTATAATTTTCGATTCTTTACATTATCTGACAAATATTTATCTGTATTATAACATGACTAATATAAAAAAACCATCAACAAAAAGAATGTTGACAGCTTGAAAGAAGCATTACTATATAAAATAGTAATGCTTTAATTTAATTTTTAAGATAATATTTTGGTTTTTATTTAGTAGCATCTTTAGGTGGTTTCGTCTCAGGCATCTTTGGAATAGTAGGTTGAATCGGTATATTTATCCCTCTTGCAGTAGAACTTTCTTTTATTCTAGATTCGTTATTTTTTTTGAAGATATTAATCATAGACTCACTCCTTACCTATTTAATAAGTTAAAAATATTCCTCGAAATATAGTTCGCATAGTTCATTAGCAGTTTCAATGAAACTTTCATTTACTGGCAAACTATCATTGCTGAAGTATTGCGTTTCATTTTCGATCCATCGTTTATTATATTCATAATAAACGTTATTCATTTCCTCGTCGGATAAGAGGCCATTTGCGAAATAATACCACTTTGCCTCTATTTCATTGTATAAACTGGTTAATTGTATATTTAGTTTATTTATTTCATTAATCCTTCGTTCATAAGGTAAATAGGGTTTTATTACAGATATAACTTGTGAGACTGCAATAATTCCAGCCCATAATAAGGGGAACTTACTCCAAACTGCCCAGGCGGCTATTGAACCTGAAGTGGCAACTGCTAAAAACATATTTAATTTTCTTTGCATCTTAACGCTACAATTGAAATGCTCGTTAATATACAATAGTGTATACTTTTTATTGGTAAGCATTTTCCAATATCGTTCTGGCATAGTATACTTCTCCTTGCTGCCTTTAATATTTTACAGCTATTCAGAAATAAATTGTTTTGTAAATAAAGAAACAAATATTTGAAGAGCTATTACGAATATTTTATAGAGCTGCTAAGATTATTTATCAATAATATTTGTATGTGTATTATCAATTTTAAGAACAATAAAATTTCTTTTTTAGTATTAAAAAATCAGGATTGCTATCATAATATAAGGTATTTTTACAAAATTTACAAAGTATATTGATTTATTGCTATATTTGTGTAAATATAGATTGTAATACATAATGGTAATACATTGCTAGGAGGAAACAGATGAAGGCGAAAATGAATAAGGATCAGTATAAAAGGTGTAACACAGTAGTAATGTTTACAATGGTAATATTAAGTTTGCTATTAACTTTAGGAATTATAATCGATGCTAATAATTCTGGGGGACAGGATAAATTAGGGATACAATTAGCATCAATATATATTCCATTGGCGATTGATCTATTTTTTATGATTAAGTATAGTACTACAGAATTCACAATGCGATTAATGTGTACGATGTGGGTAATTACTTATGGACTTATTACATTTTTAAGCAATACATCAATTTTTGCATTTACATTTCCAGTCTTAATGATAATTATGGTATATATTAATGTAAGACTCATTATTATTGGAACGGCTACAGCATTTATGATTAACATAGTACATATATTTACAGAGTCTTCTAAAGCTGACATAATTAGTCAAGAGATGAAAATTGAATACTCAATGCAGATAATTATATTTATTATTTCAGGAATTGCAGCAATTATTGGAACCAGATTACTTCTCAAATTTATTGGAGAAAGTCAAAAGGAAGTACTTGAGAAGGTTGAATTGCAGCAGAAAACGACGGATGAGGTTATTATTGTTGCAGACAAGATTAGCGAGAGTTTTGATTTAATTAATGGACAATTATCAACAATCAAGAAACAAGTGGAAAACAATAATTTCTCTATGGAAAATATAGCGGCGAGTACAGAAAGTACAGCAGAATCAACTCAACTTCAAATGAATATGACTCACGACATACAAGAGTTCATAATTAAAGCAGACAGCAACGCGCAAAATGTAATGGCTTCTACGATTGATATTGTACAAGTTGTGAAAAATGCTTTTGAATTAGTAGAAGAGTTAAGGGATCAATCCAATATGGTTAATATTTCTACGAACAAAACATCAGCTTCTGTAGTCAACCTTACGAAAAGAATTGAAGAAATGTCTAATATTACTAATGCAATATTAAATATTTCGAAACAAACTAATTTACTTGCATTGAATGCTTCGATAGAAGCGGCAAGAGCAAGAGATAATTAATGATGTTAAGACTGTAGGCAAGGAAACAACAGATAGTCTTGATAACTCAATCAACAGTATACAGAAGCAAGATAAAATGGTAGGTTCCGTAAATGACAGCTTCGTTAATACAAGAGAAGAGATTGATAAACTAAGAAATTATGTAAATGATATTTTTAGTGACATTCAGAATGTTATTAAAGCAAACAATGACATTGTTGATAGTATTAGTGAATTATCCGCTTCTTCAGAAGAGGTTGCGTCTACTACAAATGCAAGTCTAGAAACAAGCACAGCAATCCTCGATAAAGTAACTACATTCTCAAAATCAATTCAAGATATGTTTATTCTGGTTGAACAATTAAGAGAAGTAGTGAGATAGGGGATTTAGGATAGATAGATAAGTTAGATCATATATAGATAAGATGATACGAAGAAAAGATACATAGAAATAGATAATGCATTTAATTCACTACTGGAAAATAGTTACAACTATTAGATGGAATATTTTGTAATGTTGCATTAATTGACAAAAAGTGACATAAATGTTAAAATATTTATTATCTGAGGGCAAGTATATTTTAACTTAATACAGGAGGAGTAAAAATATGATAAAAGTATTGATTGTTGATGATGCGTCATTTATGCGATTAGCATTAAAACGAATGTTAGAACACAACGGGTTTCAAATCGTAGGTGAGGCAGAAAACGGAGTTGAAGCAATTAAAAGATATTTTGAATGTAAACCTGACATTGTTACAATGGATATTACTATGCCAGGAATGACAGGGATAGAAGCCTTAAAGCTAATTAAGCAGAAAGAATCTGTTATAAATGGGGCAATAACTTTTATAGTGAAACCTTTTAAAGAAGATACAGTTGTTCAAATACTGAAACAAATAGGATCGATATAGGAATTTAAAATATAGGCAAAACCTAATACAAAAGTGGTCTGTTGCATTTGCAACAGACCACTTTATTACGATATTCACTTCAATCTGGAATGATTATAAGCTTTTATGTATTATTAAATGTTGAATTTACCTACTTCACTATTTAGCTGTTCTGCTAAGTTAAATAATCCAACTGCTGATTGTGCTATTATTTCTATGTTTGCTAATTGTTCTTCACCGGAAGCGGAGATCTCTTCTGAGCTTGCTGCTGATTGTTGTGCGACAGCAGACATTTCTCTTGTTTGATCTTCTATTTCCTTTGCTCTTGAATCAACATTCTTAAGCATTTGAGCTGACTGTTGGGAACGCATAACGATATCTTCTACGGATAATTTTATTTTGTCAAAAGCTTCTTTGGTATTATTAACTGCACTTACTTGAGAATCAACGGATGCTTTTGATGAAGCCATATTATCAGAAGCTTGAATGCTTTTTTCGGACGTTTCCTTAACAATAACTGCTATTTCTTTTGCAGCAGATGACGAACCTTCTGCAAGTTTTCTGATTTCTTCTGAAACAACTGAAAATCCTTTTCCAGCTTCCCCTGCTCTTGCTGCTTCAATGGCTGCATTGAGAGCGAGAAGATTTGTCTGTGATGCAATTGAGGTAATAACGGAAACAATACTCTCAACCTTTGAAACCATTTCACCTAATTCATTAATAGAAGTACCAACTTCTTGCGTAATGTTAAAGTTTTCTTGCATTCTTTGTATTGCTATTTCAACTGCTTGTTGACCCATTTCAACCATCTCTAATGATTTTACTGCATTTTGAGCATTATTATCGGTAGCCTGATTTACTTCTTCAATTGTGTTAACTACCTCAGTTATAGCTAGATTTGTATTGTTTACCATATCAGCTTGGTGAATATTCCCTTGTGCAATTTCATTTATTGCGGAAACGACTTGACCAATTGTTTTTGTATTTGCATCAGTAGAAGTAGTGAGTTCTTCTGAATGTGAAGCTAAGTTATCGGAGATTATTTTAACACTTGTGATAAGTTCACTAAACGATTTTCTTGTATCCCAAAGTGCTTTTGCCATAGCTCCGCTTTCATCTTTGTATTTTAGTATGTATTCATATGAAGTATCTGGAGTTAAGTCAAATTGTGCTGTTTTTTTCGTGATTTCAGTTAATTTTTTTATTGGTTTTGCAATATATCTTCCTAGAAGAAAAGAGTTAAATATTCCAATAGCCATTGCAGCTAACATACCTAATAATACAGGTGTTGGTGGAAGAAAAGATGCTTGCGGAGGAGCCATAACAACTGATGCATCTTCATTAGTTGTACTTTCATTCGTACCTTCAACGGAAGTAACGACTGAAGAATTAGCTGGAGCCGCTCCTTGATCGTTCAAAGTGGTGGAAGCAATCGTTATCAGAAGGGTGATAAGGAGGGAGTTAAAGATAGACAGTACAACAATTTTGATTTGGTAATTATAGCATAATAAAAATTTGAAATCGAAGTTAAATTGTGGTAAAAAATAAAGTAAAATAGTTGTAAAAATACGAAAGCAAATTTAAATTATAGGTAAATAAAAATAGATAATATGTATGCTTGAGGACTGATTTTGATAATTATATCATTGGATTGTGAATAAATTATGTTTGTTATGTGAATAGGGAATGTAGTTTAATTAAGTTATAAATTAGTAAATAAAGATAACAAAGAGCGCTTAGATAAATTTATCTTAGCGCTCTATCAGGTGATGCAATATTTGTTGGTAAATCAATGTATATTAGAGAAGAACATTTACTTGTAAGTAATATATGATTATGATGCAACTTTGTTTGTGTGCAACACAAAATCAATGTGATGTACTTCGGATCAACTGAGCACGTTCTGGATAATCAGTAATTATTCCATCGATATCATATTTCAAGACTTCTTTTAGCATAGCACTGGAATTAACAGTCCATACCCATACTTCTCGATTCAAGTCTTTTGCCTGCTTAACAAAATGTTCCGTTATCATACTGTATTTAATAGCATAGAAATCTACATCTAATTGACTCAAATCCCCTGAAGAGTAGTACATGATTTGCCCAATCTTAATATCAGGTTGAAGCCTTCGAACTTGCGTTAACACGGCGGAATTAAAAGATTGGATGTAAACAGTTTCGTTTAATTCTAATTCATTAATTATTTGAAGTACGATTGGTATTAGCTGCTTGCTATTTTTTGAATCTTTAATATCTAGGATAACATTAATGCGATTCTTACATAATTCTAAAGCCTCATATAAAGTAGGAACTCGTGTTCCAGTAAATTCAGTTGAAAAATTCTCACCCACATCATACATAAGGATGTCTTGATAGGTTAAATCTGTTATTTTATAGGATACCCCTGCAGTACGCTTCAAAGTTGTGTCATGATGGAGCACAGCAATACTATCCTGAGTGAGTTTAACATCCAATTCCACAAATTCAACTTGTTTATCAATCGCCATTTGAATGCTTGCTAAAGTGTTTTCTGGGGCAGTACTTGAATCACCTCTATGAGCTGCAATATTTACATCCCATCTGACGGAGGATTTAGTAAGGTTATAATTCAAACTAAAGATTGTAAAGAAACCTACTATAACAAGCCCAAACCGAACAAAACGACTTTTTTGTAGACGGTTTAGAAGCTTTGGAAACTTCGTACGGTAAACGACTAATTCAATTTCGATTTTCCGATTATGATGTGGGGAATCATTTTTAGTGGTAATTTCTTGAAAAACAGTTACCATATAATTAACATAGAAAGGGAAAGTTAAGAGGACGACCCCATATACGACAACACCCAAGCAAAACAGGATAACCTTCTTAAACGTCATATAAATAGCTAGACCAGATATCCAATATATTGTGCTTTGAATACCAAAATTTATTAAAACCAAAAGAAATATACAACCAAACAATACTGGAAGCCAAATTAATATCATCTTCTTTTGATTTTTCTTCACCACATAAAAACTCTTTATGAGTGCTTCCCTTAATCGATCATTCTTAATAAGCATAAAATATAGTAAATATAGGGTATGTATATGAATATATAGCCAAGCAATTAGTGCAATAAAGGCAAATAACTGATTTCTAAAAGATCCATTTATAAAATCATAGATTGAAATAGGTATATTAATTGGATTAAAATTGGAACTGATTAAGAAAAGTGGAATGAAAAACAATGCCATACTAATCACATGTACGATTCCAGGAATCAGTAATCTCCTAATATTTAAAATACCCGTGATAAAGGCATCAATTATTCTAACGGGCTCTTTATTTATGTGCTTTACCGTTAATATCATTAAAATAATATATTCAAGGAGTAAAAATAACGCCACTACGATAATCCCAAATATGAAAGTCCACAGTCTCGCTGACGATAATCGAACTTTATAAAAAGAGTCATTTAAGACATATGGTGTTCCCACAAAAACCAATACCCATTGATATATTTTTAATATAAAAGGCAATACCACGGAAGAGGTAATGGTCGTTATGATAGCTTCAAAAATAAAATATTGTAGAAAATGTTCTTTCACTTGTAAAAAAGATTTCTTAAAAGTGTTCAAATGTAATCGCCTCACAATTCTTTTGATATTGTACCACTTACACCGTTCTCGTACAATAGGCCATTGCTGTAAGTTTGATAAATAACATTAAAGTAGATAGGCAGATGGATAACATTAATTTGTCATACATTGTCGGTAAGTCTTAAAGGCAGTTGGTAAAGTATATTCCTTATCAATCTTTTTTACGCTTGCCCAGATATATTTTTCTTTCGATGCAATGTTATTTTCCGGTAAGTATCCATCAAAACTTGGTTCCTTTACCGTCATTGCTTCGTTCATTCGAATCAGATATCCTACCATATGCCACTCAATATGAGAGAAGATATGTTTGCCTTCACCTAGATTTTCGATTGTAAAATTCTGCAGTCCCTGTTTATTTAACATTTCTTCCAAAGCGGAAGCAGTTAATTTTCCTTCTATGTTAGGGAATTCCCATAAGCCAGCGAGTAAGCCTTTGCTCTCACGTTTATGAATCGCATATTCACCATTTCGTTCCATTAAGAGAATGGTCTTATCCTCAATTTTTCGAGGTTTCTTAGCAGTCTTGACAGGGATGTCCATCTCAATTCCTTGCTGATACGCATTACACAAATGCATGATGGGGCATTTCTCGCAGAGGGGCTTACCATTTGGGATACAAACAGTTGCGCCTAGTTCCATAATGGCTTGATTATAGTCACCTGGACGATCACTCGGAATAATTTCTCTTAAATCCTGCTCCAATTCTTTCTTCACACTTGATTTCATGATATCATCATAGCTTCCTGCGACTCTCTTCATCACTCGAAGCACATTTCCATCTACTGCTGGTTGTGTAATATGAAAAGCGATTGAAGCAATTGCACCAGCGGTATAAGAACCAATACCAGGTAACTTCAGAAGCTCCTCATAGTTTGCTGGCATCACACCATTATATTCATTCATAATAATCTTGGCTGCTTTTTGAAGATTTCGCACACGTGTATAATAGCCGAGACCTTCCCACAATTTGTGAAGCTTTTCTTCCTCTACCATCGCCAATGCCTCAATATTGGGCAAAGTATTTACAAACCGCTCAAAATAAAACTTCACGGCCTCAACTCTAGTTTGCTGCAACATAATCTCTGAGACCCATACATAATAGGGGTTCGGATCTTCTCTCCAAGCTAAGATTCTAGCATTTAAATCATACCAATCTAATAAATAATCTATTGTTAACGAATAATCGTAATTCATTGTAAGTCTCCTTGAGTATCTCCAAAATAATATGTCTTTGTTCGACATTGGATTTTATATTGGATTGTTTCTTTGCTATATAAAAGTTAGCATTTTTACGGAGTACTGTCAATGAAATCAGTAAAATCATGAAGTAGGAAGAAGTTACTTAGGTCTAAAAATAAAAAAACAAATAGTAGTCTCAAGTATTTATTCTATGGGAAATAATCTGAACCAATAAATATTTGTCAGACCATATTCTATAGTGCGTTGCGTATAATGACAATAATATATTGAACATTATATTAAATATTAAATATAACAATTAATTGACAAATTATGTGAAATAGTGTAAAATGTAAATATATTAAAAGAAAGGTTGGATATATAAAATGAATATTTCGACAAATGCAATAATTTCGAATTCTGATATGATTAAAAATTATAAGACATGTAGAGATAAGGCAGAGAGTGTAGGTAAGGTATTTGTTTTGAAAATAACCAACTAGATGCAGTATGTGAACACGTGTGTTCATATTTAATATAGGGAGGGTGAAGGAATATGTTATCAACAATAGTTGTAATTCTTATCATATTGTGGCTTCTAGGTGTTGTTACTGCGAATGCTATGGGTGGATTAATACATATTTTACTAGTAATCGCAATAATTGTAGTACTAGTTCGAGTTATAAAAGGAAAAAGAATTCTTTAGAGGAGGGTAATAATATGAACGAAAATAAAATACAAGAAAACACAAATAAAGATATTAATTTACAAGAAAACAATACCCAACAACGCGTTCAAGAACATGAACTGCAACAACGGACTATCCAAGAAGGTGAAATTCGACAAGGCAAGGAAGCTAATAAGAATATGATTAAAAAGGACCAAACAAACAAAAAGGGTCGACGAATAATTTATTATATTCTTGGTGTTATAGAAGTATTGTTCGCATTTAGGTTCATCTTCAAAGTATTAGGGGCAAATCCCGAAAGTCCTTTCGTAGATTTGTTATACTCACTTACTAATCTGTTCATAGCACCATTTGCTGGAATATTCAGAACAGCCAAAACAACTGGGATAGAAACACAAGCGGTTCTAGAACCAAGTCTCATTATTGCTATGATTGTATATGCAGCAATAGCTTGGGGAATTGTTAAATTAATCGAAATTAGTACCAATCGTAAGGAATCAGAAACATTATAATATAGATTTAAAGTCGTCTTTTAAAGGCGACTTTTTTGTGTTTTATCGGGGTAATAATTTTAACTAGAGAATTAATTGAAGTAATAAAGGGAGAACTGATTTTATGAAATAGAAGATGTATTGTTCCTTAACCCTGAATTTAATTGGAAAAATCATGGGATAGTAGTATAATGACAATAATTGTATATAGCGTTACAATGTTACTAGAAATCTTATATTGAGGAGAATAATTTATGAATATAAAGTTAAAAAAGACACAGATAGCAATATCAATCATTTCTCTTATCATTTTTGGTTTGGTTTTTTATAGAATTTGTTGGTATGGAATATTTGGGGGAATGTTATTACATCTCTTTGATGAGATTAGTCTATGGTTCACTAACGCACCCATAATCTCAGAATCTAGTTATTTAATACTATGGGTCTATTTGTTGATTGGCTCTGCAAATATTATTGCATTAATTGTTGGACTTGCAATGAGCTTTAAGTATACTCGCAATTCAGCAATTATTTTGAGCGTATGCAATATTATTCAACTGATATTGTTGTGGATTTGGAGAGTAGTTATTATGACGAATACATTATTATTGATCATTACTATTTGTGCAATCGTTATGTGCTTGATTACATCAATCTATATTGCAATTAAAACACCTAAGGCTATCAAATTTAGATATGTTAAGGAGAACCAATGAATTATCGAGAAGAAATACGAAAGTATCAACCAGTGAATGAACAAGAAATGAATGATAAGAAGGTAATATTGGATTATATTGAGTATTTTTATGAGGATATCTTAACGAGAGAAAACCAAATCGCACATATGACAAGTTCCGGATTGATTCTAAATGAATCGCTCGATAAAATACTCATGATTCATCATAATATATATAAAACTTGGACTTGGACGGGTGGTCATGCCGAAGGAGATAGCGACATGTTAGGTGTGGCATTAAAGGAAGCAAAAGAAGAGACAGGAGTAATGAATATAGTTTCGCTAACGCAAAACTTGGCGTCAATTGACATTATACCGGTATATGGACATGTAAAAAGAGGTAAGTATGTATCCTCTCACTTGCATTTGAATACATCCTATATCTTGATTGCAGATGAAAAAGAAGCATTGGTTTGAATCAAGAGGAAACAAGTGGGGTTGGCTGGGTTGAGGTAAGAAGGTTAAGTGAATATTCCAATGAGCCATACTTGATTGGTATTTATAGTAAAATTATTGAGAAGGCAAGGAAGAGTAGAGGGAATAACGGAAAAGCAGTTTGTGTGATAAATGGGGATAATTTATAGAAAAGTAATTTAATATGAATAGGAGATTAAGAATGCATCCAGTTTTATTTGAATTAGGGTTTATTATTTATGGACTAATAGGAGGATTCGTTGGAGCGAAGCTTTTATTTTGGATAACAGAATTCCCAAATATAATTGACAATCCAAGTTACATAATTGAAACATTAAGCAGTGGGTTTGTAGTATATGGAGGAATTATTGGTGGGTTTGCAGCGGGATATTTTTACTGCAAAATAAAGCATTTAGATTTCTTATTATATATAGACTTAATAGTACCTGCAATTGCGCTTGCGCAAGGATTTGGAAGAATTGGGTGTTATGAAGCAGGTTGTTGTTATGGCAGAGAAACGAATCATGCCTTCGGTATCATATTTCATAATTCCTTAAATGCTCCAAATGAGTTGCAGGGTTATATATGATTCTGTATAGTATAGGTAGATTTGTAATTGAGATATTCAGAGAGGACCAGAGAGGGACTGTTGGGAATTTATCAACTTCACAGTTTATTTGTATTTTTATGCTCTTTATCGGTATGTATGTTTTTTGCTTTCTTAAAAGTAATGATATGGGGACCAATACTGAAAACTCAAATTAAAGAATTATGCTGGGGGAAATAACCTTATCTACTTTCTTATTGAAGGTGGCAAAGGTTATTTTTTATAATCACTTAACATGATACAACCATAGTAGATGTAATGAAAAGACTGTGTCATAATTAGTTTAAAACAAGTTGATAATATGACAATTAAAGCATAAAATTATGATTTATCATATCTATAACACAAATTAAAATAAGAATGACATACTGCCTTTAAGAATATATAATAGGGGTAGGTAGCAATGTTCAAATAGAGGAGATGATTTGTATGAAACATAAATTAGTGATGTTAGTTTGCACAGTTGCACTAGTAATTGGTATGACTGGCTGTAAAGGTAAGCCAGAGATTATTGATAAAGAACCACAAAATACAGTAACAACAACAATAGAAAAAGAACCTGAAGAGACGATAACCAAAACACCGGATGAGGTTGACTATAAAATAGAAAATAAAACTTATAGTAAAGATCAAATTAGGGTTGTTTATCCTAGAATTAGTGGGTTAGAGAATGTTGAACTTGAAGAACAGGTTAACCGAGTTCTAGAAGAATTTGCAACTAAAAACATAGAAAATTATAGTGAAGATGACACTTATGAAATGGATTTCGAAGTAGTAACACAAACAAATGAGATGATTTCAATCATCATGCGAGGTTACCAAAATGTTGTAGGAGCTGCACATCCTAGTGCATTTGTAGGAAGCCTGAATGTTGATTTAGTGAACGGGAAAATAGTTAGATTAGCGGACATTGAGAATGTGGATGAAATTGCACAAAAGATAATTGATAATACTGGGTTAGTTATTCGTGATATCGATGGAAATGTGATTGAGGGTATTTTCAAAGATGCTGTGGATGATTATTTATCTATGTATACGAAAGAAAGATTGGTAGAGGAATTAAGTGGATTTGATATCGATATAGAGACGAATAGTTGGGCGGAAGGGTATTCGTATTATAAAGATGGGAAGTTACATATTTATTTGGGTGTACCGCATGCGATTGGAGATTTTGTGGATATTGAGGTTGAGTGAAATTGGGATAGGAGCAGTGTAAATATGCTAATAGATGGGTAAGGTCATTGCAATAGGGCAGAGTGCACCCACTTTTCAAATATAAAGTAAAATTATTACGTTGAGGAGGATAGTAATCTTGGTATCGAACTCAGATATCTAGATTATGTGAGGACAATGGAATTATTTGTGAAAAGTCATGACAAAGATTGGAATAGGATTGTATTTCTCAAGGTATTGGAAGGCAAAGAAGCAATTAGTGTCTTAAATGATCGAGAGACGTGTAAAATAGTTTTAATTTTGAATGGAAATGGCATGGTAAAATGCAATAATAACCTACTATATGTAATGGCTCCGGCTTTATTGTGTCTCAATCACGAGGATGCCATTTCATCTGAAGACTTCAATGCTTTCCATATGAGGGTGTTATTTTTTAGACCAATCGCGCTAAATGATCATTTGTCCTATGAAATCTTCAATGTGAAATATTATAATGAAATGGCCGGGACTACAAATTTTCAGGATTTGTCATTATTAAGTTCTTTTTATGGAATTAATTGTATGAAGCGGACTCTTATTTTGCTAGAGGCTTCGTCATCAATTGTATTGAATAATCTTGTTGAAAAGGTCAAAATGGAATTGGAAGAGCAAAAAGATGGCTACTGGCCATGTAGAAGTAGATCCTATTTTATTGAGTTGCTTTTCTTTATCGATGGAGCGAAGACAGAGGGAAATATGGAAACAATTTGTGTGATCAATGAAAAAAATACAAATAAATTAACTTACGATATTATTCAATATTTAAATCAAAATATCAATAAAAAGATTACGTTGAATATGTTGGAGAAGAAATTTGCATGCAATAGAAATTTGATAAACAGCGAATTTCAAAGAGAAATGAATACGACTGTAATGAAATATTTTGTATGGATGCGTATGCAATTAGCTGGCGCTATATTAAGGGACACCGAAATACCTTTGACAGAAGTTGCTCTGCGTGTTGGGTATTCCGATGTCGGTTATTTTTCTAGAGCTATAAAATTACATTTTGGAAAAACGCCAAGTGATTACCGTAACTATTCAACGATGTCGCCACTTTTGTAAGTTCCGGACAATACGCTTATTGCGATAATATTCCCTGACACTCCATTAGACGTGTCTAATTTGCTAATAATCGTATCAAGATTAGAATTAGAACTGTCAAATGTTCCGGGGTAGGAATCCGGTGATGCTTTAAATGCAAAAATAGTTATTTCGTAAGTATGGGTTCCACCTGGTGGATATGGGCCAACGTATTTGCTGTTTTCAATTTCGACGCCCATCTCGAGTTCTGTTTCAGTGACATCTTTGGCAATCCAATGTAGCCAGTTTCCTGCACTTGTATCAAACATATAAATGCCATAGCAGGTCGCATTTTCAACAGGCGTCCAAGATAGTTGAGGTGACTTGTTTTCACCCTTTGATTTTGTTATGATCGAAAGCCATTTTCCGTCATCTCGAAGTGATGTAGAGGTGATATCAAATTCGATTAAATTATTTTCATAAGCGAATGTGCCTTCTTCGGTCTTAAGTTCTTCTTCTGTATTACTTTCTTCAGTGGTCACAATGTCCTCCTTATCTATTTCAGGAGAACTAGTAGTGATTGTTTGAGATTCTTCTTTCGAAATAGTTGTTGAATTGGAACAAGCAGTAATTGATAATGTAACAATAAAAACTAATAATGATAAGTATGAGGTTCTTTTTTTTTGCATAAATTCTCCTTTTATAAATATATTGTCTTTTGCGAGTATTGTATTATAAAGTGATGAAAAATCATAGTTAAAATGTGCACGATTAGTTGGATAATCTGCACAATGCATGAATAAAAATAATGTAGATATAAGTCTGATTTTCACCCTTTGATTTTGTTATGATCGAAAGCCATTTTCCGCCATCTCGAAGTGATGAAGAGGTGATATCAAATTCGATTAAATTATCTTCATAAGCGAATGTGTCTTCTTCGGTCGTAAGTTCTTCTTCTGTAGTACTTTCTTCAGTGTTACAATGTCCTCCTTATCGATTTCAGGAGAACTAGTTGTGAATGTTTGAGATTCTTCTTTCGAAATAGTTGAATTGGAACAAGCAGTAATTGATAATGTTACAATAAAAAGTGGTCATAAAGACAACTTGTGAACTGAAGGTCAAAGGTAAACTGAATACGAAGAAATGCACCTTAGGACATTGATTATCCTAAGGTGCATTTTTACTTAAAACTGAATTAGTATGTGATACTGTAATCTGAAAGTATAACAGATATTTATTACTCTGTAGTTTTCATATCAAGATTGATTTACTCAAGTCAATCCTAAAATTGCCTATATTTCTCCATTCATTGCTTGCAAAATGACCTTTTGAATTCTTGTTTTTGTTTTACTCTTTATCTCTGCTGAATCAACAATAAGGTCGTACGCTAGATGACTGATATCAAATGGAACAGCTTTGCAATTTTCAGTTTCTTGAAAATAGAATACCATTCGTCCAGTTCCGATATGCTTTAAAGCATATCCAACTTCAATCATTACATTGTGGCGCGCCCCCGTTAAGTCTGCAATAAATACATCACATTCACGTATATCGTGATACATAACTTCTCTGATATCAAATGCACCTGTATCTTTTGTTCCAAGATCCGTCAAATCAAGATTGAGTTCATCAGCCACCTGTTTCATCGCATCTATTCGATGCTTTGACTTAGTATATGCTGAATCTGTTTCTGATGGGTACCACCTTGCCAAGAAAGCTCTTTTAGGAGTATGTGCAGCTATTTCATCATAGAGTTTTATTACATCACCTATATGCAACATTTGAACATTTCCAAGGTTATTTTTCTTAATCCAAGACATAAAACCACGGTATTTTAGCTGATTAGTCAATTTGTAATAAGCCAGTGCACCTATAATAGCAATATTGGTAGTTGTTGCAACAACTTGTGATTCAGCAAGAGCAGTTTCTATATCTACAAGTTGTCCTTTAATTATTTCAATTGATTCATCAGTATTTGGAATGCTATTGTTACTAATGAGGTATTCAAATAATGCCACAAAAAAAGTGTATTTCGAAGTTCCTATGTAGGTGTTGAAATTGGCGAAATATGCCAAATCTATACTTTTTAATGTTTTCCGTGCCAAATAGTAATTATAACCAAATGAGCTAGTCAGTGAAGTATCGGAATAAACAAGATCGTTATCTAAAATAACTTTCAAGTTTTCTTCTAACTTTAACGGAATTTGTTTTGCGTTCACGTTGTGAAATATTGCTCGAGAAAATTTTTCATTCTCCTGTTCGTTTGCAAATAGCAAAATACAAAAGGGGGTTTTGAAGTCACTGATTGTTTCATCAGCAGCACTCATTCGGTGATTTCCATCAATTCTATTAAGCTTTATTTTAGATTCGTCAAACGTAATGTGACCAAGCCGTACTCTATTAACTCCACCACTATGCGACTTAGTTTCGTTTTTAGACATATCAATCTTAAAATCACCTAAAGACCCATTCCAAGTATCACCTGCTGAAATGATGGTTTGTATATTTCTAATTTCATCGTAATTACCATTTGTTGCTAAGGATAATGATAAAATCACTTCTGGGAAAAAAAGATATTCTCCTTGATTTAAAAAACGTGCCATGTCCCCTTTATGATTATCTATTAAGGGGCGTTGATAATCAGGGTTTGGCTGGGAAATGCGAGACAAGTCTTTAAATGATGCATAACCCCTTAAACATAGAAAATTACCCATTGTATAATCAACAATTCCACTCAGTTTCATTATTTATCACCCCCAAATAACTCTTTCTCAAACTGTTCTTTTGCCGTTTTCCAGTCAATTTCAGCCTCTTCCTTTAACTTCCTTGCAATAGTTCGTCGGCGAATAGCTTCATCCGCTATCTGTTGTTGTATCTCTTTGCTTGGAATAGGAATATGCAAATTTTCTACTTCTGCGTTTGCTATACGAGGATGTGTGTTACCCGTCATCATGTGTCGTGTTTGTCCAAGAATAATAAGAGTTCGCATGATTACTGATAAATAATTGGGTAGTATATCTTCAGTTTTCATTCTCATTACATGAAACTCCGTTGAACAAACACCATTCTCTTCCGCTACAAATACTTTATTGAGATATGGTCTCAATCTGCCATACAATACGTCATTTTTTAAAAATGCAAATGCTTGGCCACTTGCTTCTTCCTCTATATTTAATAATTCTCCCGTATGACTTTGAACGCTTGCAAGACCTATATACCGAAGATTTTCATTATTAGCGGATACGATATCACGGCAGAAATCTACTGTGTCAACCAACCTTTTTGTCTTTATATGCGTGTTTTGTTCCATCATTCTGATTATTCCAATTCGTTCTGGATGATAGAAATCTGCGTTTAATGTGTTGTCAGTTTTTACCGTCCTGAGCTTTACTGCATTACAAAGCCTTTGCGTATAATCAGGAATTTCAAGACCTAATGTAGACAGTACATACAAGTCCATACCTTTTAGTAATTCTTCAGCTTGTGTGATTTTATTTTGATAAGTCAAAAACCCTTTTTCCATTATCGAATTTAATAATTCTTCATTTTCAATCTTTGGAATAGGCATTGATGAAATATCCGTAGTTGTTATTTTGCCTTGAACCTGTCCGCTTTGGGCTCGTTCTAAAAATTTAATGCCAATTGATGAAAGCACATAATTTCTAATATATTTTGCAGACATATTTTTGATATTTTTCACTGCGATTAAGTTTGCAGAAATATTGTAAACATTGAATGCATCGTCTACAATCGCACATTGCCCTAATGTTCCCCTTTGAGAAATAACGATATCCCCGTTAAAAACCTGTGTGCTTGATAGTTTATTTGATAATTCTTCACTTATGTATTTTAGGTCTACGAAGTCAAGTTTACCTTCACGAGTAATATTTGTTATTCTTAATAACGGGACACCTTCATCACAATAGTCCTTATCAGTAATAGAACTTCCAAATGGTCCACAAACAACATCAGAATAATCACTAATAGTTTTGATATTATTAAATTTACTGCGCAATTCTCTCTCTAAGAATTGATATTCTGGTAAATTGTAATTAACATCAAGTCTGCTTTGTATTTCCCCCAATTTCACCGTAAAAATTTGAAGCTCCTGCGAGTTGGGGGTTAGACAAAAAAAGGGGTAGCATCTTCTAAAAAAGCTTCGTATTGTTTCACAACCTCATCAAATTGGTTTTCTGTTTCTCTTCCTGTTGCGTCATACCCAATGAGTTCTGGTGCTGCCATAAAAATAACTTCGTCATTACTCATTAATTCATCTTTGCCACGCTTTCGCAAGAAGATGATAGAGGACTTAACACCTGCACCAAAGTGTGCAAAAGCAGTTTGCGGAAAGCTGACAACAGCCAATAATTGAAATTTCTCCATGATATAGCCACGCACATATTGTAGAGAGCTATTGGTTAAAATTCCATCAGGGAGAACCACAGCAGCTTTGCCTGTTCCATATTTCAAAAACTCCCAAATACGCTCCAAGAAAAGAATTTCTGTTTTTTGGTTTTTACGTGCTTTTGCCTTGCCTTTTGCATCATAATTATTACCCAATTGATACGTGGATAAATAAGGCTTCTCAGCAAGATTTATCTGTGAACCAAATGGTGGATTTGTCAGAATTAAATCAAAATGCTCTTTCTTAAAACCTCTATTGTGTTCGTACATTTTATCAATGCTTTCTAGTGCATCATGGCTGATAACATTGGTGTGCCCATCATCATGGACAATCATATTCATTTTAGCAACACGTGCAATTTCGTCATTTATTTCAATTCCAAATAGATATTTTTCCGCAAAATCATGCCAGTGTTTATAGTGTTCCGGAGTTCCTTTAATGTGATAATCATTTGCTTCGTGTCTAATATAATCAAGAGCATGAAGTAAGAAACCGCCACTACCGCAAGAAGTATCGAGCACATAATCATCATGTTTAGGTTTCATCATTTTAACTGCAAATTCAATAATTGGTCGTGGTGTAAAGTACTGACCAAAATCGCCCTTGAAAAAGCTATCCATAAACTTCTCAAAGGCAACACCTTTAACATCAAGATCTGTTTTATTTAGGTTTATACTCTCCAAGTGAGAAACTACTGTTCTTAAAACTCTGTCATCTACCTTAATGCTTTCAGTAAAAATTTCTGGATCTTTTACCTTTTGCTCATCATAAAGCTTGTTGATGCGTTCTGCCAGTTTGCTTGATGGCTCATGGGTTTTTATTTGGAACTCATAAGGCTCACCATTTCTTCGTGGTTTTTGCTCATCGCTAATCTTAACAAATATCAGTTTGCATAGTTCACCAAAGGCAGTAGGTGGTGAAAGTCTTCCGCCACCCCAAAGGGTTTGATGGCATTTTTTAATCGTTGTTATTAAGTCATCTCTGGAGATAATTTTAATATCATTATCCTTATCACCTTTATAAAAACGGTATTCTTGTGGTTTGCCATAGGCTTTTGGTAGGTCAGCCACAATATTGGTTTCACGCTCATATATTCCATATGTATCGGTTACATCCAATACTCTGCGTGTTGCACCTGCTATAGTTACTACATAGTCGGCACGTGACTTAATCCATGTAGCATTTCCTACACCTTGCTCAATTGCTTGGTTAAACTCTGCATCAGTTATACCGTCTTTTTTACACTCAACAATGGCATAAGGACGCTTGCATTCTTCATCACGGAATATAACGATGTCGGCTCTATCTGTGGGTAATCTATCGGGAATAACTACCTCAAGCCTTATTCGTGTAGCTGGATAATCATATTTATAAATAAGCTCTGCCCAAAATTCTGAACGCACGTTTTCTTCTGGATTTCCCCATTTTGCACTAAAATTGTCAGAGGAAACATAGGTGATTTTTGCAGTCTTATCTTCACCTGAGATAAAAGCATACCCATCTTTGATTGCTCTTTGTAAATAAGTCATTTCCATATTATTTTTCCTCCACAGCTCCGCCAGATTTTACCCAAGCGTCAATTTCTGATTTCTTAAACTTCCACAACTTTCCGACTCTGCTGCATGGTATAGATCCAGCTTTTATCCATTTGTGAACAGTATTCTTTGTAACCCCTAAATGTTCGGCTATCTCTTTTGTTCCTACCCAAGGTTCATTTATATCGTTCTTTTCGCTCATAAGAAAAAACCTCCTTTTAATAGCACAAAATAATTATATCAGATTTAATTGTCTTTGAATAGTTTTAGGTGTGTAGTTGATCTTCTAAACGTGAAAGTTTATGAGGGCATCTTTTTTGTTGCAAATTTTCCGCACAATAGGACTTCCCATCGTTGAAATAAGTGAGGGCATAAATTTTCTTGTTCTCAATATTATTTTTTACGGTGTAATATCATTAAGATTTTTTTGTAGACTACCCATTTCATCGTGGAAGTAAGTAAGAGCAAAATTCATTCCGTACAACTACCGTCGTGAAAGTATATGAGAATAAAATTTTGTAGGGTAGCCGAATTTTTCCTTTTAGTAGTGAGGGAAAAAATTATTTCTCGTCCAACCACACGTTTCATCGTGGAAATAAGTAGAGGTACTTTTTTCTAATTTGGAATTGATAATACCCTTGAAGAACTTTGAAAAAGGCTTGATTTCAGTAGCTTTGTGGCAACGCTTACGGTATTGTGTGTAGTACCGTATTCCAAAACAAATTGCAAGGAAATTAAAAGAAGATCAGATCATCACACCGTCCAATTACTATTATAAGCAAACAGGTGTTGCCCTTACAAATCTTGATACTACAAGACCTTATAATTGGAATGGTAATAGCATCTCAAATATTTTAGAAGATATCACCTATATTGTGCATGCCGTAAATATGAAGCACACGACTGTTTCTTACAAAATCAAAAGGCAGATTGTAAGACCTGAATCCGAATGGCTAGTCTTTAAAAATACCCATGAACCTTTAATTACTCAGGAACTGTGGGATATTGTTCAAAGCATTCGAAAGCATAAAAAGCGTCCACCAAAGAAAATGGATACGCCAAATATGTTCTCTGGACTGGTATTTTGTGAAGATTGCGGTGGTACTTTAGTGCAACATCGAGCTCATACGATGGAATACACTAAAACAACTTCATGTGCTCCACCTATAAAAAGCGTGGCAAAGAAGAATGTACTCCCATTATACAAGGGAAAGTCAGCTAACAGCGATCATTCTTGATGATTTAAAACGTGTGACGCATTTTGCTAGACAGCAAGAAAAATTATTTGCAGAACATATCAATCAACGAAATTCATTTGAAACAAGAAAAGAGCTCACAAGACTTCAGCGTGAATTGGATAATATGAAACGCAGAGACTCAGAGCTTACAATCTTATTCAAAAGACTTTACGAGGATAATGTCCTTGGAAGAATTCCAGATGAACACCTTCGGATGTTGTCTTCAGAGTATACGGATGAACAAAAAATTCTGAGAATAAACATACCAAAAGCAGAAGAAAAAATGGAAAAGATGAAAAACTCCCTCACGAATGTAGAACTGTTTATTGAAAAAGCGAAACGGTATACAGATATCACAGAAGTGACGTCAGAACTATTACACCTTTTTATAGACAGGATTGTTGTGGGTGAAAAGGCTGAAAGATATTCAAGGACAGCTGAACAATGCGTCTGGATTTACTATCACGACATCGAAATTCTTGATGATGTCACTAAGGAATGATATTTCAGAACCTGATTATGAATTCGTTGCCGATGGTAGCGGAGAGCTAAGGCTTGTAATTTAGGCAAAACAAAAGCGGACAGCATTAACTGTCCGCTTAATGCCACCATTCATTAGGTAGGTTCAGAAAGTATCCCTATGAACACAGCCCTAAGTATGAGGTTCTTTTTTGCATATCTTTTGCGAGTATTGAATTATAAAGTGATGAAAAATCATAGTTAAAAAGAGCACGATTATTTGGATAATCTGCACAATGCTTGAATAAGAATAATGTAGAAAATAGTCCTGTTTTATTATATTATGCTTGTAGCATGGATATATTTGTTATATAATTTCCTTAGAGAGATTAATAGGTAACAAATTGGGGAGAGTATTGGCATCTTGTGTATTATGACTTCTAAGTAAAAACTATAATTTTATATTAAATAAATATTCTTGTAAAATTACCCTCGGTAGGTTATTGGGAATTTGTAATGAAATATTACAGATTGATCAGTGGCTTATTCGGGGGTTTTAGATTTATATTTAATCACTAAATCCTAGAATGATGTTGTGTTGATGCAAAACAAGAGGTTAAGTAAATTAAGTAAGTTAAATATTAGATTCGGGAGAGAGTTTTATTGAACAAAGGGAATTCAAATGCTTATGATTATAGGGATGATTAATGAAGTAAATAATTATATAAATTACTAAAGAAATGATTCGATGAAAGGGGATAAAATGAATAATTTAACAAAAAAGATACTTGAGTCAGTAAGAACAAGTTTAGTCGATAGTAGTTATGAATCAGCTGAAGAACTACGCCCAAAATTACTTTACAATGATTACCATAAAGGCAATACTGTCCTTGCAAATATCCAAAATGAATTACAAGACTGTAAGACATTTTGGTTTTCGGTTGCTTTTATTACAAGAGGCGGATTGATTGTATTAAAAGAAACTTTAAAAGAATTACGTGAAAAAGGCATACATGGAAAAATATTAACAACTGATTATCAACTATTTAGTGAACCACGTGCATTACGAGAGTTACTAGGTTTCGCTAATTTAGAGGTGCGTGTATTTACAAAGGAGAATTTTCATACAAAAGGATATATGTTCAAGAATGAAGAAAAGTATACCTTTGTAGTAGGCAGTTCAAATATGACACAACAAGCGTTGAAGTCCAATAAAGAGTGGAGTCTAAAGGTTACCTCTTTGGAAAAGGGTGAATTGATTAAAGAAACTCTGAATGAATTTGAGTCAATGTGGAATCGAGCGGATGAACTCAATGAAGAATGGCTAATAAAGTATGAACAGCTGTATATGGAGAGCAAAAAAGTAAGGGACAAGCAGAAATTAATTAGTATGAAGTCATATATACTAAAGCCAAACAAAATGCAAATATCTGCTACAAGGGCTTTGGATAAATTAAGAGGTGAAAGTAAGAATAAAGCTTTGATAATTAGTGCAACCGGTACAGGTAAGACTTATTTATCTGCTTTTGATGTTCGTAATGTTAAGCCAAAGAAACTTTTGTTCTTGGTTCACCGTGAACAGATACTGAAACAGGCAATAGCAAGTTTTAAAGATGTTCTGGGTGAAAACATTTCAATGGGCTTGTTATCAGGAAGTATGAAAGAAATAGATACAGACTACTTATTTTCTACTGTTCAAATGATGTCAAAAGAGAGCGTATACAGTGAATTTTCTCCAGATTATTTTGATTACATAATAATAGATGAAACACACAAGGCCGGTGCGAGTAGCTACATAAAAATATTGGATTATTTTAAACCTAAGTTTTTACTTGGTATGACAGCAACACCTGAGAGAACTGATGGGATTAACATTTATAAACTATTTGATCATAACATTGCTTATGAGATTCGATTGCAACAGGCAATGGAAAATGATTTATTGTGCCCATTTCACTATTTTGGAATTACAGAGCTTACAGTAAATGGGGTAATTATTGATGATACAACAGAATTCTCAAAACTTGTATCTGATATTCGTGTTGACTATATAATTGAAAAAATTAATTTTTATGGGTACAGTGGAAATAGAGTAAGGGGATTAGTATTTTGCAGTAGAAAAGAAGAGGCAAGAGAGCTTTCTAGATTATTTAATAATAGAGGATACCAGACCGTTGCTTTATGTGGGGATGACAGTCAAGAAGCAAGAGAAGCTTCATTAGTCAAGCTGGAACAAGAGGATAGGGAAGGAGGACTAGACTATATATTTACAGTAGATATATTTAACGAAGGCGTGGATATTCCAAGTGTAAACCAGATCGTCATGCTACGTCCGACTGAATCTTCAATCATTTTTATTCAGCAGCTTGGTCGAGGACTTCGAAAATATACAGATAAGGAATATGTAGTATTAATTGATTTCATTGGAAACTATCAAAAGAATTTTTTGATCCCGATAGCACTATCCGGTGATAAAACATTTAATAAAGATACAATACGCAAATATGTAGCTGAGGGGAATCGTGTAATACCAGGTTGTTCAACCATTAATTTTGATGCAATAGCAAAGGAACGAATTTATGATTCTATTAATAATACAAGTTTTACAACCTTGAAGCTATTAAAAGATGAATATGTTAGTTTGAAAAATAAGGTTGGGCATATCCCAACACTTGTAGAGTTTTATCAAAATGGAGCAATTGATCCTGCACTTATTTTAGAATACTCTAAAAACTACCATAATTTTTTATTGAAGGTAGAAAAAGATTACACAGTTAAATTGTCAAAAGAAAATGAGTTGCTTTTAGAATTTGTTTCGACTCAATTAGCATCTGGAAAACGACCACATGAACTAATGATTTTGAAACAACTTATGGAAAAAGATCAAGTCAATTTAGACGTCATCAAAGAACAGTTAGCTGATAGCTATAATATAGAAGATGATGATATAACGCTAGTAAAATCTCTCAACATTCTTCAAAGTGGATTTGTTAGTGGAAGTGACAAAGTAAAATATGGAGATTGCAGTTTCATAGAAAATGTACCGTTTCAATCAGAAAAAGTGGACGAAAGAGGACTTATTAAGAGGGCGGTATCGTATTATAATGGAATACAAAAACAAGAATTTAGGGCACTGTTGCAAGATGTTGTAGACTATGCACTTAACGTATATGAGGATAATTTTGCGAATAGATATGATGATACGAACCTTGCCCTTTTTAAGAAATATTCTAGAAAAGATGCATGTAGACTTTTGAATTGGGATTCAGATGAGTCATCCGTTATGTATGGGTATAAAATTAAACATAACACTTGCCCAATTTTTGTTACATATCATAAAAGTGATAATATTAATGGAAGCACAAAATATGAAGATCAATTTTTGGATAGAAAGACATTCAGTTGGATGACAAAGAACAATCGTACTTTTAGCAGTAGTGATGTACAAAGTATAATGGGGTATAAAGAAAATGGCCTTAGTATTCATCTGTTTGTAAAAAAAGCTGATGGAGAAGGAAGAGATTTCTACTATTTAGGTAAAATTGAACCAATAATCGAGGAGTGCAAGGAAACTACTATCACAAATGACAAAGGGGAAAAGCTGCCGATTGTAAGCATTGTTTATAAAATGAAGGCTCAGGTTCAAGAAGATGTGTATGAATATTTGATTAAGTAGGTTGCGTTAAGCATTTATAAAAAGATGTGGAAGTAATAAAAATATTTGAGATAGTAGAAATCATAATGTCTGCTTAAGTATATTTATTACTTCTATATCAGCTGGTAGCCAGTCTACAGAATCAAGTTGGGATTTGTCCAACCATTTAGAATCACTATGCTCTAGTAAAGTTAACTTGCCCATTTTTACAGAACATACGTAACAGTGCATGCTTAGGTGAAATGTCGGATAATCATATTCTACGGTGGTAATAAATCGATCTACGGAAATTTCTGTTGCTAGTTCTTCGTAAATTTCACGAATAAGAGCATCTTCCGGTTGCTCATTTGGTTCTATTTTACCGCCAGGGAATTCCCAGCCGCCTTCAAAATCTCCATAGCCTCTCTGGGTGGTAAACACTTTATTATCTTGTAGTATTATTGCAGCTGCAACTTGTATTGTTTTCATGAGAAACTCCTATTTTTGTTTGATATAGAAAGTATAGCTTATGGTAAGGGGGGATACAAGGATAATTTAGTATTTGATAATTTGAATTTAAAATTGATTTGAAGTAATGATTAACTAGACTTATTCGTGATAAATGAATATGGCTGTTAGTTACAAAAACTTTCGAAATTAATCATAGATAAGGATATGACTAATGTGGCAGTTGAGGGGGTAGGAACGAATAATTCAATAGCGGAAAGCGAAGATCAGTTTATAAAAAAATCTTATGAGAAAAACATAAAACAAATGGGGGGGCGGTTGAAGTGCACAATATTAATGAACTGATAGGTATTATAAAAGGTATTAATTTTGATGGCATTATAAATAGAAGGGAAGTAGTGCGCCTTCAATCCTGGGTTGATAAGAATCGCAACCTTGCCTATGAAGCTCGATGCGTAGAGTTGATTAGGTTTGTGGATAAGGTGCTTAAGGATAGTATCATAACTAATGATGAACGTGAATTGATGCTCCTGCATTCCGAGAAATTTCTGAAAGAAACTGTCGATGATACTGCAAAGATATACGAGCTTAATGGTATTATTGAAGGCATCATTTGTGATGGTGAAATAAATAAACAAGAAATATATCGTCTTAATGCCTGGATAAATGTTTATGGTGAAGATATCAGAGGGCACAAACCAAGTGAAGCTCTTTGTAAAATAGTGGACGTTATCTTGATGGATGGAATTGTGACAGAATCAGAGCAAGAACAGTTGTTGCAAATGCTGTCTGCTCGAATAAGTGGTTCTCAATTTGAAACTAAATTGGAATATTTACGAAAGCTAGTAAAGGCCCGGAAGTATATAGGTATTGAGTTGATAGATATACTGGATAATGAAGGTGCAATTGAAGAAATTCACAAGCTTGCAGCATCCCAGCTTAGAAAAACTTTAGATTCTTATACAGGAAGTTATGTAAGTGACGTAGAGGTTGTTTTTATTTCGTTGGTGTTAATTGCCATGTTGAAATATGATGGAAACTATTATGAAAATGTAGAAAAAATCTATTCAAATTTGTATCTTTGCTATCCAGAACAAAAGATAGAAGGGCTCATTAGAACTATTTTAAATCGATATAGAACTGGTGAAGAGACCAGGACTAGCAGAACACGTATTATCAATGTAGTTTTATCAAATGCGATTGTGCCAAGTCATTTCCTGCCAGCATTTTTTGAATTTATATACGACATCTATAAGTTAAACTTCGAATATGCTTTAGAGGATAATCTCTATGATGAGTTTCAATTTGTTTACGAGGGATTGCGAACAAACATGATATCTGAAGGTGATGATGTAAAGCTGAATGTAACAAAGAAAATTTATAAGCTAATCAGATCTACTAAGCAGTTAATTGCAAATGGTAATTATATTGATACTGTTATTAAGCTCAGTATCATCGTTGTAAAGCTGATAGATATACGGATATGGAATAAGGAATTAAAAATATTTAATCCATATTTGAAGACTGGATATGAAGGCTGGATCGAAACTTTGAAATATGATACACCTGATAGCAATTATTGTAGGTCACGTTCTGAGATTCGCTCTCGCTGGGAGCCAAAGTATGTACTTAAAGATAATAAGGTATATATTTTTCCGCCAGTGCATAAGGTGAAATCGGAATATAATTATTGGGATATTTGGGTTGTCGTGATTAATGGTGGGGATGAGATCTACATAAATAACGAGCCAGATATCCGAGAGATCATCGGTGGATATCAGGTAAGTATAGATCAAATTGAAATTGATAACCCGTTAGGAATGGTTACCTATAAGTTAATGGCAGGCAAAGAAGTTATTTACGATAGCAGGGAAAAGCTGCATAGAAAATTTATTGTATTTGAAACAAATGGTAACGAAATTAAGAATAACAGTGACTACTCTGGGACAGCGGTATTTTGCTATATAAATGAGCATAAACAGCTGAAACTATTTTATAGTTCTGCCACTTACAATCTTGCATCGCTTAATATAAAGCTGGGTGCTACATATATGATTGAAGATACAGTGTTCAATTTTTCATCATTGATTAAACCAGGCGTATTTGGAGATGAATATGAAAATCACTACCTTATAGACTGGGTATCGGATGCTAAAATACGTGTATATAAGCAAGTGAAATTCATTGTATTTGAAACTGATAAAATATCAGCCAGTTATGAAATTGTGATCAATGGTAATGCACATAGACTGATTGATTGTAAATATACAATTACGGAAAGAGAAAGCGTCAATAAATATGTCGTTTATCTTGAACTAGAGCAGCCGGGGGTGCATTCTATTGTGGTATATCAACTCACCAATGGTAAGCGTATGAAGATTATGTCATTTAATCTGGCATTGGATCCGTCACTTGAAGTTAATACTTTGAAGATAAATGATGAGAGGTATATGGTCACCGTAAAAACTGATCTATGTTCTACTACTATTAATACAGAAATCAGTGTAAGTGAGTTTTCTGAGGACTGGATTGAAGTTGAATACAATGGAAAGATATTTAGATATTGCATACCATTCAATTTTGATATTTACCGGATTTCTGGATCATCATGGATGCTGCTGAATCAGATATTATGGATTGGCGATATTACTCAGGAAAGTTTACTTGATATTTATGGAACTGATGTAAATGAAATGAAGGTATACGCTAGCACAGGAGAGTCCTTGGATGAGGTGCTTAAGCTAAAAAATAAAGGCGTATTTCAACAGGTGTCAATTGGATTCCTTATGTCTTACAAAATATCTTACGATTATGTCATGCTGATATTTATGCAAGATGGGGTTAGGAAGAAATCAATATTTTGCTATAACCGGTGCATTCTGGATGATAGCGAAACGGAGCTGGTATTTGATCCTGTTACAAAAATTTTGGATGTAACACCATATTATTATGGCAAGGGAAAAGTCTTTTTGACGATTTGCGATTCCTGTGGAGGACAGGTTTATAAGAGTGAAATATTGGAAAATGAAATCACGATTAGTGTTCATGGATTAACATCTTTTGAAAAATATAATATTTGTATTTATGAAAAAGAGAAGGGCCTTTCCCTTAAAAAAGAACGGCTTATGAAACAGTACTTCAAGGTATTCTATGCCTGGGATGATTTTATCACACGTACATTTAAGATTAATAAAGTATATTATGATCAGGTTGTTCGGGGAGAATTTATACGTAAAAGTCATTACTTTAATAAAAGCTATTTGACTTTTATCAGTAAGGAAGATGATGATCTATATATTGGTGAATTATATACAAAGACATTAAAAGGAAATTACCTGCTAACAGCAATAAATCCAGTATCTATTGAGATCTGTAGTGATGTCATTGAAAATATTATTGAGTTATCGATCACAAAAGATGGAGATGGTCTTTTTCTTGATTTTGAGCATCATGGTATTAAAAATACATTAAACGATGATTCTGCAACAGATATTTTTTTGTACACAATAGAGATGAATGGAGTTGAGACAGTTGAATAAATTAAATTCCATTGAAAGATCAAAGTACATAAACGATAGGTACAAAGAATATTTAAGGTCATCTTTCCAATTTGGAAATGGAAAGTTACAAAAACTTTTTGAAGAGCAACTTAACAGAGAGGTACTTTTTAAGGGACCATATGTAGATCTTAACTTGCCTTTTCAAAGGGGGAAATGTCTTAATGAATTGATGGATGAGGGTGCAGTATGCCGATCATTCTCAAGATTAGGAGATATCAATTTCGATCGTCCTTTGTATTCTCACCAGGAGGAATCAATCCGTCGAATTGGTGCCGGGAGAAGTGCAATTATAACAACAGGTACGGGTTCCGGTAAAACAGAGAGTTTCCTTTATCCTATCATGAATGAGTTGATGAGTGATGTGGAGAAAGGGAATCATGAAATAGGAATTCGTGCTATATTCCTATATCCTATGAATGCGCTGGTTAATGATCAGATGGATCGCGTTAGGAAGATTTTGAACAAGTGCCCAGATATTACATACGGCTTTTTTACAGGTGAGACAGCTGAGTCTGTTCCGAAAAATTATAGAAAAAAATATGGTGAAGAGGATGATACATCCATTCCAGAAAATGAGCTTGTGTCAAGAGAGGAAATAAGGGAGAATCCACCACATTTATTGTTTACCAATTATTCGATGTTGGAGTATTTGCTGATCAGACCAAATGATTATTCAATTTTTACAATGAGTAAATTAGCTAATTGGAAATATGTTGTATTGGATGAAGCTCACTCATATTATGGTTCATTAGGTATAGAACTTTCTCTTTTGATGCGTAGACTTACAGGTTTGGCAGATATAAAACCGAAATTCATTCTTACTAGCGCTACTTTAGGTGAGCAAGGAAAATCCGAGAAAGGAATTGTGGATTTTGCAAGAAATCTTACATCAGCTACATTTGATGTTGATGACATTATATTTTCAAAAAGAATTCCATTGCAGGCTACAAACTTTCAATACAGAGTTGATGGAATCGACTATTTGAAGATGAAAGAAAATATTACGGATTTAGATTCTGTTAAGCAGACTTGTTCTAAATACACTAATATTACGGATATTGATATTCGTACTTGTTTATATGAACTACTTACAGGAGATAAAAATGTTTTTGGAATTTACAACATATTAAAAGATGGTAGCATGAACTTTAGAGATATTCATGAGAAGCTTGGATCTACGCTGTCAGATGAACAACTGATAACATTAATAGATTTGATTAATCTCGCTGAAAAGAATGGCATTGGACTTTTTGATTTGAAATATCATAACTTTGTTAGACCGTTGTCTGGAGCATATATTGCATATGGTAAAGAACCTCGATTAAGCCTTACAAAGACAAATATGATAGGTGAATTTAAAGCTTTTGAAGTTGGTAACTGCAGGTATTGTAGTTCCCCTTATATAATTGGCAAAATTCAACATAATGAATCCAATCAATTAGATTATCTGTTTCAGAATAAAGAAGTCGATATATATGAAAATTATGGTAATAATGAATTTGTAAAAGTTGATTATTTTCTTATGGAAAATTCGGTAAATGAGGAAGAAATAGATACGTCTGCTCTGGGAGAATTTAATGTTTGTTCGAAATGTGGTTCCATTCATCATTCTCAAAACTTGAATGCAAAGAAGTGTGAATGTGGTGATATATATCAATTCATTATCTACAGAGTTGAACAGGTTAGGGATGAAGAAGAGTCTGCTTTTAATAATATTAATCAGTGTCCATGCTGCGGTCACAAAGGTAAGTCAGGTGTAGTCAAGAGTCTAAGTCTTGGTAAAGATGAAGGAACCTCTTTAATTGCTCAGATTTTATTAGAGGCCATTGATGAAGGTGATAACGAAAAAAAGAATCATGGAAAACTGTCTCTTAAAATGAAAACCAAAAGTGAGACTCCGATTGTACATACAAAGATTAAACAGTTTTTGTCATTTTCTGATAGCAGACAGCAGGCAAGTTTCGCAGCCGCATTTCTAGATTCTAATCATGTAAGAATGCTTCAAAAACGTCTGATTTGGAAAATTATTGAGGATGAAAATTATAGAGATATATCTGTAGATGAGTTAGCAGCTTTCCTAACAGCAATTATTAAAACAAAAGATTTATTTGCTAATAATTTAACAGCACATAAAAATGCATGGATTGCATTACTTGTGGATTTACTCCGGGTTGATGGTGCTTATGATGGAGAGGGTTTGGGGCTTTACTATTTTGATCTGGATCTCACAGATATTATGAATAACATTGATGAAGAAGAGGTAGAAGAAGCTTTTGGTAAGTATAATATTACTAAGTCTGATTTGGGAACAATCATGCAGGTAGTATTTGGGGTATTTAAAGTTACTCCTGCTATAAACTATGTAAAATCCACCTTGACTCCAGATGAAAAGATAGAACACTTGGAATATAGAAGATTTGACAACTTTATTATGTTTAATGGCCCCAAAATGATTAAAAACGTCCGAAGTTTTCTGCCTGTAAAAAGCAAAGATAATATGGTTGTAAGATATATAAAAAAAGTCTGTGGTTGCGATGAGCAAGAAGCAAAAGCGATTTTGGATGTTATTTTTAATAATCTATCTGTTCAAAGTGGGTTACTAAAAAAGCATGACACTAAGGATGAATATCAGATAGATGTCAGCAGATATATTGTAAAAAACTACAGAAATTCAAAATATTATCAGTGTTCTAAGTGTGGAAGATTAACGCCTTATAACGTGCATAGCGAATGTGTTCAGGATAAGTGTGAGGGCACTTTAAGTGAAATTGATCCAGATATTGTTCTAGCATCTAATTACTATAGAGAGCAATACAAATATAAGAAAATTGAGAGTATTGTCGTTAAAGAACATACAGCTCAATTGGACAGAAAAACAGCAAAGAAGTATCAGCTTGATTTCAAGAATAAGAAAATCAATATTTTGAGCTGTTCGACTACATTTGAAATGGGTATAGATATTGGTGATTTAGAAACAGTATTAATGAGAAATGTTCCCCCCACACCTGCAAATTATGTACAGAGAGCAGGTCGTGCAGGAAGAAGAAAAGATTGTGCGGCATACATTCTCACCTATTGTGGTATTGGATCACATGACTATACATATTTCATGTCCCCAGAGAAAATGATCTCAGGGTTTATTACACCACCATATTTTAATGTATTGAATAAAAAAATTATAGTACGTCATTTGATGGCGACCTGTTTAGGATTTTTCTTTAGACAGAATCCAAGTTATTTCAAGACAATTGATGCACTTGTTTTCGAAGATGGAGTTAAAAAATTCAAAGAATATGTGGCTAGTCATCCAGAAAATTTGAACTACTATATTAAGAATAAAATTCTACCAGAAAGTGTTTATGCAGAATACCATGATTTCAAATGGTTTGACGAAATCAATGGAAATGACGAGAAAATGGATCATTTTGTTGAGAGCATACAAAATATTGCTAAAGAATATTCAGAGGCTAAGAATAATGCCTTAATAGAGGAGAAATATAAAGAAGCTGATTATTACACGAAGCAAATAGAAAATCTCCATAAGAAGAAGGTTATTGAATCGCTATCAAAATATTGTGTGATTCCTAAATATGGATTTCCGGTTGACGTGGTTGAGCTACAGATTTACAAAGAGGGAGTTCTGGATAACAGATATGATTTAAATCGTGATTTAAAGATTGCCTTATCGGAATATGCACCGGACTCAGAAGTTATTGTGGATGGCAAGAAGTACACATCAAAGTATATTTCATTACCAAATGCGGCACAGTTTCCACGGCATTACTTTTGTACATGCTCTAATTGTAAGAAGATTAATGTATATGTCAGCACAAGAACAACTAGTGAATGTAAATATTGCGGAAAGACTATCTCAGTAGAGCAGTCAGAATACTTTATTGAACCTACTAATGGATTTAAGACCGGTATTACAATGGAAAGTACTCGAATGAAGCCCAAACGTTCTTACTCAGGTGAAGTTTCATATCTTGGTGGTGGTATAAAGGATGAAAATCATCTTGAAGTGGGAAAGGGTATTGTTGTTGAAACAAGTACGGAAGACGAGCTTTTGGTTATAAATCGAGCTGGCTTTTATATGTGTCCGGTTTGTGGATATAGCGATATCATAAAAAGAAGAGTTATGATTCCAAAAATTCTTAAGAAGCATAAGAATTTTAGACAATATGACTGTATAAATGAAGATCTTGAACAGTTGAAATTAGGACATCGATTCCAGACAGATGTGGCACGATTTACTATTCCATTACTTGAATCAATGGATAAAATAAGTTATTCACGAGCTCTATCATTTATGTATGCATTTTTGGAGGGTATTAGTAATTCACTTAATATAGAACGAAATGATATTGATGGTATATTGGAATTAAATTTGGAAGAGCATAGTTATGATATTTTGCTTTACGATAATGTTCCAGGTGGAGCTGGCCATGTAAAAAGACTTGTGGATAGAAAAGCAATTGTTAATTCTCTTCGAGCAGCTAATAACAAAGTGTCGCAGCAGTGTTGCGATGAAAAGACATCTTGCTATAACTGCTTAAGAAATTATTATAATCAGTTACATCATAGTAGATTGCAGAGAATTTTTGCAAAGGATGTTATTGAATTATTGTTAAGCGAGATCGATGTTTCAGTGTGGTAATGAGAAGTAGATTAGAGTACCATGTTATAAAATTATAACTTGTTCTATGCATGACAATTAGAAAAAGTTTTGATTACCTTATTTCACGAGAATGCGCACATAATTCATGGAGAAACAATAAATGTTGTGTAAGTTCTTTTATCGTGATTGGAAGGTTGATGAAAAAAGAATTTATTGGATGAGATTGTTACAGTAAAGACGTGTTTGCAAATGTGCTAATAATGTGTTTTTTATTAAATAAAAAAGTTAAGATGGAAAGAGGAAACATACATGAAGATAATGGGAGTAACTGATACACCTTGTCAAAAAATTGGCGGAATGTCCAACATCTATGTCGATAGCATTGCAAGGGGATTGTGGAACGGGAAAAACCTCATTTTTAAATGCTATGTTGAAAGACTTAGAAGAGATTAATAACATAACGACAATTTATTTTAATACATGGCAATATTCACAATTTAAAATGTCTGATAATCTATATACATCATTTATTAACAGTATTGTGAGTAAACTAAAACAAAAAGTGAAGGATGTGTCAAAAGTTGAAGAGATAACAAAAACAGTGTAGAAACAAGAACTTTTCGGACTGCCATTTATGCCAGATTATCTGTGGAATTGAAGATGAAGCCATCGGACGCATATCAGCTTTCCATCATGCGTGACTATATAAAGGATAAACCAGAATTTACGGAAACATTTGAGTATATTGATAACGGGGTATCTGGGACAAGCAGACAGACCGACTTTTCAGCAGATGATGGAAGATACCACGGCAGGGAAAATCAACTGTATTATTGTAAAGGACTTGTCTAGATTTGGAAGAACCTATATTGAGTCAGTCAATTATATTGAGACGATTCTGCCCTTTCTGGGAATCCAGTTTATTTCAGTCAATGACCATTTTGATTCCGATGAATTTATATGCGGATGCACTGGTGGATTCCAGAACTGTGATTGATGTACAGTGGGCTAAGAATAAAGAGCTACTGGCTACGGCAGAAAAACATCTGTTTGATATGGAACACACAATGACGTTATTGCAACAGATCTCCGTGCCAGTTATGAAGTATATAATTTGGAAGTTACAGATAAAGACACCTATCTGGAGCAGAAGAAAATGTATGAGCAGATGATGGAGAAAATCCAGGAGAATATTGACAAATAGCAGGTTGCAGTGAGACAGATTTCAAACATGGATGAGCCGAAGGCAGCAGGACTAGAGATGTTAGATAGACGGATTAAGTTGATGTAATTGACGAAGGAGATTGTGGATACTTTTGTGGAGGAGATTGTTTTGTTTGATGAGGAAAGGCTGGAAGTGAAGTGGAAAATTGTAGCAGTGAGTAGTGATTATTAGCTTTTAAAATTTGACTTACATGTAGATAATGATAGAGGAAAGTTATATATAATGGGAATAAAAATGCGGAGGTGGATATTATGGATTTTTGGCAGGTGACTTTAGGAGATATTATAGGCTATTTTTTGACAATAGTTGCTACCGCAATTACAGTAAGCACTGTGATTAAAGTGAACTATTCTTCTCACCATAATGATAAAAGGAAAAGCAAAGTGAATCAATCTTCAAGTACAGTTGGAAGAGATCAAATTGGCGGTGATAGAAAATGATAGGGGGAATAAACCAGTCTTCAAGCACAGTTGGGAGAGACCAAATTGGAAGAGATCAAATTAATTTGAATGTGATTGAGGTAGAAAAAAAATTAGCGCCTGCAATCAATCCAATACGAAAAACTAATATTTCATTGAAAAGTTTTATGGATGATATTTTTGATGAAGATAATACTGTACTAATAACAAAATTAACTAATGGCGGGTTCAATTCTGTCTTTAAGCATAATGCAAAAGTGAAAAAGATGCAAACGATGTCGTTGATTGTATCTATGACAAAAACAGAATATGGGAAGGCTATATTGAATGATGTGTATGATAATTTACTTACAGTCATCAATATGAAGTACATAGCTACACTAAATGACGGAGATACATTAAAAACAAGTATTACTACTATTTTAAATGATTTAGGCGGAATAGTTGAAAAATACATAAATATAATTGATATCGATGAAGCCTTTTTGGAAGGGCTATTGTATGTTGCAACATCTAGGTGCGCGTTAAAATGGAAAATGGAGGATGGCGATGAGAACGAAAATGATAATTAATCGTTTAACTGATTGGTTTCAAGTCGAAGATGTAGAATTAAATGTATGTAGTCTTTCTATGACATTATTGGATGTGTTGAATCGTCGGCCGATTCAAGGATTAACATATGATAGAGTAAACTTGGCGTTTGAAATATTAAAAAGAAAGAGTGCAGAAGCGATTACGGCGGTAGATAATTCAATATGTATTTTGGTTTCGAGAAATTTAATTACATTTGAGAATAAAAAAAATGGACAACAAACGATATTTATAACCGAACTTGGAAAGTCCGCACTAAATGAATACAAGGAGTTGATTAAATAATGAAAATTAATTCGCTAGTAGTTAATGGAAAACTCCATATGAAATATGATTTTACAGATAAAAATGTACTCTTGGGTTCAAATTACACTGGAAAATCGACATTTGTTAAATTGCTAATGTATTCACTCGGAGTAGATATACAAGATTTTATCGACGAGATTATTAAGGAAAAATATTGTGAATCTGTTGTTATAAACTTTACAACAAAACAGAACAAACGCTTTCAAAGTATAAGAAAATTGCCATATGCAGATATAGTAATGGTCATTCCTTATGATGATCAAAATGAAGTAATGCGGGAAGAAGAGATACAGGTATTTAACCTGAATGAATATTCAGATTTTTTCTTGAATGAGGAACAGTATCATGGTGGGATGATCTCATATGGAAAGGATAGTAAAGCTTCTTTAAGGTACAAATTTTTATTAAGAACCGCAGTGGTAGATCAGTCGACTGAACATAGAAAAATATTAGCAAATATGGGTGCTTCAAATGATTACATTGCCAATCAAACTCTTATTAATAAAGCAATAATAGAAAAAATTTTAAGCCAGAATAACGAGGAAGCACAATCTCTTAGATTAGAATTAAATGCAAAGCAGAAAGAGAGAACAGAACTAAATAATCGAGAGAAATTTTTCAAGGAATTAGTAAATGAATTTAAGCAGTCAGATGATAAATGGCCTACAAAATTAGAAAAGGTAAAAGAAGAGATGGATAAATTGGACGAAGAAAGAGATAATCTTTCTTCGGAAAAGTATAAAGTGCTACTTAGATTAGAACAGCAAGGAGATAAAACATTTGAAAAAATAATTATTGAAAATAGGAAGGAACTGAATAAATTAAAAGAACAACAGGCTAAGTATAAATTAGAAATAGTTGATGTGGAAGGAATTCTAAGTAAACTTAAAAATGAATTAGTTTATATAAAATATAATATCGCTGCAAAAAAAGTTATTCAAAATATTCCAGTTACAATTTGTCCAGTTTGTTTTTCTGAGCTAGGGGAAGAGAATATTCAAGAGGGTTTGTGTCATAATTGTAAAGAACATAATACAGAGCAGATTTTACAAAGTCTAGCAATGTATAAAAAAATGATAGAGGAGTCCATTGTAGAAACAGAATCTCTAAAACGAGAGAACGATATAAAGTTAAAAAAATTAAAACAGCAAATAAATGAAAAAGAAAAAAAGCTAAAAGATACAGAAATTAAATATTATGAAAAATTATCAGATTCTAAGCAACCTATGGAAGTTCTGATTCGGGAGATAAAGGAGCGAATTGAATTAATAACAGGAAGATACTATAAACTAGCTGATCTGAAAAAGAATTTGATTGAGCTTAACAAAATATATTCCAAAAAGGAATCTCTTGTAAAAGAAATAGATGAATTAAGAGAAAGTTTAGATGAAGCAAGTAAGAAAAATGAAAATGATTTAATAGTACTAACAAAATGGAAAACATGTTTTCAAAAATTGTACACAGAAATAAGTGGAACTGAAGATATAGTTACTATATCAGATGAAGACTATATGCCGTTAATTGGTGAAAATCCAATGAGTAAAGTTTCATCAGAAAGTATGAAATTGGTTGTGCAATTATCATATATTTTATCGTTGTTTCAACTACAAAAGAATCTAGATAAAGAGAAAATAAATAATATTGGATTTGTAGTTTTTGATTCCCCAAAGGATAAGGATTTGGATAAAGATAAATATGAAAGATTTTTAAAATGTTTATCAAAATCAGATGTAGGGCAGATTTTCTTAACAGGTAGTGACAAAGATGAAGAATCATATTTAAAAGCTTTTGATGATAATGATTTTCTTTCCAAATTGTCAGATGATGACAAACTTTTGAAGAATGACTAGCATTCTTATATAGCGGTGTAGCCACCATGTGATAGCAAAGCGGGAGTCATATCCTGTCACCGCATTTTATATTTTGATATTTAAGGGAATCTAAAATTAAAAGATGAAAAGAGATGGGGTAATGGACAGAATACAGAAATTTTACGTGGTTTCGCGAATTACTGAAGTAGAGAACAGGAGTTGGCTACTATCGGCTTGCAGCTTATACAGTTAATTTTACTCACCCTATTTATCAGAGTTTGGATATATTGTAATAGGACGTTTGAAAATAGTGGAGCTTTAATTCGTATAGGTTAAGCAGATAGTGTACCAGGGAGCAAGGGCTCCCTTTAGATGATTTGACTAGATGTTGTAATTTATTTTTGAACTATATGTGGAAATGTTTATAAATTTAGTAAGAATAGGAGGAAGATATAGAAATGATTATTGCAGCCTATGCGGGTGTCGGAAAAACTACATTTGCATCTATGTATCCTGATAAAGTCATTGATCTTGAGTGTATGCCATTTAAATATTATTTGGAAGATGACCATTACGTTGGAGAAGCAGGCAAGGCTAATCCGAATAATGAGATTCAATTAGACTGGCCCTATAATTATATTGCTTCGATTAAAGAAATATTATCTGAGGATAAGATTATACTTATTCCATCGGATAGGTTCGTACTACAATTGTTGCGCGAAGAAAATATTGATTATGTTTTAGCTTACCCACAACGAAATGCTAAAGAGGAATACCGTAGGCGATACATTGATAGAGGCAACACAGAGGATTTTTTGTTAGTATTTAGTGATAGATGGGATATCTTTTTAACTATGTTAGAAAAGGACACTTATGGAAAGCATATCGTCCTTGCGTCTAATCAATTTCTTAGCGATGTAATTGAGATTGATTAAAGGTTTGGTAATTTCTATATCTGAATAGATAGTGGTGATTAAGCAATTATAGATTTAATTTATAAAGAACACTACTGTGGATAAAAGGCAATTCTAGACGAAATGAAGGGAATTTTGGAAAAATTATTTAAAATAATTTAGAATCTAAAGTATATGAAGCTCTCTTCAATTCGAAAGAACCTAAGCTAGAACACAATCAAATATTGATATTATTCAATAAAGAAACATTCAACTTATTGCTTAAGCTCTGACGGAGAGTGCTGATCATACCTACTAAAGTAGATATGATCATTTTTTTGTTTCAAGGCAAGTCTTATTGTTTCACCCATTGTCATAGATACTTCAATCACAACCTACTTGAATTCATTGAAAACCTAGACGATCCTTTGTTGATTGCAAGTCGAAAGTCTTAGCGCAGAGGGCAACTGGTGCGGCTAAAACTAGTCGTCACAGTCTTGGCAAAAAGTGGGGATAGAGTATCCGCCGAGTTCGGTAATATTCTTGCCGCATTTAGTACAGATGTAAGTGGTTGTAATAATATCAGCTATAAGTATAGCATGATCTGGGTAGGGTGGGGTTGGACAATAATTGATATGATATGTAGCTTTGTCACAATCGCAGTCGTGAATGCAGTGTATATAATCCCAAGAATAAGTGGGTTCTGAAACAGTTAATCCTTTAGAAAATATATGGTCTAATTTATATCCAAATCCCGTAAATTTATCAAAATACGAAAACTGATTATCTTGGGTTGGAGTGCTGATTTCATAATTGCTATTAGTAAAGTCATCTTTAAGTATATGGTAGTTATAGGTGTCAAATAAAACACTCTTCTGTCTCTTATCGTTAAAATGATAGAGTTCTCTTGCTTCGGAATAAGTTTTGGTTATGTCTCCTTTTATCCTACCGTTGTTGAAATCCCCTAGTAGAATGACACTTTCGAGTTTACGATCTTGTAAATGTGAGAGTAAATTTTGTATCTGTATTTTACGAAAGAGATAATCGTTCACATCCCCTTTCCCCACACGAATTCTTACGCCAATGATTGATAAAACTTTATTTCCTAGACTTACATTAACGTGGAGATAATTAGGGTAACATCCATTGTTGAAGGAAGAGTTATCAAACTCATCATCCACCCTTATTACTCTTTCAAAATCTTTGTCTACTATTGTTTTATTGACACCTATCATAATTTTGTTATCATCTGTGTTTTTTTCTGAATTCATATGAATGATATACTTCTCTGAAAGTATTTTATAAAAATGTGATATTTTAAGGCAACTTTCTGTTGTTTTGCAAAATTCACTAATAACAAAAATTTCAGGATCTTCTAGTAAAATTTGTTCTGCTACAAATGGTGGGATATCCTCGATGCGACTACTGGACCGTTGGTTAATATTCCAAGCTAAAATTTTCATTTTCTAATTATCTCCTCTTAAAAATTGTCGTATTTGGAGTATGTGAAACCCAAATACGCTCTTTAATTCTAATGTAACTAAAGCATAAAGTCAAGCACTGTTTTTAAAGATTCCTTGAAAGAGCAGTTTTAAAAAATCCTTGACTTATCAAAAAGCGGAAAGTATAATAGCTGTAGTGGTAAATATATACGGAATATATTAAGTGGATGGAGAAAAATGCAATTATGAATATAAATGAAAAAATCTGGTTAATAAGAAGTAAGGAAAAATTAAGTGGCAACAAAATTCGTTGCGATTTTGAACCTCGGGAAGATTTAAGTGTCACAAATAAAGATATAGCGTTTATTCTGAAAAATCTCAGGAATGGAATACAGGAAGCACGTTTAGTGGTAAATACGGCTGTTGCAATGGATTTTGTTGAAAGAATAAGTGTGGGTGACTTTGCTATAGTTACAAATCGAAAAGAAAAAAATTACATTTCCTTAGTAAAAATAACAAGTAATTATTCTTTTGACAGACGAACAAAAACTCATGTGAGAGAAGTAGATCTGTTGTTACATGAGAGTAGAAATTCTCTCACAGAAAGCTTCAGAAATTCTTTGCGTAAGCCGAGAGCTGTAACGAGTTTACCTGTAACCCCAGAACTATTAGATTTTATAAAAAGAGCTGAGAACTTAAGTGTAGAGAGAAATGCACTGAAGGCAGTTTTTCCACTTAGGCCGAATTTCACTATCAGTATCAGCATTCCGCAAGACATGAAAAAATTAGAGGCAGAGCGTTTGGCGGAATTTGTAAGAACTCTGTGGCAAGTTGAGTAGTATGTAAATTGCAATGTTTTAGTTTGTTAGAACTTCCAAATAGTATGCGATATGTAGAAATAAAACAAATAGAAAAGCTAAGATTAAAGAGAAGATTAGGCAGTGCCGTAATAAAAATGAGGAATTAATTATCAGGTTAATTAAGGCAGATGACGCTCAAAAGAAGAGAAAAGATCAGTGGGATTATCATGATTCCTCCCCAGTAATTGATAATAATATTGTATATTTTGGTAGTGCTGTGGGATATATTTATGGCTTTGATGTAACCACCGGAGAGATTGCTTGGGAATTCGCGACGCAAAATGAGGCGATTGTACGCCATACCCCACTTATTCATGAGGGAGTTATGTATATTGGAGATTGGAATGGGAATTACTATGCAATCGACATTAATACGAAGCAAACAATCTGGACTAAGAATTTCTTAGGACCTTTTCAAAGCTCCTCTGCTATCTTTGAAGATGTTTTGGTCTTTGGAGGAAGAACTTCTGCAATTCATGCTGTTGAGCTTGCAACCGGAGTAAATATATGGAACTATTATGTCGGTTCTTAGTTATCTGTAGATCCAATTACTGTAAATGGGATACTCTATATTTCTACTTCAGATACTAAATCATTATATGCTGTGGAAGTTGAAAGTGGAAAACCTTTAAAAAAATATTTTATATATAAAAATTCATTCTCAATATCAGTTATCATTGATAATCTTATCTATATCGCCAAAGGGATGCTTATGAAGTGCCAGGTATCGGTAAAGTACAAGCATTCGAATTAAATGGAGACGGAAAAAGTAAATGGTAAATAGATGTGGATACCGGTTCCGTATTTACAACTCCAGTTATCTTAAATAACATGTTATATTTCGGTAGTGAAGATGGATCCTTGCATGCGGCGGAAATAGACAAGAAATAAAATTGGGGTTGTTACCCCACTAACTACTATGTTAGTGGGGTAACAACCCGTTTTAATTTTCACCAAATTTTAGGGGTTGACGTTTTGCTGGACATTTTCATGAAAGTAATTTATTTGTAATTGAGATGGAACTCCCAAATTTCATATTTATAATCTAAACAGTTTCTTTCCGACTCCCTTTCTCCTATATGGCTCCTGCAACTTCCCCTACAGTAATTATTGAAAATTTTTAATAACAGGATTATAATAGTGAAGTAGTTTAAAAATGACAAGATAGTAATCCTGTGGAATGACTACAACGAAGATTTTAAACACTACCATTACAAGGGGGGAGTATTTATGATTAACAACAGAAAATCTGAAGAGTTATGTGTAACGAAGAATAGCAAGAGGAAAAAACGATTGATTTATATTATTGCTATCCTCACTATTTTTTTACTGTTTCATGCAGTTAGATTGATTGCTTATCAATACGGATATTTAAAAGGATATCATGATACTTGGGAACAGTTAACATCTAATGATTCTACTGAATGACCAATAATTACAAGTATTTATGATTATAAATTGGATTGCTTAAAAAATTCGGATTGACATACCACTAATATAATGCTATATTTATTACAAGTAGTGCAAGCGCTTGCACAAGGAGGAATTATGGGAATAACGTTAGCAGACATAGCCAAAAAGGCGAAAGTTTCACCATCAACAGTATCTAGAGTGATATCCAATCATCCTAGTATTAGTGATGAAACACGCAAAAAGGTATTAGAAATTATGGATGAGATGAAATTTCAACCCAATATTGTGGCTCGTTCTTTAGCGAAGAATTCAACGAAGATAATAGGCGTTGTTTTGGCAAGTAGGACAGAGAAGGCCTTATATAAGTCATTTCTTCATCCATTAGCGATGGATATTATTGGTGGAATGAGTGTAACAGCATATAAAAATGATTACAATATATTACTAACAAGCTTAAATAATAATGAAGATAATATAAAAAAGATACAAGAATTGGCTTTGGGTGGAGTTACTGACGGGTTGATATATTATTTTTCAAG
>JAQSXR010000014.1 GCA_029256575.1 Clostridiales bacterium | reverse complement strand
ATATTGATAGAAATGTGTATTTTTTCATAAGCATTTGTAGGGTTGATTCCGTAAGTTGACAATAATTCTACAAATGTTTTCGCTAAGTTCGCTTGGTACTGGCAGAAAAATTCACCTACAACCTCGTCCGTATGCGCCATAGCTTGCATTTCTTCGTGTGCTGATTTGGTAATATTATGAGAAGATTTAAACATTTCGATTATCTGGCGTATTAACTTAGGTAAGTCAAGTGGCATTTCAAGTGCACTTAATTGTTCTAACATAGGAGTAGATATGCTTTCAGCATAATAATTAAAAGCTGCAATAAAAATATCTTTTTTATCTTCAAAATAATTGTAAACAATTCCTGTTGAAACACCAGCACGTTTCGCTATCTCAGCTGTGTTTGTATTGGGATAACCTTTTTCACAAAATAACTGGAATCCAGCTTCAATTATTTTTCTGCGTTTTTCTATAGAACGCTGTTGTTTTGGTTCACGAACTTTTTTGTTGTCCATAATTTCACACCTTTATAGTTTAGTAGGAAAAAAAGGGTATTACCTTCTTCTAATTATACCACCAAATGTTCTTACGTCAATAATGTGAAATAAATTTCACATTATTTCGTAATTAGTATTGACATTTTTTACCTTACCGAATATACTGATAGAAACAAATATGAAATTTATTTCAGGTTTGTACATTCATTTGAAAGAAAAGGAGAACGCTATGAAACATTTAATCGAATTTAAAGAGGTATCAAAGGAATATATCCTAGGTGAAAAAAAATTGCTTGCTGCAAACAAAATTAGTTTTACGATAGATGAAGGTGAATTTGTCGTTGTTCTAGGTCCTAGTGGAGCGGGTAAATCTACGGTACTAAATCTTCTTGGTGGAATGGACTTCGCTACTTCTGGTGAAATAATAATTAATGATAAGAATATATCCAAATATAATGATGAGAAATTAACCGAATATCGAGCAGAAAATGTAGGATTTGTGTTCCAGTTCTATAACCTTATTCCAACTTTAACTGCTTATGAGAATGTTGCTTTAACAAAGGATGTTGTAAAAAGTGCATTAGATGCTGCAAAAGTATTAGGTTCTGTTGGGCTTGAAGATCATTTAAATAAATTCCCATCACAGTTGTCAGGAGGAGAACAGCAAAGAGTATCAATTGCGAGAGCAATCTGTAAGAATCCTACCATGTTACTATGTGATGAACCGACAGGTGCTTTGGATTCGGAAACAGGGGTAGTGATTCTGAGTTTACTTCAGAAAATGAGTAGAGAGGACAAAAAAACTGTTATTATTGTTACACATAATTCAGCGTTAGCACAAGCAGCAGATAAAGTAATTCGGATTAAAAATGGAAAGGTGAGAGATATAACGATAAATGATTCTCCGCTCGCCGTGAGTGAGGTGAATTGGTAATGCTTATTCGAAAAATGCTTCGAGACATGAACGTTCATAAAACGCAATTTATTTCTATATTTATTATGTCAATACTAGGAGTTTACATATTTGCTGGTGTTGGAAGTGAGTGGTACGGTTTAAGAAAAACGGTTAATAATTATTATAAAGAGTCTAACTTTTCGAATGTATGGATTTATGGAAGTGATTTTACCACAGAGGAAGTAAATACAGTGACAAATGTTGATGGGGTCACAGGAATACAAAGGAGATTATCGCTTGATAGTGTAGTTAATCTTGAAAATAGTCCAGTTCTAACACTGCACATTGTGGAAGAAGATAAGATATCTAAGTGTATACTTATCGAAGGAGAAGAGTTTTCTGTGGATAAGGATGGAATTTGGATTGATAGTTTATTTGCAGAGGCTAGGAAGATAAAGGTCGGAGATAGTATATCTGTTACATCCAATGGAATATCAATGGAAAAGCGAGTAATGGGAACAGTTATGAACCCGGAATATGTATATGCTGCAAATAATAATGAGATGATTCCAAATCACGCTAATTTTGGATTTGCATATCTGTCCTATAAAGCATTCCCACTTGATATACCTATATCCTATAATGAATTATTAATAACCACAAATAATACTAATTATTTAGATATGGAAGAAAAAATAGATAAAGCTTTAAATGGAAGATATAGTGTGTTTTTATCAAGAAACAGTATGTCTAGTTATATGCAATTTGATTCTGAAATCAGACAGCATAAAGGGATGGGTGAAATATTTCCAATCGCATTCCTTGCGATTGCCATGTTAACTATACTTACAACAATGGCAAGAATCGTAAATAACCAGCGAACTCAAATAGGAATGTTAAAAGCAATGGGCTTTAAGAAGAGACGAATAATATTCCATTATGTTTCCTATGGATTGTGGTTAAGTTTAGCAGGTTCCGCAATAGGAGCGATAGCAGGTCCCTTAACAATGCCATATTTATTTTATGAAGCAATGCAAACAACATATACGCTACCAGAGTGGAAACCCGCGATATCATTTTCGATTGTAGTAATGGCAGTTATTTCAGTGGTAGTATGTTCTTTAGCAACCTATTTATCATGTAAAAATGTATTGAAAGATACACCGTCACAAACACTTCGACCAAAAGAACCAAAGATTATGAAACAAGGTATTTTGGAGAAAACAAAACTTTGGAATCTATTGGGGTTTAATGCACAGTGGAATTTGCGAGATATTTTTAGAAGTAAAGTACGTTCAATTATGGCAATTATAGGTGTACTTGGTTGTACTGCACTATTGGTATGTGCTTTTGGAATGCAAGATAGTTTTGATGATATAATAAATTGGAATTATAAACAAATAAACATATATGAAACACAATTAAATCTCTCAGTTGAAGCAACAACGGATCAAATCCAATCAATAATTGATGACTATAATGGGGAAGCAATTATGGAGGGAGCTATTGAAATAAAAGCAAACAAGATTAAGAAGAGTGGGGGACTTCTTGTAACGGATAATGTTACACTCATCCGTTCCGTTAATGCTAATCGCAATTATATAGACTTACCGGAAGATGGAATCTCCATAAGTTATAAAATGGCTGAGAATTTAGATGTAAAAGTTGGAGACGAAATCACTTGGCATATTTACGGAGATGAGCGTTGGACTACTTCTACAATAGCTGCAATTTATCGTACACCTATGGCTCAAGGAATTACGATGACAAAAGACACCTTTAATAAATTAGGATATACATTCATACCGACTTCTATTATTTCTTTGGAGCCTGTTGAGAGTGAGGTTGCTGGAGTAACGAGTACGTGGTCAATTGATAAGCTTACTGAAAGCTATGAAACTATGGCAGAAGCGATGAATATTTTAATTTACATTTTGATTATTGGAGCTATTGTCTTAGCTGTCGTGGTATTGTATAATTTAGGTATATTATCATTTACAGAACGTCAAAGAGAACTTGCTACACTCAAAGTAATAGGATTTAAAACAAAGAAAATTAGAAGATTATTACTTACCCAGAACATGTGGCTTACTGCGGTTGGAATAGTATTTGGTATTCCTGTTGGATGGTGGCTAATTGATTATATCTTTGCATTTATGGGAGGTACCTTTGATATTATGACAGTGGTATCTGTAACATCGCTAATATACAGCATTATGGGAACTTTTCTTTTATCACTACTGGTTAATCGAATGTTTTCTGGGAAACTAAAAAGAATTGATATGGTTAGTTCGCTAAAGGGTGCAGAGTAATATAAATAGGAGAACTTAAGGTAACTTTACTTACGGGTATACATTATTTAAAGGGAAGGATATGTTTGTGGAAAAAAAAGAAAAATTATTACTAAGACTTGAAGAGATAGGTCAATCTCTAAGTAAAAAAGAAGATGCTTTAGCACTTTTGGGGTTGGGATCAGTAGGGGTAGAGTTAAATAGGTTAGATGAATATTCAGATATTGATTTTTTTGTAATAGTAAAAAATAATTCAAAATCGAAATTTATTAATAATACCGATTGGCTTGAAACTTCATCTCCATTAGACTATAAATTTCAAAATACAAAAGATGGTTTTAAGATAATGTATGCAGATGGGGTCTATGGAGAATGCGCAATCTTTGATGAAGAAGAAATTAAAAAAGCAGACTATTCAGAAGGTAGAATCGTTTGGAAGGCAAGTGAATTCAGTGATTTGAGTATAAATATACCCAAAAAGGAATTCCATAGAGATTTACCTAAATCAATAGAATATGATGTAAATGAGGCATTAACTAATCTTTATGTAGGGTTATGTAGATATAAACGTGGAGAATTGCTTTCATCGACAAGATTTATACAATCATATGCAGTTGATGGTTTAATTCGTGTTCTCCATTTGATAGAAGAATCACAGAATAATCAACAAGATAAGAAATAGAGAATCTGCGATAAAGATTTTAGAATTCATGGAAAAGATATATGATGTAAATAAAAAGATGGCTGCGGAGATTAGAAATTTAGTAAAATAGTATATCGGAAAATAATCAAAGGGATGTTTTGTTTGTCACACAAATAATATGTGTGAAACAAGATATCCCCTTATTTTAATTATTATATTCTTTTTTATAAAGTTAAATATCAAAATTTTTACTCACGAATCATATTTTCCTTTTTTAAAGTCTTAATTTTCTTACGGATTGGTTTTGTAAGCAAGTAAATTAATAAGGTTAAAGTAAAAAGGAAAGCGCTACAATATAAATTTATATTACCTAAAATTCCGTTGACAACACCATCATTATTGATGTTTACAATGCCTATTATCAAATTTGCTACACCAATTAAGAATTCTAACAACATAAGAGAATAATAAAATGCATGAATTCTTTGAAAGTATTTGATTTTACAATCAAGATCAGAATAAAGGTCAAAAGCACCCTCACTAGTTTTTTTTCTAAGATATACCCAACGCATAATAGAAGCAATATGCTCAACTCCAGTTTCCTCTATAAAATTAATGTATGCAATACTTTCTGGATGTGTAGTCCGGTAATTCAATAGTTCAATACGATAAACATATTCACCGGGTGTACATTTCTCGAATACATATTTTCCTGCACTCATATTCGTAAGCGCCATTCCCTTGATAGCCATACTATTAATCCATTTTTCTTCTTTTTCATAGCTAAGGAATAATTTTCTAACGGTATATTTCATATCTAACACCTCCCTATTATTAGTTTCCCATTCTCAACTAACTCTTGCAATCTTATGACCTCTATTTTGACAACATCTTTACCAGCATCTGTAATTTGATATTCTTTTTTTCTGGAATTTTCATCCCCTTGTATCGCCTTAATCCATTGTTTTTCAAGTAAAGTATTGATTGCTCCATAAAGTGTTCCTGCGGCTAGGTTAACCCTACCATTACTTAATGCTATTACATTCTGCATTATCCCATAGCCATGCATGGGTTCGAAAAGAGATAGTAGAATATAATAGACTGCTTCTGTCAAAGCAATTCGTTCATTTTCTGGCATCTGAATTCCTCCTGATTATCGTTTTCCGGTATATCGTCTACCGATATATTAAGTATATCGGTAGACGATATAAATGTCAAGAGAAATTTTGTAGGACTAGAAAAAAATATATAGGACAAGAGAAAAGTAAAAAGGACAAGAGAAATATATAGAGGACAAGAGAAAAAATATATTCGTATTACATTAATTATTATATTAAAACACGAAAACATTCTATATTTTATTGATATTATATAGATAAGACTATATAATGGATTTAAAGATAATATGGATTTATATGGATTTGCAGTATCATTAATTTCAGTAGTATTTATTTTTTACATAATATTAAAAATATGGAGGACATGCGATGAATCGAATTATGGAAAAGAAACCAATATTACATGCAGTATTATGGATTTTTATTTATATTGTGGCGGTAAATATCGGGAATGCATTATCAGAACAAATAGGAGTGGACCAAGTTACAGGAGTATTATTAATTGTTTTATCTTTTGTTTTGGTGGTTTATTTAAAAAGAGCGAATCAACTTAATAGCTTTGGTGTGAAAGGTATTACAAAGTTAGATCTACGTAAGACTTTATTTTATGCTCCGCTTGTTATTTTAGCTTTTCTTCAACTCTTAGCAGGTATTAACACTGCACTTTCAATGGAAGAGATTGCTACATTTTGTCTATTGATGATTGGTGTTGGCTTTTTAGAAGAATTGATTTTTAGAGGGATGCTATTCCAAGGAATATACGCAAAATCAGGTGTAAATCGAGCAGTACTAATATCTGGAATAACATTTGGAATCGGACATATTGTGAATCTACTTAATGGTTATTCGATCGAAGAACAATTGGGGCAAATAATTGTTGCGATTGCAATAGGTATTGTTCTGGCTCTAATTGTTGCTATCACTAAGAGTATTGTACCAGGCGCACTTTTCCACATTGTATTTAATATTAGTGGATCGATTATGAAAGAAAAGAGTGATATTGAAACGTATATTTTGATTGCTATACTATGTATTTCGGCAATATATGCACTTTACTTGTTTCGAATTCTTAAGAAAGAAAATAAATAAAATTACATAAAATAAAATAAATAACCTTCCTACATTTGAATTAAATATTGACAAATGCGTAACTAATTACTATAATACAAAAGAGTAACGAGTTACGCATTATTTAGTTTACGATAATCTGAATTTGATTATATAAGAACTTAAGTGAAGGAGGGAATATAATGAATCCTATGATTGAAAAAATGTCTGAGAATACTAATACAAAACGAAAATTTATATTTGGAGCAATCTTTCTATATGCAACAAAACTACAAACGCTTGGAGACAGATTTGATGAAATGGTTTCAATGAAGCAATGGTTACTTATGGTTATGGCAGGACAATTTGAAAACCACAAACCGACATTAACTGAACTCGGGAAAATTATGGGGTGTTCACGACAGAACGTAAAAAAGATAGCTGTTCCGTTGGAGAGAAAAGGATTCTTAGAGTTAATCAAAGATGAAAAAGATGCAAGAACTTTGTGTGTTTCATTAACGGAAAAATGTTATGAATATTTCAAGAAACGTGAAAAATTAGAAGATAAGTTTCTTGATATACTATATGAGAATACAAACGAGAATGAAATAGACAATTTTTTTAACAGTATGGTAAAAATGAATTCAGGAATAGAAGCAGTTGAAACTGCTTTAGATAAGAATTATATTAAATAAAATGAATTAAAATGAATTAAGAAATTAATAAAATAAGATAATTCAATCATTAAAGGAGAGAAAATATGAAAACAGCAATATTATATGCTTCAAAAACAGGAACAACAGAAAAATGTGCAAAGAATCTAGCTGAAAAATTAACAGAGGTAACTTTATTTGATTTACGCAAGGAATTACCAGATATTAAGTCGTATGATACAATTATTATTGGTGGTAGTATTAGAATGGGTATGTTACATAAAACTGTAAAAAAGTACATAGCACAAAATTTAGAACTACTAAAAACAAAGAGAACAGCGTATTTTATTTGTTGTGCAACGGTAGGAGATTTAACAGCAATAAAGACTCAAAATTTTGATAAAGAATTATTAAATTCAGCAATATGCTTCGAGAGCTTTGGTGGAGAAATGGAAATTGCAAACTTAAAAGGGCTTGACAAGTTTATTGCAAAGATGGTAACAAAAAATGGAACAAAAGGAAAACCTTCAATATTAGATAACAATATAAAAGAATTTGCTAAGAAAATATTAGGATAGTTTTTAACAATCGAAAATATAAGTGGGGTAGGACTGTGGAGAAAAAATTACTAAACATATTATCATATGCAATAGCCTTTCTAGCATTAATTTCGTCAACGGTTGGGTTATTCTATACAACAAATGGAGCCAAATATATTGTACAAAATATTTACGGTCAAGATATTGAGCTATATGGAGATGGAATTTATGCAATGAATTCAGTCTTAAAAGTGGGAACATTTAAGGGTACTGATTTGGCATTCTTAATCTTGATACCAGTATTCATTATAGCTACAAGACTTAGATTAAAATCAAAGAAAATAGAATTTGTACATACCGGGTTAATTTCAGGTTTCCTTTATTATGCAACTTGCCAAGCTTTTTCAGTATCGTACAATAGATTATTTCCAGTATATTTACTGCTTTTCTCTGCAGCACTATATGCTTTTATCTTTGCTGTAAAGAATATTATGGTGAACGATAATATACCTGGAGTTCTTAAGAATAAGACGTTAAAGGGAACTGCAACCTACATGATAATTGGAGGGTGCTCCGTATTAGTGTGGTTATCATTTATTATACCTGCTTTTATTAGTGGAGACCCAACATTATTTATAGAGATATATACTACAGAGCCAACATTTATATTGGACCTAGGTATTATCTTCCCAATATCCATTGCTTGTGGAATCATGCTTTTCAAAAGAAACACATTGGGGTACAAATTAGCACCGATTATATTAACCCTTATCACCTTAATTGGATTATGTGTAATTTGCCAAACTGTCGTTCAACTAGCGCTTGGAATTGAATTAGAAATTCAACAAATGATTGGTCTGGTTGGTTCGTTTGTGATACTTGGATCAATCGCAATCGTATTGAATTTGAGATTTATGAAATATATAAAATAAGCGTAGTATTTCTTCATTTAAATCCAACAAACTTGAGCAGAAAATATCAAGAAGATTAATACATTATCCTGTATGATTAGATTATCAGGGAGGTGAGAACGTGGACTGGGTATCAAGCATTCAAAAAACAATAGACTATATTGAAGATAACCTGGAAGTAGAATTGGATAGCGAGATGTTAGCTACTAAGGTATATACGTCAAGTTACTATTTTCAACGGATGTTTGCAATAATGTGCGATTGCACTGTAGGTGAATATATCAGAAATCGCAGATTAACATTAGCTGGATTTGATCTAGTGAGTAATGATAGCAATATTTTAGATATTGCAATTAAATATGGCTATGAATCAAATGAAAGTTTTACAAGAGCTTTTACAAGATTTCATGGAGTTACTCCATCAGCAGCTAGAAAGAATCAACAAAGCCTGAACATATTCTCACGTATATCTGTAAAATCTAATCTATCAGGAGGCAAAACAATTATGAGTGATTTTAGTGAAAGAGGTTATGTTGTAAAGGAAACAGGTGCTGTTTATTACACGCAGGATATGGATAAAACTTTAAACTGGTTTCGAGATGTACTTGGATGGTACGGTCAAATTGATGCCAAAGATGATAACGGTGGTGGGGTATATGGTTGTGTAAACAATATACCAATTGAGATAGAGGCATTACATATCGCCCCCTTTACAGGAATTCACATGTTTCGGGGAGAACCTCTTAAGATTATGGTTGCATTTATGCTTGTACAAGGCGTTGAACAATTATATGCATTTGTTAAGAAAAATGGATGGAATCAAATTACGGAAGTTAAAACCGAGCCGTGGGGCGGGAAATCTTGTGAAGTTTTCACAATTGATGGAAGTATACTAAAGTTTTTTGAGTAAATATATTAACACATAGTAAAGTTAGAGGTGTCTGATGAAGACACCTCTTTTATGTGAAATAGGAAAGTTTGACTTACTCGTAAGAGACAAGTCAAACTTTCCTATTTCACAAGAGTAGCGAAGCCAATTTCTTGACGACTCCTTATAATTAAATATCTTTTTGATTATCGACTATACACACAATAGCTCTTTCTAATTGGTGATCTTTGATTTCAGTCACCTTAATATTAAGCCCAAATTCTTCTAATTCAGGAGTACTTCCGTCATCCGGTATAAAGCCTAATAAACCGAAAACTAAACCGCCAAATGTATCATAATCATCTTCAGGAAGTATTACACCAAGTTGCTTTGAAACTGTATCCAATAAAGCGGATCCTTGTATTTTCCAAGTTTGAGAATCAACAAGTTCAATTGGAAGTGGCTTTTCGGGAATTGAATAATCATCATCAAGATCTCCTACGAGTTCCTCTAATAGATCGTTCATTGTAATAATTCCATTCATACCACCATATTCATCTAGCACAATCGCGAAGTGATTTCTACTTTTCTTCATGTTACGAAACAATATGTCGGTACGAACAGTTTCAGGCACAAAGTATGCTGGTTTTATGGCTAATTTAATAATATTTTCACGTGTTTTATCTTGAATCCTAAAATAATCTTTTGCATTTAGAACTCCTACAATATTATCGGTCGTTTCGTCACAGACAGGATATATCGTATGTCTACTTTCAGTGATTGTGGTATCCCACTGTTCCTCGCTTTCGTCAAGCCATAGAAGCGAAACATCGGTTCTATGAGTCAAAGCATCTTCAGCAGTTTTGTTATCAAATTCAAATATATTCTGTATCATTTCCTTTTCTGAGTTATTGATAGCACCCTTTTCACTTCCTTCATCAACCATCATACGGATTTCTTCCTCCGTAATATGATCGTCCAAAGCATGTGGGTCAATTCCCATAAGTCTTAAAACACCATTTGTAGATGAAGTAAGTAACCAAACGAGAGGGGAAAATGCCTTTGAGATAAAATATACAAGTCCTGACATAGCAATAGCAAGAGTCTCAGCTTTGCGCATAGCTACCCGTTTTGGAACTAATTCACCTAGTACAAGAGTAAAATAAGATAGTATAAAAGTGATTACAATTACAGAGATTGTATCTAATGTAGCCAGTGGAACATTTACACCTAGTCGAACAAGCCATTTCACTAATTTTCCTGAAAAATTATCTGCCGCAAAGGCACTTGCAAGAAAACCTGCAAAAGTTATTCCAACCTGGATAGTAGCAAGGAAACGAGCAGGTTGTGCTGTTAATTTAGAAAGCCGAATTGCACGCTTATCACCTGAAGCAGTAAGCTTTGCTAGTTTATTATCATTCATAGAAATAACAGCTATTTCCGCACAAGCAAAAATCGCATTTATAATAATTAATATAAGCTGTAAAAGCAGCTGCCATAATAATGAACCATCTTCGGACAAAGAAATAACCTCCTAAAAATCTGATAAATTATAATGTGTGCTTTGTAAAGAAATATATACAGTAATGCGAATATTTATTTCGCAGAATCTAACGTTTCTTGTATTACATTTTGCATGATTCCCTTCGTTAATATTCCAGTTACGTATCCTTTAATATTTCCTTCTTTATCAATCATAAAAGTAGTTGGGAATGATTGAATAAAATATTTGTTAAAAATCTCACCGGTAACATCAAATACAACTGGGAAAGTGTATTCATTATCCTTTAAAAATTCCTTTATTTCTTCTTGGCTAACATCTTGATTATATGGATAATCATCACTTTTAGGATTAGCAACTCCAAGAATAATAACATCGTCTTCGTTGAAATTATATTCTGCATATAATTCTTCTATATGAGGCATTTCTTTTTGACAAGGAGGGCACCAAGTAGCCCAGAAATTTAGGAAAACCACTTTTCCTTTATAGTCTGAGAGGGTATGTTCATTTCCGTATTGATCCATAAGAGTAAAATCGGGAGCTGGATAAGTTAAGTTACCCTTAGGTGTATCCGAAATTACTTCATCCTCATTGACGATATCTGTTTTATCCTCTGATACATCTTCTGGTTCGTTTTCATTAGTGGAAGGAGAGATAAAAGAATTCATAGTCGTAAATAACCCTAGTATCAAGAATGGTATTATAAAGCCACCAGCGTATATCAATACCAACATATTTCCTGTCAGTGCAGATTTAGCACCAGAGGCAAGAATGAGTACCGAAGACAATGCAGGCCCAACACAAGGAGTCCAAGCAAAACTAAAGGTAAATCCCATTATAAATGCGAGGAGTGGATTAACTTTTTTGTTGTCTAAATTAAGATTGAACTTTCGATCTCTACGCAATAATTTTATATGAAAAACTTCGAGTTGGAATAATCCTAACATGATGATTAGTATGCCACCTAATCGAGTAAACAACAATTTATTACTATAGAAAAATATCCGCAACGCTGAGAAGGACATTCCTAACACAAAAAAGGCAAATGAAATTCCTAGTACAAAACTTACGGTATTAACGAATACTTTTTTTCTTTGGTAAGTAATAAATCCATCTTCTCCGACCTGCTTCGCATTCCCAGCCAAGAAACTAATGTATACAGGGATAAGTGGAATTACACATGGAGAAAAAAAGGAAATAATCCCTTCAAAAAAAACAAGAATTAAACTTACACTATTTGTTGATATAAGTGATTCGAACATAGATTTTCTCCTTTACATATATTGTCTTTGAAAAAACACTAACATGACTACCGAGAATCGTCAAGTGACTATAATATGTAAATTTTAAAGAGTATAGTATCTTTAGATAAAATGAATTGTTTTCTTACTTAAACAAGTTACACTTTTGCAAATAACATAAGTTTTAATATGAGACTAGAATTGTGTATCTATAGCTACAACTTTATATATAAATTATGGTATGTTTTAACTATAAATAAAACAAAGAAAAATATTATTAAACTTTTTATATACTAAAGCTTAAAGTTATGAACATAATATATTATAAAGTGATACAATTAATTTGAAGAGAATAAAAGAAAGAAGGCGATTTTATGTCAGGATTGTGCAATGAAAAACTTATTTATAAAAATTTAGTAAATGGAGAGTGGGTAGAATCAGCCTCTGGTAATCTTATCACGATTAATTCTCCTGCAGATGGTTCATTAATCGGTAAGATTCAAGCGAATACCAAAGAAGAAGTAGATAATGTTATTGCATTATCAAAAGTGAATCAAAAAAAATGGGCGAAGATTCCGATTTATGAAAAAGCAACAATACTTTACAAAGCTGCTTCTTTGCTGGAAGAAAGAGCAGAAGCTATATCTGATATATTAATGATGGAAATCTCGAAAGATAAAAAATCATCGTTGTCTGAAGTAAGAAGAACTGCCGATTTCTTGCGATTTACAGCGGATGCTGGTAAGGGAATTGAAGGATTGGCAATTAGTGGTGAGAATTTCCCAGGTGGATCAAGAAATAAAATGTCATATGTAAAAAGAGTACCATTAGGGACAGTATTAGCAATATCACCGTTTAACTATCCAATAAATTTATCGGCTTCAAAGATTGCCCCAGCATTGATGGGTGGAAATACAGTTATACTAAAACCAGCCACACAAGGATCAATTAGTGCATTGTATTTAGTAGAAGCCTTCCAAGATGCCGGTGTTCCAAATGGGGTTATCAACACGGTTACTGGAAAGGGTAGTGAGATTGGTGATTACATTGTAGCGCATGATGGTATAGACTTTATTAATTTCACCGGAAGTACGGAAGTTGGTCAACATATTTCTCGTTTAGCTCATATGACTCCTCTCTTATTAGAACTTGGTGGAAAGGATGCTGCTATTGTATTGGAAGATGCTGATTTAGAATTTGCAGCTAAGAACATTGTTGAAGGTGCATTTTCGTACTCTGGACAGCGCTGTACAGCAGTGAAACGTATATTGACTACAGATTCAGTGGCAGATAAACTTGTAAAATTGTTAAAACCATTGGTAGAGGGACTAACAGTTGGTGATCCAAGAGACAATTCAACCATTACTCCTTTAATAGATTCTAAATCAGCAGACTTTGCTCAAGTATTAATTGATGATGCATTAAGTAAAGGAGCAACCTTAGTTACTGGGAATAAGCGAGAAGCAAATTTGGTTTATCCTACTTTGATCGATAATGTAACAGAAGATATGGAGATAGCTTGGAAGGAACCGTTCTCACCGATTCTTCCTATTATTAGAGTTCGTAGTATAGATCATGCAATTGAAATTGCGAATGAATCAGAATATGGTTTGCAATCCGCTGTTTTCACAAATGATATTAATCAGGCATTTTATGTTGCTGATCGATTGGAAGTAGGAACGGTTCAGATTAATAATAAAACAGAACGAGGACCAGACCACTTCCCATTCTTAGGAGTAAAGGCGTCAGGTATGGGGACTCAAGGGGTAAGATACTCTATTGAAGCGATGACAAGACATAAAGCTATTACAATAAATTTATTTGAACAATAAAACTTAAGATTCTCAATTGAACATTTTCTCCAAATACTAGATTAAAGTCTATTATTTGGAGAAAATTTTATTTATGAGATTTTTTAAGTTTTATAAAAAAACATTTGACATTAACGCTACGTTAAGGTGTAAATTAATCATAGGCGCTGAAAACAAAAATATAGTTAACGAAAGAATTGAGTGAGAGCATGGAATATACAGTAAAGAAGCTAGGAAGTTTAGCAGGTATTAGTGCTAGAACATTAAGATATTATGATGAAATTGGAATTCTTAAGCCGGCAAGAATCAATTCCTCAGGATACCGAATTTATGGGCAAACGGAAGTTGACCGGTTACAACAAATATTATTCTATAGAGAATTAGGTATAAATTTAGATAATATTAAAGATATAGTAACTGCACCTACTTTTGATGGAGCTCGTGCACTTAGAGTACATCGTGAAGAACTACTTGTAAAACGAGAACAACTAGATATCTTGATTGCTAATGTAGATAAAACAATAGCATCAACGGAAGGGAGAATTAAAATGAGTAATAAAGAAAAATTTGAAGGATTTAAGAAAAATATGGTGGAAGAGAATGAAAAAAAATATGGTACAGAAATTCGAGAAAAACATGGAAAAGAAATAGTTGAGAAATCAAACGCTAAGATAATGAATATGAGCGAAGAAGATTATACAAAAGTTACAAGATTAGAAGAGGAATTTAAAACAACGTTAAAAGAAGCTTTTGTAATTGGTGACCCATCAAATGAGGTAGCTCAAAAGGCAGCAAATTTGCACAAACAATGGTTAACTTATTATTGGAACGAATACAGCAAAGAAGCACATGCTGGACTTGCTCAAATGTATGTTGATGATGAAAGATTTACTGCATACTATGATAAAGAACAGCCTGGAACTGCTACGTTTTTAAGAGATGCGATATTTATTTATACAGGAACAGATAAGTAAATAAATCAGTAAAATAAGCAAACAAATAATTTGTTCGTAAAAATCCAACTATCAGAAATTAGATAGTTGGATTTTTTTAGCTTCAATCTGTGATATTAAATTGATTAATAATTCCGGTGGACATCAAATCTGCCATCAAAAGTGCTTCAGACTCCATCATATCATATAATTTAACATCTAAATCATATTGTTCATTTAACCTGTATATTGCTTCGTTCTCAACCATATTTAAGTGGTTATAAAACAAAGGCTTGAATTTGTTTGGTGACCAATAAGGATTTATCTGAGATAAAAAAGTGATGATATCATCCCCGTTTTTATAAAAGTTCTTTCTATCCTCTTTAACAGAATCTGAGTTACCTGCTTTTGCATTGTTTAGTAAATTTGCAGCAATAAGAAGATGATCCGTTAGTAACTTTTCAAAACGGTTTGATTTTTCATTTCCATAGAAATGTCGGAGGGCATCTGCAAAATCACTAGGATTTGCTAAAAGTCGTTCCGTTACATATTCTAGGTCTCCGAGTTCTGATACAGTACTAATTATAAAGGATCTAGTCCACATAACATGTTGTTCCCAAAGTTTTCTAAAAATATTAATCAGATAAATTTGATTATATCTTTTTGGTGATTTCTTAAATGATCGATTAGGCATATAACATCTATCCTTAGATTTATAATTATTATCATTATATGATAAATTTGATTATTAGGTCACTTGTGAAATTATTAACGATATTAAATGTATTTTGCCATTATCTCTCAAAATATTACAAATTTTTCATATATATATTGACAAATATAAATTATAATGTAGCATGTAATAAAAGAACATTAAACGTTAGCATATCAAGGGAAGGAGTAAAATAATTTGAGTAAAATTTGCATAAAATTTACTAAGATTTTAATAACTATAGGAGGAAAACATAATGAAATCTATTAAAAGTCAATTGATTCTTATAATTTGTGGTCTTATCGTTGCGGTATTTAGCATTATTAGTTTAGTTAATTTTCGTATCACCTCAAGTGACTATAAATTATATTTGAAAAATAATAATAAAGTTCTCTCGGAGAGCCTTTCTCTAAATATTTCTCAATTTATGCAGAATGCGTTTAATATAACTGAGAGTATTTCTACTAATAATGATACAATTAGTTTTCAAGCAAATAAGCAAAAAACATTATTAACAGATACAGTTTCAAGATATCCTTATATCAAATTAATAGCGGCTCATAAAGTTAATGGTGATCAAACGGCAAGATCTTCAGGTGAATTAGGAAATCGAGCAGATCGTTGGTGGTTTGTAAAGTTTATCGAAGAAAAGACACCATATGTTACAAAATCGTATTATTCAGTTGCAGACGCAAAGCCAGTTGTAACTATTGTACACGGAATTAATAAGGGTGACAAATTAGAAGGTGTTATGATGGTTGATTTAGACCTGTCAGCAATTCAAGTAATGGTTGAGCAATTTAGCTTAGGTGAAGGAAGCTATGCGTACTTAATTGACGGAGAAGGTGTAGTAGTAGCACATCCTGACGAGGCTCAAATTCAAGAAATCTATAATTATAAGAAATTAACAAAGACAGTTCTTGAGAAGGATGCAGCAGGAAACATGCTTAAGGATGAGAGTGGAAATCCTGTGACACAAGAAGTAGAATTTAAAATTCCAAATAAGTTGCAAAAAATGGTTGAAAATGTTATGAATGGTGAAAGTGGTAACGGACAATACACAGATGAAGATGGAAACAAATTGTTCTGTACCTACCAAAGTATTAAATTACCAGGGGTTTCAGACACTTGGAGTATTATAGTAATACAAAAAGAAGCAGTAGCCATGAAATTCGTTAAGAACGTGTTTTTTAAGAATCTTCAATATGGATTAATAATACTTGTACTAGCAATTATTTTTATATATATATTTGCTAAACGACTCGTAGCTCCTATTCTCAAAGTTTTAGAATCAACAAATAGAGTAAAAAATGGAGATTTAACTGCAAAAGTAAATACCAACAATACTCGTAAAAAAGATGAAGTTACACGACTTGCAAGTAACTTTAATGGAATGATTGATAATTTACATGAATTGGTTGTAAACATAAATAAATCGACTAAGTTAGTTATTAGTTCTGCGGAAGACTTAACATCTAGTACAGATCAATCAGCTCAAGCTGCGAACCAAGTTGCTGAATCAATTATTGAGGTTTCAACTGGAGCAGAATTGCAATCACATGAAGTTAAAGTTGCGGTTGAAATAGTTCAGAAAATATCAGAGAGTATTCAACAAGTTGCACAAAATGCAAATCAAGCATCACTTGATTCAGGTGAAGCTAGCATAGCAGCAAGAGAAGGTGTTTCTTTTGTACAGAAAGCGGTAGTTCAAGTTGCTCATATTGAAGAGACGGTAAACACTTCAGCTGCAGTAATTGAACAACTAGATGAAAGATCAAAAGAGATTGAAAAAATTGTTGATACCATTACAGGTATTGCTGCACAAACAAATCTCTTAGCCTTGAATGCTGCGATAGAAGCAGCCCGTGCTGGAGAACAAGGAAGAGGATTTGCGGTTGTTGCAGATGAAATTCGTAAATTGGCGGAACAATCACAAAAGGCTACCAAGGAAATCACTGGTTTGATAAAAGAAGTTCAAGAGGATACTAAAAATGCAGTAGCATCAATTAATGAAGGTACTCATGAAGTTAAATTAGGGACAGAAATGGTTAACCTTGCAGGCCAAGAATTTGAGAAGATTGTTAATTTAATTTATAATATGTCTGAGGGAATAAAGGACATATCGAACTCGATTCAAGATATTTCTAATGGTAGTCAACAAATTGTACACTCGGTTGATACTATTGATAAGTTAAGTAATAAGGCTGTTGCAGAATCAGAAACGGTATCTGCTGCCACTCAAGAACAATTGGCATCAATGGAAGAGATTGCATCTGCTAGTCAAACACTTGCTAGTATTGCTCATGAACTTCAAAATCTTGTTGGCAAATTTCAAATTTAATAAATAATATTTAAGTTTATATATAAAAATGAGGTTTATAAAAAGAAACCAATGGAAAGTCCACTTTTATTTTACAAAGTGGACTTTTTGATGGGTTCAGATTATAACCTCATTTTTTTGTAGTATTTTTTTAATCGATTCAGGTAAAAATATAATAGTCTAGAACACAGTATAAGGTTATTAAAACTACGTCATATAGAAAAAGTTACTATAATTCTTGACAGCGGTATTCTTTTGGTTTATAATTAGATAATTACTTTGATAATCAAAGTAATATAAAATTAGGATAAAAATAAAAACAAAAATTAAAGATAAATTTCAGAAAGGATTAATTTATTATGATAATGAAACCACTAGTAATTGGTGATATAGTAGCAAGAGTACCTATTATACAAGGGGGCATGGGGGTTGGTGTTAGTCGATCCAAGTTAGCCGGAGCAGTAGCGAAGGAAGGCGGAATCGGAATCATTTCCACTGCACAAATAGGTTATGATGAACCTGACTTTGATAAACATCAAATAGAATCAAATCTATATGCAATTGATAAACATATTAAACTTGCGAAGGAAATATCGGAAGGCGGAATTATTGGCGTTAATATCATGGTTGCAACGAAGCAATTTGATCGATATGTTAAGGCAGCAGCCGAGGCTGGAGCTGATGTGATCATTTGTGGAGCAGGGTTACCAATAACTTTACCAGAACTAGTGAGTGGGTATTCAACTAAAATTGCTCCGATTGTATCAAGTGTTAAAGCAACATCGGTAATTCTTAAGATGTGGGATAGAAAATACAAAACAACAGCAGATTTTATTGTGATTGAAGGACCACATGCAGGTGGACATCTTGGTTTTACAAAAGAACAATTAGAGCATATTAATGAATTAGATTATGATACTGAAATAAAAAATATTATTGAATGTAAGAAAGAATATGAAACCAAATATCAAAGAAAAATTCCTGTGATTGTTGCTGGCGGAATCTTTGATCAAGAAGACATAAAACATGTTTTGGAACTTGGCGCAGATGGAGTTCAAATTGCTACAAGGTTTGTCGTTACCAAAGAGTGTGACGCAAGTGAAGAATATAAAAAAGCCTACCTTAATGCAAAAGAAGAAGATATTAAAATAGTTATTAGCCCGGTAGGAATGCCAGGACGTGCTATTTTAAATCCTTTTATGGATAAAGTGAAGATAGATAGAATACCTGTTAAGAAATGTTTTAACTGTTTGGAACATTGTAATCCAAAAGATACACCTTACTGCATTACAAAAGCACTAATTGATGCAGTAAATGGGAATATTGAGAATGGTTTGATTTTTTGTGGTGATAATGTTCACCGATTAAAAGAAATGACTACTGTTAAAGCTATTATGGATGAGCTTAAATTTTAGTTGTTAATATATTTTAGTTTAATCCAATAATTTTAATATATAAATCATATTATATAATAAAACAATATTGGAGAAAGTCATGTTAGATGAGTTAGTGTTTCTCTTGTATCTAGACCAAGGGTTTATAAAAGACTTGCATTCAACAGTAATTGAAGGATTTATTGAAAGTGAGACGGTTCGATATAGTGTCGACAGTTCCAATAACAATCGGTTTAAACTTGGTATTAGAGATAAAAAAGAAAAAGAAGGTCATTTTAATAATACAGATGAAGAAGCACATATACTGGAAGAACAAGATTGCTATACATTAAAAAGTATTGAATTAGAAAACTACACAGATGCAGAATTTGCATCAGAAGATAAAAGGATAAATAAAAAAGATATTGAACATAAGAAAACATTCTTTTCCACAAATATTGATTATTCATCTAGCTGCGTGTTTTTTCATCCTGTATGGAATAAGATGAAAGAATTGAGAATTACGAAAAAAATAGACTCGGACTATTGTAGTTCTGGAGATTTTGTTGAGTTTTGTGGGGAGATGACTTCAATATCAATTTCAGGATATATACTGAAATTAATCGATATAATTGAGGCCTACTCAGCGGAAACGTTGGATGGAATATTATCAAAATCAAACTTTATAGGGGATTTGAAATTTGAAATAATAAATAGAATGTTGAAAAAATTGTATTTAGAACTTCAAAAATGTGGTACAGAAGACATAATCATTTGGGCTAATAATTGTGCAGTCGTATTAAATATATGCGTGCATGAATTTGAAGTAAGGCATCTACATATGTATGATAATTGCTCATGCAAATGTAAGATATGGGGAAAAGTTTGTAAGATCATTGATGAGGGTGATAGTATAAATCTTCTAAGGAAAACAGGACATACAAAATACTATGAGAGCTTATTACTATCATTTGAACCTTATCTTGAATGTCTAAGAAGCAATTCGGTTATATTACCGCAAAGACCTAGTTTAGAGATTTACGGACCGTCTATACTGATTAAACCTATTAGCATACACATATAAATAAAAGACAAGTGAACAGTTGGAATTGTTCCCTTGTCTTTTGTTTATGGATTCGATATTTTTATTGCTTCGGCAAATCCTTCTGAATAATGTAATTCGTAATCATCCGTTATGAAAACGGCATAAATTCCTTCTAGACTATTAATTAATTCGATACCTTTTTCGAGACCTAATGCGAAGCAACTTGTACTTAGACCATCTCCGTCTACAGAATAAGGAGAGATTATCGTTACGGATATAAGATTATTCTCATAGGAGTAACCAGTTGAAGGGTTAAGAATATGATGATATTGTTTGCCATCTACAGTAATAAAACGTTCATAAATTCCAGAAGAAACAACAGACATATCTTCAATCTCCATAATAGCAGCAAGCTCATTTCTATCAGCAAATGGTTTTTGAATTCCTATCTTAAAGGAGGAGCCGTCAATTTTATTGCCGACACACAGAACATTTCCACCAAGATTAATCATTGCACTCTTAACGCCTTTCGATAGAAGATATTCTTTAATTTCATCTGCAATATATCCTTTCGCAATTGCACCTAAATCTAAAGCCATTCCTTTTTCTGCAAATGAAATAGAATTATTAGTTAAATTTATATTTTTATAATTCACTTTTGTTAATGCTTTATCTATTTGCTCTTGTGAAGGGATTACTGGGGTAAGTGATGTAAAATCCCAAAGAGAGGATAGGGGGGCTATTGATATATCAAAGTTTCCTTTTGATAAAGCGCTATAGTATAAACCATAATTTAATACACTCTCAAGGTCGTCTGATATTTGAAAACCGTTATCAGAAGAAGGAAGTAGGCCGTTGTTCAATTTGTATAATTCACTTGTATCGAGTGTTCTACTATAGATTGATTCATATTTATCACATATTTTCAAACTCTCTTCTAATAAATTCTCGTCTTTAGAATCATATACAGTTATTGTAACAATGGTATTAAGCTTAAAGGATGATTTCGTTATATATGAATTTTCGGATGTATTGTTATCATTTGGTTTTTTGCAAGAGGAAAGTGTTAATATTGTAATTAATAGAATAATGAGTATTGTAGCAAAACGTTTATTGCTTTGTATTGTAGTAATCATATAATTCTCCTTATATATGTGAAAGGTCAAGTTTGTAAGTAATATAAGTAATCAGTATGATTGTAAAGAAGTATAATAAAATTGTCAAGCTAGTAGCTTAAAAATCATATATATTGGAATTATTAATAGAAAAATTTGGTATAGATTTTGAAGATTGTACGTGATATAATAAAAAATGGAATAGGTATGTTTTTCTTGGAGAAAATAAGGGATATACATACTTTCATAAGTTAAAAAATTAACAAAAAACACTTAGGAGGACCAAAAGAATGAAATTTCAAGAATTCTCCAAATTTCCTGGAGGCGTTCATCCTACTGACGGATTGGATAAGCGATTGAGTAATCAAGAATCTATATTCAAATATATACCAGAAGTTGTTGAGATTTCTATGAAACAGTCTGGAGGAAGTGCCTGCCAAGTCGTGGTAAAACAAGGTGACCATGTTACAATAGGTCAAATTATAGGAGAACCAAAAGGCTTTGGAGCAGCAGCAATCCATGCAAGTATGAATGGGACTGTTATAGAAATTAAAATAGTTAAGGATGCAAAAGGACAGGAAACCACGGTTTGTGTTATTCAGGCGGAAGAAACCAAATTAATAGAAAATGAATTAGAGTATAGCAATAAACTTATTGATCTTACGGATATTTCGAAAGAAAGAATCATAGGAGCTATGAAAGACAGCGGATTAATTGGTATGGGTGGAGCGGGATTTCCGACTCATATTAAGTATGAAACGAATAAGAAAATTCAATATGTATTAATTAATGGAGCCGAGTGTGAGCCTTTTTTAACATGTGACCACAGATTAATGCTTGAATATGGTATGGAAATAGTAAACGGTGCGAACTTACTTGTAAAGGCAGCAGATGCAACAAAAGGTATTATTTGTCTTGAAGATAATAAAAAGGATGCAGCAGAGCATCTGAAAAAACTTTTGGGCGATGTATCATCTTCACTGGAGGTTAAAGTACTTCCGACGAAATATCCTCAAGGAGGAGAACGCCAACTTGTACAGGCAGTAACAGGAATTGAAGTACCTATGGGTGGTTTGCCTGCAGATGTAGGAATTATTATTTCAAATGTAGCTACGGCTAAAGCTATAGCAGATATGATTTTTGCTCAAATACCTTTAGTTTCAAGATGTATTACGATTACAGGAAGAGTAAAAAAACCACGTAATTATCTTGTTCCAATTGGAACGAAGTTCAGTGACTTAATAGAACTTTCAGGTGGATTTGAAGTAACCAATAATAGACTTATTCTAGGTGGTCCTATGACAGGGGCTTGTCTTGCTATTAATGTTAAGGCAGAAGAGCTTGAAGGCAGTGTAACTAAGACGTCTTCAGGAATAGTAGTACTTGAAAACAATAATGAAGGGGAATCACCTTGTATACGTTGTGAAGCGTGTGCTAGAGTTTGTCCTGCAGGAATAGTACCTTTTAAGATTAATCATGCATATATCGATGAAAATATTGACATATGCGAAAAACTTTATGCTACTGAATGTATTGGCTGTGGTTCTTGTTCCTATGTGTGCCCGGCTAAGATAGAATTAGCTTATCGAGTTATGGAAGCTAGAGGAGAAATAAATCGTCGAAAAAGAGAAAGAGGGGTGAAATAGTATGAAGGCAACAAAATTAGAACATATGCCGAAACTTAACCCTCATATTAAGACACCTTCTACTACTAGTATCATAATGCAAGATGTTGCAATAGCTTTGATTCCTGCATTGTTAGGAGCATTTTATTTTTTTGGAATAAGATCTCTTTATCTCGTAGCGGCATCCGTAGCCTCTTGTGTAATATCAGAATTTATATGGCAAAAGATAGTTAGAAGACAATCAACGATAGGAGATTTTAGTGCTGTCGTGACAGGAATTTTAATAGCATTTAACTTACCAGTAACAACACCAATATGGGTAGCAGTAGTTGCAAGTATGTTTGCGATTATAGTCGTAAAACAATTCTTTGGTGGCATAGGTAGTAATTTTGCAAATCCGGCATTAATGGGTCGAATCTTTATAATGGTAATGTGGCCTACGCAAGTAATGCAATATGTTACGACTTTCCATAGTGGAGTTGATTCAGTTACATCAGCAACGGTATTAAGTATGCTTAAAGGTGGACAAGAAATTACTCAATTCTCAACATGGGATATGTTTATTGGCAATATTCCGGGTGCAATTGGAGAAACGAGTGCATTGCTACTGCTGATAGGATTTATTTATATGTGTTACCGTGGAATTGTAAATGCAAAAGCAGCAATTATTTACATTGCTACTGTGATTGCAATTACTTTTGTGTTCGGAGGAGACGGATTATTCACAGGTGACATTATGACCAACTTGTTGGGCGGAGGCCTTATATTGGGAGCGTTTTATATGCTAACCGATTATGCATTTGTTTCTGCAAGAGGGAAGTTAATGTTAGCTGTTTTAGCAGGTATAATAACTGCAGGAATCAGAGTTTGGGGTGGATATCCAGAAGGAGTTGCTTTTGGTATATTGGCAGCTAATTGTTTTATAGGATTTTTTGAAAGAATTAAAAAAACTCATGTTTATGGCGTAAAAGACAAACAAAATGAAGGATGGTAAAGAAAATGAAAAAAGATAATAGAATTACAGGTTTAATAGCATTAGCAGTTGTAACAATACTTGCATTTGTAATTATTTTTGCAACGAAAGAAGTTACGAAAGATGGTAATGATGGCGCAACAACTACAACTACTGAAAATACTACTCCAGCGATCGAATATGATTTAGAAGATATTGATGTAGCTGGGGCAGAAGGAATTCAAGCAGCAGCTAAACTTTCAGATAAAGCAGGAGAATTTGTAGGCTATGTGGTTACTGCTTCTCAAGCAGGCTACGGTGGAGATATTATTATGGATGTGTATTTCGATACAGATGCTACTACAATAACTTCTGTAGTAGTAAAAGAACATAAAGAAACAGCTAATTTAGGATCAAAGATTGAAGAACCAGAATTTTTAAATCAATTTAATGGAATCACAGCTCCTGTTTATTTTGAAGGTATGGAACTACCAGAAGAGAGTGAAACAGAAGACCCAGTAGAGGCATCAAACCCAACTGATTCTACAGTATTGGTAGACGGTATATACAAAGTTGAAGCAGATGCGGTAGATGACAAAGGATATTTATATATGTTGACAATGGTTGTTGAAAATGGAGCAATTACATCAGTTGTTTGGGACTCAATGAACCAAGCTGGCGAATATAAGAGCTACTTATCTTCAGTAGGTAAATACGTAATGGTAGAAGGAAACCCAACATGGAAAGAACAAGCAGATGCGTTAGCAGCTAACGTAATTGAAAATCAATCTACAGAGGGTATCGTTCTTAATGATCAAGGAAAGTCAGATTCAGTTGCAGGTGTTAGTATAACCGTAAGTAATTTCGTAGATTTAGTAGAAAAAGGATTAGTTCTAGCATCAAATGGTGCAACTACTGAAACTGCAGGAGCAGTAACTGAAAGTCCTGCAGCAACAAAAGTTGATGCGGTAACTTATGCTACTATATCTTCTAAAGGTATGATTAATGGTATAAACAATGCTTACAATTTTATTAAAGGATATGCTAGCGGAAAGTAAATCTACGGATTAAATAAATGTTGGAGGTTACCATGAAGATAAAGTATCCAATTGAGGCATTTGCCCTCGCAATGATTCTATTTTCGAAAAATATGAAGGAAGCATTAATCACTGGTATATTAATTGTTTTTCTTACTACACTTGGTTGGGTAGTAAAGGATTGTTTAGGGCATATAAAACTTGGCTTGCTAAGGATATCTGTCTTTATATCAGTTATGTCTGTTGGCTATGCTGTATTTCAGATTGTATTTATAAAAATAGTACCTATGGAAATGAACACAACAATTATGCTTTTGCAATTAATGATCGGTCTATTAATTGTAAAACACCTATTAACCAAAGATGCGGAAGAGAATGTTAATGTTATGCTTTATGAAAGTGCCATTGCTTTTGCATGCTTTATTGTAATAGGTATGATTAGAGAATTTTGTGCGATAGGAAGTATCTTTGGATTCAAAATTGCAGATTTATCTTTTATGACAGAGAACTTTCAAAGTATAATGATAGGATTCTTGTTTGCAGGGGCTGCACTTGCTCTTGTAAACGCAATAATTAAGAAACGTGTTTATTCATTAAATAGTCTTTTAGTTATTGTACCGGTTGTTTTAGCATTTAGACCATTTGAATTAAATGATGTAGGAGATATTATTAACTTTGTTATTGGTATATTCATTCCTATTTTCATAATTGTATCAATAAGATATAAATTGATTTTTTCATCTCTTGGCAATGCATTTAAGAAGTTACCAATTGAGTTAATTTCAATAGGAATCGTATATATGATATTAACTGCGTTTTAAGCAAGGAGAAATACATTGAAACGAAATGATATTATTTTAATCATAGCAATATTAGTATTTGCATTTGGAACTATTGTTTTCTTTAATCTAACTAAATCTGAAGGAGACAAAGTGGTTATAACCATTGATGGGAAACCATATAAAACACTTGATCTTAACACGGATACTACTCTGAATATTGAGGGTGAAGATGGAGAATATAATCTTCTTGTAATTGAAAACGGAGTTGCAAGTATGAAGGACGCAAGTTGTCCGGATTTAATATGCGTACATCAAAGTGATATCCATTTTGATAATGAAACCATAGTATGCTTACCGAATAAAGTTGTGGTTGAAATTGAGAGTAGCGAAAGCAATGAAATTGATGGAATTGTAAACTGATTTAAATAACCAGGAGGTAAGTATGTCTTCAAAAAAAACAGCCACTTATGGATTGTTGATTGCTTTGGCCTTCATTTTTAGTTATGTTGAAAGCTTAGTTCCAATTCCTTTACCAATACCAGGTATGAAACTTGGATTAGCAAATATCGTAGTATTAATTGCTTTATATGTGTTAGGAAGTAAGCAAGCATTCGGATTATCGGTACTGCGAATTGTCTTGGTAGGACTTACCTTTGGAAGCTTATTTAGTATGATTTACAGTTTAGCTGGAGGAATATTAAGCTGTATAGCTATGATTCTTTGTAAGAAAACGAAACTATTTAGTATAGTAGGAGTAAGTATTGTAGGTGGTGTTACCCATAATATTGGGCAGATTATAGCAGCTATTTTGATTGTTGAGAATAGAGGCATTGCATATTATCTACCAGTCTTACTTGTAACTGGCGCAGTAACAGGATTATTAATTGGAATGCTTGGAGCAGAAATAACAAAAAGGTTAACGGTAAAATTAAATATTAACAATCATAAATGTAACTAAGTATGATACTAAATATCCCCATGAGAACACATGGGGATATTTTTTCGTTACAATTTATTGACAAGCAGTTACTGTAATGGTAATGTTTTAAGTAGAAACATTTTTTACACTCTATGTAAAGGAGCCCCCAATGAAATTTATTTTCGGAACTTTAACAGCAGGTCTAATCATACTCACAATTCTACTTGGAAGTTTGTATTTGTATAGTAGAGAAAACAGTATTAATGATAATATTACAGCAGATCCTAAGTACCATGTGCAAATAATTACTCAAAGTTCTAAGGATCATTTTTGGACAACCCTTAAAAAAGGAGCTTTAAAGGCTGCAGAAGAATTAAATATATATGTAGAATTTGTAAATACAAATCAAAAGAATGTTGATGAGGCTTTGGAAGCTGCAGATAAAGCTGTGCTATCGAATGTTGATGGATTTGCACTTCAGGCACCGGAAAGAGAAAGGACCTCTAAGATAATAGATTTAGCAATTGAATCCAATATAAAAGTTGTAACTTTTGAAAGTGATAACTATAATTTGACAAATATACCATCGGTATGTTCGAATAGTTATGATATTGGAATGATGGCTGCGGAAACATGTGCTAGTTTTATTGATAGTGGAAAAGTTGCTGTCATAATTGATGCATCCAATGACGCTGAAGTAAGCACATATAAGAATAATAAATTACAGGGAATTATTGATAAATTGAATGATTATTCAATGATAGAAATGGGACCGGTTTATACATTAAATTCGGAGATGTTTGAAGTTGATAAGCTAGTGACAAAGATATTAGAAGATAATCCGGATATAAATGCTATCATTTGCACGGATGAAATAAGCACACCAGGGGTTGCACAAGTGCTCGTTGATTCAAACAGAGTTGGTGATATTGTAGTAATTGGTTATGGAGCAATGCCTCAGACGTTAGAATATATTGAACGAGGAGTAATAAGTGCAACGATTTATCCAGATGCGTATAACATAGGATATAAGACCGTATATCAGCTTTATGATGCATTGGAAAATAAGCCAGTAGAATTCTATACAACCACTAGTGTTTCAATTATTACGAAAGATAATATGAAAGACTTCAAAGCTAATAACGAAACGGAGAATTAACTTTGGGAGGAAATGACGGATGTTGAGAACAAGGCAAACGAAATATAGAACAAAGTTAATAGCCTTCTTTATAATGGCAGTATTAATCTCGAGTATGTCAGGGATGTATTCTTATGTTTCATCACATATGATAATAACTGATACTGCGAGTATGTTTGAGAAAAATTTAGAGCTTACAGTGGTATACGAAGAAATAGGTGCGATTGGCCAAGAACTTGAGATATATTTATCAACAAATAGTTCTGAGAGCCTTCTTTCTTTTTACGATCATACAAATATAATTTCAAGAAATGCTAATAAGATAATGGACAACTCTTCTTATTCTGAAAGAGGAATCAAATTAAAAAATATTGCCAATATGATAAATAACTACTTAATAGAAGCAGATCGAGCAGTAAATGCTAAAAGAGGTAGAAATATAGAGGTATATACGGAAGCCTATAAAAACACAGTAAGGCAAAATAAATATATTACTAGTTATATTGAAGGAATAATGAGTGGTGATCTTATTGATAGTTCTTCTAAATATGAAGATATAAGAGATAAGGAATATGCAACTACATATTTCAATAATATTTTATTAGGAGTATCCATTAGCTTTGTTATCATTGCAATTATTATTTTTAGTTATGAAATAACAAGACCTATAGTGAAACTTTCAGAGTATGCGAAGGAAATATCGTATGGTAACTTTGAAGTTCATATTCCACCTGCAAATATCAGTGGTGAAATAGATGTACTGTATAGAGCTTTCAATTTGATGGTAATTAATATTAAGGAATATGTAGATCAAATCGAAGAAAAGCGTAGACTAGAAAAATCTTTTAATAAACAGAGATTAAATAATTTGAAAATGGAACATGCTCTTAAGGAATCCGAACTCTTAGCACTACAGTCACAGGTAAATCCACATTTTATTTTTAATACAATTAATATTGGTGCCAAGATAGCTATGCTTCAAGGAGATAAGATAACGTGCTCTTATTTGGAAAATGTAGCTGATATTTTTAGATATAACTTAAAAGGGTTAGAAACAAGAACGACAATAAAAGATGAAATCAATAATGTGGTTGCATATATAAATTTGTTACAAACTAGGTTTGGAGATGGAATTGCTTTCGATAGTAAAATATATTGCGATGAATCGTTATTAGATACGGAAATCCCACGAATGACGCTACAACCACTAGTTGAAAATGCATATATTCATGGAATAAGCGAATGCGAAAATGGCGGGGAAATTAATCTGGAATTCCGAGAGGATTCAGAAAGTATATATATTTATATTATAGATAACGGGAAAGGTATTACGAAAGAAAGGATTAAAGAGCTCCTATATACAACAAACCAAAAAGGGGTCACTAAGAAAGCTAAAATAGGACATACAACAGGCATTGGAGTAGATAATGTGCTTCAAAGATTAAGATTGTATTTTAATAAGACTGATGTTCTGAATATTGAATGTGAAGATGGTAAAACAAAATTTATTATAAAGGTGCCAAAACTAATTAAAAATATATAATTCGCTATAAAACAAGGAGGGTTATGATGTACAGAGCATTAATAGTCGATGACGAACCAATTGCGATACAGTCAATTGAATTCATAATAAAAAACAACTTTACTACGATTGAAATTGCTGAAAAGGCTCGTTCTGGTCGTGATGCTATAGAGAAATCATATTATTCTAGGCCTGATATTATATTAATGGATATTAACATGCCGGGGATTAATGGCCTTGAAGCTATGAGGCAGATACGAAAAGTTAATCCAGAGGTAAGATTTATCGTTACTTCTGCCTTTGATTATTTTGATTATGCAGTAGAGGCTGTTGCAATAGGGGTTGATGAGTATATACTAAAGCCGGTAAGAGAAGAAAAGCTAACAGAAGCGCTAAATAAAGTAATTAAAGTAATCGAGTCAAAAAGAGAATCATTAAGAAGAGAAACAGAACTGAAAGAAAAGATAGAATTAGTTATACCGATTCTAGAAAATGGGTTTATTAACTCTTTGTGTATGATGGAGGACAATACGGTTGAACTTAATTACTTCCGAAAACTATTTGATTATGAAAAGGTTGGGGGATACGTTTTAGTAATTGAGTTTGGTGAAAAAGACGATGGAAAGATTACAAATAGAATCGGAGCAGGGGTTAAGAATCAAAAACTGTATAATAACTACAGAGATATTTTAAAGTCTTCATGCAACTGTGTAATTGGGCCAATGATGCTAAATCGAATTATTGTCTATGTCTTAGATGATGTTAGAAATAGTGAGTATGATCAAAAAGTTGCTGCAGATAGAATTGCTAGGGGTTTTTATCAAAGAGCAAAGATTCATTATTCTGATATATATATAGGAATTGGAAGCTTTTATGATAATTTAAATAAAGCAAAAAAGTCTTATCACGAGGCATTACAAGCCTTGAGACAGGTAACTAAGATTGATGATGATAGTACAATTATGCATATCCAAGATATAATTGAAGATACCATAGAAATTTGCACGGAATATGAAGAGGTTTCGGATAAAGACATTTATCAAAATGCTGCACAGGGGGATGTTAACAATACACTAATTTCTTTTGAGAAATATTATGTTACATTGTGTAAAGATGAAAGCATTGATTTTGACACACTTAAGAATAAGTGCATTTTACTTATAATAGGGTTTACAAATCGATGGAATAAAGGAATCAAAGATTATAATATTGTCCTTTCTGAAATAATACAAGCATATAATATAAACGTATTAAAGACCATTTGTAAAAAGTACATTGAAGAGACTGTATGTCAGATAGCTTCAAGTAAACAAAAGAAAACTAATTCTATTATTGAAATAGCAGATAAATATATGCAAGATAATTTCGGAGAAGATATAGCTTTGGATGATATTGCAAGAGCTGTAAACCTAAGTCCTTACTATTTTAGTCATTTTTATAAAGATGAAACTGGGATAAACTTTATTGACAAATTAACTAATATTCGAATTGAGAAGGCGAAAGAATATTTGGGGAATGGGGAAGTTTCAATTAAAGAAATATCCAGGTTAGTTGGTTATACGGATCCAAATTATTTTTCAAAACTATTTAAAAAAATTGTTGGGGTAACGGCAACAGAATATAAAGAATACAATGGGGGGTAGAGATTAAATGAAAAATGGAAATCAGAAATTATCAATGAGTAGTATTCTAGTTTTTTTATTAATTATTGTTACGCTTTCGAGCTGCACAAAGAATAACGATAATCGCAATAATGGCAAAGATTCTAAGTTGTTAATTGGATTTTCACTTGCAACTTTTAAGGAGGATAGGTGGTTACGTGATAGAGACATTTTTGTTGCAAAGGCGAATGAAGCAGGATATGAAGTAATAGTAACAAATGCTAATAATGATAAAGATTTGCAGTATGAGCAGGTTAGAGATATGGTTGAACGGGGGATAGACATATTAGTAATCGCACCTCATGATGCTGATGATGCAGCACGTGCAGTTGAATTGGCAAAGAAGGAAGATATCCCAGTAATATCATATGATAGACTAATTAGAAATTCAGATGTTGATGCTTATATATCATTTGATAATGTAAAAGTAGGAAGTTTACTTGCAAAAGGAATAATAAGTGAAATGCCTGAAGGGGGTTATATTGTTCTGAACGGATCCGAGGATGATAATAATAGTATCATGTTTAATGAAGGATATATGAAAGAACTAAAACCATATGTAGAAAATGGGAAAATATCAATTGTAGCGGAAACTTGGGTAGACAATTGGACGAGAGAAACCGCTTATGAATTTGTTTCTTCTGCAATAAAAGGTAACCCTGGAAAAGTTAATGCTATTATAGCTGCGAATGATTCATTGGCGTGGGGAACCATTGATGCACTTTCTGAAGCAAGATTAACAGGAGAGATATTGGTAGGGGGGCATGATGCGGATCTTGCAGCTTGTCAAAGAATCGTATCTGGAACACAACTTTTAACCATCTATAAACCGATTAAGAATTTAGTTGAAGAAACAATTTATGTTTGTGAAGAATTGCTGAATGATAAAAAACTTGATTATGAATTAACAATCAATGATGGTACATATAATATTCCTTATGTAATGATTGATGTAATCGCAGTAACGAAAGACAACATTGATGATACAGTAATAAAAGATGGATTTCATCTTAAGGAAGATGTATACCGAGAAGATGCAGATTAAGAATGAACAATTGAAAAAATACAGATATAGGTGAATACTTGTATCTGTATTTTTTTGCGAAAATTATTTCCTCTCATATTTTGAATTCATTTTCTGCAACAATAAATTCATATCGGACAGCAACTTAGTTTATTGTATAGTTGGACAAATAAATGTATCATTAAGTTACTGGAAGAGACGGGGTTGAATCTCTTTCGAAACTAATAATCCGAATTAAAGGAAGGGGTAACAAAATGAAAAAGATTTTAGCAGTATTACTAGCATTAGTTCTCACATTTGCACTAGTTGGATGTAAAGAGGATAAAGATCCGGTAAAAGATGATACTGAAACAAAAACAGAAACACAAGTAGAAACTGAAACTCCTGAAGACAAAAGCACAATCGATGTTGGTATAGTTCTTCCAACAAAAGACGAACCAAGATGGGTTCAAGATGAAACAAGATTTAAAGAAGCTCTTGCTGAAAGAAATTATTCAGTAGAAATTTTATTTAGCCAAGGTTCTTCTGCAAAGGAAAAGGAAAATGTAGAAGCATTATTAGCTCAAGGAATTAAAGTTCTTATTATCTGTCCACAAGATGGTGCAGCAGCAGCTTCAGCTATTGACTTAGCTAAGAGTGAAGGCGTTACAGTAATATCTTATGACAGATTGATTACAGATACTGACAGTGTTGATTATTATGTAACTTTTGATAGTTTCTCAGTAGGCGCAGCTCAAGGTCAATACCTTGTTGGTAAAGCAACTGGAACTGGAAATCCATTATACTTATATGCAGGTGCAGCAACAGATAACAACGCATTTATCTTCTTTGAAGGCGCTTGGAGTGTTCTTCAACCTAAGATTGCTGATGGAACTTTTGTAATTAAAAATTCTAGTGAAGCAGTAGCATTACAAGATAAAGCAACACTTACTCGTGAAGAAATGAGTAAAATTATTGGCCAAGTTACAACTAACTGGGACTTTAGTGAAGCAAAAAACAAATCAGAAGCACATTTAACAAATGCAACTGCAGCTGATAAAGGAAAAGTATTTATACTTGCTCCAAACGATGGAACAGCTCGTTCTATAGCTGACACATACTTAGCAGATCCTGACGTTACAGAAATCTCTATAACAGGTCAAGATGCAGAAAAAGCTTCTATCCAATATATCATTGATGGAATTCAATCAATGACAGTATTTAAAGATGTTCGTACACTTGTAAAAGATTCTATTGATATGGCTGTATTAGTTCTAGAAGGCAAAACTCCAGAAACTACAGGAACTTATAACAATGGAGTAATTGATGTAAAAGCAAAACAAACTGAAGTTGTAGTTGTAGTTCAAAGTAATGTTAAAGAAGCAATTATTGATTCAGGATATTATGAAGCATCAGAATTTACAGGATTAAAATAATTTAGATTAACAAAGGCTTAGTAGGAGAATATTTTGATTGGTATTTAATCAGAATTATTCCCCTACAACGCCATATAGTTGGCATATAAATGAATAAATCTCAGCAGAGGAGATTGGATATGAATAGTAATAATATATTAGAAATGAAAGCAATAACAAAGACTTTTCCGGGCGTTAAAGCCCTAAACAACGTTAATTTCAAAGTTAAAGAAGGAGAAATACATTGTTTAGTAGGTGAAAATGGTGCTGGAAAATCTACGCTGATGAAGGTTCTTTCAGGTGTATACCCACATGGTACTTACGAAGGAAATATAGTTTATAAGGGCGAGGTACAGCAATTTAAGAATATATCGGATAGTGAAGCAACAGGTATTGCAATCATCTATCAAGAGCTTGCATTGTTTCCTGAACTAACTTTATATGAAAATATATACTTTGGTCACGAAATTAAAAAAGGTATTACAATTAATCAAAATGAAACGATTATTAAAGCAAGAGAAATGCTACAAAAAGTTAGAATTAATATTAACCCTTCTACAAAGCTAAAAGAACTTGGGGTTGGTAAACAACAATTGGTTGAAATTGCGAAGGCATTAAGCAAGGATGTAAAATTATTAATTCTTGATGAGCCAACAGCAGCACTTAATGAAGATGATAGCAAGAACCTATTAGAAATATTAAGAGATCTTAAGAAACAAGGAGTTACGTCTATTATGATTTCTCATAAATTGAAAGAGGTATTAAGTATTGCAGACACAATTACAATACTTAGAGATGGAAAAACAATATGTTCTTTAGATAAACGAGAACATGAAATAACAGAAAATGAAATTATTAAAAACATGGTTGGACGTGAAATTGAAAACATATATCCGCCAAGAAATATTGAACAGTTTGGTGACGTATGCCTTGAAATTAAGGGATGGAGTGCCGTTGAACATAAAATGAATCGAAAAATGTTAGACAATATTAATGTTAATGTAAAAAAAGGTGAAATAATAGGAATTGCTGGATTAATGGGAGCAGGAAGAACAGAACTTGCACTAAGTATATTTGGTAATACAACTGGGTATAAGACTCAGGGAGAAATATTCGTAGATGGTAAAAAAGTAGAATTAAGAAATCCGAGAGAAGCTATAAAAGCTGGTATTGCATATGTAAGCGAAGATAGAAAACGTAATGGATTAATATTAATTCAAGATATAAAGCAAAATATTACAATAGCTAATTTAAATGAATTAGCAAAGTTTAATGTAATAAACAAAAATAAAGAAATTGGTGTTGCCAATAGCTATAAAAAATCAATTAATATTAAAGCTCCGTCAATAGAACAAAAAGTTGGAAATCTAAGTGGTGGAAATCAACAAAAAGTTTCGATTGCAAAATGGCTCTATGTAGCGCCTAAGATATTAATATTAGATGAACCAACAAGAGGAATTGATGTTGGTGCAAAATATGAAATATACACTATAATGAATAAGCTTGTTGAAGAAGGTATGAGTATTATCATGATTTCATCTGAGTTACTAGAGATTATAGGTATGAGTGACAGAATATATGTTATGGCAGAAGGTAAGATAACAGGCGAATTACATGGTGAAGAAGCAACGGAAGAAAATATAATGAAACTAGCCACAGTATAGGAGTGATAGAAAATGAATCTCGTAAAAAGAATGGGTACAGAAGTAGTAGGTTTTGGTAAAGAAACAGGTGTATTGCTTAAGAAAAATGTAAGAGATTACGGAATGTTTATTGCTTTAGCAATTATTGTCGCTATATTTTCATTTGCTACAGATGGTGGATTTGTTACTGCAAGAAATATGAGTAATTTAATTAACCAGATGGGGTATATCGGTGTATTAGCGGTAGGTATGACTTTAATACTTATTATAAAGTATATCGACTTATCAGTAGGATATGTAGTAGGATTTAGTGGAGCAGTAGCAGCAATATTAATGAAGAGTTATAATATGGGAAGTTATACGACCATACTAGCGGTATTGGCAATAGGTGTATTTATAGGATTGGTTTATGGTTATTTAGTTTCCAAAGTTGGAGTTCCGGCTTTTGTTACAACTCTAGCAGGGATGCTTATATTTAGAGGATTGTTACTGTTGATTACTGAGAAGACAGGAACAATAGTTATCAAAGACAAAGCTTTTAATGCAATTGGTCAAGGATATATACCGGACATTACTAAAGTTGATGGATTACATATACTAACATTGATTATTGGTGTGGTAGCAATTATCGGTATGATCATTTCATCAATAATAAAGAGAAGAAACTTAAAAAAATATAATTTTGAAACGATTTCTTTACCTATGTTTATATTGAAATGTACATTTGTTTCAATCGCATTCGGATATATTGTATGGACATTATCGAAGTTTAATGGATTATCATGGACAGTTGTTATTTTAGCAGTAGTGGTATTGATCTATAGCTTTGTTATGAATAATACTACTCTTGGACGCCATATTTATGGAGTTGGTGGTAATGCAGAAGCTGCAGAATTATCGGGAGTTAGTGTAAAGAAAATTACTTGTATCGTTTATGCATCAATGGGTTTACTCTCAGCTCTAGCTGGTATTCTATATGCTTCAAGATTTGGTTCTGCAACTACAACAGGCGGTGCTGGGCTCGAATTAGAAGCAATTGCAGCAGCTTATGTTGGTGGAGTTTCAGCAAATGGTGGAATTGGTAAAGTATCTGGATCAATCATAGGTGCATTGGTTATGGCGTCACTATCAAATGGTATGAATTTAATAGGAACAGGCGCATCATTACAATATATAATTAAAGGTGCAATTCTAGTAACAGCAGTAATATTCGATGTTATGACTCGTAAAAAAGCTCATTAACTAATTTTCATATACCTCAATAATTTTCTTAATGACCGAAGGTAAGCTTGCCGTGTTTGCGGCTCACCTTCGGTTCCTCCATGTCTGGAATATTATATATACATAATTGTCTGACTCCTTTCACGTGATTGATTTATATTGCATAAAACTATTTGAACGTGTAAAATAAAATAAGATGATAGTATACTTACTCAATAAAATATTTAGGGAGATTATGATATGAAATTTAAATTTGCACACAATAATATTAACGTTTTAGATTTAGACAAATCTTTGAAATTTTATAATGATGCATTAGGTCTAGTTGAATCTAGACGAATTAATGCAGCGGATGAGAGCTTTATAATAGTGTATCTAGGAGATGGTAGTTCTAATCACTTGCTTGAACTTACGTGGCTTAAGAATTGGGATAGACCGTATAATTTGGGTGACAATGAATTTCATTTAGCTTTTATTGTTGATGACTACAAAGAGGCATTCGCCAAACATATGGCCATGAATTGCGTATGTTTTGAAAATGTAGAAATGGGGATTTATTTTATTAATGACCCAGATGGATATTGGCTAGAGATATTGCCAAAATAAAAGATTTAACGAAAGGTAGTTTATATTGAATTTTAATTCAATATAAACTACCTTTGTTTTAATAGGATAAGTCATATTTCAGTAATATTTTTTGTGCGTCAAAATTGATGTAATATAAAGAAGATGATATTGAATTTAAACGGTTGAAATATCCACTATAGATTAATGTGGTTTTTGTACCATTTAAGTCACAGGAATATAATCCTTCTTTATTTGGTTCTTCACTTTGATAAAAGAGTGTATCGTTAATTATATTATAGGATGTACAATTTGGTGAACTAATCTTTAATAAGTTTGTTCCATCTAAATTCATCCTATATAAAGTATAAGAATCGCTTGAGTCAATAAAAAATAAAAAATTGTCGATTACAGTACAATTCCAAGATATTGTTTCATTTAGTTTTTGTACTTTTCCTGTTATAAGATCAATTTTATGTATTGTATTATTTCTTTCGAAATAAGGTGAATAGAGCACATTGTCGACTATGCAGGCGGTTGATAATTTTTTTATGTTGTTAACTTTAACTTCATGTGAGCCGTTTAGATTACAACGATACAATTTATCATCTTTATTTAAATTACTGTAATAAATATATTTACCTGAAATATTAAAATCAGTACACGAGTTGGATACTACTTTTTTAATTCGATTACCGTTTGTATTACAACGATAGATAACATTGTATCTATCTGTATCGATGAAATATATGAAACCATTTGCTATACAGAGGTTCTTTACAGAGCTTGAAACAAGCTGTTTCGATTTCGTACCATCAGGCTTCATTTTATATAGTTGGTTTTTATCGTTAGGATTCGCATAGTATATCCAACCGTCATACTCGACCATATATGCACCATTATTCAAATTAGCTATTGTGTTTGCTGGACCCACATCAGTGAATTTTAAGCTACTAATTACATAATATGATATAAAGAATATAGTGAGTATTAAAAAAATTAATAATAAGGAATAGTTTCTAAAAAAATTGCTATTTTTACTCTTTTTGTGCATTGATAATTCCCCCTGTTCATATATAATAAATATAAACTAAAAATTATATATTATCAAGCGGATGCCAAATATAGCAGTTAAATATTTACAATTATTATAATAATACATAGGATGTGAAGTGAGTGAAAGAAACAGAATTGTATCAACCGATTAAACTTTATTTTCAAAGCTTAGGCTTTCATGTAAATGCTGAAGTAAAGAGTTGCGATATTGTATTGACGAAGGATGATTTAGTGATTGTTGTTGAGCTGAAAGTAAATATGTCAGTTGTTTTATTGGCACAGGCTTGTAATAGGCAGAAAAAGGCTGATTATGTATATGTAGCTATCCCTAGACCTCTTAGATTTAGTTTAAGGGGGAAATGGAGAGATATTATATCAATGCTTAAGAGATTGAATATAGGACTTATATTTGTTGATTTGCGTAATTCAAAGAATAGAGTAGATGTTATATATGAACCTAAGAGTATGGATAAAAGTAGTCCGATATATAGACAGAAAAAAGGAAAACAACAAATTATTAATGAAACAAATTCAAGAACTCTGGATTTAAATTTGGGGGGGAGTACGAAAGAGTCTATCTTGACAGGATACAGGGAAAAAGCTTTGTATATCGCATACTGTTTAGAGCGCTTTGGAGAACTTTCAACAAAGCAACTTAAGAATTTAGGAGCAGATGGAAAGAAAACATATTCAATTTTATATAGCAACTACTACAATTGGTTTAGAAAAGTTGAGAAAGGGATATATGATCTTGAAGATAACGCAAAAGAGGGCATTCATAAGTATCCCGAATTGATAGTTTTATTTGAGGAGAAGGTAAATAACATATTACGACAAGAAAACGAACAAACATAAAATAATAACATGTAATGTAGAAAAACAAAGAAAATACTGGTAATGAATTGTCGAAAGTGGTATAATATTAAACGTAGAGTTAATGGAAAAAGATGCGAAAGGAGTGACGTAAATGTTAAAACGTATTTATAAAATTGCAGCAGTTGCTATTGTGTTTACTTTAGTAATATCAATGATAAGTCCGATAACAGTTAGTGCGTCACAAGTAGCATGTATTGAGAGTGAGAGATTTACAAATAATATGTTATCGTCTAAATGGGATTCAATGTATGGTCTAAATAAGGTGAATACATTTAAGCAAGAGAAAGATAGATATGTAGCGAAAAACTCTTCAAGTGCAGCAATGCAACAAATTATTAAATTGGGGAATATAGATTCATTTCTTGATAATAATTGTCTTTTTTTTGGATTTGGATTAGATGTCATAGTAAAAAATGATGTATCCTTACTTGTTAATATTGATTTTTATGAAGACATGCCAACTGAGAATAACTATGATAATTATATTGAAACAAATAGGATTCAAAAGATAGTTAATCCTAATGAAGATATGGTAACATCTTTAAAATACAATATGTATAAAGATGGGGTAATAGGAAGTCAAGATCAAGCATATTTAGTTCCACAGAAAGCAAGATATGCAAGAGTTTCTATTATGGCACATAGTAATATAGAGAAAGATTTATTAATAAAGAAATTAGAGGTTGACCTGTATAACATTAATTTTGGAGTAAGTGATATTAAGACTAATATTGAAGGCACTTATGGTATTGATGAATTGAATCAAATGCAATTATCTACTTCTGATGAAGTGACAAATTTGATTAGAGTTGTCAATATGACTGAAGATTGGACGCCTACAGCACAACTTCAAATGAGTATAATTTCTGATGAAGTGAAAGAGGTAGTTTTACCAAATGGAGTTGCAGTAAATAAAAGTACTGATTATTATGTAACCAGTAATGGAGAGTATACATTTAAGGTAATTCTAAATAACGGTATTTGGTTTAATAAAACAATGAATATTAATAATATTGATAATATTGACCCTAGTTTTGATATTAAATTTAACTCAGAACAAAACAAGGAGTCATTTTTAATAAATGCTTACGATGGAGAATCCGGTGTGAAAGATATTAAATATGCATGGAGTAAGAAGGAAACTTTGCCATTAGCATATGAAACACTAAATTTAGAATATATAAATTATATAAATGAAATTGGGGATTGGTATTTGCATTTAGTTGTAGAAGATTTTGCAGGCAATATAACTAAGTATTGTTCTGAGCAAATTCAAGTTAAAACTTTGCATAAAAATGAGCCTATTATTGAAACGGATAATATAGTGGTTAAGCAAATTGAATATAAAAAAATTCTTGATGATAAGATAGAATTTAGTTTTCAAAATGAATTTTGGATCAAGAATAGCAGCGAAAATTCGATTATAAAACTAAATTACAATAATCTAAAGAATATAGAAGTAGTAAGTGAAGTTCAACTTAGTAATAATGAAACAGGACCTCCTGGAATATCTGCAAATGAAACTCTGTTATAATCCGCCAATTGAATGGCGGTGGTCTAGGTGTTTAATTAATAATATTATAATAAGTATTACTGGAATGATAAATAAATGAAATACAGAAGACAATATTTGTAATTTAATATTTTCTTACCTAATACAATTGTGCCTAAATATAATTGATAAAAATAGTGGGTTTTGTGCTCATAATGACATATATTTACTTATTAGTTGATAGTTGTCTAGTAGTTGCAATAACATAAAGTTCACATGCTAATAACGAAAGCATATTGCTACTGTGTGAATATACATATGATTATGAATATATATTACTGTTGTGTGAATATACCTTTGATTCTGAAGATATATTAGTACAGTTTACGAATACTACTGAAAGAAATAGTGTTTATTTGTGTGTTATTGGTATTGTCATTCAAAAACCTAAAAAAATATAACTTATAAAGACCTAAAAAAATAAATCTTAAAACAAAATCTAAAAACATAAATCATATTATTATTTTATGTATAAATCTCCAAAACATTTAAGAAACATAAATATATTAAAATAAATCTAATCTATCATACATAAATCTAATCTATCATACAAAAATCTATAAAACTTAAATTTAAAAATAATTTAATAAAACATAAATCTTAAAAATATAATTCTAGTTAAACTTATTCACATTCTATAATTAACTTACTCAAATATTATGATCAATATCTAATCTACATTTCTTTATCATACTAATCCATAATTATTAATTATTAGATTCATCAATTTCAAAGTTTAATTTTCTTGCACAATCTTATCGATAATTAATTTTCGTTTATTATAGTCGAATAATCAATATTTTTTACGTACATATAGAGGTATAGGAAAATGGAAAAACGGAGTAAAATATGAGCTCGAAATATGCGATTTAAGCGATTTAAATTTGAATAGTGGGACAATGGTACCCCGCATTTTATTTCTTGTATATAAACATGAAGCGTATTATTGATTAATTATCATGCAGATTCATGGAACTTATTAGTATATATTACGTTTATTTATAGTAAGCATCATATTTAAATACATCTTCATATTTGTAATGAATCCATAATCAATACAAAACGAATTTTTAAGTGAATGGATATTTAATACAAAATAGTTTTACGAATAAATATTGGTTCAATCAAAACAATATAAAGATGAATTTCAATCAAATTTAGAAAACTATCATTTACTCATCGTGATTTTGTAGTTTAATAAGGAGGTTATATTTCTACAATGTAAAATAATAATTAAGATTAAATTATATTATTATGACAATTTTCTGCATCTATTGACTAATAATGTAAATCAAGTTAACATATAGCTTATCAAAGAAGGTTTGGATTGAGTTCCGGAAAATGGAGGAAGAAATGAAAAGAATAATAACTTTATTAATGTCTCTGCTAATTGTATTGACTATGTCATTTTCAAATATAAATGTAAGGGCAGCAGAAAACGAATACACAATTTTATATCAAAAATTTAATAGGGAAACGTTAGCCAAAGGATTAGAATATGAAAATAGAAAGATGATAACTACAGTTGGTGGACTAAATGTACATATTTTAAAAGTTGACACAACAAATCCTGATTTAACATTTAAGGTACTTGATTCAACAACTTCAGTTGGTAAGAGAGAATCTTTAACTGATTTACTTAAGAATTCAGGTGCATTGGCAGCTGTAAATGCAGATTTCTTTGATATGGGAAGTACATATGGTTCTTCAGTTGGAGCATTTACCAGAAACAATAGCGTAGTTAATGTTGGCAATGGATTCAACGTAGCAAATAAACAATTTTATTCATTTGGTGTTAATGCGAATGCACTTGGTACAAACACAGATATGTTTATCAAAGCGTTAACTTCCTACGTTTCGTTTAAGAATAATGGCGTAGTTAATATGACGATAGCTGCACATAACAAAATGACAGGGTTTGATTTCCCAATTATTATGGATGCAGATTACATAAAGAATACGATTGAAATTGATACAAGATTAAAAACAGTCGTGAAGATTGTTGTTAATGATGGATTTATTACATACATTTCAAAACCAGGAGAGAATATTACTCTTCCAAATAAAGAAAATGGTTTTGCAGTTTTATTAACGGAGAAAGCTTATTTAAAAGTGAAAGATAAATATGCAGTTGGTCAAACAGCTTCCATGTCAGTCTCTACAAGCTTTGATTTAAGTAGATTAGAGACATTAGTTGGCGGCGGTGGACTTATTCTAGAGAATGGTAGTATTGCTATAGGTAAAGGAGAAGTTATTGGTGGAAGACAACCAAGAACTGCTATAGCATATAACCAAGATAAAACGAAAGCATTTTTAGTAGTAGTTGATGGAAGAGGCGAAAGCGTTGGTGTAACCCACGAAGAATTTGCAGTTGTCCTTAGGGAAATTGGTGCGTATACTGCAATGTACTTCGATGGAGGTGGATCAAGTACAATGGCAATCGAGCCTTTCTACGCAAATGCGCCTAAAGTGTATAATGATATTTCAGGAACTCAACAAAGAACTATAGCGAATGCACTTGCAGTCGTAAATAATGCTATAGTTGGTGCTCCAACATCAGCAAAAATATATATTAGTGATACAAAAATATTCAATGGTTTTCCAGTTAATGTATCTGCAGGTTTATGCGATGTTAACCAAAATAAAGTTAAAACGAGTAGTGCTCCTTATTGGTCAGTATCAGGAGTAAGAGGCGAAGTAAAAGATGGGAAACTATATGTTTATGAAAAAGGAATTGGAAAACTAAACGTTACTTTAAATGGTATCACTACTTCTGTAGATATTATTGGAGTAGGGGATCCTATTGGATTACTTGTAAATGACGGGTTTAATACTAGTGTTGGTAATAAAACAAAGTTAAATATCTCCTTGATTAGTGCAGAGGGATATACAAAAGATATTATAGCAAGTGCTAAATTAACATGTTCAGATACTACTTTAGGATCAATTAGCGATGGTTATTTTACTGCGAAGAAAGAGGGTACACTCGTTATCACGGTAACCTATAAAGATTTTAAATCTTATATAATGATAGGTATCGGAAATATGATAACTAAAGTTGAACCATTTGAAGCAACAAGTATTTTTGAATATACATTGGAAAAGACAGCAGGAGTATTATACTTAGGCGATAAAACAATAACGACGGATGTAAAATATGAAGGTAACTCTTCTCTCAAATTAGATTATTCATTCTCTAATATTGCATCCATAAATGATAAAGTATCATTTAAGTTCAATCGATTTAAAGCAGCTAGTAGAATATCTTACATATCGATTTGGGCGAAAGCAGATAACTTAAACAATGAATTGTTCTTAAAAATCACCGATGCATTAGGTCAACAATTTTCAATATCAATGGGTAAATTAAGTGGATCAGAATGGAAATTCTTTAAAGCGGATATACCAGCAACAGCAATGTATCCATTAATGATTGAAGAAATGTATGTAGCTGGAAATGGTAATAACAATGGTGCATTATCAACTTTATACTTTGACCATCTATGTATGGTTGGACCAAAAGGTGTATTGAATGCTAATTCAATCAACCAAGTAGATAGCAAGATGACTAATTTAGCAACAGCTCCAAAAGGTTTAATTGATATTGCACTATTTGGTAACCTTGTAGAAGGTGGAGTTGAGCAACAAAAAGACCTTGTAAGTAAAATGAATCAAGCAGATATAAAGATCTATGGAAATAAAACAAATTTTATTGATAGCACCGACTTGAATACGTATGTATGGTCTGACACTAGTAAATACTATCAAAGAAATGATGTGGTTTTACTGACATTATCACTTAAAACAGGTGCATTATACAAAGGAAATACGATGCAACTTGTTATGCTTGAGTTACTACCTGCCTTAACAGGTAAAAATGTAATCGTTTATTGTGATAAGAATCCACTTGAAACTGAAAGTGCGATTGAAAAAGAAATACTTGAGTATTTATTTAGCAAATTAGCAGATGCGAAAAATGCTTTTATCGTATATAAGTCAGAATCTACCACAAGTATAAAAATGATTAATGGAATTAGATATGTTGGTATTGATAGTTATATGGCAGGTGAAGTTGCAAATCAAAATAAGGCATTATTTATTCGTCTTTATGAAAATGATTTCGCCTATGAGATAAGATAGGAAAAGAGTTGTAAAATAATTCTATTAATATTATAATATCAGTTATACAAAATAGAAATAGGAGTGTTTAGAATGGATAAAAAAGTTAGAACACGGTTTGCTCCAAGTCCAACAGGTAAAATGCACGTAGGAAATTTACGTACTGCGTTATATGCGTATTTAATCGCAAAACACGAAGACGGCGATTTTTTATTGAGAATCGAGGATACAGATCAAGAACGTATTGTAGAGGGTGCAATTGAAATTATATATAGAACTCTTGAGAAAACAGGTTTAATCCACGATGAAGGTCCAGATAAGGACAAGGGATTTGGCCCATATGTTCAGAGCGACAGACAAAAAAGCGGAATTTACCTTGAATATGCGAAGCAATTGGTAGCAAAGGGTGAGGCTTATTACTGTTTCTGTACGAAAGAAAGATTAGAAAGCCTTAAATCTGATTCAGATAAAGAAATGGATATTTTTAAATATGATAAGCATTGTCTTGGGTTATCGAAAGATGTAGTTGAAGCAAATCTTGCTGCCGGAATGCCATATGTTATACGACAAGATATTCCACTTGAAGGAACGACATCCTTCACAGATGAAATTTATGGAACGATTACAGTTGACAATTCGGAATTAGATGACATGGTATTAATTAAGTCAGACGGATTTCCAACATATAACTTTGCGAATGTAGTAGATGATCATTTGATGGGGATTACACACGTTGTTAGAGGCAATGAGTACTTATCCTCAACTCCTAAATATAATAGATTATATGACGCTTTTGGATGGGATTATCCAATATACATCCACTGTCCGCTTATTACAAATGAAGAACATCAAAAATTATCAAAGAGAAGTGGTCATTCATCTTATGAAGATTTATTAGAACAAGGATTCTTGACAGAAGCTGTAGTCAATTTTGTTGCACTATTAGGTTGGGGACCAGAGACGAATCAAGAAATGTTTACTCTTACAGAATTAATAAAGAATTTCAATTATAAACATATGGGGAAAGCACCTGCAGTATTTGATATTACTAAACTTAAGTGGATGAATAGTGAATACATTAAGGCAATGGAAGAAGATAAGTTCTTTGAAATCGCAAAACCATATATAGAGAAGGTTATTAATAAACCATATGATCTAAAAATTATATCTGAGTTAGTTAAGACAAGAATTGATGTAATGGTTGATATTCCAGAATTAGTTGAATTTTTTAATGAATTACCGGAGTATAGTATTGACATATACACACATAAGAAAATGAAAACTACAGCAGAATCTTCACTTGAAACACTAAGAAATGAATTAGAATTGTTAGAAAAACAAGAAGATTGGTCAATAGATGCGTTGCATAACTTGATTCTTGGATATGCGGAACAAAATGGGTTGAAGAATGGATTTGTTCTATGGCCATTAAGAACAGCAGTATCTGGAAAACCAACTTCACCTGCTGGAGCATTTGAAATAATGGATGTATTGGGGAAAGAAGAATCTCTTTATAGAATACGTAAGGGAATTGAAAAATTATCTTAATGTTAATTATTGGGCACAACGACAGTTGTGCCTATATTTAACACATTATGTATTGTATATTTAACACATTATGTATTGTATATTTAACACATTATGTATTGTATATTTAACACATTATGTATTGTATATTT
>JAQSXR010000046.1 GCA_029256575.1 Clostridiales bacterium | reverse complement strand
TCCATATTTCAATGCTACATCAATTACTTTAGTATTAGAATTTTGTAATTCTAATGCCGCTTGTGTTAAACGTCTTCTACGTATATATTCGGCTAATGGAACATCTGTAATAAAAGAGAACATTCGCTGAAAATTATATGATGAACAACAAGCTTTTTGGGATACAATTGTAAAATCGATATCCTCAGTTAGGTTATTTTCAATATAGTCAAGAGCCGTATTCATTTTCGTTAACCAATCCATATAATCCCCTCCTTTCAACTAAAGTATATCATTATTGGTATATCATTATTGATTTTCTCAAGTCGCAACTAATTATGCACAGTTTAGTTCTTCATTATATAAATAATCTACACTACAACTTCTGATTTGTTGATGAATTCATTATACTATATCGACATTGGATTACCAACCATATATTGATATACTTACCGTTCTTAGCTTATAAAATGTCTCATTTTGAATCCATCTTGTATATAGTTATCATTTATACTAGTATTGTATATGCAATGGATCTCTTAGGTATCTCGAAATACTTTGATAAACAGGACAATGGTTTACCATCACTTTTGATATATGGTATAATATACCATGCAGGGATAAGGGGAGAACCAATACCAATAAAGTAATTCATGTTTATTGGCAATATCGAACTAAATATTCTGAAGTAAACAGGAAAGGGGAGTAACATGACAATAAAGGAGATTGAAACACTGTCCAGAATGAATTGGGCAAATATTCGATTTTATGAACGGGAGGGACTAATAACTCCCAATCGAATGGGCAATGGAAACAGAGACTATTCGGAGGCTGAACTTCAGATTTTATTGCGCATCAAATTATTGCGCAGTATTCGTATTTCACTGGATGAGATTAAGGAGCTAAAGAATGGGAATATAAATCTTGTGGAAACGCTATCGAAGCAAATAGCAGAGTTGCAGAAAGAAAAGCGGTTATCTTATGCCTTGGAAGTATGTGGGGTTATGCTGGAAGACGGAGTGACTTTTGCGGACTTTGACGCGAAGAAATATCTTCATATAATCAATAGCGCAACGAGAGAAAGTGGTAGCTGGAATTTTACCTTTACGGGCGAGGAGCTTCCGCGGATGGTATATCCGTGGCGAAGATTTTTAGCCAGAACGTTGGATATCGTTATTTATAATTTGATTTGGTCATTATTACTAATCTTTGCGTTCCATGTGAATTTAGCGAACAGAATCAATATTGAAATAATATTTGATAGCTTTCTATCACTTGTAATTATGCTACTTTTAGAGCCTTTATTGCTCCGTTTGTTCGGAAGTACACTAGGAAAAGCAATATTTGGAATTAGAATTGAAACGCCTGATGGCAGACGACTTTCCTATACAGAAGGAATGGAACGGACTTGGGGCGTCGTGAGTGCTGGAATGGGATACAATATCCCAATCTATAACCTTGTTCGCCTTTGGAAAAGCTACAAACTATGCAGTGAGAACAGAATACAGTCATGGGATGAGGAAATATCCTACACCATTAAAGATACCAAAGGATATCGAGGTGCACTTTTGGTCGGTGCATACGCAGTCATCTTTGCTGTTTTGGCTACGGCATTATCTGCACAGCTATATCCTCCTAATCGAGGGGATCTGACTATAGCAGAATTTGTTGAGAATTATAATTACTATGCTAAGTTTTACGACGTCAACTTTGGAAATGAATACTTAGACGAAAATGGAAAATGGGTGGAAAAAGAATTTGACGGAGTAGTATATATTAGTTTTAACGAAATGCCGGAGTATAACTTTATAATAGAAAACGGAACTGTAACAGAAGTTTTCTTCGTGGTAGAACGAAAAAATAATCAAGATTGGTTTAATTCGTATGACACTCAAATGTTATTATCTTCATTAGCGTTCGCTGGTGCACAGAATGAAATGGGATTGTTTTCAAAAGTTCCGAATCAGATAAGAGAACAAATCAATAATAATACCTTAGAGGATTTTAATTTCTTTGAATTCGGTATTGAATTTACCTGTGATACCGAGCATTACGGCTATAAAGGAACGCCGTTTGGGGTTATTGTACCAGATGAGAATGTTACAGAAAACTATTTCAGACTGCAATTTTCGATGAACAAGAGATAATAGTATTTACATATTGCAGAAAATAAAATCCATTGATGGTTTCAAGTGTAATAATAGCATGAAGAAGTGCCTTTTGTCTTTTATGACAGGGGGCACTTCTTCATGCTATACCCAAGAATCGTTTCCAGTTTATTACTGATAATAATTCATTTTTACTTTTTGACCAATTTTAAAACAGAAAAGTATTTTAATTTATTTAATGATTATTTAATAATTCACCTGATATAATCAATTCATAACAGAACGGGAGGAGTTTTCAAAATGTATTTTAGAATGCTAAAAAAGGATTTAAGACGAAAAAAGACGATGAATATCATCTTGCTGATTTTTATTATATTAGCAGGAACATTTATATCAAGCAGTGTTAATATAGTTGCCTCCATAAGAACGGCAATGGAGGACTACTTTGAAAAGGCAGAGCTCGATGACTTTTTAGTTATGACTATCAAAGAAGAAAAAAATGACGCTGCAATAACAGAATTTTTAAACGAACAAAGCGATGTGGAAAAATGGGATGTTGATGAAAATTTAATTTTTGTTTCAGACGACATTAAACTTCCAGGAAATGTCGATTTTGAGATGACTTCTATGGGATTTGTGAGTAGCTTTAATATTAAGCACCAAAAATTCTTTGACAGCCATAATAACGAAATCAAGCAGATGAAGGATGGCGAAATTTATCTACCGATTGCGTTGATGGAAGAAAATAATCTAAAGGGTGGAGATATGATTACAGTAGTAAACGGTGATTTTAGTTTGGATTTTACTATTGTAGATAACTGTAAAGATGCTTTATTAGGTTCGACCCTGATGGGAGCGAAAAGAGTAATCATTAATGATAGAGATTATATGAAGCTCAAGGAAGGTACTGACTTTGGTTACGGAAATATATATTCTATCAAGACATCCAATCTAGATACACTGAAAAATGATTTTAACAAAATGGGGTTTGACTTGATGGTTGCCTGTGATCAGGACTTGATTTCTATGACATATGTAATGGATATGGTTATGGCAGGTATTCTATTGGTGGTTAGCATTTGCTTAATTATTATATCACTGGTAATTTTAAGATTTACGATTGTATTTACTCTCAATGAAGAATTTCGTGAAATTGGAGTTATGAAAGCAGTAGGAATTAAAGCACGAAGAATAAGAGGATTATATATACTAAAGTATTTCGTTATTTCAGTTCTTGGTTCCTTAATTGGATTTTTTACCAGCATACCTTTTGCAGATATATTTTTAAAACAAGTATCAAAAAATATTATACTAACTGATGAATCAAGAGGATTACTGATTAACTTTATTTGTTCTATTTTCATTATAGGGATAATATTATTGTTTGCTTATACCTGTACACGATTGATAAATAAGTTTTCTCCAATTGATGCAATTCGAAGCGGATCAAATGGGGAGAGGTTTAAGAGAAAAGGGTTCCTAAGATTAAGCAAAATTAAAATGCCTACCGTTTTGTACATGGCGCTGAATGATATTCTAAGTGGACCAAAGAAGTTTGGAGTGCTTATTATCACATTTACCATCGGAATTATACTTGTTATCGTACCAATCAATACAATCAATACACTAAAAGGAGATAAACTCGTTGCATGGTTTGGTATGGCAGAGAGTGATGCCTATTTAGTGAATGAAGAACAACAAATGAAACTAATCACTGAGGGGAATCGAGGTTATATTGAGGATTATTTAGAAGGGATGGAAAGTACTCTATTAGAACAGGGTATTGATGCATCAGTCTCAACTGAAATTGGATCTAATTATAAAATATCTTATCAAGACAAAAGTTGTTTATCAGTAGCACTGCAAGGAATAGGAATTACAGCGAATCAATATGCATATACCGAGGGACATCCACCACTTTATGAGAATGAAATAGCCCTTACTAATAATACAGCCGATAAAATAGGAGCAAAAATTGGTGATACTGTTCAGATAAAAATCGAAGAAAACGAAAAAGCATTTATTGTAACAGCTTTTTATCAATCCATGAACAGTATGGGGGAAGGGATAAGGTTTTCTGAAAAGACAGAGATCGATTATACAAATATAATTAGTAATTTTGCAATACAAGTTACTTATAATGATAATCCGTCAAATGAAGTAAAAAAGGAGCGTTTTGAAGAATTAAAGATTATCCTAAATGATTTTGAAGTATTAACAGGTGGAGAATATATCACCAATATGATGGGCGACATTGCTAGCCAGTTGGAAGAAATGAAACAAATCATAGTAACCGTGATTATTATCATTAACATGCTAGTAGTAGTACTTATGATGAAAACCTTTTTAATAAAAGAAAAAGGAGAAATTGGAATGTTAAAGAGCATAGGATTTAAAGATGCTGCTATTATTCAGTGGCAAGTACTTCGTATCGGGATTGTTTTATTAATATCCACGGTTCTAGGAGCATTATTGTCAAATCCAATTGCACAGATTTCTTCAGGAAAAATATTTGAGATGATGGGTGCAACTTATATCAAATTTGAAGTAAGACCTTTGGAGGTATATGTAGTCTACCCACTTATTATCTTTATAATGACATTAACAGCATGTGCAATTACTACTTTACAAATAAGAAAGATATCTGCACAGGAGACCAATAATATAGAATAGAGGAGAATTGATATGATAAACGATAAAAAAATCGTACTTGAAGTTAAGGATTTATGTAAAACGTATATCGTAAATAAAAGACAAAATAACGTGTTGAAGAATGTGAATTTTAATATTAAAGAGGGAGAAATGGTAGCTGTTATGGGCCCATCAGGTTCAGGGAAATCTACTCTTTTATATGCAGTCTCAGGAATGGATAATATTACTGCAGGAAAAGTAGAATTCTCTAGTAGAGATATCAGTGTATTAAAACCACATGAACTAGCAGAAATCAGATTACAAGAAATGGGATTTATTTTTCAACAAATGTATATGCTAAAAAATCTAACGGTATTTGATAATATCATCCTACCTGGCTGCCAATCGAATAAGAATGGCGAAAGAAAGGAAATTATCAAAAGAGGTAGACATTTAATGCATAAACTAGATATTAATGATATAGCGGACAATGATATTAATGAAGTGTCCGGAGGCCAACTTCAACGTGCCTGTATCTGCAGAAGTATGATAAATAATCCGAAAATGATCTTTGCAGATGAACCAACTGGAGCATTGAATCGTTCTGCTTCTGAAGGGGTTATGGCGGAGCTCACTAAGATTAACAGTGAGGGTACTACGATTATGTTAGTTACTCATGATGTAAAAGTAGCTGCGAAATGCTCACGAGTGTTGTATATTGTTGACGGAAATATCAAAGGCGAGTATAATTTAGATAAAAATAATAGTGAAATAAAGCAACATGATCGTGAACGTGTTTTGGGTAACTGGTTAATGGAAATGGGTTGGTAATAGGTTAGAGAGGTGTTCTATGATTGATATTCTAATTGTTGAAGATAATAAGGAAATTGGCACTCTGCTTTGTGATTTCTTGAAAGAGGATGGTTATACAGTATTTCTTGCAGTGAGTGGGGAAGAGGCTCTAGAATATGTAAATAAGCACACCATACGCCTCGTAGTCTTAGACATTATGCTTCCTGGGATAGACGGATTTACCGTTTGCCGAAAAATTAGAGAAGAAAATAACACACCAATCATTATCGTCAGTGCAAAAGTAGAAAAGGAAGATAAGATGAATGGCTTAGTACTAGGAGCCGATGATTATATTGAAAAACCATATGACATTGATATTTTGCTTGCAAAGATAAGAGGGATTTTTAAACGAAGATATGAAAGTGATATGATGGTTGATGGGAATCTTAAGATTGATAAAATCCGTCGAATTGCTTGTTTCAAAGATTCTGAACTAACTCTTACTTCGAAAGAGTTTGAGTTACTTCTTTTACTTGTTGAGAACAAAGGGAAAGCACTAAAAAAGGATTGGATATTCAATAAGGTATGGGGATTTGATAGCTTTAGTGAGCAACAAACCTTGACCGTGCATATCCAGTGGTTGAGACAAAAAATAGAAGAAGACCCTAAAAATCCTTTGCGCATTAAGACGGTGTGGGGAGTAGGATATCGATTCGAGTAGAACAAGTAATCTACTAGGTAAAAAAAGTATTATACTTTGTGCTTCTAACTATTTGGAATTAGAAACAGAATAGGAGTCCGTATGAAAAGTTTAACCCGAATATTTGCTGTGATAATTCTTATTTTTGTTGCTGTCTTCATTGGTGTAAATGTTTGTCTTGCTGGGATTAACAACAAGGATTACGGTAGAGAGTATCGTGTGGAAATTAATCGTTTGCAAAATGAAATTGAACAAAACATAAATGATGTTGATCTAAAAAATATCGATTTAAGTAAGTACAGTTATATAAAAGATATAACTGTACTTGATTATAATTGGGATAAACCAGAATTTTTCGAGGGTAATGGTAGTGATTATACCATAAAGTATTTGAAAGGAAACTATTATCGATTTGATTATCAACTAGGAAATACAGAACAATCCGATAGAATACAACTTTTTATTAATATTGTTTTGCTCGTTATGTCGTTAACTGTGATTGGGATTGTGGGCTATGTATACTTAAAATTGATTCGCCCGTTTCATCAAATTAAGGATGTACCTTATGAACTATCGAAAGGGAATTTGACAGTAGGGTTAAAGGAGAATAAAAACCGTTTTTTTGGTCGCTTTATATGGGGACTGGATTTGCTGCGTGAAAATTTAGAGCAGCGCAAAGAAAAAGAACTATCCTTACAAAAAGATAAGAAAACGTTAGTGTTATCTATCTCTCATGATATTAAAACACCTCTAAGTGCTATAAAACTTTATGCGAAAGCCATATCAAAAAATCTATACGAAAACGAAGAGAGATGCACCCAAATAGCAGATAGCATAGGAGCAAAAGCGGATGAAATTGAGGCGTTTATATCAGAAATTATAAAGGCTTCAAGTGAAGATTTCCTTAATCTTGAGGTGCAGAAAGAGGATTATTATCTGCAAGAACTTATGCAGAGGATATATACCTATTATACTGAGAAATTATTACTACTAAATATAGATTTTAAGATGGAGAAGTATGATAATTGCTTGATTCGTGGTGATATGGAACGATCTGTTGAAGTTTTGCAAAACTTAATGGAAAATGCTATTAAGTATGGGGACGGCAGATATATTTCGATTCGGATATCTAGAGAAGAAGATTGCTGTTTGGCAACAGTTACGAACAGTGGATGTACGTTATCAAAAAATGAACTATCCTATATATTTGATAGTTTTTGGAGAGGTTCTAATGTAGGAAATAAAAATGGCAGTGGTTTAGGGTTGTACATATGCAGACAACTAATGCAGAAAATGGATGGCGATATCTATGCGGATTGTATAGGGGATGAAATGCAAGTTACTGCGGTATTTAGAATCACTTAGTGCAGGGGGTACAGAAGTTGAAGTTTTATGATAGAGGACTACTATTTTAATCTAAATAGGATAGATTTACATTTAAATAGCAAAATTCCTCAAAATATATTATAATAAAAAGAAAATAGTAAATGTTTGGGGTGTAGCTATGAGTAATTATAAAATTCAATATATCTCGTATGATATTGATGAAGAGTTTAATGGAGAAGGAATAACGTTAAGCACACTAGATGAGCCAAAATCTTTAGATGAGTTCACAGTAAATGTTATTGACTTATAAGCAATAAAGATAATTTATATTTTGAGGAGGTGTGTTATGGATTTTAGAACAATTTTTGAACAAGTGCCGGAACAATTTGACAAATGGCGGCCACGTTACTGCGATGAACTTTTTACCGACCTTATCGCATACGCAAATCTCGATAAAAATAAGGAAGTGCTTGAGGTTGGACCTGGAACAGGTCAAGCTACCGAACCTATCTTAAAGACAGGATGTTCTTATAAGGCGATTGAATTGGGGGAGTCCTTTAGTGAAATAATGAAAAATAAATTCAATTCCTATAAAAACTTTAGTATTGTTAATGCTGACTTTGAAACATATCCTTTTAGAAGTGAACGATTTGATTTAGTATATTCGGCAGCCGCTTTTCAATGGATACCGGAACGAATAGGTTACCCAAAAGCGTATGATATACTAAAAAGTGGTGGAGCATTTGCCATGTTTATGATGCGACCAGATATACGACCAGGCGGAGGATATACCGATGAACCGCTGTTCTCTCAAATTCAAGAAGTATATGCTAGGTATTTTCACCCAGAAACAGAATACAAGTGCAACTTGGAATATGAGGCACGTGACAAATATGGTTTTGTTAATCTTGAGTGCCGAGAATATCTCAAAACAAGAGAATATAATGCCGATGACTATGTTTCGCTAATTGGAACACACTCTGACCATATAACACTTAAAGAACCAAACAAATCATATTTTTATGAGGGTATAAGAAAAGTCATTCTTGATTCTGGTAACAAAATAACTCTTTATGATAAAATAACAATGTATTTGGCTAAAAAACCATAACACAGAATAATAAGCATAATATTCATTAAAGTGAAGAACTATAATAGCAATTGACGGAATATGAATTCGTACAATGTATTTTCTACAATGATACCTTCGTATTATAATAAATGAGCTTATGTCAACAAACTGAGAGTCGCCCTTTAAATAATAGGTGGCTCTTGTTTTATAAAAGCATTTAGGTAGAGGGTTTGCAGTCACTTTTGTTCTTAAGGTAACTACCATAGTAAAGTCAAGTAAAGTCAAGAAACCACAACCAAGGTTTTGATATGCACCTTGTCTACTTGACAGGTGCATATCAGTGGAATCTAATGGGGTATTTTTATTCTCTTCAGAATTTCTAGTTCCGCCTTGACAATTCGAGACTACAAGTGTAAACTGTACTTGAGATTACAAATGTAACTTAAATTGGAGGGCTAATTATGCTAAAACAAATTACGATTACCGATGCAGAACTAACTATTATGAAGGCACTATGGGAAAAAGGATCAGCGACCTCGCCTGAGATATTCGACTCAGTAGAAGATGCAGAGAATAAAAATAAAAGTACACTGAAAACATTGCTGTTACGTCTCGTTCAAAAGGGTGCTGTGAAAGCGGAAGAAATTAATTCTCGAAACTATATGTATTCACCTTTGATTACGCAGGAGGATTACATTGACTACACACGTAAGAATTTTATCGACCGAGTATTTGGTGGATCTGCACAGAAAATGTTACTTAACTTTGTAAAAGAAGAAAAGATTTCTAAGGATGATTTGAAAAAGCTTATGGATCTTATAGAGGAGGAAAAATTGTTCCATACCGCCCACAGAGTAATTTTGCAATACTAAATAAAGTTGAAAAGGTGCAGGATTTTTCTATTCGTGACGAATATGAAGCAGATATTAATGAGCATTCGCTTCAAGCAGACAATGGAAATATTACAGAAAATCAACAACAGCAAGTAACACAGATAAATGTACAAAAGCAAAAGAATTATTATAAGTCTTTGATATTTGATGTTAGTTTACCTTTGCTTTGGGTTTGTGGAGTTGTTTTGATAGCACTCTTTATGCTGGTGACTAACATTCGTTTAAAAATGAAAATCAATCAGAATAAAATAGATGTTAATATTGACCGATATTATAGATTGCTTGAAAAATGTATAAAACAACTTGGAATAACCCGTAACTTTGAAATAATTGTGCAAGCCTATATAGGAACTCCAGCTCTTATGGGGATAAATCCGAAAATCATTCTTCCTGTTTATATGGAAGAAATGGATGATCAAAATATAGAGTACATCCTGTTGCATGAGCTTACTCATTATAAACGTGGGGATATGATTCTAAATCATTTATTAATTATTCTACAGACGATTTACTGGTTTAATCCGCTTACTTGGATGCTGTTCAAATTTATCAGACAGGACATGGAGCTTGCCAATGATGGGGCAGTACTTCAGACAATAGGTAATGAAAAGCAGAAAGAGTATAGTATGTCACTCATTGCTGTTTTGGCAAAATACAATAATGTTTCTTTTGCACCAAAACTTCTATGTATGGTAGATAACAAAGAAAACATGGAACGACGTATTAAAATGATTAAATTAGGAGAAGTTTTCAAAAAGAAGAAGGTGATTATCAGTCTTGCAAGCCTTGTCATAATTGGAGTAGTTGGGATGCTATTTTTGACAAGCGGTAGTGGGGATAAGATTCCTCCGCTCTATGCATCGGCTGAGAATAATAAGACGGTCGAAGCAATTCGCGGTAGTTATCATTGGGAATTCGGAACGATATTTAAAACAAATCAAATTGCTGATGCACTTATGACGGTTCAGATGGATTACGAGGATGAAAATACGCTTACACTTAAAGCCGGACAACAGATAGTAATTAGTAACCAGAAATTAAATAGGGATAAACACTATAAGCATATTTCCAATGTAATTTCAATTTATACAGCAGATGGTGCAAAGTACGGCATGGGGTTAGAGAACTATGAGAATGTAGACGGTGATTATTACTTAACTGTACCGAATGAAATAGGCGAATATATCTACGATATAGAGATTGAATACGAGCGTGGAACTGTTACCTATGGGTTTAAGGTAGTTGTGGTCGATGTGATTGTAAGCAGTTTAGCACAGGAATTATATGACAACAAAAATCCGTATATAGGAAATCATATTGCCGATGGGAAAATACTTGAACTACTTAATATTGCAGATGAATTAGGTAGGTTCACAATAGAATTACAAACAAGTATCGAGCCATATAGTATAAAGTTGAATTTTGAGGATAAAGTTATCGACCGAGCTGACATTGATTTAGCAATGCAATATTACTCCTATATTATTTTGGCACTGATTGATAATGCGAGCGAAGTACATTGGTCATACCCATTTGATATAGATGGGGAAGAGACGTTGGTAACTGCGAGTGTACGTGCTTCTGATATACAGGCTATTATAGGGCATGATGTGAAAGAGTTTACTAAATCAGCAGAAAATCTTCAAATGCTTATAGATAGAAAAGCAAAACCACAATTGACACTTGATGATGTGTTAAGACTATCGGCAAAAGTGGATGAGTTATCTTGGCAAGATTTTGAACCATATCAATCAAGATCTATCGGAAGTGGATTATATATCTTGTACTACGTGATAGACAATCAATATTCTGTTTGGGTTGGAGGTGGTTCAACCGAAGATAAACCATTATATATTCGTCTTTATTTTAAAGGGGAGGATGGTAGTGAGGATTACATCGATTTGTGGAAGGATAATGTGGAGCAGTTCATTCATAAGCATAGGGAAGATGCTGTGAAAATTATTGAAGCTAATCTTAAAATAATTATGTCGAGCCCGAAGGAATCTTCAAATCCGTTGGACTATATGAATGCTCATAAAGATGAATTTGATGCAATTGTTTACTTTGACACAACTGCTTTATTCAATTTTTATACTAAGTTTGAGAATGGTGAGCAAACAGGACTCGAAGGGCAGATTATGGCAGCAGCCTGTCGTGAAATATTAGCGAGTGAGTGGAATGAGGCTAAAGGGGTTAATGGGCAGGAGTGGTATGATGCGTATAAGGAGTATGTTCTAAAATTAAGAGATGAGCAATCGGAGGAATTTATCCAGCAGAATTACCCGAAGGCCTATAAGTTGTTGAAGATGTTAGGGGAAACGGGGAAATAGGTCTGGATGATTGATGACTACATGAAGTGAGTTGGATAAACAAAATTCTTAATATTTGTAATGAATTGATTATAATCGGCTTATGATGTACAATAATTACAAAAACCATATCAAGGTTTACTTAATTATTTGTGGGTGCTACTTTAAAATATTTTATAGAAAAGGCTGGCAATCTGGATATGAATATAGGAAAGTTAGAGAATTGTGAATTAGAAAATAGTAAACAGGCAATTATTGTGCTTCATGAGATATATGGAGTTAACCAATTTGTAAA
>JAQSXR010000045.1 GCA_029256575.1 Clostridiales bacterium | reverse complement strand
CCATAAAACCGTTGATATGTTTCCTCAAACCACGAAAACGCTGAAAAACGGTTGACATGTTCCCAAGAACTCAGACATCAATGCTATCTTCTCGAGCCACGTTGAGACGGTATTATTGATAACAAGGGTTTAGAACGGGGCTCCCGGGGATGCTTGAAATAAGCCTTTTGTGTGATTGTAAGGTGAGAACCTGAGTGTAAAAAACTTGATTTTTTGGCTTCGTGGGAACATATCGAAACAAGCCTTAATGCTTGTGACAGAGCGATTTAGATGTCGGTGCTTGGCGAGTGGTCAGGTTAGATGTTGGGTGTTCGCGAGTGGTCGAAATAGATGTTTTTTAGATTTTTGAGGATGAAAGAGCAGCAGCTTGGATGTTAAAAAATTATGGTTAGATATTGTGGGGGAATTCTGTCAAAAAGTAAAATGAATATTTACGTATTAGAATTTCTAGATACAGAATGAATTATAAACGGTTTTGTTTTTCTTATGTTGAGGGATGAAAAGAATGAGCTTGCATGACTCACTAATAGCTTTACCACATAATAAGTGGAAGTATTATTACGATATACCAGATGTAGACTTTTGAGCATTTGATCATAATAGCGCTTACAGTTTTATTAGGGGAACGTACAATATTGGTTCCAAAGATAAGATATTTGATGTAGGCTTCAAGAGAAGTTTCAAGGCGCATGGAAAACATGAGCATACCGTAGTCCTCTATTTTTTAGGATGTATGTTTAAACAACTTTTAGGTGCTGACTTGAAAAATCATTTGGCACCATTCATAACAAATGTTGATACCTGGTTTGATTTTCGGTACACATGGTTTTTAACATCGCTATATCATGATACTGCAACAGTACTTGAGCAAATCGATTGGAACCGTGGATGCCCATCCGATCTTGACTTCTATTTGGGTAAGTATGATATACTTTATAATCTCTATGTACATAAATGGAGTATTCCAACAATTAAGCCGTATACATATTCAGAGATATTGGTCAGGAATTATTTTAAGTATCGTACCGAATATTGTCATAAAATTGATCATAGAATAATCGCAGGATCCATTTTATATGATCGCTTGGTAAAAACTATAATGACGTTTGGGCAGAGTATTCGAAAACCAATTCATACGGATCGTATGATGATTTCGATTATAAAGGCCTACATTGGAGCAAAGATCATATGCCGCATTTTGCTATCATCGCCGATTCGATTATAGCTCACAATATGTGGCGTAGCGGGAATTTTGATGTTGAAAAGTCTATGTATCGTGATTATGGAGCATAGCCGAGATGAGTGACTGGCTTTCTGTTGAAGTTACATCTTCATCAATATTAGCAAGATTAGTTTCTAACTCATCCCATAAAATTTTTTTCATTGCATTTTCATCCATTCTTGGATAAATATAATAATGTTCTTCAAACGCATACAAAAAATCCGGATATAGATTTTCTAAATATGTTCTGAAATCCCAATAAGAAGTTGCTAATTCGTGTCCTTTATCAAAGACATTTCCGATTATAAATAATTTCATTTTCCCTCCATTTAATACTTAGAGTTGAAAAGTCTAACTCATCTCAATATTGATATATTAATTACATTATCAGAGGGACGGCATGGATTGAAGGTCTCTAATCTTTATATTTCACAGGTAAAAAGGAAATGTGGAATTGAGGTTGGGGAGAATTACAATTTGCCTAAGTCGGAGGATGCAAGACAGCCGCAGTGCCCGGAAGAGAAGGAAAAGGCAATTATTGATGCGTTTTAGCATTTTGAAATGGTTTATTAACAGATTCATTGAATTTTTATTGAGGGCTCGTACCATAATATGGTGAATTTAATACAACCAAATAGCCAAATCTTGCAATAATCAATGAAGGAGAATATACGCAGGTTTTTCATAAGCACTATAATAATCATATGAAATTATTATTCGGAATAAACCATATTTGTGATGACTTATTTTAACAACTATGACATACTGATGTCATAGTTGTTTTGCTATTATGAATTGGAAAGGAGAAAGATGTGAAAATTGATAGGCTTATATCTATCACAAATTACTTGTTGCACTATGGGAAGACCTCGGCACAAAAATTATCAGAAGAGTTTGAAGTGTCAACAAGAACAATAATGAGGGATATTGATACATTAGGGCAGGCAGGTATTCCAATTCAATCAGAATATGGAGCGGATGGTGGCTATAAAATTATTGATACTTATGTTGTTGATAAAAAAATAATAAATTCTCAGGATTATGATTATATTATTGTTGCATTAAAAGGACTTTTGAGTGCTCATTCCAACAAAAATATTGAACAGACCATAGACAAAATGATTCCATTTTATGATAACAAAAATAATATAATCAACTTAGATTTTGGTATTGCAAATGAAAAAGATGAAATAAACCAGAATATATCATTACTAGAAGATGCTATAAAAAGGAAGAGAGTGGTAGAATTTACATATACAAATAATGAGAATTTGATGAAACAGGTTCAGGTTGAACCTGTCAGGATAGAATTTAAATGGTATAACTGGTATTTGATTGCGTTTTATCCCAAGCATCAAGATTACTGTATGTTTAAATTAGTAAGAATGGAAGGATTAGTAATATTAGAAAAAATTAGTACGAAAGAACATGAAGTTTCTAAGATAACAATGAATGATAATCGAAATATCATAACTGCTATATTACATGGTAATGTAAGCATTAAATCCAAATGTAAGGAATATTTGAATGGAACTGTCAGTAAAGAATATATGAATGGCGATTTCGACTTTTGTTTTTCAGTTCCAGAGGATGAAAACTACTGGTTTGGAGTTGTTCTGTCGTTTGGTAATAATGTTAAAGTATTAGAGCCACAAAGTGTTATTGACCGTATTATAAAGAATTGTAGTGAAGTGAGCAAAATTTATGAGCATGACAATTAAAATAGTAAATTCAGATAAAGGAGTGTGTTAAAATGAACCCATATATAGAGTGTCCCCAAATAGAAACAAAAAGCTTTGTTATTAGGCTTATTATAGAATCTGATTATGAATCACTTTTTAAATGTTACAATGATAAAAAGGCAGTAGTATTAATGAATGATGATAATTGTGACTTTGGATTTTATGTTGATTCTAAAGAAAAGATGCAAGAAACAATACATTATTGGAGAGATTTTTATATAAAACAATATTTCATCAGATTTTCTGTAGTTGATAAGGCTACAAGAGAGACCATAGGTACACTGGAGGGTTTTGGTGGCGAAACGGGTGTTCTACGTGTAGATATTAACAGCGAATATGAAAAAGTATATTATTTAACAGAACTTTTCAATTTTGCAAAGGAATATTTTAATGAGATGTTTGGAAATGAATATCTGGTTACCAAGGCTATTGCTAAAGCAGAAGATCGTAGAAAAGCATTAGAAAATTGCAAATGGGAGTTCATCGATACATTCAAAGATTATCATGATTATTATAGGGTTAAGCTTTTCTAAAAATATGTATTTGGGAGGATGTAAGTGGATAATATTATTAATTGGCTTTTAGAAAATAATTCGTCCCAAATTAAATATCGAACAATGCTTGAACTTCAAGGACGTGGAAAAGATGATATTGAAGTTAAAAGAGCGTATAAAAATCTATTAGATTCCAATGAACTTAAATTTGTGATGGATAAGTTTAAGATGAAGAGTAAGTGGGAACATCTTAATGCTTTGGGTTCTTATTAATACCTTAACATTTGGAACAGTAAGTATTTTTTATTCATATTTAAAGCAGAAATTACAATAACAGTGAAATATGATTGCCCCATCTTTTGGGGCTTTATTTGTTTGCTCGCATACTATGTATCATCACATTAAGATGATAAAAAATATCAAGAATTTATCATTTCAAAAATGTATAATTAAACTAGAACCAAAGGAGGATTTACTTTGAGTTATTATGTTAATCTTCAAAAATCAATCGACTATATTGAAAGTAACTTGAAAAGCAATGTTAGTTTGGAGCAAATATCTAAAGTCGCTGGGTATTCAATTCCTCATTTCTACAGGGTGTTCTGTGCAATTGTAGGTTGTCCAGTGAAGGAATATGTGCGTAAGAGAAAACTAAGTAATGCAATGTTTGATATAGTAACTTCAAAGCGTAGCATTATCGCCATAGCTTTTGAATATGGTTTCGAATCTCATGAGGCATTTACGAGATCTTTTAAATTGACTTATGGTATGCCACCCAGTAGTTTTCGTAAAATTCAAGTAGAACCAATTCTATATGAAAAAATCAATGTACTTTCTAAAAATAATGAAGCTGGAGAACTAATATTGAAACCAGAAATTATTTGTAAAGAGGAGAGACTGCTTTTAGGTATAGCTAGAAAAATTAATCAAGGAGAAAACATAAAGTTTGGACTTTTACTAAAAGCAAGAAATGAATTTATGGAAATGGTAAGGACTATTGAAAACAGAGGAAATACTGAATTGTACTATGCAGTCTATAATTATAACCCAGAAGACATAGGTAAAGAGGAAGATGAGATTAATTACACTTATTTTTATTGTGTTGAAGTATCAGAATATAAAAATATCCCCAATGGTATGGTAAGAAAGGTTTTACCCCAAGGGAAGTATGCTGTTTTTAACTATGATACTAAAAGTAACACTTTAAATGGAGAAGTATTAAATCAATCTGTTTATGATTATATCGATGGTATTTGGCTTCCTAATTCTGAGTTTGAGCTTGCTGAAACCCCTGACTATGAAGTTATTAATGAAAGCGAAACACGTATCGATTATTACATATCTATAAGGTGAAATTAAATATCTATTTTATTAACAAACTATAAGGAGGAAATGATGGTATGTTTTATAATAATATAGAGACAGATAGATTATTACTGAAAAACATAGATAATGGTGATAGAGAATTTATTTTTAGTCAATTTTCCGATGATGACATAAATAAATACTTGTTTGATGCTGAACCATTGACAGATATTAGTGGGGCAGATGAAATTATAGAATTTTATTTAGAACCTGAACCACGACCACAACATAGATGGATAGTAATAAGCAAAGCTGACGGGATGAAGATGGGAACCTGTGGATTTCACTGCTGGGGCATTAAAGATTCTAGAGTTGAAATAGGGTATGATTTGAAAAAAGAATTTTGGGGAAATGGATACATGTATGAAGCCCTAAATGGGATTATTGAATTCGCTAAGGGCTCCATGAATATAAAGGAGATAAATGCCTGTATTTATACTGAAAATCATAAGTCTATTAGTTTGGCAGAAAAACTAGGTTTTGTTTTAACTGGTTCAAAATATGAGCTTTTTAGAGGGAAGAAATATTTACATAGTATATATTCACTAACTTTGAAATAGAGATTTTATTGCGTAAAGTACAAACCTAAGATTACTAGGACCCTCTTAATACTGGAGGTATTAACTTTACCCATTCACCCGCAGCCCTTGTGTCAGAGCTGCGGGTTTCGTTGTCTGTAAAACAATTTATGTGTAAATATTGTAAGTTGAAACCAAATGGTTTACAATATTTCTATTGAGGTTTGGAGGAATTATAATGAAAACTTCGGACATGATACGACAGCTTTGCGAACAAATGAACAAACTTCGATAAGTTCCAGATGCTATTTGGCATTGACGAAACTGAGGAGGACGAGAATGAATAAATTTGATATTTTGGTAAAATACATTCCTATGATCCAAGCACTTCATCGACGATGTTTACACATTTGACGAAAGTAACAAAGATATGGAACTTACTCGTTATGGAGATATTCTCAAAGATAATGGCCTTGAATGGGGTAAGGAATCCATGAAGAATGCTGACGCTTCAAATTTGAATGCACAGTGTGTGCTTGCGCTTATAATGGGTGCGGTTAGAGCCGAGCGTTTTTGCGATGGTGCAGTATTAGATTTCTTTAAGAGTGGTTGCATGTTGAAGTGGCTTGAAAAATTAAAAAGTATTGAGTAAAGGGGGTTCAACTTTTGCCTTAATGGTATTGACGAAGATTAGTATCTGTGGTATTATTTTTTTACTTATATTTGCATACTTTCGAAAATATGATAAGGAGCAATAAACCAGTGGAAAATCAGAAAGAATTATATAAACTCCATGCGGAATTTTGTAAATTCATGGCCAATCCTAAGAGAATAGAAATCTTGTTTCTATTAGGTGAAAAAGAAATGTGCGTGGATGAAATTGCGTCAGCAATGGATGTCAAAGTTCCAAATATATCTCAGCATTTAGCAGTGATGCGTGAAAAAGGAGTGGTTGAAGTAAGACGTGAGGGTACTAAAATGTACTATGCCATTGCAAACCCTAAAACCCTTCAAGCATGTATTATTATGAGAGAAGCCATGGTGGAACAGATGGCAAAGCAGTTTGATATGGTAAAAAAATCAATAAAATAAATTTAAGAAATGAGAGGTATAGCTATGAAAGTTGGATTAATTAGATGTATGCAAACGGAGGATATGTGTCCTGCAACGACCTGTTTTAAAGTTATGAATACAAAAAAATTGGCTTTTGTAGGTATTGAAGAAGAAATTGAGGTAATAGGAGTAAATACCTGCGGAGGATGCCCCGGCAAAAAAGCTGTAACTAGAGCAGCTGAGATGGTTAAGCGTGGTGCTGATACGATAGTTCTTGCTTCGTGCATCACCAGAGGAAATCCTATTGGATTTGCTTGCCCTCATGCAGAGCAAATGAAAGCCGCCATAGAAAAAAAAGTTGGAGAATCAATTAATATGATTGATTATACTCATTAAATATACGGTAAACAGAAAGGAGAAGCATATGATTTATCTTGACTATAATGCCACAACCCCCATAGATAAAGTAGTTGCAGATGCAATGTTTCCCTATCTTTATGGTAACTTTGGTAATCCATCCAGTAGCCACATTTTAGGATCTACAGCAAAGAATGCGATAGAACTTGCAAGAAACCAGGTAGCTCAATTATTAAATTGTTCATCTAGTGAAATAGTATTTACAAGTGGAGGAAGTGAGTCAAACAACACAGTTCTTAAGGGTGTAGCTCACACATACAAAAATAAGGGGAATCATATCATTACTTCGCAAATAGAACACCCCGCAATTATCAATCCATGTAAATACTTGGAGAGTCTTGGATGTAGGATAAGCTACGTTCCAGTTGATCAATATGGAGCTGTTAATCCTTCAGATATCGAAAGTTTAATCACAGACCAAACGATCCTGGTGACAATTATGCATTCAAATAATGAAACTGGTACGATCCAGCCAATTGAAGAAATTTCTAAAGTATGTCAAAAGCATAATGTTCTTTTTCATACAGACGCTTCACAGTCAATAGGCAAGGTTCCGATAGATGTGGAAAGCCTTGGTGTCGATTTTCTTACTGTGGCTGGACATAAATTATACGGACCGAAAGGAATCGGGGTGTTATATATACGAGATGGAATCCAAATTGAACCATTGATTCATGGGGCAGGCCATGAAGGTGGAAGACGTGCAGGTACTGAAAACATAATTCTTGAAGTTGGATTGGGCAAGGCATGCGAGATTTCTATTGAGGCTTTAAAAAGTCCCAAAATTAAGGAGTTAACAGACTATTTCTATAGTAGCTTGAAGAGAAACTTTGGTGATTTTATGGTGTTAAATGGACATCCTGAAAAAAAACTTCCTAATACTCTTAACGTAAGTTTCGTTGGATATAATGGACATGAAGTGTTAGATAATCTTGAAGGGACAGCTGCTTCAACAGGATCGGCATGTCATTCAGGGATGACCTCCATATCTCCTGTTTTAAATGCTATGGGAGTAACTGAGGAGGTAGGGCGTGGGGCTGTGAGATTTAGTCTTGGACGGTATACGACTCAGGAAGAAATTGACACTGTAATAACAAATCTCAAAAAAATTATTATTGCCAATTAGCAAAATTTAAGAGGGATTGAAAAGAAACTTGAGGGTATAAAAGCCTGTAAACCAAGGGCTTCTGAGAATTTGGTCTATTTAGCCAGTTGTTGGAGAAAATGCTTGGGAGCCTTTGCTTTTTGCATTCGTGGAAACATATCGAGACAGTAAAAAGTGATAGGGTTGAGGAGACAGAATAGATAACGTGTGTTTTTGATAGGTTGAAGCAATTCAACAACACATTGACGGGGTTTATCTATATATTTCTTCATGTATATAATAATCTGGTAGAATAATTCTTTTTATTTATGGAATGAGGAGCCAATATATATTATACTAAAATGATGAAATTAGAAAGCAGGAAAATGATGAAGATAAATAGTAATTTTATGATTAAGCCAGTTCTTGTAGGAGAGAAAGTTATCTTAAGACCCTTTGAGGAGAGGGATTGGGAGATTATGTATGAAATTCTCAACGAACCGGATTTGAAAAAATTAACAGGATCTGTTTCAAGTGATGAAGAAGCATATGCTGCTCCACAGCCGGAAGAAAAAGAAAAAATCCGACAATGGTATATGACACGCAATGAACAGAACAATCGCTTGGATCTGGCTGTAGTGTATAAAGAGAGTGATCAGGTAATTGGAGAAGTAGTTTTTAATGAATATGATGAAGAGACTGATAACGTAAATTTTAGGGTTCTACTAAGTGAAGCTAGTTGCAACAAGGGTGTGGGAACAGAGGCATTATCTATGTTTATTCAATATGGTATTGAAGAATTAGAACTACACAAAATAAGTTTGGAGGTTTATAGTTTTAATCCTAGAGCGGAAAGAGTGTATCAAAAGGTAGGATTTAAACTAGAGGGGATTAAGAGAGAAGAATTCATATACAATCAGGAATACTTCGATACAAAAATATATGGATTGTTGAAGGCAGATTATTTGGATAAAAAATGTGGCAAGCTAGATATATAGGAAAAAATAGTATGCTATCATATTTGTAAAAATATTAAAGAATTTAGGAGTGGGAGGTGAAATTTTGAAAATATGCGATTTAATTGGTGAAACAACAGAATATGATAAAAAAGAAACGTTAGAAGAAAGAAGACCAAAGAGCTGGTTAAAAAATTTTAAGGGTTCCATCAGGAATTGAGACGCCTTATTACTACATAGGAGAAGGAAACAGAACTGCGATTGTTAGGGTTGGTAATCAAAGTATTCCAGTAGGAAACATTGACTTGTAGTGGTTTTGGAATAAAGAACAGGCTTAAAAAGCACATTTTTAAGCCTGTTTTTGGTGCATTTCATAGATGACATTCAGTAATTTTGAGGAAGATGAGCTATATATTGCAGACTCGTGGAGGCCGAAGCACTCAATCTCGCATTTGGAATTTATCAACGGTTTCTACGATTAATTTCTTTCGTTTGAATGGATTGAGCCAATTGATGATTCCTGTTTTTGTTACCTCTGCTCCTTTGGAACGGCAGATCGCAGAAAAACGCTCGATGGCATGTATCAGATTATCGTCCCAGTTAAAACGAAGTGTCGGCGGCGAATTTTCTGAAATATATCATCAGTAGTGCAACGAATACCACCCAAGGAAAGAGGGACAGTAAAGAAAAAATCATGCCCAATACTCCTGCCGATGAGGGTATAATCATAAAGAATCCGGAAGCTAACCCCCACAAGCCAACCGATTTCTTAAACTTATGGCTTTTTATTAATGCATAGGCAAATAACAGAAGGCACATTGTACTCAATACATAGTAGACGTTGAATGTGGTACCGGTATAACCAGCCATTATGGCTTCACCAGCTGCCAAATATATAGTTTGCTGGTCAGGTAGTGCATGAAAATACTGCTTGCTTAAAGTCAGCATTTCAAATGCAGGATTGGACGGATAATAACATGCAATACCAATTAAGCCAAGTATTAATGCCAAGAGTACAGTAACGGGCCTTTCTTGGTATAAGAGGACAAAGAGAGCTAAATAGATTATTATAATAATCATATTGTTAAACAGATAAAGAAAATCCAAGCTCAATAGTCCTAAAAAAGGATTTTGCTGATAGAGTTCAAAGAATCCTTTCACTGTATCCGGGGGCGGTGCAAGCACAAAGATAATAATTTGAATCGGAATAAGAATGAGCATTGCTAATGCTAAAAACTGGGCAACACGATAAAGCGGTTGAAAGTTGATTTTGAAACCTTGATTCATAAGATATACCCTCCCTTAAATATTTGTCTTATTCTTTTTGAATAAGTAATTCACAAGTTTTACGAGCTCATCTTTGATGTCTTCTATTTTTGTGGTGCCATTGGATGAGAAGCTCAGCATAATCATCCCCTGCAGGGCATAAATGATAGACTTGGCGACAACCTCAATATCTTCGGTTTTAATGATGTCTTCCTGGATTAGTCTGGAAAAGGATGTCTGCCATATGCCGTGAAATCGCTTCTCGAGCTTTTGATAACTGTCATCTCCCTCTGGTTGAACAAAAGGAAAGAAGTAAAAGAACCGGAAGACATTAGGATGTTTGAAAAAATAGTCCGTATAGCTGAAAAAAGCACCAAGGATTTCTTCCACAGGATTATCATTCATAAAGGAAATGGATGTAAGCTCTGTAATCATATCCTCAATCATATCGAGACGTAATGTCCACAAGAGAGCATTCATATCCTTAAAATAGTAATATAGGTTGGTATATGAATATCCTGTTACTTCAGCCAAATATCGGACAGTAACGGCTTCGTGTCCTTTATCATGGATGATATCCTTCGGTATACTAATAATATATGGAGTGGATGATTGTATGAAAAAAAACAGATATTTATTTCCAACAAAATGAAAGGATAATCTAAGAAAATGGTACAAATATATCTTGAATATGATTCAATTCATTTCGAACAAAATGTTAAAAAATTAATTGAATTTTGTTGTAGCATTTCCAACAAGTTAACATTTTCCATACATATGAGCATGTATAATTTTTTATCCAATGAGGTAACGATAGCTATTAATGATATTTACAATGAATATTTGGAGGAAGATAAAAATAGAAGATGGAAATACTTAACGAATAGTGAGAATAAGATCAATTTACTTAATCTATATAATACAGATGAAAAGGTCGAGGAGTATTTTGATAGATTAAAGAAATATGATTTAATAGAATTAGAGAATGTAAAAGATTTGGTGCTTCATTTAAATGAGAGAACAGAAGATACTAGATTATTAGGGAATTACAAGACTACATCACTGCCGCATGATAGTTATTTAGGAAGTAGATTTACAGTTTACTCGCACTGTACACTAGGAGGAGGATTATATAAACTGTTTTGTTTTCAGATTGATGAGGAAGTAAAAGGCAAGCTACTAGAGAAAAGTGATCTCTTAGCATATTATAGTTATAATAATGTTAATTTTCTAGAAGATCCAGGGTTTTATCATAATGATGAATTAATATGTTCTATTTGCTCGCATGAACAAACCTTTTTCCTGTTTTTAAAAGATGATCAGTATTTGCAATTTAAAAAACTTGAAATCCAACATAATTTAGCATAAGGAGTATATTGGTCTAGATTTCGACTGTTGAATATTTCTATGTAGATATCTAGGATTAATAAAGTAGAAAGGAAGATACTGTGGTAAATAAGATAAAGAAAGAATATATTATTAAGCTTTGCATATATTTATTTACTAAAGTATTATTTTGTTAAAAAGTTAGGTAACAAATAAGTACTCAAACAGATAGCAAGACACATGTTATCATCGATGTTCGTGATGCAGCGTTATATTTTTAGAAGGAAAAAGTTATACATTTGGAGGAACAAAAATGACAAATATTGAAGAGCAGGCGTTGAAGGATTTCTTATTAGACGTTGATTGCCTGAAACAATTAGATGAATGGACTGATGATTTTAACTTATTTGAAGTATTAAGAATTACAAATATGGAAATTCGCCATAGTAACATTCTGGCTTGGATTTTTGATCCAAATGAGAATCATGGTTTGGGAGATTCTTTTATCAAATCTTTCATTACTAAGGTTGTTAGTAAGTGCGACCAGAATAAATATAATGTGTTTGATTTGCTACTGCAGAATTTCAATTCTTATCAGGTTTACAGAGAATCCAATCACATGGATATTGTTCTCGCCTCTCGCGAAGAAAAGACAGCAGTTATTATCGAGAACAAGATATGGTCGGGAGAATCCTCTCATCAATTAAATGATTACTTAGAGAAAAGTAAGACAGAGTACAAAGACTGCAATCAGATTTTATATGTATTTCTTACTCCTTATGGCAAGGAAGCAAGTGATCCAGATAATTGGATAGCATTCTCATATGAAGAGATAATTGATTCCTTGGAGAGTTCTATAAAAGGAGTGAACCTTCGTAATGAGGTTATGCTGCTGATACGCAACTATATTGATATAGTGAGGAAGAACATTATGAAAGAAAAAGATGAAAAGTTAGTTAGCATATGTAATGAGATTTATAACAAGCATAGAACAGCTCTACGGTTAATTTTTGAAAACGTTAACATTAATAACTCTATTGAGCATGAAATTATCTGTGAGACCCTTAAAGAACTTAATGATAACGGCCAAATTATTTTTAAGGATGAGAATAGATGGCAGTTCTTCACAGCATCAATGGATGAGTATCTTCCAGCATTAGAAACGTTAGATAGTTCATGGGGTACAAGTCGGGTTTACTATTACTGGTTTGAGAAGTATGAAGATAAACTAATTATCCATTTTGAGCTTGGTGGATTAAATCTTACGAATGAATTAACGAAGAGGACCAATGCATTAATTGAAGCATCAAAAAAGAAGGTAGATAAATATCGTTATAAGAGACTTTACTACAAGGCTGTAAAACTTTCACAAGATGATTACGAGGCAAGCTTAAAAAATGCTACCAAATCTTTAGTAAAGAGTGCTCTTGAAAACGAGAAAAAACTGCTATCTACGGTGAGGGAAACAGTTGCTGAGTCTTAATGGCATTGATATGTTTAATAAGGGACTACTATGATTTATCTATTATAGGTTTTTATGACAACCACTCAATGATACTTGGTAACCGTTTTTTCCATGCTTTTTCATTGTGTTCAGCACCTTCATCAATAACAAATTTCATATTATTTTTATCATCAATATTTTTTTCGATTATCTTGGATAATTTAATAGCTCCCGTTAAATAAATTTCAGGAAAATTAGATACATTTACACCACTACTTTCCTCTGTCCCAATATCCATATAAATTTTTTGATTCCTTAAAGGCTTATTACAGTATTCAAGCAAACTTTTCTCTGCAAACCATACAGCAGGTGAGATTGCACCAATTTTACCAAATAATTCTGGAAAACGCAGCCCTATGAAAAGAGAGATAAGAGCACCCATCGATGAACCCATAATCCAAGTATTTTTTTGATCTTTTAATGTTCTATATTTATTATCTATATAAGGCTTTAATGTATTGACGATATAATCACCATATAATGAACCTTTTCCACCTACTTTTTCTGGAAAAGCCTTTGAAATTGTTATTTCCTCATACAAATTTTCATATTCCCAAGGGGAATATTCATTATAACGTTCTTTACCATTATCAATCCCAACAATTATATATTCTTTTGGAATTTCAGCTGATTCAAAGTAAGATAAAACCCCATGGGCATTCCAAATATTACCGAAAGAAGAATCTTCAACATCAAATAAATTTTGACCATCATGCATATAAATAACTGGATAATGTTTATCTGATATTGAATAATTTTTTGGCAAGTAAATTCGTATTTGTCCATCCCGATTGAGTTCTTTCATAAAACTATTTTCTCTTATTATTTTCCCCATATGATTCAATCTCCTTAATATACACCAATTCTCCATTAATCTTTAAAGACCAAGTACCTAAAACAAGTTACTAAGAATGCCTTAAACTCAATAAATATATATAATAATTCTATTATACATTTCGTTTGTATATCTGTCCAATTTTAAGTTTTTATATCTACATTATTATAAGCAGATGTTGTTATGGCAAATTTAGTATTATGAATGTATTACATCGAAGTATTTCTTATATTCATCCATACTTTATAACTAGAAATAAAGAAATGCCTCATAAGAACCATTATAAAAACCACATAGCCTTTATTAATGCTTTCTTGTATTGTATGAGATTGTATTATCCCTATAATTATTATATAATTGCATAAATAATTATTATTAAATTAAGAGTAAGCCAGTATCCAAGGTTTATGGTATTTATGACTCGAGCTGGAATGAGTTGACAAGAGTGTTGTACGGCAAATTAACTTGTAGAGGAGAAGTAAAATATGGGAAATTCTTTTTTTGTTGAGGGCTTACAGGGAGCAGGAAAAAGTACTCTTGTAAATCGATTGTCAGAAAAGTATCCTAACTACAAAGTATTCCGTGAAGGTGATTATGCACCAACGGAACTAGCGTGGTGTGCCTATGTTGATGAAAATACATATCGGAAAATTCTCACGAAGTACCCGACGCTACAAGAGGAAATTAAACAGAATACAACGCAGGAAGAAGAACGCTACGTTGTTACTTATACAAAAATTTTGACAGACGTAGCTGGATTTCATAGAGATTTGGAACAGTATGAAATATATAATGGCAATTTGCCCGAAAAAACCTTTGAGAAAGTGATTTTGTCCCGCTACGAGAAATGGAATGGTGAACAAGAAATTTTCGAGTGTGCCATATTCCAAAATATCATGGAGAATATGATGTTGTATCTTCGGATGGAGGATGAAGAAATTCTGGAATTTTATCGAAGATTGCATAATGTAGTTGGCAAGAAAAAACTGACGATTATGTACCTCGACGTAGAAGATATTCGCACAAGTATTGAAGTGATAAAAAAAGAGCGCTCTGACGTGAATGGAGTAGAACTGTGGTTCCCCCTGATGGTTAAGTATGTAGAAGCATCACCATATGGACACAAACATGGGCTTTTAGGAATGGAAGGATTAATTACTCATCTGGAAAGAAGAAAAGTATTGGAACATCGAATTATTTCTGAAGTATTTAGCAAGGAAACGCAGATATTAATGTCAAAGAAATATATTATTTGAATGTAGAAATCCCAGAAAAGTAACCGATAATTACCCCGAAATGATAAATGATTAGTTCGCTACCCTCACAAGCATAAAAAGAAAAAGATAGACTGTATGCTATCTTTTTGAAAATAATTTTTGCTTTTTTTTTACTATTATTATAGCCAAAACTATTAATATGGGTATCGTTGTAATATAAGGGAAAAACGATATAAGACTGTAGATGAAATTAACAAATGACTGAACCCCTACAGTAAACGAGAGACCTCGTATCATTTGAATTATAACGTATAGCATGCCAGTAACAGCTAACACAATAAAAGGTGAAACGGATAAAAGAATTATAGCTAAAATACTCTTAAATATTTTACTTTTCATTTGGTATAACCTCACTATTCAATTGAATATCAAACTCCCTGGTCAGAAAATAACATAGAATACCTATAAAGATCATAACTATTCCTGCACAGAACATCCAGCTGCTTACTCCAATGATTTCTGAAATAGGCCCTGCAATGAACATTCCTACAGGAGCTGCGAAGCTCATAACACTCGTAACAAGAGAAATAACTTTTCCTAAATTTTCTGATGGCACGGTTCTTTGAATGTACGAAGTGAAGGGAATGTTGAAGCCCATTCCTGTTGTTCCCATTATAAACACAACGATACAGAAGACCCAAAATAATTGCGCAGGTAAAATACCGCCAATTAATGAACAAATACCTAATAAACCGGTAGAAAGTGAAATCATTAAAAACTGTTTTTTCAAACCACCAGTAAATCCAATTACCATTGCTGAAATTAGCATACCAGTAGAAAATAAGGTTTGTACAATACCGTTATGCCAGGCTGTACCATTAAAATATCCTTTAACCATAAGTGGCAGCAGTGTTCCTAGAGGAACAAAAATGATGGTAGATATCAGCATAGGAATGGAAAGCCTGAGCAATGCCCTGTTTGATTTAAATGCATTTATACCCTGTTTCATGTCTTGTAAGAAGCTTTGCTTGCATTTTTGGTTTATTATGTTTTTAGGGATTTTTACAAAAGATAATGTTGTTACTGCAAAAACAGCTCCCAAAACATCCACTAGCATTGCATATTGTAAGGAGGTTATGCTCATCAAAAATGCACCAAGCATAGGTCCCACCATAAAACATGCTGAGTTAATCATTTGCCCAAATCCACCTGCTTTTGTAAGCTCTGAGGGAGGAACAAGTTGGGGGATAGAAGCTTGTAGGGCTGGCTTATGAAATGTTTCGCCCAAAGCTCTTATAAATAGAACGATATAAACCAATATAATTGATTTAAAACCAATAAAAAATAAAATTCCTAATAGCAAGCTTGATAATGCTACAGCACTGTCAGCTATAATCATTATTTTTTTACGGTTAAATCGGTCAATCCAAACCCCAGCAAATAAACCAATAATAGCTTGTGGCAGCAAGCCTATGACACTGGCAATTGTCAATGCCATAGCGGAACCAGTTTCCATGGTAATCCACCAAATTATTGAGAACTGTACAGCGCTGGAGCTTAGTAGCGAAAATGCCTGGCCTATGTATATTGTAAAAAATGATTTTCTCCAATTCAAATTTCCTTCCATAGCATTACCTCTCAAGACACTTCACAATAATTTTAGCACATTCCATGGCCCCATTTTCAGCAGCTATTTTTTTACCCAGAGATCTGGCGTTTGCAGCGATATTATCAGCTAAAGCAAACTCTATTGCAGCAGCAAGTTTATCAGAAGTTAATTCTTTTTTAGGGATCGGTTTTGCACCAACACCTAAGTCATATGCTCTATGTGCCCATGCAAACTGGTCATTTGAAAAAGGCACAATGATACTTGGAACTCCAGCTTTAAATCCTGCAGCTGTGGTGCCGGCCCCTCCATGATGGCATACGGCTGAAACCCTTTCGAATAGCCAAGAATGTGGGATACTATCAATTGCTATTATATTTTTAGGGAGATTTGCTGGTTTTCCCATACCGCAAATAATGCCGCGTTTTCCATTTTTGACTATGGCTTCTACGACCATTTCTACCAGAACCTCATGCTTGTCCATAGAAGTCATGCTTCCAAATCCTATATATACAGGCTTTTCACCAACTTTTAGGAAAGCTGCAAGCTCATTTGGTGGAGTATACTCGGAAGGCTCTTCAGTAAACCAATAACCATTTTGATGAATATTTTTATTCCAATCCTCCGGTCTTTTGAAAACGAAGTTGCTGCAGGACACAATGGCAGGGTGTTTTTTATCTGCATGTCGTTCGAAGGGACAGCCAAAATCGGAAGGTGCTTCACCAAACTTCTTTTTCCAAAAGCCTTTAACAGAACTTTTTGAAGCCATCCAAAGCATTCCATGAAGCATAGCGTAACTTATTTTCTTCGTGAGAGCATTGGATTTTGTTTTTCCATACATAACCACGGATAAATATTCTTTTGTTTTGTGCATTGGGAAGGGAGAAGCTAAAACAGAAGGAATTCCAAATTTTTGTGCTGCAAAGTAGCCAATGGTACAGCCGGGATGAAAGATAATTAGTTCGCTTCCTTCACAGGCAGAGTAGTAGTCAGTTACAGTATAAATGCCATATTTCTTCATTTTATTAAAAGTCAAAAGCATTTTTAAAGGATTATCAGATGAGCCAGCATCTTTCAAAAGCTTTGGATCAACTTTCAGAGATTCAATATCAGCCTCTATAGGAAACACATCAATTCCATAACTTTTAATAAAGCCTTCAAAGCTTTTGCTTGCAGTGATACGAACATCCTTACCTAGTTTTTTTAGCTCCTGTGCAAGTGCAATATAGGGTTGAAAATCACCACGTGAACCAGAACAAATAATTGTAATCATATTTTAAACCTCCACTTGTATATTCCAACAACCTGTTGTATGATTACAGTATACGTTAGCTATAATTAATCATCAACCAACAATGTGATTATGAATGTCGGATATTTTAGGAGGTAGAAATGAAAAAACAGCCAGCAGTAACTGCTCATACCAAACAAAACTTGATAGACTCATTTTGGTCTTTATACTGTGAAAAAAGGTTAGAGAAGATAACCGTAAAAGAAATAACGCAGAAAGCTGGGTATAATAGGGGAACATTTTATGAGTATTTTACAGATGTCTATGATGTGCTTGAGCAAATCGAGCAGTCACTTATACCAACAATAGAAGAATTGCCGCCAATTGTGATGCCTAATAAAAATATAGATATGCCCTTTGGCATGTTTATGTCACTCTATGAAAAAAATAATAAATACTACTCTGTTTTGCTAGGAGATAATGGAGATCCTGCTTTTGCAAGCAAACTTAAAAATTCTACGAAACCTATAATAAAGCAGGCTTTTGTAGATAATAATAAAGGCATTATGAGCTATTGGTTCAGGCAAAATAAAGTGCTTCCAGCAGAAAAATTGGTAGCGCTGATATATGAACTTATGGAAAATGGAGTTATGAATACGGTATCATAAGTTACAGGAGTTCGCAACTTAAAATTGCGAACTCCTAATAAATGCAACTTAAAATTGGTTGATATACTACCAAATAAAGGTATAATAAAGTATAAAGAGGTGGTAACATGAATTTTGGGACAAATATACAATACCTAAGAATGATTCATAAAAACATGACCCAAGAAGAACTTGCGAATCAACTAGGCGTTTCCAGGCAGACAATATCAAAATGGGAACTTAATCAAGGAAACCCTGAACTAAGTAAAATTAAGGAAATATGCACATTATTTAATTGCAATTCTGATGATTTATTATTTGGAAATATTAAAATAGTAAATAAGGCTTTCTCTGAGATTGAAATAGAAACTCTTGATGCTTTTGAATACATAAAATATACAGTTATCTCTACTGAGCCAGAAGACGATGCAATAAATAGAATCATGCAGCTAGCAAAAGAGCTAAACATTGATAATCCCCAAATAATAGGTTGGGACTTTCCATATCTTTCTCAAGAACAAATCAATGTATATCATATGCACGGTTACACATCAGCTCTCGTATTGCCGCCGGGGTTAGCAATCAACAACAGTTCACATGTAGTTGAGAGAAGAGAGTCCCAAAACTATGTGACGATTACAATTAAAAATCCAATGGATAATCCATTTCATTTAATTTCAAATGCGTTTAAATCAGTATTTCAATATATTAATGTCAATAGATATACATATGACCATTTTGCCTTTGAAAGTCCCTTTAAAAAAGACAACACAGAATACATGAAAATATATGTAGCAATCAAATAAAAGAGGGGGGAGTTTATGGAGATTGGTGATAAATTAATATTTGGCGAATATGAATGGCGTATTCTCGATATAAAAGATGATAAAGTCTTGATATTGACGGAAGAAATAATTGAGTTACGGGATTATCATAATAAGTCAATAGATATCACTTGGAAAGACTGTGAATTAAGAAGATATCTTAATGGTGAATTTTATGATAATTTTAGCGAAAATGATCGAGAAAGAATTATCGAAACAATAAATACAAATCCTGGTAACTTGTGGTACAAAGCTGATGGTGGCGAAGATACAATCGATAAGATATTTATATTATCGATGGATGACGTTGTTCGAACATATTTTGGTGATAGTAGTAGGTTGTTAGATTATCCTAGCAAAAATCAAAGATATTGGTTTCAGAGAAAAGATGAGAACAATATCAAGCGAAGAGCAGCATTCTTGAATTCTCCATGGTGGTGGTGGGTTCGAACGCCAGGAAAGAATAATCGTGTAGCAGTTTATATACATGGAGATGGAAACATTGGGATACAAGGTAATGGGGTTTCAAAACGAAATACTAATGTAATTCATCAATTAACGAATGACAATAGAGGTGGGATACGCCCAGCTCTTTGGATAAAAAAGTGGCAATAGGAGGCCCAGAGATGAATAAATATGAAGATGGAACAAAGATACTTAACGAAAGATTTGGCAATAATAAAGACAATGTAATTTCTCTTGCTACAATTTCACTCGAACAAAGTGAAGATGGCAAACCACGTCCTTGCGTGCGAGATGTAGATGCATTTTATGAAGATGGTGCATTTTACATAGTTACATACGCACAATCTAATAAAATAAAACAAATAAGTGCGAATCCAGAAGTATCCATTTCAGTCAATTTTGAAGATTTTTTTAGTAGTGGAAAAGGGAAAAATTTAGGCTGGGTGTTGGATCCTAACAATACTGAATTAAGAAATAAACTACGTAATGCTTTTATAGACTGGTATGATTTTGCAAACAATGAGAATGATGAAAATTGTTGTATTTTAGCTATCTATATGACAAAAGGCACACTTAGAATTGATCATGGGGCTATGTTTTATCACTTTGATTTTGAGAATAAGACAGCATTATAAGTAAGTCGATAAATTGAAAACGAAGAATAGCAAAAAATAAAATATAAAACGGGCTGAAAATGTTTTTTATTCAGTCCGTTTTTATCATTTTTAGCAGACAAGTAATTTATATCTTACACTACTAAACAATTCATTGTTTATGAAAATCCACAAACAAGTCCTAAAGATTCCTCAAATAGACAATCCTATCAAACCAATTCTCTATTTGAACTTTGTCAGGACAATTTTTTAAGTAAACAAAATTAAACGGATGACTAATATTAAAATTTCGTATTGGAATTTCTTTCAGATATCCTTGAGAGATTTCTTTTTTTACAGCTTCTCGGTACATAAATGTGATCTTTTAAAATCTTTTATACTAAGATTTTGATTGTATAAAGCTTGTTCTAGTATATCTCGGGTTCCACTTCCTGGTTCCCGTAGTATAAGATTTTGCTCAAGTAATTCTTCTAGGTCATTCAATTTGGAGGCAACTTTGTTTTCGGGAGAACAGACACCAATAAATGTTTCGTTCGATATTAACTTATATTCAAATTGATTTTTGTCAAAATGGCCTTCCAGTAAGGCGAAGTCTATTTTACCCTTCCAAAGCATTTTCTGAAGAACATGGGTATTTTCTACAAACATTGAAATACTTTCTAGATCTTCTTTAAATATTTGATATAAAATAGGTGGAATCGTGTATTCCCCAATAGTTAATGTTGCCCCAAAATTCAATGGTCTAACATGATTTTTAATGCGGTGTAATAGGGGTAATATTCGCTCCGAATTGGCTTTCAACGTTCTTACATATTGCTGCAGTGATTCACCTTCTTCTGTAAGAGAAAAGTTTTTTCCTTTCCGCAGGATCAAAACCACCTGATAATAATTCTCTAAAAACTGGATATGTTGTGAAACAGCGGGCTGTGTCATGTTTAATTTTTGAGCAGTCTTTGTATAATTACAAGTTTCACAAAGCGTAAGAAATGTATGTAATCTATTATCTAACATTTGAAAATCTCCCTATAAATTAAATTTATATAAATATAAAATATGATAATTTCATTTTATACAAAGTTAATGATATATTCAAGTTAGTATTTTATTAATTTGGAGGTATATCATGTTTAAGAAATTAAATAACATAACACCGGGCTTGCTGCTAAGTGCTTGTGTTGCAATTGTTGCAATGTTTTTAAGTTCCCTAATTCCAGGGGATATTATTGGGGCTACTGTTATGGCTCTTCTGGTTGGTATGGCATTGAACCCTATATTAAATAAATACAAGCAATTCAATGCAGGAGTAAGTTATACAGGAAAGATTGTTCTTCGTATTGGTATCGTACTTATGGGTGTAAATATGAATTTTTATGAAGTCCTAAGTGTAGGGAAATACTCGCTTTTTGTAATGATATTTACTATGGCAACTGCATTTGGTGCAGGAAATTTAATCGGTAAAATGTTTGGAATGAACTGGAAACTTACTAATTTATTGTCGGTCAGTACAGCAATATGTGGTGGTTCTGCTGTGGCAGCAGTTGGACCCGTTATCAAAGCAAAAGATGAAGATGTAGCATATGCAATTTCATCAACATTCTTATTTGATATTCTTACTGTTGTTGTAATTCCATGGATTGGTGTTGCCCTTGGTATGTCTAATATGGGATATGGTTTATGGGTAGGAACTGCTGTTAATGATACATCATCAGTTGTAGCAGCAGGTTATGCTATTTCTGAGTTTGCAGGAAATACTGCAGTTATAGTAAAACTCACTAGAACATTGTTTATAATTCCATATGTATTAATATTTTCTATTATAACAGAAAGGTTAGAGGCTAGATCAGAGGCTAGATCAGAGGGTGTGCATGGACGCAAATCCATTAACTTTAAGAGAATATTTCCTTATTTTATTATTTTATTTCTTGTTGTTGTTGCTCTTCGTAGTACAGGGATCATTCCTAATACTCTAATACCTACTCTTTCAAAAACTTCCAAATTTTCAATGGTAATGGCTTTATCAGCAATCGGACTTAAAACAAGTTTCAGAGATATTAAAGATATTGGGTTTAAGCCAATGATTCTCGGATTTATTGTAGATACTCTTGTAGTTGTTGTATCCATAGG
>JAQSXR010000044.1 GCA_029256575.1 Clostridiales bacterium | reverse complement strand
TACCTCACTTTCTTTGTTAGCCTATGCTAACTTTCAAACACATTGTATCATGCGTCCCTAAATAAATCAACCCCCTAAACGATAATAATTATCACTTCCCCCAGCCTCATATCTTTTGTTTTATCATACACTCCCCACTTTCATTATTTCTTCACTATCATCATCCCCCCTCCCTTCTATTTTATCGTCCCACCATCACTACACTTTTCCTTTTCATTTTCCTTTTCATTATTCCTTTTCATTATTCTGATTCTTTTTCTTATTTTTTTCTTATTCCATTTTCTTATTCATTTCCTTATTTTTTCTTTTTTTTTCTTATTTTTTTCTTCTTCTTTGTTCTTCCTATCACTCATGTCTTCCGTTTATCGCACCCCAACACATTCCGGAAATTCTTCGCAAGCTATGGATAGTAAATTGCATATGTTTTTCCTTTGAATACACAAATGAAGGGTTTGTCCGTGAATAGCAGATGATGTTCTTTCATCTGATAGTCACGAACAAACCCTCCATTTGTGGAGGCAAGAGAAAAACATGCAATTCTATCCCTAGCATGCGAAGAATCTCCACACCCTCCCTTTAGGGTGCGATAAACCATTATTTCATTAATGATAACCCCTGCATTACTTCAAGGGTCTTGAACTTTTGCTCTATATTTTTTCCGACTTCATGTTTCGTAATATACTTTAGTTCATATTCAACTTGTTCATTGACCGTGAACGAAAATACTTTTTCTGAACTTGTTGATGCTATGAATTGTAAGGCATAGATAGTTGAGTCGTGAAGTACTTGATCTATTTTCTCTGATTTAGCACAATCTAGGCAATACATTCCACTATTAATACTAGAATATGACTTAACTGTTTCTTTGCCACATTTTGTACATTCAAAGCACTGTGGAGCTACCCCCAAATTAGTTAACGCTTTATATTCAAATATGTATCTGATTAGATTGAGAGAAATATTTTTCTTAACCAAAGCCTTTAGTGCAGAGTAAAGTAATTTTAATTGCTCTTTTTCATCTGAGTTTTCATTGGTGATATAAGTCATAAATTCACAAAAATACATTGCCATATATGCCGCTTCCAAATCTTCACTAAGCTCTGAAAAATATTCCGTAATGCTCATTTGTGTTATATTAAACGAATCTTTACCACCATATAATACAAATTCACCAAACGCAAAAGATTGGCTACCAGCAACATATTGGCTATTAGGCTTTAAAGCCCCTTTTGCAAATGCTGCTAGCTTGCCATTCTCTTTTGTTAGTATTACTAATCTCTTATCGTAATCGTTTATCTTCATCGAGGATAAAACCATTCCCATCACTTTTATCGGGCTTGACAAGATCATCACATCCCCCTATGGATATATTGTTATTAACGCATAAATAGTTCAAGTATGCATCAACACTACCAGACTTTTCAAAGCTTTCCCAAGTTCCGTTGTTTATCATTTTATGCACATCCCATCTATATGTAATTTTATATAAATAGGTTGCCCAATGTGTAATTTGATATACTGTAAATCATTTCTTTTTAAACATTTTTTTTGTCATATCCAAAGTTTTTAAGTTGAATATCACTGTCTCTCCAGTCTTTACGCACCTTAACCCAGATTTGTAAATTTACTTTTGCATTCAAAAGATTTTGAATTTCTCGTCTTGCAAAGGTTCCTATGGACTTTAACATAGCCCCTTGTTTCCCTATAATAATACCTTTATGTGAATCTTTTTCGCATATAATTGTTACTTCTATATCATAGAAATCTTTGTCTGGTCTTTTTACCATTTGATCCAAAACAACTGCTATCCCATGAGGTATTTCTTTATCTAATTGGCGAAGTGCTTGTTCGCGAACTAATTCTGCAACAATTTGTCTTTCCGGTTGATCTGTAACTGTTTCTTCTGAGAAATATTTTGGTCCAACTGGTAACATTTCATTAATCTTATCAAGAAGTGATTTCGTATTATCACCAGTAAATGCAGAGATAGGTATAATAGCCTCAAATTTACGGAGTTTGCTATATGCATCGATAACTACTAATAAATCTTCTTTTTTAACTGTATCCATTTTATTAATAACTAGAATAACTGGAGTCTTCACTTCTGCTAATCGTTCTGCTATATATCTTTCGCCCGCACCAATAAACACTTCTGGTTCTACAAGCCACAATACAATATCAACATCCTTCAATGTTTTCTCTGCTACGTTAACCATATATTCGCCAAGTTTGTGTCTTGGTTGATGGATACCTGGTGTATCAAGAAATACGATTTGTGAATTCTCAGTAGTCAAAATTGTTTGAATCTTGCCTCTCGTTGTCTGTGGTTTATTTGATGTAATCGCTATCTTTTGCCCAATCAATTTATTCATTAACGTAGATTTACCTACATTGGGTCTTCCTATAAGTGTTACGAAACCTGATTTAAAATTATTCTCCATTTGTATTCCGCCTTTAATTTCTTCAATTTTTATGTGTTAATAGTTATAAAAGGCTGGCTCTATTTCGAGACAGCCTCTTAATAATAACTTACTTTTATGATATTAGCAAAACTCTATTTAAATAAATTTTGAATTGTTTTAAATTCATCTTTATTTTCTTTAATTTTTGCTTCGTTACCTACTACGCAGATATTTTTTTGATCTAATACTGCTTTTACTAATTGTGCTAATTCTCTGATCTTACTACAGTCAGTAGATAAAATCTCATCTCGTTCTTGTTGAATATCTTCAAACGAAACATTTGTTAGATATGCAACCAATGATCTTTCCCCTTTTCCAGCTGGTGTTTGAGGAATATCAACATCACTAATCGTTCCGATAATATATTTTGTCATGTCTCTATCATCTACATCAAAATTCTCGATATATTTAACAATTCCATCAAAGGTATTAAGTGTTTGCTTCAAATTAGGATCTCTATAAGAAGTGAAAAATACATTTCCTGTTCTCGCAAAACCGCACATACATCCGTATGCTCCACCTTTAACTCTAACATTATTCCATAAATATTCACGGCTGGCGATTGAAGATAATACCTTTAATGCTCCGGTGTACTTATATCCTTCATTTAAGAAGTTTCCAGCTGTCGCAACATATTGAACTTTACTTGATGTCATAAATCCCTCATTTGACTGTTTAAGCTCAAAGTTAGGTCTTATATTTTCAATCTCATCTGTATATAATTCATCAACAAAACGTACAAAATCATTTTGGAATTGTTCTAAATCTTTTCCATCTGAAGTAATACTAATCAATAAATTTTCTTTTCTAAAAATATATCTTGTCAACTTCTTTAGATAATGTAACAATTCATCTTTTTTAGTTTCAAAATTCGCTTCAAGATCTTCAATAAATCTAAAATAATCGATACCACTTGTTAGTTCCGTATAATATTTAGCAGGTGAAAAATAAGATTCTGCTCTATTGGCTGCTACAACGTGTCCTGCACTATTCATTCTTGATTGAAGTCTAGATTTTTGTTCCGCTATGATATCATATATTCTCTTTGTATCCATAAACCGTGTTCGAAATACGATCTCACTAATTAATTCAAATACAGTTGGTGTTTTTTCATAAAAAGCTTTCGCTCCAATTACAAATTTAGGTGTAAATGCTGCTGCATCATCACTCATAGAATAAATATTTACATCGGAATAGATACCACCTGTATTAATATTGATTTCATTCGAGAGTTCTGCATATTCGTAATTGTCCGTATCAGAATTACCTAGAACGGATGCTAATAGCGAAATATATGGTATCATTTCAGTTGAAACTTTCTTAATATCAAAAATAAGTTTCAAATAAGTTATATTATTGGTAAATGTTTTATGAAGTAATGTTCTTGTATTACACAAATCATATTTTTCAATAATAAGTGGCTTTGATTTCTTCTCAATATCAGCTATATCAAGTAGAGGAATCTTTTCTAAATCTTCTGGAGAACTTGGTGTTTCTTGATATTCTAAAAGAGCCTTATTGTCAGCGATTAATTGATTAATTTCCTCTTTTGATAGAGTAGCTTTATATTCGGCTAATTTCGCCTTTGTCTCTTTATCTATTTGTTCTGTAAGCCCTTTCTTAGGCTTTGCAATTACTATATTTGAATGATTATTATTCATCAAATATTTTTGAATTAATTGTTCAAAATAATTGCTATCAATATCTGCTTTAAATTTCTCAAATACTGAATTATATTCCAAATGTAAAAATGGTTTTTTCTCGTCATATAACCAACTACTTAATTGTAAAATTCCATACATAATACCCTTTGGATATCTACCATAGTCCGCTTCTCTTATCTTAAATTCATGATAATTAATTGCTGCTTCTATTTTTCTTTTGTCAATGCCTTCTGCTACTATTTTCTTCAGCGTACTTTCAATCACATTTTTGAATTCTTCTTTTTTAGAAGCTTCTGTATCTTTTGCTACAATACTAAATGTAGGTTGTAACATATCTCGATCATATGAACCAAATACATCTTTACCAATACCAGCATTTATTAATTCTTTCTTTAGAGGGGCACCTGGTGCATCTAATAACAGGTATTCTAGTATTTCAAAAGCATACGTTGTATATTTATCAAGTACATTTCCAACTACAAAGTTATATGTTAAATAAGTCTTATTTTCTTCATTTTCATTTTCAAGTAATGAGAAAAACACTTCTTCTTCTCTTGGTTCAGAAAATGGCTTTTGCATACTTATTTCAGAATTAACTTCAATTTTATCAAATTCACATAAATATTCTTTGTCCATCCATTCAAGTTTTTCCTTAATATCAAAGTCCCCATATAAATAAATATAGCTATTTGAAGGATGATAGTATTTCTTATGAAATTCCAAGAATTCTTCGTATGATAACTCAGGGATATTATCTGGATCTCCACCTGATTCATGAGAATATGCAGTATCTGGCATTAAAGATGATTGTATTTTTCTAAAAAGCACTTGTTCTGGTGAAGAAAAAGCACCTTTCATTTCATTGTAAACAACACCTTTATATTCAATCTCAGCATCTTCCTCTAATAATTCATAGTGCCAGCCTTCTTGTTTAAATATTTCCGGATATTCATATATATTAGGATAGAATACCGCGTCCATGTATACATCCATTAAATTCTTGAAATCTTTTGTATTACAGCTCGCTACTGGATAAATTGTCTTATCTGAAAATGTCATTGCGTTTAAAAATGTATTTAATGAACCTTTTACCAATTCATTAAATGGATCTTTCAGTGGAAACTTTCTTGATCCACACAAAACGGAATGTTCTAATATATGTGGTAATCCAGTATCATCATTCGGCGGTGTTCGAAAGCCAATTGAAAAAACTTTATTATTGTCATCATTTGATATTAAAAGTACTCTCGCCCCACTTTTTATATGTCTAAACACAAGTGCTGTTGAGTCAAGTTCATTTATTTGCTTATTATCAACTAGTTCATAGCCGTAATATTCATGTCCAACTTTATATGCTGTCATAGTTTCAACTCCTTCTTTATATCTTGCAATTATACCATACTTTTCTATTTATTGCAGAGTTTTTTCGTATAGTTTATTATTGTCATATAAACATATTTTTATTATTTTTATCCTATTTAAATATCTCAAAAAAAAGGCTACCATAGGAATGATAGCCTTTGTTACAATCTTTGTGATGTTAAAATAGATATTTCCGTATAAACATGTAAATCTATAGAAAATATTACTCAATTATCAGCAATTAATTATAACTTAGTAACGTCAGAAGCTTGAGGACCTTTGTCGCCATCAACTACTGTGAATTGTACTTTATCGCCTTCGTCTAAAGATTTGAAACCTTTCATTGCGAGAGCTGTGTAATGTACAAATACGTCGTTTCCGTCTTCATCAGAAATGAATCCGAAACCTTTTTTTGCGTTAAACCATTTTACTGTACCGTTTTTCATTTTGTAATCCTCCTATAGACTAAATATGCCCGTAAACACTATTACGACCTACATTAAAGATTATCATATTTAACAATTCATGTCAATACACAGGCCCCCAAAATGTCCCATGCGAGAAATATTTGTTATATTTATCCAATTTATAACTTAATTCTTAGTATATTTTAATGTCTAAAATGTCTCATACCAGTAAATATCATTGCGATCCCATATTTATTACATGCATCTATAGATTCTTGATCTTTCTTAGCTCCACCTGGCTGAATAATAGCTTTAATTCCCGCACTATGTGCAGCTTCAACACAGTCACTAAAAGGAAAAAATGCGTCTGATGCAAGAACTGCTCCCTTTGATGCTTCTTCACTAATTTGCTCAACAGAATGTTCAATCGCTTGAATCGTCGGCCATATTCGATTAACTTGTCCAGGTCCTATTCCAACCGTTTGCTTGTTTTTCGCAAGTGCTATTCCGTTCGACTTAACATACTTAACAACTTTCCAAGCGAACATTAAATCCTCCATCTCTTCTGATGTTGGTTTTCTATCCGTAACAACTTGAAAATCATTTGAATCATCCGTAATTAGTTTACTATCAATCGTTTGGACAATTAATCCTCCGTTTACCTTTTTAAGGTCATACGCTGTCTCCAATTGTTTCTCTGATATATCTTCTAAAATAAGAACTCTAACATTTTTCTTTGTCTTTAATAATTCTAATGCTTTCTCAGAGTAAGATGGAGCTACAATTACTTCTAAGAATATATCCTTCATTTGAGCTGCCGTTTTCTCGTCAATTTCTCTATTTGCTACTACGATACCACCAAAGATTGATTTATCATCCGCGGTAAAGGCTTTTTGCCAAGCTTCATTTATATCACTTGCACTACCAACTCCACATGGATTTCCATGTTTACATCCTACAACAGTTGGTTCCTCAAATTCTTTTAAGAGTTCTAATGCTCCGTTTGTATCATTTATATTATTAAACGATAATTCCTTACCGTTTACTTGAATCGCACTTGTTAATGAGCCTTTTAAATTGCCTATTTCTTTATAAAAAGCAGCTGATTGATGAGGATTTTCTCCATATCTCATTTCTTGAACCTTTTCATATGTCAATGTCAGATTTTCAGGAAATGACGTATCTTTCAATTGCTTCTTCATATAATCTGCAATCAACGTATCATAGCTTGATGTATGGGCAAATACTTTTTGGCAAAGATAAAATTTAGTTTCCAATGTTACTTCATTTGATGCTTTAATTTCTTCAATCACCTTATTATAATCAGTAGGATCAATAATAACTGCAACATCTTGATAGTTCTTTGCAGCGGAACGAAGCATGGTTGGCCCGCCAATATCAATATTTTCAATTGCTTCTTCTCTAGAAACGTCTTCTTTTAAGATTGTTTGTTTAAATGGATATAGATTTACCACCACGACATCTATCGTATCTATGCTAAGTTCCTCAAGTTGTTTCATATGGTCTGAATTTGATCTTACTGCAAGTAGTCCTGCATGAATGCTTGGATGTAAAGTCTTTACTCTTCCATCAAGACATTCTGGGAACCCTGTAATATCGGAAACACCAATGACATTTAGTCCTTCACTTTTTAAAGTGTTAAAAGTACCACCTGTGGAAATAATTTCATAACCACATTCTTCTAATTGTTTTGCAAACTCTACAATACCCGTTTTGTCTGAAACACTTATTAATGCTCTCTTCTTCATTTGAAATCCTCCATTTATTAATTTGTGTAGTATATATCATCAAAGCGGATATTTTATCCCCTTCGTAACTTGCTCTTCATTTGCTTTTCGTAGCTAAAGAATTATACAACTTTTTTCAAAAAAACTTGGGAAACTAACATAATTTTGGACTAATTTACAATACTATATATAAAGAACTTTTAGGAGGAATATGATGTCGACAAAGGAATTACAAATAAAACTTCGTGACTATGGTTTTATCCTAGGCGCTCTTATGTTTATTGACTATTTACTAACCTACTGGGGTATTACTCTCTTGAATTTCACGACAGAGTTGAATCCACTTATGTCTGGATTTATGAATCTTCCCCTACAACAAGGTACTTTGTTTGGATCTTTCAATATTTAGTTTTCATTAATACCTAGAATCGACTAATTAAAGGGTTGTATGTGCAAATTTGGTACATCCCTTTCTTTAGCTGGTTAATAATTTCTTCTTCCGTAGTTGCATTATTTTCTAAAACATTTACATAACCGCCTACCGTATCTATATCATGCGAATCCGAATTCGTTAATAAATGGCAACCTAATTCTCTTGCTAAATTCAAGCGAATCTGTTCTTTGTCTTTGCCCGCATTTACCGAAAATAATTCAATAGCATCTGGTCTATATTTATCTGCATCAATACTTGGTAACAGTGTAGGTCTTGCCCTAAACGGGTGTGCAATTGCTAAATATCCGTTGTTTTCTCTAACAAATTTAAATAACTCCTCGTAATTCCAATCTTTTGACTCAAGCCTTTTATCGTGAACTCCCAGTACAAGTATATGTTCATTCTCTCCATTTTCAAATAGAGAAACTTCAATTGCTTGATATACCTTAAATGGAGCATATTTTTCATTAAAAATATCTAATTCATTTTGAGGATATAGTTTGTCATGATCCGTAAAGAATATGGCATCTACTCCCCTCTTAATAGCAGCCTTTATTTGTTCCTCTGCAGGTGCTTTACCACAAGGAGATAGTTCAAAGGTGTGCACGTGTATATCAATTTTCATAATAATTTTTTCCCTCCAAAACATGAATAATAAAATATACAAGTCACCCTCATCTATGATGTGGGTGACTTGTACGTTCTTAATTTCCTACACTATAGTTAGGAGCTTCTTTTGTAATATTAATGTCATGTGGATGACTCTCAACAAGAGCCGCTGCTGTAATCTTTATAAATCTTCCATTATCTTGCAAAGACTTTATTGTAGCAGTTCCACAGTATCCCATACCTGATCTAATTCCACCTACCAATTGGAATATTGTATCTTCCGCTAATCCTTTATATGCAACTCTACCCTCAACACCTTCTGGTACAAGTTTTTTAGCATCCGCTTGGAAATATCTATCTTTACTACCTTTTTCCATTGCACTGATAGAACCCATTCCTCTATATACTTTGAATTTTCTACCTTGATATAATTCCGTTTCTCCTGGACTTTCTTCACATCCTGCAAAGATTCCGCCTAACATACAAACACTTGCTCCTGCAGCGATTGCTTTTGGAATATCTCCTGAATATTTAATACCACCATCTGCAATAATTGGTATGCCTGCCTCTTTCGCAGCATTGGCACAATCAAGTATAGCTGTAATTTGAGGAACACCAACTCCAGATACAACTCTAGTTGTACATATAGATCCTGGACCAATTCCTACCTTCACTGCATCAACTCCAGCTTCGATTAAAGCCTTAGTTGCATCACTTGTAGCTACATTACCAGCAATTACTTGTAATTCTGGATAAATTTCTTTTACTTTCTTTACACATTCTATTACATTCTTAGAATGACCATGTGCAGTATCTATAACGATAACGTCAACCTTACTCATAACCAAAGCATCTACTCTTTCAAAAATATCAGCTGTCACACCTACTGCTGCTCCAACTAATAATCTTCCTTGTTCATCTTTTGCAGCCCCTGGATATCGTATTGCTTTTTCAATATCTTTTATCGTAATTAGTCCTTTTAAGTTAAAATCTTTATCTACAATTGGTAACTTCTCTATTCTAGCTTCACCTAATATTTTCTTTGCTTCCTCTAAAGTTGTTCCCTCTAAAGCAGTAATAAGATTCTTAGATGTCATACATTCTTTTATTTTCTTTGTAAAATCCGTTTGAAATCTCAAATCTCTGTTTGTCAGAATTCCAACTAGTTTTCTACCTTCCGTAATTGGTACTCCTGAGATTCTAAATTTGCTCATAAGGTTGTCCGCATCTTCTAACGTATGCTCCGCTGAAAGATAGAATGGATCCGTAATTACACCATTTTCGGAACGCTTAACCTTATCTACTTGCTCTGCTTGTTGTTCAATTGACATATTCTTATGAATTATTCCAATGCCGCCTTGTCTTGCCATTGCTATTGCCATTCTATATTCAGTTACAGTATCCATTCCAGAACTCATAAGTGGAATATTTAATTTAATCTTATTTGTAAGGTTAGTAGTTAAGTCAACATAATTAGGTAAAACTTCAGAATATGCTGGTACAAGTAGCACATCGTCAAAAGTAATTCCGTCGTTAATAATCTTTTCCATTTTCCTAGTCACTCCTTTAGGTATTTTGATAGAGTTTAACAAACAAGATTAAAAATGTCAACAGATTCTTTATTATAGGTTTATTATAATTTCTAATTCATATATAATTTTTTACCTATTATTATTCTCATAGTCTCTAACATACGGTCATTTGGTTCAAAAATTAGACGAATAACTTTGTCTTCACTTTTTAATATTCCAATAAATATGTTATGTGTTCTATCATCTGAAGAGCAGTTAAGTACTTTCATATTCTTATATCTACTTAATTCTTGATGTCCAGCTGGTGCTACAACATCAAACTTTCTAATATCGAAGTTAATTACTCTTTTTCTTTTTTGTTTATTCATAATCTTATCTATTACTATGTTCTCATTTATCATTGTATATTCATATTCAATATTTGTTTTTTTATAGATGAAATAAACAATCATAAGTATTACCACTGTAAATGGCCAAAATATACTTGCCATTATTGAAAAAAACACACTAATCAGTGATACTATTGTTAAACCAAACCATATAGCTAATGTTGCTACTGTAACCTTTCTCTTAATAAGTAATTCTACAACTGAATCATTCATTCTATTTCCTCCTAATACCGTCCCCAATAATTTTAATAAAGTGTCTCTTTGGGCTTTTTACTTGGTTTTGTTATTCAATTATATATAATTTGATAAATATTGTCAATGAATGTAAATGTTAACTTTCTGTCACAAATGAATCCTAATACAAAAACAGTTGTAAGTAAAAATAATTTTTACTTACAACCATATGTTTATCGAACATCTAATCCTGGAGTAGTTTGTCTAATCAATGGATTTGGGCTTTGACCAATCGCCATAATTACAGTGTTTACATCTAATATGTAATTCGAGTTTGGCATTTCAATTGGTGAACGTCTACCCGATGCATCTGGTTCGCCTAACTCCATCTTCACGCATTCCATTCCAGTTACCCAACCTGCTTCATTCCCAATAACTTTTATAGGGTTGTTTAGTAATCTAAATACAACACCTTCTTCTTTTGCATGATGAACTTCTTCACGACGAGCTGGTAACTCATCTTCACTTCTTCTGTAGACAATGCTTACTTCCTTTGCGCCTAGTCTAAGGGCTGTTCTAGCTGCATCCATAGCAACATTTCCACCACCAACTACGGCTACATTATCCCCCACTCGAATAGGTGTTGGACTTTGATCTTGATTGTAAGCTTTCATAAGGTTTACTCTAGTTAAGAATTCATTCGCTGAATATACTCCGTTTAAGTTCTCTCCTTCAATTCCTAGGAATTTAGGAAGACCAGCCCCACTTCCAACGAAAACTGCTTTATAATCTTCTTCAAACAACTCTTCAATTGTAATAGAACGACCAACAACTACATTCTTATTTATTGTAACACCCATCTTTGCAATGTTATCAACTTCTGTAGCAACTAATTTCTTAGGTAAACGAAACTCTGGTATACCATAAATTAAAACTCCACCTAAATCATGCAGTGCTTCAAAAATAGTTACATCATAGCCTCTCTTTGCCAAATCTCCTGCACAGCTTAATCCTGCTGGGCCTGCTCCAACTACAGCAACCTTTATTCCATTCTTTTGAATCTCAGGTACTACAGTCTCAACATTTTGAATGTGGTAGTCTGCTACAAATCTTTCAAGTCTACCAATTCCTACTGCTTCGCCTTTTATCCCTCTAACACATACACCTTCACATTGACTTTCTTGAGGACAAACTCGTCCACAAATTGCAGGCAATGAATTTTCAGATGTAATTATCTGATATGCTTCTTCTAAATTTCCTTCTGCTACTTGCTTAATAAATTCAGGAATAGGTACATTTACAGGACAACCTCCGACGCAAGGTTTATGTTTACATTGAAGACAACGAGTTGCTTCTTCAATTGCTTGTTCAATCCCATATCCAAGGGCAACTTCTTCAAAATTTTTATTTCTTATATTTGGATCTTGTTCCGGCATTGCTACCTTATTTAAACTCATATTTGCCATTATAATTGCCTCCTATAGCCCAATTCTACATGCATGATCTTTTTCTTCTTCTTTATACATACCCTGTCTTCTCATACATTCATCGAAGTCAACCTCAAAACCATCAAAATCAGGTCCATCTACACAGGCAAAACGGGTCTTCCCACCAACTGTTACACGACATCCGCCACACATACCAGTACCATCTATCATGATAGGGTTTAATGAAACAGCAGTTGGTAGATTGATAGGTTTTGTAATATTTACAACAGCCTTCATCATAATTAGTGGTCCAATTGCAATAACTTCATCGTATTCTACACCTTTTTCAAGTTGAGAATTAAGTACGTCTGTAACAAATCCCGTGATTCCTAAAGAACCATCGTTCGTTGCATAATATACATTATCGCATATGTCTTCAAACTCTTTACCTAATATTACGTATTCAGCACTTCTTCCACCAAGAACAACATCTACTTGAGTTCCCATTTCTTTCAGTTTTCTTAGTTGTGGATAAAGAGGCGCTGCTCCAACTCCACCGCCAATTCCAAGAACTCTATTATGTTTTTTTAGATTTGCTGGTTGTCCAAGAGGTCCTACAAAGTCATTAATAAAATCGCCAACCTTCATTTCACTCAATAATTTCGTTGAGTATCCAACAACTTGATAAATAATAGTAACGGAACCTTTTTCTCTATCATAGTCTGCAATTGTTAGTGGAACTCTTTCTCCAACTTCATTTACTCTAAGTATAATAAATTGACCTGGTTCACATTTTTTAGCTACAAATGGTGCTTCAACTTCTATCAATTCTACGGTTTGATTCAATGCTTCTTTTTTTAATATTTTATACATACTTTCACCTCGTAATATTATGATGTAAAAAAGAGAAAATCTCATAAAGATTTTCTCTGGTTATGTCCCTTGCAAAAAAACGGAGTTATTATCAAACTCACATGCAAATCTAGTTATGTGCTATCTTATATTTATAATAGTAAATATAGCCATTTCCTACTAGATTATCATCCTTGAAAATCAGTACTGACTTATTATAGTACTTTTTCATTATATATGATGGCAATTTGTTTTGCAAGTTTTAATTATTTATATTTCATTTTTTAAAATTTTACATCATTCCCATTCCAGGATCCATTTGAGGCATTCCTGCTTGTGGTTTCTTAATCTCAGCTACTACAGATTCTGTTGTAAGTAATGTAGATGCAACACTTGTAGCATTTTGTAGTGCACTTCTAGTTACTTTTGCAGGATCGATGATACCAGCTTTAATCATATCAACATATTCTTCTTTTAAAACATCAAATCCAATTCCTATTTCTGATTCTTGAACTTTATTAATAATTACTGCGCCTTCTAATCCAGCATTTGCAGATATATGGAAAAGTGGAGATTGAAGAGATTTAAGAACTGCTTTCGCACCTGTTTTCTCGTCACCTTCAAGTGTTAGTATTAGTTTTTCAACTTCTTTTGCTGCGTGAATGTAAGCAGAACCACCACCAGCTACAATTCCTTCTTCAACAGCAGCTCTTGTTGCAGCTAGAGCATCTTCTACTCTAAGTTTCTTTTCTTTCATTTCAGTTTCTGTAGCAGCTCCTACTTTAATAATAGCAACGCCACCTGCAAGTTTCGCAAGTCTTTCTTGAAGTTTTTCCTTATCAAAATCTGAAGTAGTTTCTTCAATTTGAGCCTTAATTTGTTTTACGCGGCCATCAATTTCTTCCTTATTGCCAGCACCATCAACAATGATTGTACTTTCTTTAAGAACTTTAACTGATTTTGCACGACCAAGCATATCAAAAGTTGCATCTTTCAATTCGATACCTATTTCTTCTGAAATCACTTGACCTCCAGTTAATACAGCTAAATCTTGTAACATTGCTTTTCTTCTATCACCAAACCCTGGTGCTTTAACAGCAACACAAGTAAATGTTCCTCTTAATTTATTCACTACTAACGTTGCAAGAGCTTCCCCTTCAACGTCTTCCGCGATGATTAACAATTTTGCAGAAGTTTGAACAACTTGTTCAAGGATAGGCAATATTTCTTGTATATTTCCAATTTTCTTATCTGTAATAAGGATATATGGATTTTCAAGTACCGCTTCCATTTTATCCATATTTGTTGCCATATAAGAAGATAAGTATCCTCTATCAAATTGCATACCTTCTACTACTTCTAATTCAGTTAACATTGTCTTAGATTCTTCAATTGTAATAACACCTTCATTTGAAGCTTTTTCCATAGCATCTGCAACCAATTGACCAACTTCTTCGTCTCCAGCTGATATAGAAGCTACTTTCGCAATTTGGTCTTTGCCTGTTAATGTAGAGCTCATGGCTTTAATGGCATCAACAGCAACTTCAGTTGCCTTCTTCATACCTTTTCTAAGTATAATTGGGTTAGCGCCAGCTGCTATATTTTTCATACCTTCTTGAATCATTGCTTGTGCAAGAACTGTTGCAGTAGTTGTTCCGTCTCCTGCTACATCATTTGTTTTCGTTGCAACTTCTTTTACTAATTGTGCTCCCATATTTTCAAAAGCATCTTCTAGTTCGATTTCTTTTGCAATCGTAACACCATCATTTGTAATTAGTGGAATACCATATGATTTATCAAGTACAACATTTCTTCCTTTAGGTCCCAATGTTACTCTAACTGTGTTCGCAAGTTTATTTACGCCTTCTTCTAAAGCTTTTCTAGCTTCAATTCCGTATCTAATTTCTTTTGCCATTTTTCTTATTCCTCCTTATTTCTCTACTATTGCTAATATATCTTTTTGTCTAACTATTACAAATTCATCTTTTTCTATTTTAACATCTGTTCCGGAATATTTTGAATAAATAATTCTATCTCCGGCTTTAACTTGCATTTTTATTTCATTTCCATCTACGAATCCACCTGGTCCAACTGCAATAACTTCAGCTTCTTGTGGTTTTTCTTTTGCTTGAGTTGGAAGTACGATTCCTGATTTTGTTGTTTCTTCTGCCTCTAAATGTTTCAAGATTACTTTGTCTTCTAATGGTATTAATTTCATCTTTCTATTCCTCCTTATTCTCATTGTTAGCACTCATCTATGTCGAGTGCTAACTTCATTGTTATTATATCACTTTTTTCCATTATTGCAACCCCTTATTTTACATTTTT
>JAQSXR010000013.1 GCA_029256575.1 Clostridiales bacterium | reverse complement strand
GGAGTAAATGTTGCATCTATCGATTATCGTATTGCTCCCAAATACCAATATCCCGCAGCATTAGAGGATGCACAGAAGGCTTGGAACTGGCTTTTGGAGCAAGGTTATAAAGAAGAGAATATTGTTGTGGTTGGGGATAGTGCGGGAGGAAATCTGGCTTTGGCACTTGTCGCGATTCTTCGCGACAATGGTAAACCCTTGCCAAAAGCGATTATTTGCATGTCTCCTTGGGCTGACATGGCAGGAGAGGGAGAATCGTATTCCTATAATTTATATAATGATCCTATTTTCGGATTAAAAAAGGGGGAGACTACAACCAAGAAGATAGAAACCTCAGGTAAAATTGGCTTATACGCAGGAGATACCGACCCTCATGATAAGTATCTTTCACCTGTTTATAGTGATTTTAATGGCTTTCCATCTATGTTAATACAGGTTGGGACTTTTGAACTAATAGAAAGTGATTCCATTGCTGTATTTGAAAAAGCTACTGCTGCTGGGGTAAATGTTACACTTACGAGATACAAGGGAATGTTTCATGTATTCCAACTACTTGGAAACATCACTCCTGAAGGTCAAGCTGCTTGGGAGGAAGTAGGTGCTTTTTTAAGATCTCAGTTTCAATAAGTTTTAAATAAAAATAAGCTCCAAACAAATGAAATGATACCTCTAAAGTAGACCGTACAAATACAAAAAGTACTACTACTTCGGAAGGATTATATCAATTACTTAGAGCTTATTTTACTGCTATTTACCTATTTATAGATAGTTAATACCTATGTCTGCTCCAAATACTCCAATGATTTGTTGGCTATCATTGCGAATCGGTAAACTTATGGTAATGCAAGGATTTTTTGATATTGCTGATATGTATATTTTAGAAACATAAACATTACCACTTCTACTCTCGTTAAACCAATCACGAATAGTTGCATTCGCAATTCCAGCCGGAGGATTTGAATAGATAAAATCACCTGTTTCATTATTCGTCCAAATTGCCTCTATTTGTTCATTCTCTGCGATTGCCTTATCCAATATTTTTTTATGCAATAAACGATCATGACTTTTAAGTTCCCATTCTTTTTGAATAAGATTGCTTAATTTTTGTGTTACCTCTGATACTTGTTTTTCAATTTTCCTTTTCGCTTCGCTTAATAAATCAACTTGAACCTTATTGGTTAACCCGCGTAGACTTCTTGACGTGTCCTTTAAATCAACTTCAAGCTTTGTTATTTGGCTCGTTTTTCCATGTAATGTTTGTATGTGTGAATTAATATTATCAATTTCAGATGCGACAACTTGAGATGCACCAGAGCTTTCTTGAATTGTTGAATTAAGATGATTAAATAGTTCAAGGTTAGCATCTAATTTCTCACGCATCTCATGAATGTGAATATCAACTTTAGAATACGTGCTATCTATTTTTCTCAATCCATCTTGAATAATTGTTGTGTTATCAACAGCAGTTGCAACATTATTTTGAGTTAATTTTGCATGTTCGATTACATTGTTAATATCAAAATCAATCTCTTCAATTATGTCAGAGATTTGGTTAACAGATTGTGAACTATTTTGAGCTAGGGTACGAATTTGATTTGCTACTACTGCAAACCCAGCACCAGCTTCTCCTGCCCGCGCAGATTCTATTGATGCATTCAGTGAAAGCAACTGCGTTTGAGCATAAAATGCTTGAACTGTTTTTAGAATCTCTGCTATCTTGGTAGTAGAATTAAAAAGCTTGTCAATATACTCAATTGAGGCCTTACTCGACTCAGAAATATTTTCTATTATAGCTATGTTTTTATCAATCGAGTTCAATTGGCCATGGATAATTTCTTTCGAGAGATCACTTGATTCTAGTAAAGTTTGAATGGATTGCTTCAGTCTTTTTGTGTTATTACCCATTTCATCCGAAACATTTACACTTTCCGATACTTTTTTAAAACTTAGCAAATTCGCCTGAGATAAATTCTCAGAATTCTTAAATATTTTTTCTGAAAGGTTTTTTTGGTTTGATAAAACTTCTCCTATTTCATCTGTTGAGGAATCAATTTGCGAAGAGACAACTTGCATTTCAAAAATATGTGATCGCAATTGTTTTTGTAAATCTTCAACGACAGATGCTACGCCAGTTATACTTTTTCGATATTGATTTGGATTTATTTCTTCGAAATAGTTCCCATTTACAATACAAGCTGCTTTTTTCGTTAGAGTTTTAATAGATTTTTTCATCTCGATGTGCTCCTTTTCAGTATATCAAAAAAAAGCCTATGTTCCCCCTCTTCGGGTTCACATAAGCTCCGTTGCTTTTATTTCATTCATAATACTATGGTAGGAAAGAAATGTCAAACTAAAACTCTTTCTTTACGAAAATTCCAATCGAAATACGAATGGATATTAAGAATATGATAATCACTGCGAAGGGTGAAGCATAAGCTAAAACTCTTAAAGTTTGCGCGCTAGGCAGTTGCAATCCAAGTTTTGATGCAAAAAAGCCCAGCATCATTGGGATGAAAATTGTTAGCATCATTAGCATCCTACCTTTTTCAACCCCAAATTTAAAAATAATAGGAAGAACAACAGATAAAAATACTATTGCAATACCAGCATATGCAAGTATCATAATCAGTGATTCAATAATCTTCATTTCACCTGTATATTGAGCTATTACTATACTTATTGGTGTCACTATAACAAGTCCTCCCAAGCACAATATAACTCCAAGTAAATACTTACCTAACACAATATTTTTTCTTGATACCGGCATAGAAAGTGCATATCGATCCCATTTACAATATTCATCATAGGATAAGGTTGATATTGGTTGCATTGCACACAATAATGCAACCATTGCTCCAAGAAAACTAGTACTTTTCATCATTACTGCGTAAAAACTATAAAACACTATAATAAGTATCATCATTTTTACTTGTTTTCTAAGTGTATATAAATCCTTTAATATTAATCCCTTCATTTGATTTCCCCCTTAATTCGAAATACCATAATATCTTCAATACTCGCATTATCAATCGTATAATCGCCTCTCAGCTTATTTCTCTTAACCAAAGCTTCAACACCGAATTGATTCTTGCGATACCCAATTACATATGTCTTATCGATACTTTCAAATTTAGCATTCGAACACTTTAATATACCATAATCATGTAAAAGATTATCCTTTGGCTCACTAAACATAATCTTCCCTTTATGTATAAAGGTGATATAGTCCGCAATCTTTTCAAGGTCACTTGTAATATGTGATGATATAAATACTGCATGTTCTTCATTTTGAATAAATTCTAGAAATACATCCAATATTTCTTCTCTTACTATCGGATCAAGTCCACTAGTCGCTTCATCAAGAATTAGTAACTTAGGGTTATGCGATAGAGCAACCGCAATAGAGAGTTTCATCTTCATTCCTCTTGAATACTCTTTAACGGTCTTATTATGTGGAAGCGAAAATTTCTCTAGATATGATTTAAATACAGCATCGTCCCAATTCTTATATATATTTTTCATTACAATGCTTATGTCAGTTGCTCTCATTACATCCGGAAAATTACTTTCGTCGAATACAACTCCAACATCCTCTTTTATTTGTTTATCAAATTTAATATTATCAAGACCAAGAATGTTTACTTCTCCGTTGTCTCGATGAATCAGATTTAATATAAGTTTTATTGTTGTACTTTTTCCTGCACCATTTTCTCCTACAAACCCCATTATACATCCTTTTGGAAGAACGATATTTACATCCCTTAATTTGAATCCATCATAATTTTTAGATAGATTCTTAATTTCTAAAATATTATTCATTGCTACTCCTCCTTAAATATCATAGTTAATACTTCTATAAGTTCATCTAGTGTTATGCCCGACAATTTAGCAGTTCCAACCGCTTTTTGGAGATATTGTTCCGTAATTCGAAGATGCTCTTCTTTTATAAAATCAGAATTTTTATCTGCTACAAAACTACCTTTTCCTGTTACCGATTCAATAAAACCGTCTCGTTCTAAGTCTTCATAGGCACGTTTTGTAGTAATAACACTGATTCTTAATTCTTTCGCAAGTAGTCGCATGGATGGAAGCATATCTCCTGATTTCAAATCACCTGTTATGATCAAATTCTTAATTTGTGAGGTAATTTGCTCGTAGATTGGTTTGCTATTTGAATTACTAATTATAATGTCCATAAATACCTCATCTTTCTTTCCAATATTGTATATACTCATTATATACAATATACCAGTTTTGTCAATCTATATTTTTAAGCAAACGTATTAATATAAAAATAACTAAATATTTTTTAATTACAAATTTCTCTATTTTATTACGTATTAAAAATATATACTTTAATCATGCGTATATTTTCAAGTGTTCTTTACTAATTCTTAATGGGGTGATAATGTGAACAATAATTTATTGAGGTATAAAAAAAGAAGTAAGCTTAGACTGTTTATTGGCACAAGTTATTTTATGTTTAGACGTTGGTTATTCTGGTTATTTGGTGGAAATAAATATGGTAAAATTATTATGGCCGCAAACAATAACCATACTTATTTTACTCATCATACTCCACTCCTACGAAAATTAAAGGATGTTGATATGTATTTACAACATAATAAAGTAATAAATCTTAAACTAGCAACTAAGAAAATTAACCATACTGTATTAATGCCAGGACAAACATTTTCATATTGGAAAGCAATCGGAAACCCAACAAAGAGAAAAGGGTATAAAAAAGGTATGATACTGCAAGGTGGTACTTTTAAACCCGGTGTAGGGGGTGGTTTGTGTCAACTATCTAATCTAATTTACTGGATGACAATACATACTCCACTTACTGTAGTTGAACGCTATCGACACAGTTACGATGTGTTTCCAGATTCCAATCGCACTCAACCTTTTGGAAGCGGGGCTACATGTGTGTATAATTACCGTGATTTAGTGATTAGGAATGACACCGGACAACCATTTGAACTTGTGGTACAGGTAACGGATTCTGAATTAGAAGGGTGCTGGAAATCAAATGTTATACCTTTGTATACATATGAGGTTTATGAAAAAGACCATCAAATGGATCACGAGTTTTGGGGAGGTTATACAAGAAATAATACGTTATTCAGAAAAATATATGACCTTGAAGGGGTAGAAGTAGCGGATGAGTATGTCGCAGAGAATCATGCCTTAATGATGTATCCTCCTTTTCTAACAGATAGTAAATTATAAGAAGAAAAGTAGAACCATTTATTTATAGATAATGTCTTATTAGTTTTATTATTAGCAAAAAAACGGAGCACAATGTGCCCCGTTTTATTTAATCTATTTATTTTCTTTCTTTTAACAAGTCTCTAATTTCTGTTAATAATACTTCTTCCTTACTTGCGGATACAGTTGCTGGTTTTGCTTCTTCCTTTTTCTTAAATTTCATTAATAATCTGATTACAATAAAAATTGAAAATGCAATAATTAAAAAATCTAGCATCGTTTGCAAAAACAATCCATATCTTACTGCTAACTCAGCAGTGTCTCCTTCAGCGGCTTTAATAACCCACTTTAAATCTACAAAACTTACTTTCCCCATAACAATTCCTAGGAATGGCATTATTATATCATTTACAAGTGATGTTACTATTTTCCCAAATGCTCCACCAATAACTACGCCGACTGCTAAATCTATTATATTTCCTTTTAGTGCAAACTTCTTAAATTCTTTAAGCATAATTTAGTCCTCCTGTTTTATTCTTAAGTATTTCATTAAACAAATATATTTATGTTTATCAATAAGAGTATAAGTAATAAAACAAAATTTATCAAACTAAATATCAATAAATATTTTCCTTTTCTCGCGTTCTTCCTTACAGCATAATATTTATATGATATCAAACTTGCCATGGAGGCAATGATTGTTCCAAGTCCTCCAATATTAACTCCCATTAATAGCTTAGTTGCTTTATCTGTAAATGGAGCTAACATAATGGCAGCTGGTACATTACTTATTCCCTGGCTAATTAATGCCGAAACTAATACCTCTCTGCCGTTTAAGATATTCGCGACAAATATTCTTACTTCTTCAATACTACTAACGTTTCCTACAAAAATAAAAAAACAAATAAAGGTAAGCAATAACATATAATCAATCTTCCAGAATAGAACCCTATCACTCACCAACAGTACAAAACAGATGACCCCCAAGCAAACTAAATAGTTAACCACATGCAAAACGGTTAATATACAAATAGCAAACATCAGCCCATACTTTATCAATTGTGCGATATCAATTAACACAGTTTCTTGATTAGCATCGATTATTACATCTCTCTTTTTTCTAATGAGCATAATCCCCATAATCAAAGCTAAGCTGATTACGACAAGAGGGAGCATTATCTTAAAGAATCCAAGTATATCCAGACCATAATAGGAATATAAAAATAGGTTTTGAGGATTTCCTATCGGAGTCATCATACTCCCTAAATTAGCTGCTATTGTTTCCATTACAATTACGAAGATTAGATTGTCGTCATCATCACCCAGTATTCCAATTGTAAAAGGAACAAATGTAATTAAAGCAACATCATTTGTGACTAACATTGCTAGAAAAAAGCAAAGTAATACTAGTATTATCCCTATCGTCTTAGCATTACTGGTCTTTGCTAGAAGTTTATTTGATAGTGCTTTAAACACTCCAATCTTTTGAATCCCCGCTACTACTGCCATCAAACAAAATAATATTGCAAGAACAGAAAAATTAAGATATTCGAAATATTCCTTACTTGGTGTTACAAAAATCATTGATATAATCGTAAATATTAGTGCTATTACAAAAACTGTCTCATTTTTAATAAATCTTTTAATTTTTTCCATGTCTCTTCCTATGTTTAAATTCTTAAATCACGTTTTTTATAGAAATAATAAGTTCCAGATGTGAATATTACCAGTAAAATAATTGAAATAATAGGATATGCTATGTCGTATCCAAGTTTCATAATGTCTTTCGCGTCATAATATTTAAAGAATGATACAAATCGTAAAAAGTCTACATTTCCTGCAATATCCACAATTATTGCTATCATAAACATCAGTAATAAAACACCCGTAGCGATAGCAGAGGATAATTTATGTTTATTAAAAATTGCTGCTAATAGAGTACCTAATGTTATGAAAAGTAATTGCATTGCAAACATACCAAGCATCAGCAATAATAAATCCATAATAAACGGTTGCCCTTTTGTATAATTAGGTAAAATCAAAACTGAACTTACAAGAGTAACTATATTTAGAATTAGTCCAATTGTAATTGCAGCTAATAGTTTGGAAGTAATTATTCTTTGGCGAGAAACTGGCTTAACCATTAAAAATTCAACCGTCTTATCTCTTTCTTCCTTCCCTATAATTCCTGCACCTAACATTGCCGCATGCACATTTGCCACGAGCACAATATACAAAAATAATACTCCAAAATAATCCATTGCAACGGAGAGGTCAAACACTCCAACACCCAAAAAAGTCTGTATTGATTTTGGCATTTGGTCTAATATTTCATTAAATCCTGCTCCTTGCGTACTAACTGCTGCAGAATATTTTCCCATTCCAGCTAAAACAAGAAATAACATACTAATCGACCATATAATAAGTGATTTTCTATGTGCTTTTAATTCTCGTAAATATATATTCATGTTTTCCCCTCCTTTATACTGAGTGTACATCTTTACGCTTATATAAAATATAGCTGGTCACGATACTTGCTATTACAATTAACGTTCCCGTAATTACATATGCCATTTCATAGTTACCCTCTGCCAATATAGTATCCGTTTTAAAGTATTGAAACGGAGTAATAAAGCGTAGTTTGTCATCCGCCGATTTTACTGCAAATGCCGATATTGCAAAAAACATAAATACCAATCCAACCGAAATAGATAGGACAGATCTAATTTTCTTCATAGCAATCGAAATAACCAATCCAATTGAAAAGTAAATTAACTGTACAAGAAAAAGTGACAAATTAATCAACATAAATTTACCGGTATCTAAATCTCCATCCGCCATAGAAGTTACAACGGCTGCTGTAACAATCGTATAAACAATATTAGTTACTATAAAAATAGTAAGGACTGATAATAATTTTGCGGTTAATATTTTTACTCTTGTAACAGGCTTTGTCATAAGAAAATCCGCTGTTTTCTCACGCTCTTCTTTGGAAACAATTCCAATACCAAGATTCATTGATTGTATTGCGCCAAATAACAATGTGTACAGGAAGGCGAATCCATAATACCCAAGTGGTGTTAAAATGTTAGCTGCAGCAATTCCTATTAATCCTTTCATAGCTGGCGGTAAATTATCTAAAATCTCCATGAAACTATCCATGTCTTTACTAAGTATAGGGTAAAATAACATCAATAATGATGCAAGCCCACTTATAACACAAATCCACATAATAGTGCTTTTTAAATTTACTTTAAGTTCATGTTTGTATATGTTCATATGCCTACACCTCCTTGGAGTAATAGTGCATAAATATTTCCTCAAGATCTGGTTCATCCGCCCATAGGTTCGTTAATCTAACATTTGATAACTTAGTTGTAATGGTATTAATATCACCTTTGAATATAAAGCTATGTGTTTTGCCCTCCACCTTTAGATCATTAACCCCTTTTATTGCAAAATAATCTTTAGGAATTTCATTTTGAATTTCAAACTTAAAGCGCTTGTAGCTTGCTTCTTGCAAAGTAGAAATCTTCTCAAGCTTTATTATTTTTCCTTCTTTTATTATAGCAACACGATTACATAAGCGTTGTACTTCACCCAATATATGAGATGACATAAGCACAGCTGCTCCCCGTTTATTTTCTTCCTCTAATAAGTCGAAGAACGTTTGTTGCATCAATGGATCTAATCCTGATGTCGGCTCGTCTAGAATTATTAGGTCTGGCGAATGCAATAATCCTTGAACAATACCTACTTTTTTCTTATTACCAAATGATAAATCGTCTATTTTTTTATTTAAATCCAAATTCATACGTTCAGATAATTCTTGTATTCTTTTCTTGCAATCCTTTTTATAAAAGCTTGCAGAGTAGTTTAATAAATCTTTCACTTTCATTCCATCATAATAGAATACTTCACTTGGTAAATATCCTATTCTCTTTAATACTTCTGGTGCTTGTTTATTACAATCCATCCCAAATATCTTTGCAGACCCTGAACTTGGATAAATCAAAGATAAAAGTGTTCTTATTGTTGTTGATTTTCCTGCACCATTCGGGCCAATGAAGCCGAATATTTCCCCCTCCTCGACACTAAATGTTACATTTTCAATACCCCTTGCTTTTCCATAAAACTTTGTAAGATTGTTAGTCTCAATTGCATTTTTTACCATACTAATTACCCTCCTTATAAAATGCTTTTTTTAATGAAATTATATAATTATCTATTTCTTGTAGCCAAACATTGCATTTATCAACGTTAAGTTCACCTGGTTTAAGCTTTTCAATTTCTGATTTTGCATATCCATCTAACGTCCACTCTATTATAGATAATACTTGTGTAGAATTAAATTCGTCTTTTATTTTAGTAAGATCTAAGTTCTCATAGAGTTTTGAATATGCTGTAATCTTATGTACTTCCAATTCCTTTTTTATTAATTCAACGATATCTCTATCTTTTTCTCTATAAGAGTTCAAAATAAATTGAAAGATACTTGGATACTTACAAAAAAGTTTCATTTTCAACGTACTCGTTTCTCTAATACGTTCAAAAATATCAGTTTTGGAGAAATCTACTTCCCCCCAAAAATCCTGAGCAAATACTTGGTATGCAAAGTTTAAAGCATATATATATAATTGCTTTTTTGTTCCAAAGTATTGAAATAACGCTCCCTTTGATATTTCTGCATTTTTAGCTATTTCTTCAGTTGATGCTTCTTTAAACTGCTTACTCGCAAATTCATTAAAAGATGCGTTAATGATTCGAATTCTCTTCTCTTCTATTAGTGATTCAAATTTTTTATACATTAATCTCCATTCTCCTTTCAATTAATGACTGACCTGGTCAGTTATTATTTTACTCCACTTTATACCAAATGTCAATTATAGATAAAAAAATAATAGCACGAATGATCTTGCTACTATTATAATTTATTTTATTTGGTTAGTATTTCTATTATGAAGCATTTATACGCCTATATTCTAGTGGTGTAAATTGAATTTCCTTTTTAAATAACTTACTAAAATAACTTATTTCACTAAATCCAGTCCGTTCACATATCTCTTGTATCGACAAATCAGTGTCTCTTAATAATGCTGTTGCCATTGTCATTCGCAATTGTGTTATATAACGATTTATTGACTGACCTGTACTATCTTTAAATTCTTTCAGTAAAGTTGTTCGATTCGTATGAAACTCTTGGGATAGTTTCTCGATTGTTATTTTTTGATTATAGCAAGTTTGAATATAATATATAACGTCAATTGTAAGTTTGGTATAACTCGAATCTAATTTATTCGCTACATCATCCATTTTATTTTCCTCCGGTTTCGCCAAGGAAAATAAAATCTCAAATAAATAAGAACGGCTCCTACATGGCCAAAAAGATGAATTTTGCAAGGTAAGTTGTTCATTTAACAAGTGGAATTTTTGTTTCATAATTGAGGCATCAATCGCACGAATTTGAGTAAACTTTGCGGCTAGGGATGCCTTATGCTTAAATTGAGATAAATAGCATCCATCTTGATATTCAGATATAGACAGCATCTCATTGTTATTTATACTTTCAAAATTTAATTTATTATTAATCACAGATGGTTTAAAAAATAAAATGGTAATTTCTCTTCCTGAAATATCATATACCCAAATCTCGTCCTTCTCATTCAGGCATAAAGCATTTGCCCCTGTAAGAATATATTCATTTCCGTTAAGTTTAATATGTATTGTCCCATATTCCATAAAGATTATCTTATAGGAATTTATTGATAAAGGGTTCTTTAGCATTTCAATATCGTTTGTGATATATGCATCAAAATTATAATTCAAATAATAATTTATTCCAACTGTAACTAAATCCATAAAATCACCTACAATCCTAGTTATATTATATATTATTTTACTTGATTGTTGGCATATTGTAAATCATAAATTAAAAAGCAGACAATTCGCTTAATATGCTCTACTATACAGTTTAAATAACAAAAACTGTTAGTTACAACTATGTGCATATCAGATTTTGAATTGTCTACTAACATTCGTTATCTATATTTGTGTTTATTTATTATACGATAAACAGTTAATGGAGTTTCCGGTAATTCTTCTTTTGAAATCGCAAGTACATTGTCAACTTCAGTAATGGTGCCATACTTTTCTTCAAGAACAGCTATTGTTTTATATGTGTAATGTGTAGGAATTACTAATTTAGGGTTTAGTTGTTCAATCATATTGAAACCTGTTTGATTTATAAGAGTCATTGCAGAATAACTATTTTCAAATTGCATAAAAGCTATATCGATTTCACCTAACTCTTTTAATTGATCTTCCGTTAAAGCTGATTGTCCGATATCTCCCATATGCGCAATGCGAAGGCCATCAACCTCGAAAACAATTATTACATTATCATCTGATATTTTATCTCCAGAATGCGAAGAGTATATCGTATAAATATGAAAATCTTCCGTGTTAATATCATCTTTGGTATAAAATATTTTTTGACAATCATATGAGTCAGTATAATCACTATCTATATGATCAGGATGACCATGCGTACTAACAATGGCAGCAGGGTTTATATCAACAATGTCTTTTGACGGCATAGCATTTGGATCAACTACAACAGATTCCCCATTGCTGGATGTTATTATATACGAGTTGTATGAATACGCCGTAACCCCTGATACTGTTTGGATCTGAACTTTTCTAGTTGTATTTTCCGTTAATGGAAGTACTAGCTCAACTTCCGGAGTTACAACTACTTCGCTTTCTGTTAACGTTACCGTTTCTTCTACCTCTGGTGTCTCTACTGCCGTTGTAGTGCTTATATTCACAGCATCATCTGTTTCCTTAGCACAGCCTACTAGAAGTATACATACTAAAATAAATACTGAAATAATACGTTTTTTCATTTAATTTCCTCCTAATTATTTAATATACTTAAGATACCATAATTTGTTTTACAAACAAATGTCGTATATACAATCAAATTTGTATTATTTACAAAAATATGATATTCGTTTAGGAGTTGTTAAACAATATAAATTAATAATCTTCCTAAAAACTTCTAGTAAATATTTGTTGATCCTCAAGTAATTCTTCGATTGTATGCATATTCAAGCGACTTAAAAGCTCTATAACATATGGATTATCAATTGGCGTTTTATATATTGATTGATCTGCATATTCTCGGACTTTATTTGCTGCTATTTCTTTGTCAATAATTGCTTTTGGTCCACCAACACATCCACCTATACAACCCATTCCCTCTAAGAAATTAGCTTTCACTTTACCCTCTTCTAAATCTTTCAGTAATTTTTTACATTCTACCATTCCATTCGCTTGAACGGCCTTTACCTTTATTGGCTTTTCTGGTCGTATCCTATTTACTGTGGCCCGTACAGCTTCTGACACTCCACTCGTAACTGCATATATGCGTCCTGCAGCTGATGAATGTTCTCTCAAATCAATTGGAAGGTCATCTGGAGTTACTTTAGCAGTTTCAAAAATATTTTCCACCTCTTGAAACGTTAATACGTAGTCAACTGCATCCCTAATATCATCTTCCCTTGCCTCTTTTTTCTTTGCAATACAAGGTCCTATAAATACTGTTATTGCTTCCGGTACAATTTTCTTAATAACTCTCCCCGTTGCAACCATTGGAGAAACAGCCTTAGGCACGTGGGAAAGCAACTCCGGATACATTTTTCGAATCAATGCTATCCACATTGGACAACAACAACTTGTTAATTGGAAGTCTTTTTCATCGTTAATATCTTTATCAAACTCTAAAGCCTCTTTCAAAGTCAATATATCAGCCAAAAGAGAAACTTCTACCATTCCCTTGAAGCCTAATTGCTTAAATGCACTTCTTAATTGGCCATCATCAATTATATCAATTTGGCTTAGAAAAGCTGGTGCAATCATCGCAAATACGGGCCTGTTCCCTTCTTTAATTGCCTCTAAAACAGCCATACTATCCTTTGTTGCCAATAATTTTTTTACTTTATTAACATCCATGCAATCTTTACATTTATCATCTTCATATTCTAATGTGTAATTATTATTTTCATCTTTTGAGAGGTGTTTAAATAAGCAATTAACAAAGTATCTTCCCTCCCTACGACAATCTTCATTTGCAGCTTGCCACTTGGTTGGAGTGCTCTCAGGTCTTAAAATACATTCTAAATGATATGGGTCATACTGCAATTCTGCCAAATCTTCATCATAAGCTTTTGTCGTCGATGATTCTACTACTTTCTTATATAATTCTTCAAATGTAAGCATATTTTCCCCCTTTTCTGTCCTTTATTATTATTGCTTAATTTCTTGCTTTATTTATTATCTGTAAATCCTTATATATATATACATTCCATAAGCACATCTCTATTCAATCTATTATGTGTAATGCATTGTAATTTAATTAACTCATAGTTGCTATGAAAAAGTTGACCTTTTTCAAGTTGAAATAATCTCTTATTCTTTTTATAATAATTATATAGTTATCATGCATGTAACAAAATAAAGAAAAGAGGTCTTTATATGAAGGAGTTTTTTACTATTGATGATTTGGCTACAATGACCATGTTATCTACAAGAACGCTGAGAAATTATATAAAACAAGGTTTTTTTGATGGTGAAAAGATTGATGGTGTATGGAAATTTACAACCGAAGATATTGATAGAATTTTGAAAAATGATTTTATTAACCAAAGCATACAAAGCAAAAAAAATGGTATTGTTTATGAGTATATGGCAAATGATATTAAATTAGTAAATACAGTTTGTTCTATATATGATTATAATAATATTGGAAATGAAGAAGCCAAAAGAATGTGCAGTATAATAATGGATTTGATAAATACAAACCAATATGATAGTCTAAAGTTTTCTTATTCTTATAACCAAAAAACTAAAATGGTTAGAATAATATTAACAGGAACAACAAATGGTATTTATAATCTTATGAATACCTTTAGTGAAAAACTCTAACTCTAAATATAGTATTATTGAAACTAAGAGGGCTCATAAATCTAAAACCGCCCTCTTTTATATTTTTTTCTATATTAAATTTTTTCTATTTCATAGTCAACTGCAATACTCTCACTTCTTACTGTCTGAATGTAAGCTTTGACAACATCCACATGATATGGATGGTCTTGATATAAATCAAGGGCATCTCGACTATCCAATATTACTTCCAATATTACGTCGTAAGAACGTTCTGATTTCAAGAAATCAATTCCTACTTGAATATCACGAATTAAATCCACTTTATCTTTCATCGACATAAGTACTTCTTTTGTCTTTTCGCAATTCTCTGTACTGTTATCTTTTAATTTAAAACATACAATATGTTTTATCATAATATTATCCTCCTAAGTTTTCTTGTGAAAATATAACTTCTACAAACAATAAAAGTAAAGTTATTTTTCATTTCATATTCAAGTCTATTTTAACGCCTGCATTCTATATTATTCATTTTTCCTAATATTTTATCCACTCAAAATAGATAACTATAATTGTTAATCAAAAAATTATTAATCTTTCTGAATAAGATAATCAACTATTTTCTCCAGATCTTCATACACATTTTCTTGCGTAATATTTCCCTTTTCTGAAAAACTTAATGTCATCATTCCATGCATTGAGTAAATAAATATTTTTGCTAATACTTCAGTATCCTTTTCCATAAATATTCCATTATGTGCAAACCCACTAAAAGCTTCTTTCCAAATCTCCTTATAATTAGGTCTGCTTTCTCCTTCTTCAAGATTATTATCCATTTTTCCCATCCTATGTAGATAGAAAAATTTAAAAACATTAGGGTTTTCAAAATAGTATGACATATAAGCATTCAGTAGAATTTTCAAATTAATTAGATCATAAGTTATTCGTCGCATTTTTTTCTGTATATGCTCAATAAGATCATTTACCATTATTACTTTAACTTCTCGTAATAATTCATTGAGGTCAGTATAGTAATTATAAATTGTTGTGTATGAATATCCTGCTATATCTGCAATTTTTCGTACAGATAAATTCTCAACCCCTTCAGTAATAATAATTTCTTTAGCTGCATTTAAAAAGTACTTCTTTATTCGCTTCCTTTTAATACTCTGCTTGTCTTCTATTACCTTTTCAGTATTCACAATATATTCCTTTCATAATAATCAAACATTTTAAGTTAATTTATTTTTAAAGTTTGATTTAAATTATAGTATTTTAATAACACTGTTATTAAATATTAACATCTATACAATTTATTAACATTGTTAATTATATTCCTAATTCTTCCATATGTCAATGTTAATATGAATGCACGTTAATTCTAATCATTAAAGAGAGCAATTTTCGGCAAATCATTTGATAACTATTAGAAACAAGTTAAAACGTTTCCATTGTAAAATTAAATATATTACGTAATGTAATGGCTCTTTATTACTCACAAAAAACATTTTATCAAGGGGGATTTACTATGCCAAAACGATTTCTAACTCTTTTTATTTCTATCATTTTGATTTTATCTTGTTCACAATATTCTAAAGCCGAATTCACCACTCCTACTTCTATAGAAGCGCCTACGTCTGTCGTTGTACGAACAGATGATAATTCAACCTTTCGGCTTCGTTGGACTAATCCAAAGAGTGTCCTTCAACTTACTGATGATGTAAATGATTACGCTTACAACATAATTTATTTAATTGATTGGAAGAAAAATGATGGTCCTTGGAATATTGGTGTTACCTATACTGACACAAGCTATAACGAAGAATTACATCACTATCAATTTTCTGGATATATGGCTTCTACTATGTCTGATGAACTTGGCGCCTCTGAGACTTTCTTCGTATCATGGCATTTGGATCCAATAAATGGATTTGATAGGCCTTTTGATTTAAAAAATGATACCTATTATTTTAGAATGAGATATGTTTTAGAATCTTTTGATGGTGAATTTGAATCCTTATACTCTCCTTATTCATCCGTAACATCTATCGGTAAAAATTCAACAAATACAGCGATTACGAAATTAGATCCTCCAAAAGAAGTAAAAGTATTAGTAAAGAAAACAACAGAAGGCAAACCATATTTTCAACTAGATTGGTCAATTCCAGATTCAGTAATTGTTGCAAATAAGCAGTTACCGGTATCACATATAATTGACTTTAAGATAGGCAATGGGAAATGGCTTTCTGAGACAATATCTTGGGACTGGATGCCCAGTGCCCCAAGTGGGTTATTAACGTCAACTGCCACTTTTAATCCTGTCGAAAAAGAATATGTTGACGAAGTGGTCATTGAAGAAAACATATATTACTTTAGAATTTTATACCAGTGCATTCCAGACGGAGCTGAGCAAATACGTTCAATCTATTCCAATATAGCCTCAACAAAAGTGGACGCTTACGGTGATGCACATATCTGGGCAAAACCCGAACTAGACAAGGCAGTTGAAAATAATCTAATTCCAGATTCATTAAAAGGTGCTGATATGACGAAGCCCATCACGAGGGAAGAATTTGCCGAAGTTGCATTAAGATTATATGAAGTAACAACTGGTTTAAGTGCTTCACCAGTATCTCCAAATCCATTCCCTGATACAACCAATCCAGAGATTCTAAAAGCACTTAACATTGGCATTGTAGCTGGTTATTCTGATGGTAGATTTGGACCAAAAGATCTCATAAACCGCGAACAAGTAGCATCAATGCTTACTCGTGCCATCAAAAAAATGGTGCCAGGTGCTGATTTTTCTACGATTGGAGCCCCAACTTTTAAAGATGGTAAGTTTATTTCTTCATGGGCATTAAATGACGTTATGTATATCACCAAGCAAGGTATCATATTAGGTTCAGATGGTAAATTTATGCCGAAAGCTACCACTGCAAAGGAAATAGCGGATGGTTACGCTAATACAACCAGAGAAATGGCTATAATGATGGGCGTGAGAACATTTGAAAAATTTAAGAACTAAATAAATTTTTGAATTTAACAAGCTCAAAAGAGCTGCTATACACCATGTATAGCAGCTCTTAGTTTTATTACTTTTTTACTTTGTTATTTGGAAAAGGAACTATATTGTTTGAATACTTTTTATTAGTCGGTAGTGAATCATCCCTTTTCAACTCAACTGGTTTATGCCCTTTTAGTATCCATTTTCGAGTATTATTTGTAAACTCGACTATGAGGTTAACTAACCTATTAACATCATTCAAATCATCTAATGAGCATCCATAATTTATTACTTCATCCAAAATTTCTTTTATTGGAACATCCATTACACAAGACATTTGTATTGAAAACATTAAATCATCAATCTCTACCTCATCTAGTTGATTTCTTTTCGTGAAATAATTTTGAAGTTTAACATAGTAAATATTCTCTTCATCAAAGTCATTTTCTGCATAATAATTTATTTCATCAATTGTTGGTATATAATATTTTCTATCGGACGAGTCAATCAGTAAATCCTGATATTGGTCTTCATCTTCAAAATAAGCTGAAACAACATAAGGTTCATCCCACCAATACAGCATTTGTAGTCGACTCATTGTATTCATATGTTCATATGCCTCAGTCATTTCTAATTTTGTGCCGTTGTACTTATTCCAAATTAATATCAACTGATCAACTTCATACACCCCATAAATCTCAGTTAGTGCTTTTGAAAATCGAAATATGTCATTGTTCCTTTTTACAACTTCTTTATTACTCTCCTCATTGTAAAGAGTCATAAATATCTCAGCTATTTCTACGGGTAGAACGGGATAGAAACAATCATTATTGTAAAAAAGGTATACGTAACCTATGTTTTGCAAGGCGATACTCGTATCTATGCACGTTTCATTACAGGCATCTATTGCTATTTGTGCAAGCGCCTCTCTTTCTAAATCTGACATAAACAAAGAATCATTTGTAATATTTGATATAAGTTTTTCTTCTAATAGCCTAATAATATCTGCCTTTTTTTGTAAATATGCTTGATAAATTCCGTGAATATATGCTATATCAATTAATTTCTCCTTTGAGTAACATGCTAAACACTCCTTCAAAGAGTATAATGGTTTCTTTTTAATACTTAACTGTATTCGAATATTTCTAAGCTCTTTTTTTAATTTTTCTTCCATATCGTTTTTATCCATAGTTGACCCCCAATATTTTACTTTACTAACATTATCAAGTTATCTTAATCTTACCCTCTTTTAGTAATGAAGTCTATACTTCTTTTATGAATTAAAAAGAAACGCTAGCTTCATTATGCTAAAACGTTTCATCCATTTTATTCATTATCATCCTCTATATTATAAACAATTTCACCATTTATTATCGTATATACGGTATCTGTAAATACTTCCATTGGATTACCAGTATATATTGCAATATCTGCATCCTTCCCTACTTCTAAACTTCCAACCCTAGATGCTACCCCACATATTTCAGCTGCATTAATTGTTATTGCCTTTAGCCCTTCCATTATACTCAATCCCTTTTTAGCAGCAAAGCCTGCACATATTGGTAAGTACTGAATGAGTGATACTGGGTGATCTGTAGTTATTGCTACTTTAATTCCTTTCTTAGCTAACACTCCTGGTATTTTAAAATCTGCATTCTTACATTCAATTTTGTTTCTAGTAGCCAAATCAGGTCCCAAAATTGTTGGAAACCCACTAGCCTTAATCTCTTCCGCGATAATATGCCCTTCCGAGCAATGGTCTAGGGTCATATTTAGATCAAATTCCTTTGCTATACGAATGGCTGTTAAGATATCATCTGTTCGATGAACGTGAGCTTTTAGTGGGATTTCTTTATTCAAAACTGCTAACCATGGTTCTAATTTGAAATCAAAATCAAAATCTTCTCCTTTTTCAATCGCCTTTTCTTTCTTCTTTTTATAGGAAACAGCATGATATAACTCTTCACGTAACATAGAAGCAATCGTCATTCTTGTTGAAGGAGGCTTATTCATACTCTTAAAATTATTCTTTGTATTTTCGCCGAAAGATACCTTCATAGCTGCAGGTGCTAATACTATCATTTTTTCAATTACCCTGCCATGTGTTTTAATAAAAGCAAATTGTCCTCCAACTAAGTTAGCGCTTCCAGGCCCTACCATTACGGATGTAATACCTGCTTGTATCGCATTATGAAATGCTGGATCAAGCGGATTAATTGCGTCGATTGCTCTTAAATACGGTGTAATTGGTGTAGTGGATTCATTGCAGTCATTACCTTCAACACCTTTCTTTTCTTCAACTATTCCAAGATGGCAATGAGATTCTATGATTCCTGGCATAACCCATAATCCTTCTGCATTAATTACAGTATCATTATCTTTTATTTTGATTCCAATCTTCTCATCAATTAATACAATTTTACCATCTTCTATCAGAACATCCCCAGAATCAAATACTTTCCCAGTCATAGTAATAACTTTTCCACCTGTTATCAATAACATATGTTTTTTACCATCCTTATCATGATCAAATAAGTAGAGTGTTTAAATACTATTATTTTTTGCTACCTTATTTTAAACAAAATTTCTTATTCTATTCTTTATTGTATGTTTGCATAAATAAATTTGAACTTTAACCCATACATTTACATATATTAAAGTAAATTAACATTGGGAGTTGAATTTAACAATGAATAAACCTTACTCTGATAATCTTCCTAAATATAATACAATGATTTTAACTGGCCAGGCACAAGTTAGCTCTGAACCAGATATAGCAACCGTTCGTTTAGGTGTACAAACAACTGGAGAAAATTTGGAACAAGTTCAATCAGAAAATGCGAATAAAAGTAATTTAGTTCTTCAAACAATTACGCAGATGGGTGCTTTAGATATTAAAACGTTTCAATACCTCATCGAAAAAATCTATACTTATGAAAATGGGACAAGAATAGATAAAGGATATTCAATACGTAATATTTTTGAGATTCGTTTAAATAATATCGAGCACGTAGGCTCTGTAATTGATGCTGCTGTAAAAAATGGAGCTAATGCAGTTGAATTTATAACTTTCGATATCTCAAATGTAGACATCTATTATCAAAGGGCACTTAATCTAGCGATTAAAGATGCTATTCACAAAGCCGAATCAATTTCTCAACAACTGGGGGTATGGGTTAATCCCATTCCGATTCGAATTACAGAAAATTCATCTTTCTCTATCCCTTTTGACCAATTTAATATTTCTAGAGAGGGAGGTTTTGCAACTCCAATAGAACCTGGACTAAAACGAATCGTAGCTACTGTTACAGCAGAATTTATATATTAGCTATCAATATAAAAAGAGTTGTATTATGAAGGGAACCACAATTGTTAACACTACTTCTTAACATTTGGGGATCATTTCATAATACAACCCTACTTATATAATTTAATGAAACCAAGCGATTATTTCTTTATGAAACTTTCAAAATTATTACTGTATTTCATTTCTCCATTTGCAAAAACCCACAGAGCTTCCGTATCTTCTAAACTGTCTATCAAAGCTTTACCCTCTTCAAAGGGCATGTTATATATAGCAGTAGATAATGTATCTGCAAGTCCTGAATCTTTACATACAACGGATACCGCAGTGAAATATTCAGATGGCATTAATGTATCTGGACTAATAATATGGTGATATTGTTTTCCATTTACAGTATAGTATCTTTCATAATTTCCACTCGATACTAAAGATAAATCCTTTACAGATAGAATAAAGAGATTTCCTTCTTCAGACTCCTGATCCGGATTTTGAATTCCTACATTCCAAGATTCTTCCTTTTCCCCTTTACTCCCTGAAGCACGAACATTCCCTCCGACGCTAAGCAAGAAATTAGGGTACCCCATATTTATTGCAATTTGGCTAACTTGTTCTGTAGCATAGCCTTTTGCTATTGCTCCCACATCAAGACTCATAAATTCATCTTCCAGAAAAACGGTGGATGCAGATTCGTCTATTATTATTTTGTTTATATCAGTATGTTTTTTTGCCTCTTCTAATTCACTCATGGGTGGTAATTTTGCATCTTGTGGGTTATTTACACCCATAGTACGGTAATCATGCCAAATTTCCAATACTGGTCCTAGTGCAATATTAACATTCCCCTTTGATAGATTGTACATTTCTTTCGAATAAAGCAGTAAGTCAATAACTTTTTTATCTACTTTTACAGGTTTAATTCCAGCATTATCATTAATTACTTTTATATTGTTGATTCCTTCATAATTATGATACTTATCGTACAATTGATGATATTCTTCTAGGTTGTCATAAATTAATTGAGCAAATTTCGTAAACTCATCTTTTGTTTTTGTATATCCCACAACTTCCGTTACTGTATTAAAGAGTACCAAAAAACTTGCTTCGTATTTTGTCTTCTTAGAATTACATGCGCTTATATTTATTATCATACACGTTATAAGAACAAAAATTACTATTCTTTTCTTCAATTGAATAGACCCCCGTAATAAATTTATAAAACTATAAAAATCATCTTATGCAAACTATGAAACCTTTCCTATATTATATATTCCTAATATAAACTATAAAACCTACCTTTTATATTATAAGTTCATAATATAAAAGGTAGGTAAAGTTCTTCAAATCATATTAATATATTTTGATTTATTTAGCGTTTGCTGCTGCTTTATCCATTACAGTTATAAAGTAACCGATATCAATTGTTACTGAACTTGTTAAGTCTTTATCTGTTGGAACACCTTCAGTTAAAGCAATTCCTTTTACATCTTCAATCGTTTTACCATCGATATAATCTGTAAATGCTTTCGCTTGTTCATACCATTCTTTGCCGATAGCTGAAACGCCCTTCATTGCATACGCATCACCAAGTTCTACCTTAGTATTGAATACAGCTGCAACATCTGATGTTATAATTCCTTCTTTAGAAAAACTTACATTTGTTTGCGAAGCATCAATAATACTACTTGTTATTTTACCTTTTTCATTTAAAGTAACAACACCGTAGTGTGAATAAGCTTGAGCAACACCATCTTCTTCAGATGCATTTTTTGTACTATGACCAAGAGTTGATATAATTCCTAATCCAAGTTCATCACCTACAGAAGCACCTAAATCTTCCGCGTTTTCAACAGCTTTTTCTACTGCTGCTAACATATCTGAAATAGTTATTGTTACTGAACTTGTTAAGTCTTTATCTGTAGCATATCCTTCTGTTACAGCGATACCTTTTACTTCGTCAATTGTTTTACCTATTACATATTCAGCTAAAGCTTTCGCTTGTTCATCCCATTCTTTTCCAATTGGAGAAGCGTCTTTCATACCGTAATCAGCACCTAATTCCATTTTGGAAACAAATTCTGTTGCAAGATCAGTTGTAACCTCTCCAGCTGTAGAGAACTTAATCTTTGTTTGTACAACGTCTATAACACAATCCTTAATTACACCTTTTTCATCAATTATAACTGCTGCTGCTGTAGAATCTGTTTGTGCAAGCCCATCTTTTTCTCCTGCATCTTTTGAACTGTGACTAGCTGATGTAATAATTGCTAAACCAGTCTTTGCCTTCTTAGCTCCACAAGCTGTAAAAATACTCATAACTAATACTAAACTTAATAATACTGCTAATGTTTTTTTCATAAAAACCCTCCATTATGTATGTTAATTTTTTAACTTACTTATAGTACTGTTATACCATAATTACATAAATTAGTCAATTCTTTTACCACTATTTGTATACAATATGGTAATATTTTCATTTGAATTACTTGACATTACATTAAATTCTTTTCATAATTAATTTCCTTTTTATTCCATACAGTATTTTACATTTTATGCATTTGTTTAAAAATAAAACTATATTTTTTTGAATTTAAATTTAAAGATTATGTAATAAATTGCAAAAAAAGCACCAAATTATTTTACTATAAAAGCAAATACCTTTTATAAAAATAATTTAGCGCAAATTAAATAATTGTTAATAACCTACTTATTATTACGGGGCAATTCTCACGTTCATTTTCCTATCAATAATTTGTAAGTATTCTGTTATTTTTTAGGTTTCTTTGCTGCAGCTCCTACTGAATTAGTAGCTTGTGGAGTTGCTTTTTCCGTTACTTTTTTCTTCTTTAATGTTTTATTTGGATTTTTATCCCCCATTTAATATCCCTCCCTTTACTAAAAAATTTACTTTGCCAATTAAATTTCTCTAGCTTTAGCGCACGTTGGTTATTATTCTACTATATCATTTTTCCTACTAAATGTCAATTTATGGTAATCAATATAATAATTAAACTTGTGATTATTTATCTATATTCTCGCTCAATATTTATTATGTCACCTTCTATATTACTCTCAACAAATCTCAAAACATTATCAATAGTACTATCTGCATGAGAAGAATTATCTGCAATACTTGCAATTCCTAGTACAATAATTTGATGTATATCCTGTTCTTCTGCTTCGATGATTGACACATTAAACTTGTTACGTGTTTTAGCACAGATGCTCTTTACAATCATACGTTTTTCTTTTAATGAATGTACCCAGGGAGAATATATTTTAATTGTAATTACACCTATAACCATTATTTATCCTACCGTTTCTTTAATATATCCGCAAAATGTCTTTACTCCAACACTATAGATAATTCATATATCATAACTTAAGATATAGCTATTATACATAAACAAATATTATATCTGATAAATACAGCCTTTTATATATGCTATTTTTTGTTTGAATATCTCTTCTAATAATGAATATATTAGTAAACACTTCCCACAAAAAAACCCAACCACCAATGAAAACTCCCTCATTTAATACATCTAATAATACACTTTCCGTACCATTTTGAAAGAAGTATCCAATACTTAGCAATATTATAGCTAATAGAAAATAGGAGATGTTTATTTTCCTTAGTCTTTTCCGGCTTTTATTTACCTTTTCTATTGCATAAGCGTAATAATTTCTATATGCAGAAACTACAGAATTTTCTTTGTTTACCTCTTTCTTAGCTTCCGGAATATAAAGGACAATGTTAATATCATATTTCAGTGGTATATCTTCTGAGGAGGAAACGATAAACTCATCAAATTCTTCTTCGATAAAACGTTTTTTAAATGGTGCTGGATCCCATTCATCGTAAACATCATCATAGTCATCAAGTGAAACATCAATTAAATAAACGTTATTTTCTTCATTGAATCTATATTGTTTTTGAATTTGTGAAATTCTTTTCTTTCTCATACATTCCCCTTTCTTACAATATAAAAATATTTGTACCCTATTTGTTAACTAAACCCACTAATATAGGATGGCCTAGAGCATTTTAAAATATCCCTTAACTAACTTTTATTTACTTAATATATATAACCAATTTCTTATTTTTATTGTAATAATTTTATGTTTTTGGAGATAAAAAACAAAAGTCCATTCATTACATAAGATTGAATACGTATATATACATACTCATTTCATTACATTAATGTGGACTTTTTTACTTTTTATGAAGATGCAACTATTTTGATTCAAACAAACCATTCCCGAGTATAGCTATAACTTGATCAACTACTTTGTCATAGTCCGTATTGTCATCGTCAAACATTACATATTTTAAACCAATAAAATTAGAAACTCCCATTAGAAAATAACTAATCACCATAGGATCATAATCTTTCATTTCACCTGATTCTTGAGCTTCTTTGATTCCTTTTATATATCTATTTGCAAACTTATCATAATACTCCATAAAGAGATTTTTATCTATATAAAGCGACTCCCATATTATGTTGTATGCATGTTTATTTTCTCTTGTATATTTCAGAAAAGTTTTTAGACCAACTCTTTCTTTTTCTAGTCTGCTATTTACGCCCTTAGCTGCATCACTTATTGCCTTACGAATTTGATGAGAGTATCTTAAAAGTAGATATTTGTAGAGTGAATACTTATCTTTAAAATAAATATAAAAAGTTCCAAGTGCGATACCCGATAAATTAGTTATATCAACGATCGAAGTATTGCTGTAACCTTTTTGATAAAAAAGAGTTTCTGCTGCACTACAAATTTTATCAAGAGTAACTTCTCCTCTTTTTGTTTTTGGCAAATTTACTATTTCATCCACAAGTTTTCTCCTTTCGGCTCATAGTTTCTATCCTATGCCCCATGCTTAGTTTTACCACCGAATGTGGATTTTGTCAAGATTTGTCTCTCTTTGTGATTGCAAACTATTAAGCTTACGAATCGTATTATGGCTAGCCTATTGAAAATTCTTTTTGATCCATATTAACAAATCCTAATACAGAGGATGCAAAAATAACTGGCCTTTCATACATAGAAGCATGCCCCGTATTCGGAAACACAATTAATTCTGAAGTAGCTATTAGTTCATTTAATTTCCTTTGTTCAGGCATTGGAGTAATATAATCATTTTCACTACTTACGATAAGAGTTGGTATTTTTATGTTTGGTAGCTCATTCGTAACATCATGATAGTCTGCACTTTTCGTAAGTCTTACCATTGCATCCATAAATGGTTTCTGATTAAATACTTTATCAACAAGAAACGCTTTTCTATTGTTCATCCATTCACTTCTTTCATTATAGAACTGTGGTGAATAGATTACCGGAATCGTTGTGCAATAATAGTCGAGGGGATCTGATGCACTTTGATTCCATCCAATACCAATATCTCGAAGCCATGAAGATGTTTTTGCAGTCGTATTAAAAAGAACCATTTTATCAACATATTCCTCATACTTTACTGAGAATTCAAGTGCGACTTCTCCCCCATATGAGATACCTACAAGATTTACTTTTTTAAGTTTTAGTTCATCAAAAACTGCTTTTAATACTTCAACTTGATCATCTTGTGTGTATGAAATATCCTCCATTTTATCAGATTTCCCTTGGTCAAGAAAATCCACAAGAATAAGTTGGTTATTCGCAGAAAAAGCTTCAATAAATACTTTCCAACTTAATGTAGACATCATAATTCCATTAAGTAGAACTAAAGGTTTTCCTTGTCCATAAGTTTCAAAATATATCTTTTTTGATTTAATTTCTATGTACGCCACTTTCACTCTCTCCATTCTTCATAAATTTAGTAATACGATTTCCTACTATTATTTACTTATTACATTTTCTTTACAATCGCTTCCCCTACTACAACTTCTACTTCTCCATTATTTGTTGTAATGGTTGTCTTAAGAGTTAACATTTTCTTATCTGCTCTTTTACTCATGACTTCTACTTCAGCCACACAGCTGTCTCCCAAATAAACAGGATTTAAAAACTTTAATGTTTGTGAAAGATATAGTGTATTTTCTCCAGGTAATTTTGTCCCCAAAACCGCAGAAATTAATGAAGATGTTAACATTCCATGTACGATTCTTTGTTTGAATAAACTGTTCTTCGCAAATTCTTCATCTAAATGAATCGGATTTTTATCTGTTGTTACATCTGCAAAGATTTCAACATCTTTCGAAGTAAATATTTTTTCTATTGTTGCTTTGTCACCTATTTTAATGTCTTCGTAATTCAATATTTATACCTCCTATTATAATTATTTGTAGCTGTGTCGACTACTAGTTTTTCATAGCCATTTCTGCTTTTATTTTTTTCGTCAATATCGGAACTATTTCATTTAAATTCCCTACAATTCCATAGTCGGCTACATCAAATATCGCAGCTGATTCATCCTTATTAATTGCAATTATAAGTTCTGATTCTTCCATACCTGCCAAATGCTGTATTGCTCCAGAAATACCAATTGCAAAATAAACATTAGGGCGTACCGTCTTACCCGTCTGACCCACTTGCAATTCCTTTTCTACCCAACCAGAATCTACACAAGGTCTTGAAGAACTTACTGTACCACCAATTACTTCCGCTAACTCATCTAATATCTTAAAGTTCTCTGGTTTTCCTACTCCACGGCCACCTGATATCAAAATATTAGCATCTTGAATATCTATTTTCGAAGATACCTTCTTGATTACTTCGAGTACTTCTACATATTTATTATTTTTTTCAAAGCCTGGGTTATATTCTTCCAAATTAACCTTTGCCCCTTCGATTCGCTTTATTTTTTGCATAACCCCAGAGCGAACTGTCGCCATTTGTGGTCGGAAATCCGGGCAAACGATTGTAGCCATAATATTTCCTCCAAAAGCTGGTCTTGTCATTCTTAGATTTTGGGTTTGTGGATCAATTTCTAATTTGGTACAGTCTGCAGTCAAACCAGTATGTACTCGCGCTGATACACGTGGTGCAAGGTCACGACCGATTGCAGTAGCCCCATAGAGAACAATCTCAGGTTTATATTTATTTATTATGCTGTCCATTGCATGCGTATATGGCTCTGTTGTATATATCTCAAGAGCTGGGTCATCTACTAGGATAACCTTATCTGCTCCGTAAGCTGCTAAATCATCAGCCAAGCTTCTAATCCCTGAACCTAATAACACTGCTGTTACTTCCGTTCCTAACTCCACCGCAAGTTCTCTTCCCTTACCAATTAATTCATAAGAAACACCTGTGATTTTATTATCTACTTGCTGTACGAAGATAAATATTCCTTTGTAATTTTCAATACCCATTATATTCACCACTTTCTTTCTTATCAATCAATACGGATACTCATAATCCGCTTCTATCAAAATATATATTTTTCTTTTAACTTATCTAATATGTATGTCGCAGATTCATCTGCATCCAAGTTAACTTTTTGTCCATTCGCCTTTATACTTTTTGGGAAAGATTGTGCTACCCTTGTAGGCGATCCTTTCAAACCAAGGTTGCTATCGTCAACTGTTATATCTGATCGCCCCCATATAATAACTTTCTTTTCTTTATACGCATCAAATATTCCACCTGGTGTCATATATCTTGGCTCATTCAATTCAGCAAGTGCCGTTATTAAACAAGGCATTTTCGATTTAATAATATGGTATCTATCTTCATATTGGCGTTTAACAATAATACTATCACCTTCTACCTTAATATCCTCAGCATAACTAATGTTTGGAATATTAAGATGTTCAGCTATCTGTGGTCCAACCTGTGCTGTATCTCCGTCAATTGCTTGACGACCTGTAATTATTAGATCATATTCTAAGTTATTGATTGCTGCTGCTAATGTTGAAGAGGTTGCCCATGTATCAGCTCCACCAAATGCTCGATCTGTTACTAAATATGCTTTGTCAGCTCCCATTGCCATAGCTTCACGTAATACGGCATCTGCCGCAGGTGGCCCCATTGATATTACTGAAACTTCTGCGCCTATCTCATCTTTTAATCTTAAAGCTGCTTCTAGCCCTGATTTATCATCTGGATTAATTATGCTCGGTACTCCATCTCTTATAAGTGTACCAGTAACCGGATCTAACCTAACCTCATTTGTATCTGGTACTTGCTTTATGCAAACTATGATTTTCAATTTATTCACTCCTTTTTTAGTAGACTGAAAATGGTTTCTCATTTCCATATGTAATTTATAGTAAGTTTCCGGAGATAACCATACGTTGTACTTCAGATGTCCCTTCATAGATTTCGGTAATCTTAGCATCACGCATCATACGTTCAACATCATATTCTCTTGTATAACCATATCCTCCATGAAGTTGAACAGCCAAGCTAGTAACCTCACTTGCGACTTCTGAAGCGTATAATTTAGCCATAGCGGCTTCTACCGAAAATACTTTTTGTGTATCTTTTGCAATTGCTGCTTTGTAAACTAAGAGTCTAGCTGCTTCTACTTTTGTTGCCATGTCTGCAATCTTAAATTGTGTATTTTGAAATTTAGATATTGATTTTCCAAATTGTTTTCTTTCTTTTACATATGCGATTGTAGTTTCTAATGCCCCTGCTGCAAGGCCGAGTGCCTGCGCTGCAATACCTATTCTACCACCGTCAAGTGTTTGCATTGCATACCCAAAGCCTTTCCCTTCTTGACCAAGAAGATTTTCTTTTGGGATTCTACAATCCGTAAAAATCAACTCATAAGTAGCCGAACCTCTTATCCCCATCTTCTTTTCTTTCGTTCCAAAAGTAAAGCCTGGAGTACCTTTTTCTAGGATAAACGCAGAAATTCCTCTCGTCCCTTTTGATTTATCTGTCATTGCTAAGATTATATAGATATCTGCTTCTTTTCCATTTGTAATAAATATTTTACTACCATTTAGGATATATTCATTCTCGACTAAAACTGCTTTTGTTTGTTGCCCTGAAGCATCTGTTCCAGCATTTGGCTCAGTTAATCCAAAAGCCCCTAATTTTTCACCACTTACTAACGGTCTTAGAAACTTCTCTTTTTGTTCTGGTGTCCCAAATTTATTGATTGGATCTGCGCATAAAGAAGTATGCGCAGATACGATAACTCCTGTTGTTCCACAAACCTTTGATAATTCTTCCACACAAATTGCATATGTTAAAGTATCACAACCTTGACCACCAAATTCCTTTTGAATTGGTATTCCTAGAAATCCAAGCTTTTGCATTTTACTTACTGTTCCTCTTGGAAATACCTCTGTTTCATCAACCTCTCTTGCTAGAGGCTTAACTTCCTTTTGAGCAAAATTTCGAAAAAGTGTTCTTGCCATTTCATGCTCTTTGCTTAATGTAAAATCCATTATTACTCCTCCTGCTCTATTTGTCGTATATTAATCCTATTTCACGCGCTTGTTTTCTAATTTCTTCTCTAAATTTAGGATGTGCTATACTAATAAGTCTATCAACTCTTTCACGGATATTTGTTCCTCTTAAAGAAACAACCCCATATTCTGTAACCACGTAATCAACATCATTCCTGGAAAGAGTAACAGCTGCACCTTGCTTAAGCATAGGTACAATCTTTGATATCTCCTCTTTTTCACCAGTTTCCGTATTCTTCACCATTGCAGTCGAATAAAGTGCAATAAAGGAACGTCCATTCCTAGCTTTTTGTGCACCTATTGCTGTATCTGCTTGACCACCTGTTCCGCTAAACTGTATTGGCCCAATGGATTCAGAGCAACATTGACCTGTTAAATCAACTTCAATCGTTGTATTAATTGATACCATATTATCAACTTTTGCTATTGTATCCGGATTATTTACATAATGACCATCCAAAACTAGAACGGATGGATTATCATCCAGAAATTCATATAATTCCTTATTACCAAGGGCAAAGGTACACACTATTTTCCCTTTATGCAACGTTTTTTGACTTCCATTTACGACTCCTAATTTTGCTAATTCTACCATTCCTGAGGTCATCATTTCCGTATGAATTCCCAAATCCTTTTTGCTCTTAAGTGCTGCAGCTACCGCATTAGGAATACCACCAATCCCTAGCTGAATACAATCACCATCGTTTACCATATCTGCTATGTATTGACCAATGATGTTATCTTTTTCAGAAGGAATGATATCTGCTATAACAGGAACTTCATAGTCAGTCTCTATTAAGTAATCAACATCACATAACTTCACTTCAACATCCCCAAATGTTCTTGGATAATTTGAATTGATTTCAAGAATTACAATATCTGCTACTTCCATCATTCGTTTTTCATATGTATTACTTAAGGAGAGTGAAATGTACCCGTGTTTATCTGGCATTGATGCACTGCCTATATAAATATTTGGTTTAACATGATCGAGTCTCTTTATCCCTGCTAGATGAAGATGGTTTGGTATAAATGAAATATTTCCATTTTTGTGAGCTTTTCTTAGAGAAGATGAATAAAACCACCCATCAATATTGAACGATTTGCTATACTCTGGCTTTAAGAACTCGCCACTTGACATAGATAAACAGTTAGTTATCGTAACATTTTCCACTCGATCAGAAATTGTATGAAGATTATTCATAAAAAGTTGTGCCTCTGATGATCCTAATCCAGTTACAATCATATCATTCGACTTAACGAGATTTAGAGCTTCTGTAATTGTTATTCGTTTTTGTTTGTAATCCATATTATGTCCCAACCCCTTCTATCAATAATACTAGGACTGGACCGTCAGCCCAGTCCTAGTATTATGTTTATTTATTTCACTCTATCAATAATAACATTTAAATCTTCAACTGGCTTTACATTTTCCCATGATAATCCATCTTCACTTACTTTTAGGAGTGACATTGCTTGTGTTCCAAGTCTTTGTCCATCAGCATAGTTTAAAGTTCCACCCATAGGGATTTTGAATTCAGCTGATTCCATAGCTTCCATAAAGTTTTCCCAGTTAAGTACTTGACCAGATGTTCTTTCAAGACCTTCGACCATGAAACATCCTGCAATCCAACCTGCCATAGCAAATGCATTTCCAGCATATTCTGGTTTACCAAAATCAGTCATTCCTTTTACAAAGAAATCTACTTCTTCTTTGTTACTAAGATCAACCCAAGCATTTGAATAGATTGGGAACTTTTCTTTTGATGCTGCATAGTCATCTGCAAAGTTCGCAATTGTTGTAGCATCTGCATTCGAGTAAGTTGTAAATACTGGTTTGCTTACGCCTTGGCTTATAAGCCCTTTGATAATTGTTGGTAATGTGGCTTGTATAGAAGCTGCCATTATTACGTCTACTTCTTCATTCTTCATCTTTAATACTGCTGATGATACGTCAGTAGCACCAGGATTAATTTGTTCTTTCACTACAGTGTAACTTCCCCCAAGTTTCTTAACTTGATTTTCGATACCATTAAGTAAGTCTTTACCAGCATCATCATTTGTATAGATAACACCGATTTTCTTAGCTTGGTGTTCTTCAATTGCTCTTGCAACCATAAGTCTACCTTCAGTAATATATATTGGTTGAACTGGGAAAAGTCCTTTTCCATTTTCTAATGTAGTTGCATCTTCGTTATAAAGAGATGCTATCCCTGCTGCGAAGTAAACAACTGGAATTTCGCTTGTTTTTACTAAATCTAATGTAGCTCCGATTGTTGGTGTTCCAAAATGTCCATTTATTGCGAATACTTTGTCATCATTGATTAATTTTTCTGTTGCAGCTAATGCTTTTACTGGATCAAATTCATCATCATAATGTACGAATTCTATCATTCTGCCATCAATTCCGCCTGCATCATTAGCTTGTTTGAAACGTGCTTCAATACCAGCATTGAATGGTACTCCAACCGCTGCTAATGCACCTGAAGTTGCAGCTGTATTACCTACTTTTACAGTTGTGTCAGTAACTCCTTGTGATACTTTTTCTTCTTTCGTTGTTGTTGCTACTACGTCCCCACCTTTAGTTGTGCTTGTAACTGGGTTATCAACTTTTTCATCTTTACCACAACCAACTAACATTGTTACCATCATTGTGATTACTAACATAATTGATATTACTTTTTTCATAAAACTTCCTCCTTGAATTGGGTTTTTTTGTTTTATTTACCTCCCAGATAAGCTTCTATGAGTTGAGGATTATTTTTCAATTCCTCCGCTTTACCCTCCATGGCTATTTTACCAACTTCGAGTACATAAGCATAATCTGCGATTTTCAGAGTTTGTAGTGCATTTTGCTCAATAATTAATACGGTAGTACCATCTTTTCTGATCTCTTGAATAATTTCAAATATACTTTTAACGATTAACGGTGCCAAGCCTAGTGATGGTTCATCTAATAACAATAATTTGGGGCTTCCCATAAGTGCTCTGCCGATGGCTAACATCTGTTGTTCCCCACCTGATAGCGTTGAACCAACTTGATCTTTTCTCTCCATTAGTACAGGGAAATACTTGTAAACCCTCTTAAAATTATTCTGAATCTCTTTTCTATTCTTTACTGTATAGGCCCCGGTCATCAAATTATCATTAACATTTAGTTCTCTAAATATCTGCCTACCCTCAGGTGATTGAATAATACCCAATGATGCAATTTTATTTGGTGCCATTTTGGTAATATCATGTCCTTGGAATTTTACTGTTCCACCACTCGCATCGAGAACTCCAGATATTTTTCTAAGTGTAGTTGTTTTTCCTGCTCCATTCGATCCAAGCAAGGCAACTATTTCACCTTTATTAACTGTAATATCTATCCCTTTCAAAGCTTCAATGCTATCATAATTAACCTTCAAGCCTCTAATAATCAGTTCCTTATCATTCATTTTATTCATCCCCCTTCCCTAAATAAGCAACCTGCACTTGCTCATTCGCTTGTATTTCTTGGGGTGTTCCAACAAAAATTAACTTTCCAAACGATATAGCACAAATTCTATCACATAAATCTGTAACAAATCTCATGTCATGTTCAACAAGAAGTATGGAGCAATTATAGCGATCTCTTATTCCTCTAACGATTCTAATCAGTGCAAATGTTTCAGAATCATTTAGTCCTGCTGCAGGTTCATCAAGAATGATTAGCCTTGGATTACACATTAGTGTTCGTGCAAGTTCAATCTTCTTAAGTACTCCATAGGGTTGCCCTGCCACAAGTTGATCTTTTATAGTATGAAGCCCCATATATTCAAGTACTTCTTCCGCTTTTTTTCTTAATCTAATTTCTTCTTTTCTAGCTTTTGGAAGTCTGAGAATTTGACTTAATAAAGATGCCTTAAATTCAATGTGTGAACCTACAAGAACATTTTGTAATACAGTTAGTTCTTTTATTAACTCAACATTTTGAAACGTTCTTACAAGTCCTTTTTTAATAATTTCATGTGGTTTTTTCCCGACCAGATTTTCAACTTCACCCTTATTTGTTCTGAAGTATACACTTCCTCTATCCGGTTTATAAAACTGAGTTATGCAATTGAATGCAGTTGTTTTTCCTGCTCCATTTGGTCCAATAAGGCCAAAGATTTCTTTTTCTTTAATATCAAAGGTTAAGGAATCTACAGCTTTTAGTCCACCAAAAGATATCGATAAATCATCTAATCTTAATACTACATCATCATCTATATTTTCTATGTTTTCTTTACTTTCTAGCATTTTACTATTCACTGTCATTCCCTCCTTTCTTTCTTAAACTAAAGATTGCTCTTTTAAGATTAAACCATATATGAATTAGGCCAGCAGGGTAAAACAATATTACTACAATAATCAGCACTCCTGTAAATATGTATGGTATTCCGTCAATCTTACCGATTACAGGAAGATTTTTTAGAACAAGATCTGGTATACCAAATACTATAAACGCACCAAGAATTGTTCCTGGGATAGATCTTACGCCACCTATTATGATAACTGCTAATATATTAAGCGATAATAATAATGTCCACGTATTTGGATGTGAAAATTTAATAAAGTGTACATATAATACTCCTGCAAGAGCTGCAAAAGCTACTGCTACTGCGAATGCTAACAGCCTGTATCGGTAAATATTTATACCCATTGCTTGTGCTGCTGCTTCACTTCCCCTCATTGTTGAAAGTGCTCTTCCCGTGTAACTGTTAATTAAATTATGTGTAATCATAATTACGATAACTAGAACAACAACAATAAGAATATAGGTGGAGTTTCTGTCTAATACTTTTCCATTTAAGAGCTTAGGAAATCCTGCACTTTTGCCTGAAAACCCATTTGTAACCGCTGTGAACTCTCCAAACGCCTTCCGGAGAATCTCCGATATTACTAATGTGGCAATTGCGAGGTAATATCCTTCAATTCTAAGTGAAACTAGCCCTGTTAATATTCCTAATACCATCGGAATTGCTACGGATATAATCAATGAAATTTCAAATGGAAGCTTTAGATTAATCGTCAAATAAGCTGAAAGGTAAGCACCTAAACCCATAAAGCCTGCTGTTCCTAGCGAAACCAATCCTGAATATCCGATCAAGAAATTAAGTCCTAGTGATACGATTGAATATATTAATATTCCTGCTACTATTGTAAGGTAGGAATATTTTATGACTTCCTTTTCTACAAGTATAGGAAGCATTAACATAATAAGTCCAAATACTATGTAATTAATATATGGGTTGCCGGCTTTACGCTTTGGTTTAGCCATTCGTTCGGTTTTTTTCTTATCCAATGTCTCCACCTCCTATACTTTCTTAACTACTTTTTTACCAAATAACCCGTTCGGCATAAATAAAATAACGATTAGAATTAAAATATATAAAATTGAATCACTCCATACAGATGATACATAATAGGTTATCAAGTTACTTGCAAAACCAATTATATATGCAGCTACTACTGGACCATGAAAAGTTTGGAAGCCTCCTAGTACGCAAGCCATTAGTGCAATTACTTGAACCCCATCCATCATAGAAAGGTTAACACTCGTTGCAGGAGCTAACATAATAGCAGCGAGTGTTCCTAGTGCTGCAGCTATAGCCCATGAAGCCATTGTAATAAGAGGAGTTGGTATTCCCATCATTCTTGCTACTACTTCATTGGATGCTGTTGCTCTTACTGAAAGTCCCCATTTACTCTTTTGAAGCATATAGAATAAAACAACCATAATCACGATACCAATTAATATATTTAAGATCGCACTATATGAAATAGTTGCTCCTAAAATAGTGTGACTTCCATAGATAAATTTAGGAAAAGGCATAGGATCTGTACCGAATATCATTGGTGCCATTCCTAGAAATATCATTATAAGTCCGAGTGTTATTATTTGTTTGGATACTGGGTGAACCTTAGTTGCCCTCGAAATAACTACCCTATCCACTAACATTCCTACCACTAGTGCACTTGCCATTCCTAAGATAGCTGCTACCCAAGCAAATTTATTTTCTTTGTTAAATAAGAATGCGAATATGTAAGTAGCTACAAATGCGTTGAACATACTTATGGTTCCTTGAGCATAATTTTGTGTATTAGAGGTTCTATAAATAAGTATTATCCCCAAGGCAGCAAGTGCGTATATACCCCCAATTTCCAAGCTGTTTAACAGTATTTGAATGAATATCCCCATCAGTTATCATCACCCCACCTAATCACATTGGCAGCCCATACATAGCCAATTCCTGCTGCTATCATCGCTACAACTGAGCCATTTCTAACTTTTCCTTCTTGTAAAGCAATATGTAATGATAATATTTGATCAATTTGTCCAATGTGGCCATAGTCCTCAAGATATATTGATTGTTCTTCTTTCAAATTCAAGCTGTTTATCATCTCCATATGCCCAGATCTCTTAATATGGAGTATTGCTAGATAATCGAGTTCACTTTTTTCAATTCCTGATTTTTCAAAAGCAGTATCGATACACTTAAACCAATTAGGCATGGAAACCTCATTCAGTCTGTTTTTCATTCCTACTGCATCCATCAATCTCAGTGATTTGTAGGCTTCCCCGATATTATCACTTGATATCGGATTAACTATCCCACCTATTTCAACTCCTGCAGCTCTGGCTAATGTCCCATCTGCTATAATATGTGATTCAAGTAGTAGATTCTTCCCATAGTTCTTTTTAAGAATGATTGCTCCACCACCAGCTCCGAGATTAAACATCATAGACATATTCTTATCTGTATAATCAACAAAATCACCATTTCTATATCCACCAACAACCATAACTGTATTAATTGAATCATCTGACACTAACATATCTTTTGCCATCTTTAATGCTACAATTGTTGTGGCACATCTGTTTTGCACATCAATTCCCCAAGCATTTATTGCTCCTATTTTCCCTAGAACATATAAAGCTGATGTCGTAAGAGGATATTCCTTCCATTCCTCACCAACATTTATGATTACATCTATCTCTTCTGCCTTAATTCCTGTGTTTTTAAGACAATCAAGTGCAGCCTTTGCGCCCATTTCTTGGGTACCATCATCTGCTCCAGGTATTGGTTTCTTCTTTATTCCTAGCTTCTGAATAACTGCCTCTTCTGACCAAACACCATTTGTTTCTTTTGCAATTTCTGCTGCAGTCATAAAATTTTCTGGTATATATATTCCCGTTCCTACAATTCCTACATTTACTGCCATATTAATCCTCCTAAATTTTAATTATAGCCTCATTCCTCCGTTAACACTAAGTGTATGTCCTGTTACGTAGGATGCTTCGTCTGATGCAAGGAATAATGCTGCGTTTGCAATTTCCTCTGGTTGCCCTAATCTTCCAATCATTGTTTGCTTTGCAAATCCATCAAGAAGTTCTTGTGGTACTGTTTTTAAAATATCTGTCATTATGTAACCTGGGGCAATTGCATTCACTCTAACATTTCCGCCCTTCATTCCAAATTCTTTGGCCCAAGTCTTAGTAAGTCCTAATACTCCTGCCTTAGTCGCAGCATAGTTTGCTTGACCAATGTTGCCGTACTCTCCAACGATTGATGAAATACTTATGATTGATCCACCACCCATTGTTTGCATATGAGGGCCAATAAATCTAGTTAAGTTAAATACTCCTGTGAGGTTTACATCGATTACTAAATCCCACTGTTCGTCAGTCATTTTTCTTGTCATTGCATCTTTTGTTATTCCAGCATTGTTAACAAGAATGTCAATCTTTCCATATTTCTCAACCATATAATCAAAAAATTTCTTACAATCCTCTGAATTTGTAACATTTAGCTTATAACCCTCTACATTAGGGTTCGAATATGAAAGATCACCCATATCTACCGCTACAACTTTTGCTCCTTCTTTCGCAAATAATTCAGCCATTGCCTGACCTAACCCTTTTGCTCCTCCAGTTACAACTGCAATCTTATCTTTTAATCTCATTTTAATCACCCTCCAATATTTTTAAATTATAATTTTTTTAAAACAACTGCCGTTCCCATTCCACCACCTATACATAAACTTGCAAGGCCATGTTGTCCCTTCGTCATTTCGTGTAATAATGTCACCATTATTCTATTACCACTTGCTCCAACTGGATGCCCAAGAGCGATTCCTCCTCCATTTGGATTTGATATATTCAATATCTCCTCCTCTGTCATTCCGTGTTCGAGAGAAAGTTCGTGTACAACACCAAGCATTTGAGCTGCAAACGCTTCATTAATTTCTAACACATCCATATCTTGCAACTTAAGATCAGCATCCTTAAGTGCGGCTCTAATTGCTGGTACAGGTCCAAGGCCCATATACTTTGGATCAACTCCACCTTGTCCGATTCCAATTATCTCAGCCAAAGGTTTTAGGTTAAATTTCTCCACTGCATCTTCACTCGCGATTAGCATTATACTTCCACCATCATTTAACCCTGAGGCATTACCAGCTGTAACACTCCCGTCCTTCTTAAACGCAGGTTTTAACTTATTTAACTTTTCATAATTAGTAGATCTATTCGGATATTCGTCTGTATCAAAGAGAACCTCTTCTCTACCAACTTTAACCGTTACAGGTACTATCTCATTCTTAAATCTTCCAGAGTCAACTGCCTCGATTGCTTTTCTCTGTGATTCTGCAGAAAAGGTATCTTGTGCTTCTCTTGTAATCCCATAT
>JAQSXR010000064.1 GCA_029256575.1 Clostridiales bacterium | reverse complement strand
AACCATGATTTCGGCGATGATGGTTATGTTTGCCCTGATTATCGTGTTTGTCTGTTTATTGGTTGTAAGGTTTCGAATTGTTAACAGTATAGAAGAAGACGTCATGAAAATAGGATCTTTAAAGTCGATCGGGTATACAAGTAGGCAAATTATCCTAACTGTTATATTACAGTTTTCATTGATTGCGGGCATTGGAAGTTTGATCGGAATTGCTCTTTCTTACCCTGTACTACCTGTTGTATCCGCTGTGTTTGAACAACAATCGGGACTTAAGTGGGAGCAAGGCTTTGATGGTGGTGTAAGTGGGGTAGCATTTTTAATGTTACTGTTAATTGTTATATTTATAGGGTTTATAGCAGCTTATCGTATTAGTAAGTTAAATCAAATCATCTGCAGCTTGAAACGGTAACCACCAATCTACCATTTGCATTGGCAATTAAATCCGTTTTACAAAGTATGAAACAAAATGTGATGATCATTGTTATTCTTATTGCGGTTACATTTAGCGGCGTATTCGGAGTGATTATGTATTACAACACAACGGTTGATACAAAAGCGTTTGCAGAAGTTCCAGGTATGGAAATTTGTAACGTAGTTGCTGTGCTTAATCCCCAGATGGATCAAGTGGAAGCCGTGAAAACCATCGAAAGAATGGAAAATGTTCGGAAAGTTCAGTATTTAGAGGAAGTTAAAATAAAAGTTGATGATATGGAAGTTGTAACTTATGTAATGGAAGATTATGATAAAAAAGAGACTAAGTTGGTGTATGAAGGGCGTTATCCGGAAAATGAAAATGAAATCGTGCTCGCTGGAATACTCGCCGAAAGACTGGAAAAAACCATAGATGATACGGTCAATGTACGTTTTGGTGAAAAGGAAGAACAATTTAAAGTGGTGGGATTATCAAACGGTTCTCAAATGGGCGGATTGAACACTTCCATTCTTGCAAACGATTATGAAAGGCTTAACCCAAACTTTAAGTACCAGTCGTTATATATTTATTTAGAAAAAGGAGCAGATGCTCAAGAAATTGTTGCAAAAATAGAAAGTCAATTGGATAAAAGTATATTGCTGGCAGCTGTGAATTTTGATAAGGAGATGGCAGAGGGGATGGCGTCTTATCAGAAGATAGTAGCTGCAATGGGGCTCGCCATGCTTGTTATTACATTACTTGTAGTCACAATGGTTTTATATTTTGTCATCAGCTCCTCAATAATTCGCAAAAAACGTGAGCTTGGCATCCAAAAAGCAATAGGTTTTACCACTTACCAACTGATGAACCAGCTTTCAATCAGTTTTACAATTCCAATTACTATAGGGGTAGTAATCGGAACACTTTTAGGTGCATTTTATACAAACCCTATGATGTCGGTTTCCATGAAAGGGGCAGGGGTTATGAGAGCTGGATTTATTATAGATCCATATTGGGTAATAGCGTTCGGCACTGCAACCATCGTGTTTTCCTATCTATTGTCCTTGCTAATCACTTGGAGGATTCGGAAAATCTCTGCTTATGCACTTGTTACTGAATAAATAGTAGGTAGACTTTATATTTTTAATGAATAGTTATAAGATAGATATTAATGCAATATAAGCATTAATATGATATACTATATATAAGAATAACTATTCACCACCTTCGTACGCTAATTATAATCACACGTATGGTTTATAATATTTATTTGGAACATTTGAATGGAGGAATGCAAAATGTCAATGAAAGATATGGATAGAATGAAAAAACTTATAGATGAAAAGAAATCCAAGGGCAATTTCTTACAAGACGAAATAAAGATAGGCTCTGGTAAAGTTGAAAAGAGGAATAAGAGTTTAGGAATTGATTCAACAAGAACGAATAAGATATCATAGTAGATGTGAGATATAATACAAGTGAAATCTAGTTGTAAATTAATAAATAATGCTAAAAGGACATCTAATGCTATTGTTAGGTGTCCTTTTATGATACATAAAACTCTCCAGAGAATTTCTGGTTTTTAACTCAACATGATATTGACAATCAAAAGAGAACGGAAGGCAAATACATATAAAACAGTACAAAAAATAGAACAATTTCATAAAAATATAGCAGATTGCGAGTATGAATATCTCTTTCTAAAAGATATCAATTTTAGCGCATGTAAAGGGTGTTTTGCCTGTATTTCCAAGGGAGAAGAGTATTGCCCATTAAAAGATGACAGAGATTTAATTATTCAAAGAATTGAATCCGCTGATGGGGTAATATTGGCAAGCCCCAATTACGCTGCCAATGTTACTGGACTAATGAAAAATTGTATCGACAGATTTGCATATACCTGTCACAGACCCAAGTATTTTAAGCAAAAATTTATGCTATTGATAACAAGTGGTAGTTATATGGGAGTCAAAAATGCAAGTAAGGCGCTATCTATTATGGCTTCTGGAGGAAATATAATTAGTCGTTTGATCATTTTTAATTCTCCCCAAATGAACGAAAAAAAACAGAGAATTCAAGAGGAGAAGATTAAAAAGTCTGCAGAGAAATTTGCGAAATTAATGAATAAAAATAAATCTCAGAGACCTCCTTTTTCCTATCTTATCTGGTTTAGCGCATTTAAAGCATCCTCCACAATAAACCAGGATAGCTTTCCT
>JAQSXR010000012.1 GCA_029256575.1 Clostridiales bacterium | reverse complement strand
GCTTTTGGTTGGTACCGAATTGTATTAGGTATTCTAGTCATTGGATATTTTATATTAACATAGTAAAAAATAAAAAGCCGTGTTACTGGTATTCTCCTTTCATAGCAACAGTTTCTTCATAAACTGACTATAATAATGGGGTATACCAGTAACACGGCTTTTATTTTATTTTATTCTAATGCACTATTTCCTTCTTCGCCAGTTCGGATACGGATTGCTTCTTCTACGTTATAGATAAATATTTTCCCATCTCCAATTTCACCAGTATGGGCACATTCAAAGATGATCTTCTTAATATTTTCAATCTCCTCATCTTTTACGATTAGATCTATCATTACTTTTGGTATCAAGTCAACTTGGAACTTCTCGCCTCTCCAAGCTTGCACAAGTCCTTTTTGAGTACCTTGACCCATAACGTCAGAGATGATAATTCCTCTATAACATTCAGTACTATGTAATCCTGTACGAATATCTGATAATTTGTCAGGTTGAATAATTGCCTTTATATGTTTCATAATTACATCCTCCTATTTCTACTTTTCTTTCATACTTTCTACATTGATATCCTTTGATATAGCGGTATAATATTGTTTCTTGGATGCAAATTCAGGATAAGCTAAGTTGCCATGTTCATGAATATCTAGACCTTCAATTTCTTCTATTACAGATACTCTAACTCCGATTGTTTTCTTTATCAAGTACCATACCAAAAGAGATGAAGTAAATACAAATGCACCTACGCTAATAACACCAAGAAATTGCTTGCCTAATAATTCAAACCCTCCACCATAGAACAATCCATTTCCGGAAGAAACACCTGTTATTCCATCTATTGCAAACAACCCGACTGCAAGAGTACCAAATATACCATTACATAAATGTACGGCTAACGCTCCAACTGGGTCATCTAATCTCAATTTATCGAATAACATTACGGCAAATACTACTAAGACTCCGGATACAGCACCAATAATTAATGAACCTGTAACGGATACATATGCACAAGATCCAGTAATAGCAACTAACCCTGCGAGTACACCATTAATTGTCATACCAAGGTCAGGTTTACCAATTAAAAGCCATGCCGTAGCAGTTGAAGTCAAAGCTGCAATAATAGCAGAAGTATTTGTTGTCATTATGATATGGGAAATTGCTTCTGGATCAGCTGCCATTGTAGAACCTGGATTAAAGCCAAACCAACCAAACCAAAGTATAAATAGACCAATTACAGCTAAACTCATGTTATGGCCTGTGATAGGATTCGCTTTACCATCTTTTGTATATTTACCAACCCTTGGTCCTAATACGAGAACACCTGCTAAAGCAGCCCATCCACCAACTGAGTGAACAACTGTGTCACCAGCAAAGTCTAAGAAACCTAGTTCTGCAAGAAAACCACCACCCCATATCCAGTGGCCAACTAGTGGGTAAATAATTAATGTAAGTATAAAAGAAAATACGATAAAAGAGATATACTTAATTCTCTCTGCTACAGCACCAGAAACGATAGTAGCAGCAGTTCCGCAAAATACTAATTGAAAAAAGAACTTTGCATAAAACGGAACTGAAGTCCAAGAAAGTGCTGAATATACACCAGTATAAGCTTCGTTAATTTGAGGGGAATTATCTGCTCCAGATAACATAAACAGACCTTTCATACCGACAAAACCATTACCATCTCCAAACATTAATCCAAAACCCAAGAACATAAAGCCTAATGATGAAACAGCAAAAACAATTAAGTTCTTTGATAAAATGTTTGTAGTATTTTTAGATCTTGCAAATCCTGCTTCGAGAGAAGCAAAACCTAAATTCATAAAAAATACCAACATTGCACATATTAATACCCATAGGGTATCGAGTGTAACTTTTACATCCATATTAATCCCTCTTTTCCCATAAAAAAGGGCGTTTAGATATATATCTAAACGCCGTCGTTTACGAATCATATTTTATATTAAATTAAAAAACGTTCGGCACCTCAATGCCGAACGTCTATGTTCATTTGGAATTATATAATAGATTTTTTTGGATGTCAATTACAAAATTTTCAAAAATAAAAATAGGTGGTGAATCAATGAGAGTTCGATTGGGTTATGTAGCAATTGCATTAAAACTTCCAAAAGTAACATCCTCTAGTAATGTTACATATACATTCTATCAAAGGCTGGCTACGGAAGAGAAGAAAATAAATAAACTTAAACAGATTGCATACTCAAACATAGTAGATTTAAAAAAAATATTAGAATATAACGTAGAGAACAATATTCATTTTTACCGAATAACTTCGGCACTTATTCCATTAGCAACCCATCCAGATGTAAATTGGAAGTACAGAACTATGTTTGGTGTAGATTATAAGTTGCTTGGCGACTATATAAAAAACAATGATATGCGAGTAGATACCCATCCAGATCAATTCAATGTAATTAATAGTGTTGATGATAATGTAGTGGAAAATACAAAGAGAAATCTATGGGTTCATGCGAATTTATTTAGTGATATGAAATATCCTCTTGGTAAAATGGTACTTCATGTAGGAAGCTCTGCAGGAGGGAAATCTGCTGCACTTCAGAGATTCGAAAAGAATTTTATAAGCTATCCGAATGAAATTACATCAAAACTAATTTTAGAAAATGATGATAAAACTTTCACTGCTAGAGATACGCTAGGATTATGCAAAAAGTTATGTATACCAATGGTATTAGATGTTCATCACCATATATGCAATAATGAGGGTGATAATATCAGCGAGATATTACATGAAGTATTTGATACGTGGGAGGATCAAGAACTCCCACCTAAGCTACATTTCTCCAGCCCCAAAGATTCTCCTAAGGATCGAAAACACGCAGATTATATTGATGGAAATCATTTCGTAGAATTTATAGACAGCTGTAAAAGAATCAATAAAGATATAGATATAATGATTGAAGCAAAAATGAAAGATCTTGCATTATACGATCTTACACGATCAATTAAGAAGTTAAGGAAAGACTGGAAGTGGATAGATTCATCTACATTCAAACTCTGAAATTAAGAGATAATCAACGATTTAATCTCTATGATAAATATTGACTGAATTATAAAAAAGGTGTAATATTATTTTGTGCATATGCACACAATAAAGAGGTGATTAAATGACAAGACCAAGAAAGTGTAGAATGGTAGGATTTGTACCAGATAACCCGTGTTTTCATCCTCAGATTCATAATGAAGATGAAGTGATTTTAAGTATTGAAGAAGTTGAAGCCATACGTCTATCAGATTATTTGGGATTGGAGCAAGATAACGCAGCTGAAAATATGAATGTATCAAGAGGGACCTTCCAAAGAATAATTAAGTCTGCAAGAAAAAAAACTGCCGATGCCCTCATTAATGGTAAGACAATACGAATAGAAGGAGGTCATTATGAATTGTTTGCAGGGGGATCTTGCTGCAAGAAAAATATAAAGAATTGTATGCACACGTAAGGCTGGTTAAATGCAGTAATACGTAGTAACAAAATGAAGGAATAATTAAAATACATGAATTAAGAAGGAGAATTAATTATGATAATTGCAATAGCTACTGAAGGAACTAATGTTTCGCAACATTTTGGGAAGTGTGAAAACTTTACAATTTTAGAACTAGAAAATTCAGCTATTAAAAGTAAAGCATTAATAAATACAGATGGGAATCAACATGGACTACTTCCAGCATTTCTTGCTTCAAAAAATGTAAATGTAGTTATTGTTGGTGGTATGGGTGATGGAGCACGACAAAATCTAATAAAAAATAAGATTGATATATTATCTGGAGCCGCAGGAGATATTGAAGAGGTAATAAAGGGCTATTTGGATGGAAGTCTTAAATTTAATAATACAGGTTGTTCAAGCCATGAACATTCACATGAACATAATCACGAAGAAGGTGGATGTAGTTGCGGACACAATTGAGAGTTTATATGTAAGCAGTACAAAAATATATAAATTTTGTTAGAAATAAGGAGTAATGCAATGGAAGATAAAGTATCACAGACAAAATCATTCACAAAGGTAATCGATTATATAAAAAAACAAATTAAGTCAGGCACTCTATTGGCAGGAGAAAAACTACCTGCTGAAAGAGAACTGTCAGCAATTCTGGGAGTTAGTCGCAATTCAGTACGAGAAGCAATTCGTACTTTAGATATTATGGGTATGATTTCAAGTCAACAAGGTGCGGGAAATTACTTAATAGGCAATTTTGAAAACAATCTTGTAGAATCAATGTCTATGATGTTTTTGCTCAATCAAATCAATTATCAACAAATTAGCCAATTACGTAGAGGTCTAGAGTTACAAGCACTTTTACTTGCAATTGATAATATATCTGATGAGGAAATTGAACAACTGAATATGGTTATTTCTCAACTAGAACATGAAACAGAAGAGAATAATGTTATTTTAGATAAGAAACTTCACTATAATATTGCGATAGCTTCAAAAAACATCTTAATCATCGATATTTTACAAGCGCTTTCAGAATTAGTAGATCAATTTATTGTTGATTTAAGAAGAGAAATATTAAGCTCCGAAGATAGCAAGTACATCCTTTTGGAAGCTCATAATGATATGATTAAAAGTTTAATTACAAAAGATAAACATTTGGCTTATCAAGCAATTAATAAACATTTTGACATAATAGATGAAAAACTCTCGAAAAACGAGATGATTAATGTGAAATAATACATATAAAGGTAATTGTGCACAAAAAGCTTGTTAAAAAAATGACTTTTGTTGACAAAATGACAGTAAGAAAGTATAATTAAAATACAAAGTGGTCCTACCAATTCGGATAAATTGGTGGAATAGGGGTGCGGGAATGCATCCTCTTTTTTTACTCTAAAAATTGGTAGTACCAATTATAACTAATGGTATTGGGATTTAGAACTTCAATGATTAAAAAGGGGGACAAACATGAACATGACTTTAGCATTTGTATTAGCATTGCTACCGATTATTTGGTTGATTATTGCACTTACTGCTTTTAAAATTCCGGGTTTTAAAGCTTGTGCAATCGGATTGGTAATCGCATATGTACTTTCAGTATTTGTATGGAAAATGCCTTTACTTGATAGCTTAACAGCAATTGTTGAGGGTACTGCATTGGCTCTTTGGCCAATAATAATTGTAATTATTGCTGCCATATTTACTTACAATGTATGCGTGCATACAGGAAATATGGAAGTTATTAAGAAAATGTTAGCAAGTGTAACAAAAGACAAAAGAGTTTTAGTTTTAATTATTGCTTGGGGATTTGGAGGTTTTATGGAAGGGATGGCAGGGTTTGGTACTGCCGTTGCAATACCAGCAAGTATGCTTTGGGGATTAGGGTTCAACCCCGTATTTTCCGCAATTGTTTGTCTAATTGCAAATTCAACTCCAACAGCGTTCGGTTCTATTGGAATTCCAACAACTACGTTAGCTAAGATTACAGGACTTGACGTATTTGGATTATCCACAAATACAGTAACGTTGCTAATTCCATTAATTATCCTGACACCTTTTATCTTAGTTTTTTTAACAGGAAAATCGAAAAAATCCTTAAAAGGCGTTGGAATAATAACATTAATATCAGGAGTATCATTTTTAGTGCCAGAATATCTTGTTGCTAAATTCCTTGGTGCAGAACTACCAGTTGTAATTGGCTCTGTAAGTTCAATGTTATGTACAATATGGGCTGCTAAAGTTTTTGGGAAAAAAGAAATTGATCCTGAATATTGTTTGGAAGGAAAGGATACGGGGAAGGTAACCATAAAAGAAGCTTTAGTAGCATGGAGTCCGTTTATATTAATATTTACTTTTTTATTAGCAACTTCTAAATTAATAGCACCATTAAATGAATTATTAGCGACTATCAAGACTTCAGTAAATATTTACACAGGAGAAAATGCCTCAGCATATACCTTTTCCTGGCTAGCAACTCCGGGATTATGGATAATACTTGCTGCATTTATAGGAGGAAAAGTACAAGGAGCACATTTTAGTGAACTTCTACCGATTTTCAGAAAAACAGTCATTCAATTATTGAAAACTATTATTACTATTATATGCATTATGTCCACAGCAAAACTAATGGGTTACAGCGGAATGATAGCTTCCATAGCACTTATGTTTGTTACGGTAACGGGATCTTATTATCCTCTATTTGCACCACTTCTTGGATCAATTGGGACCTTTGTAACTGGAAGTGGAACTTCATCCAGTGTTTTATTTGGTGGTCTACAAGCGGAAACATCAATTGCGCTTAATTTGAATCAATCTTGGATTGCTGCGTCCAATACAGCAGGAGCAATTACTGCAAAGATGATCTCACCACAGAGTATCGCAGTTGCAGTAGCAGCAGTTAATTTGCAGGGGAAAGAAAGTGTTCTTTTAAAAGGGACAATAAAATTCTATATACTTTTCCTTGCGATTGTGGGTATTTGTACCTATATTGGAGCACAGTTTTTCTTATAAATATAAACAGACTCAATAATATTTAACATCCAAACAATTTAGAAAAGGAAAAGGTGAAACGTATGAATATTTTAGTTTGCATTAAACAAGTACCGGATACGAATAAGGTTGAAGTTGATCCTATTACAGGAGTTTTAAAAAGAAATGGCGTAGAGTCAAAAATGAATCCATATGATTTATATGCAATTGAAACAGCATTAAGGATAAGGGAAGAAACAGGAGGAACTATCTGTGCGGTTACGATGGGGCCTGGTCAAGCTGCAGCAGTAATTAGAGAAATTAAAAAATTAGGAGATTTTGATTTGATTCTTTGTGGAAAACAAACAACAGATGGGGATACAGCGCAAGTAGGTCCGGAGGTGTCTGAATGGTTGAACATTCCATGTGTTTCAAATGTATCTAAGATCGTTGAGATTCAAGACGGGGCCATTATAATAGAAATGGATATGACGAATGATATCGAGATCTCAAAAGTACAATTTCCATGTTTGCTTACCGTAGATAAAGATATCTTTATGCCAAGACTTCCTTCCTATGTTAAGAAACAAGAAACAAAGGACCGAGAGATTACAATAATCACGCTTAATGATTTAGATGATAAGGATGAGAAGAATTACGGTCTGAATGGATCACCAACCCAAGTACAACGTATCTTTCCACCAGAGGTAAATGCTCACCAAGAAATATGGAATGGAACGGCGGTAGAACTTAGTAATCAACTTTTAAACAAACTGCAAGAATTGAAATTCGCTTAGGAGGGTTACGAATATGGCAAAGTTAGTAGTAAATCAAGAAAAAGTTGGAAATATACAAGATATGATTAACATATGTCCATTTGGAGCTATGGAAGAAAAAAATGGCGAACTTCAAATAAATTCCGCTTGTAAGATGTGTAAAATATGCGTAAAAAAAGGACCGAAAGGCGCAGTTGAGTACTTAGAAGAAGAGAAAGAATCCATTGATAAAAGTCTATGGAACGGAATCGCTGTTTATGTAGATCATATTGATGGAGTAATTCACCCAGTTACTTACGAATTAATAGGAAAAGCAATAGAACTTGCAGCAAAAATAAATCACCCAGTTTATGCAATTATGATGGGTAGTAAAATAGCAGACCAGTGTCATGAACTTCTTCACTATGGAGTAGATAGAGTATACGTTTATGATGATGAGAAATTAGACCGATTTAAAATGGAACCATACACAGCAGTATTTGAAGATTTTGTAATTAACGTAAAACCTACGGCGATATTAGTGGGGGCAACACCAGTAGGACGCCAGTTGGCACCTCGATTGGCAGCAAGAGTTAGAACAGGACTAACTGCAGATTGTACGATACTGGATATGAATGAAAATACTGATTTGGTACAAATACGTCCAGCTTTTGGAGGTAACATAATGGCACAGATTCTTACTCCAAATAATAGACCACAAATGGCTACCGTTCGATATAAGGTTATGGATGCACCAAAGAGAAGTTCTATTGAAACGGGAGAAATTATAAACTGTTACATTCAAACTGAAAAATTAAATAGTAAAGTTGATGTACTTGATATAATTGCTAAGGAAAAAGAACAATTTATTGAATCAGCAGAAGTATTAGTAGTAGTTGGACGTGGGATTAAGATGCAAGAAGATTTACAAATGATTCAAGAACTAGCTGATTTATTAGGAGGCCAACTTGCTTGTACAAGACCAGTTTCAGAAGCTGGTTGGTTAGAAGCGAAATGTCAAGTTGGATTGAGTGGAAGAACAGTTAGACCAAAACTTATTATTACATGTGGAGTATCAGGATCCGTTCAATTCACTGCAGGAATGAATAATTCCGATCAAATTATAGCAATTAATAAAGATGAAAATGCACCAATTTTTAAAACTGCACACTATGGTTTGGTAGGAGATCTATATGAAATAATTCCAAACTTAATCAACCAATTAAAAGTTGGCAAGGGGGCATAAAACTATGAACTATAAAAAATTAAATCATGAAGATATTGACTATATCAATAGTATTATAAATGATTCTGAAAGAGTGCTTTATGGAGCAAATATCAATGAAGATTATAGCCACGATGAATTAAGTGATACGATAAGCTATCCAGATATTGTTGTAAAAGTAACTACTACAGATGAGGTTTCTAAGATTATGAAATATGCTTATGAGAATAATATTCCGGTTACGCCACGCGGATCTGGAACTGGCCTTGTAGGTGCATCTGTAGCAATAGAACACGGAATTATGATTGATACGTGTTTGATGAATCAATTTATTGAACTTGATGAATCCAATTTAACGATAACAGTGCAACCGGGTGTTTTACTAATGGAACTATCCGCGTATGTACAAGAAAGAGATTTGTTCTATCCACCAGATCCAGGGGAAAAATCAGCAACAATAGGAGGAAATATCAGCACCAATGCTGGCGGGATGAGAGCTGTTAAATACGGTGTAACCAGAGATTATGTACGTGGGCTTGAGGTAGTTTTACCAAATGGAACAGTAGTAGAATTTGGCGGTAAGGTTGTTAAGAATAGTACGGGCTATGCAATGAAGGACTTAATGGTTGGATCAGAAGGAACGCTTGGAATCATTACAAAGGCAATATTAAAGCTTCTCCCACTTCCTAAAAAAGCAATTAGTTTACTTGTTCCATTTCCAACTTTAGAACAAGCAATCAGAACAGTACCAATGATTATTAAATCAAAATCCATTCCAACTGCAATCGAATTTATGCAAAGAGAAGTTATTATGGATGCAGAAAAATACTTAGGAAAGAAATTCCCTGATAACACTTCAGACGCTTACCTTTTATTAAAATTTGATGGAAACTCAACTGAAGAAGTTGAGAAGGACTATGATAATGTAGCGAAAATTTGCCTTGAACAAGGTGCAATCGACATATTGATTTCAGATACAAATGAGAGAGAAGAATCTATTTGGAAGGCAAGAGGTGCTTTTCTTGAAGCTATTAAAGGTTCCACAACTTATATGGATGAAGTTGACGTGGTAGTTCCAAGAAGTTCAGTAAATGAAATGGTAGAATATATTCATGGTTTATATAAAGAAGTAAATGTTCGAATTAAGAGTTTTGGACATGCAGGAGATGGAAATCTTCATGCATATGTTCTTAAGGACGAACTAAGTGAAGAAGAGTGGGAAATAAGAATGAAAGATGCGATGGACAGAATTTATGCGAAGGCGAGAGAATTAAATGGCCAAGTGTCTGGTGAACATGGTATTGGTTATGCAAAAAAATCATATTTAATGGAATCAATGGATCCTGCTACGGTAGAGATAATGAGAGGCATTAAAAAAGCATTTGATCCAAAAAATATTTTGAATCCACATAAAGTATGTCAATTGTAGAAAAATAATAACGACCCCCTAATAATAGGGGGTCGTAATTTTGATTTCTATTGTTTAAGTCCTATTAAAATCTTTACTTCACTCATTTCTTCAAGGTTTCCAGTTAGATTTAGTTCTTCGAGTTTTTCTTCAGAAGCATTAAATTTTTCTTTATAATCTTCAAGGTAATAGATAACATCAACTGTGTATTCCCCTTTTTCTAATTGAAGAAGCATGTTTGAGACACGAAAACCCATACCACCACCATTATAGATAATAACCCCAGCTTTCGATATTTGAATCATTATCAATCCTCGATCACTCGTGCATTTAATATCAAGATTATATAAGCCGTCTTTTTCTACGGTAAAGATATCTCTAAAATCTTCGGTATAGCAATTAATCTGTGAGGTATAATCTATTTTATAAGTATACTGTCCCCATATGGCTAAATAAAGCATGAGAGAGAAGGATATAAGCATTGTCCCAACCAGTAAATAAACTCCATATCCTTTCGATAGTTTGACTTTAGGATGAGCCTTTTTCTTTTTCATTATTCTTATCCCTACTCCAAATAGTATAAAAGCTAGAAATGTAAATAGAGCAATCATTCCATAAATGGTATTTTTACTTTTGAAATAGTGAGAAATATAAAGTATAGAGTAGAATAAATAAAAAGCTTGAAAAAATCGAGCAATCACAGTCCATCTTGAGAGCATTTCCTTTAAGGAGATATTATCTGTATAAATTTCATAATCTTCCTCACTTGATCCAGGTACATATAACTTTCTAAAATAGTGCCAACCATTTATCGTCGAATTAATGTACTCCCATCCTTGTTCTTCGAAAATACTAATGTATCGGCAATGTTCTTCAAAGCTCATCTTTACCTTAGTGTTGAAATCAATTTTATAGCGGTAAGGAGTATCGTTTTTTTCGTATGAATGATGAAAAAGGCCTCCCTTTTTCAATTGCCAACCCTTTTTTGACATTGAATTGATATACTCTTCTTCTTTGTCATAGTTCCACGCCAAGTACATTTTTATCTTATTCTTGGTTTTGCCTAACATCTAGTTCACCCTCCCCTCGATTATCATAATGGAGCTATTTACTAATTGTTTCAGCCTAGAGATTTCTTGCTCTAGGATCTGCTTTCCAAGACTTGTAATCTGGTAAAGACGTTTGCGGTAATCCTCAGGATTAATACTTTTTGTTTCTACAATCCAATCTTTTTTCATCATGTTGCTGACTGCCCCATACATAGTCCCGGAACCAATCTTAACTCTTCCATCAGAAAGAGTAAATGTTTCTTGCATAATTCCATAACCATGTCTAGGATTATTATAAAGACAGAGCAAGATGTAAAAGTAACTTTCCGTCAAAGGTTCTGTTTTCAATTGAACAACTCCTTTCTTATGATTTAGATGTGTCGACAAACGACATATAACGTGATGCGACATATTAAATATATCGTATCACGACATATGTCGTTTGTCAACATATCTTTATAATTAAGGCTTGAATAGAAAAACACTCCACAAGCTGTCATTAAATCAGCTGTGGAGTGTTTTGAAAGCTACCCCAATTATAGTGGTAATCTTTTCTTCTTGAATATAAATACACTAGCTATAAAAAGAGCAACTATGATACCGATATAAAAAAGATTAACTCCCCATACTTCACTACCATGAACTAATTTAATTGGATCATAAATTCCATAAATTGAAAACTTCTTTAAAAACTCTATATTAGTAGAAGCCCCTCCTAGTATGTTCATAAGAAGAAACATAATTGGAATACCTGCACCAAAGCTAAGTGACATCTTTGTTTCATTAAATAAACAGGAAAAGAAAAAACTAATCATCATAACAACCATATTTACAAGCATTGTTGTGAGGTTAAGTCTAAAAAAAGCAGTGATATCGAGAGCACCAGGAAACATAGCTCCACAAACTGTAACACCTAAACCAAATAAAGCAGAAAACAGAACAAGTACCGTACTTAGGGCATATAATCCTTGTGTTGTAATGATCTTTACTCTTGAATTTGGAGTAGACAATAAATATGCAAAGGATCCGTTATCAACCATTTTTGCTACTAGTTTATTTCCGAGAATAATACTATAAATCATAGGAAAGGCTATCATTAATAGTCCATAAAGCCAACTTGCAAGATATGCAGTAAGGTCAGTTGCTAAACTAGAAAAGCCCAAAGCTTTCATAAGATCTGGAGGGAGAAGCTTAAACATAGACATTAAGGCTTCCATATCTTCTGGGTCATACATAGAAATCATTATAGTCATATACATGGTCAAAACTCCAAAGAAAATAAGTAATAATGTCCAATTCTTTTTTAATGTTGTCTTAAATAATGTTGAACTCATAATTATTTACCCTCCTTGCCATAAAATTGCATAAAAATATCTTCAAGTGATTGAGCTTTGATTTCTAAATTAAGTACCTTGAATTGCGCAGCAGTTTTAATAAAAAGATCTGTCTTTTCACCAGTTATAAAAATTTCAATTGAATCTTTTGTTACGGTACCAATTTCAAAACCTGCATTTTGGAGTATATTAGAAGAAGAAGTCATATCAGCTGGTTTAATAATGAAGCCTTTACGTTGAGAATTTTTTAGTTCTATAACATCGGATTGAACAACTATTTTCCCGTCTTTAATAATTAATACATTGTCACAAGCGCGTTCTACTTCTTCAAACATATGACTTGACATTAATATTGTTTTACCTTTTTTCTTTTCTTCAAGTATCAGTTCAACAAAACGATTTTGCATTAGTGGATCAAGTCCGCTTGTGGGTTCGTCTAATAGAAGAACATCAGGATTGTGCATAAAAGCCGTAACAATCCCTATTTTTTGCTTCATACCCTTTGAAAACTTTTTGATATTACCTTTGGTTTCAAGCTCAAACATCTCAATGAGTTGTTTTTGTCGTGTAAAGTCACGTGTGCCACGCATGTCACACATAAATTTAAGAAACTCATCTCCGTTCATCCCATCTAAGAATGTAATTTCACCGGGTATGTATCCGAGAGTCTTTTGAATTTGTGGGGCGTCCTCAGTACAGTCAAGACCCCCAATAGAACACTTACCACTATCTGGCCGCATAAACCCGAGTAAAGCCCGAATTGTCGTAGTTTTACCGGCTCCATTTGGCCCGAGATAACCTACTACCTCTCCGTTGTTAACTTTAAAATTTACATCAAAGATTCCTTTTCCACTTGGATACTTTAATGTTAGTCCGTTTACATCAATCATAGATACTCCTCCTTATAAAAATTGTTTTTAAGTAATTGTATACATGCATCAAATTCATTACAAAATACTTCAATATCACCTAATGAATTACTTATGTACCCTTCCGCAATCCAAGTAAGCATTTTCAAAACAAGATTAGCATTATATACCAAAACGGTCAATAGAGTTTCTGAATAAAAACCAAATATTACTTAAAAAACCATACAAAAGTATCTCACCATACGTATATAAGGAAAGGAGGTTAATTAAAGTGATCACTGAACAATTAGAATTCTATATACAATGTATTGTTGAAAAAGATACGGTTGCCTTAAAAAATATATATGAGCTTATGGGGAAAGCTGTATACTCGTACGCCTATACAATTTCAAGAGATAAGCAGTTGGCAGAAGATATTGCTCAAGACGTTTTTATTAAGATACTATCCTGCGCAGATAGCTATAAAAAGGGTAGAAATCCCAAAGCCTGGATTATGAGTATTACTCACAATGAAGCGGTGGATGCAATTCGAAAGAGAAAACATTTTGCATTAAGTGATTATGCAGAACCTATTTTAGAGGAAGAAAGTATCGATAGTTTTGAAGAAAATCTCACCAGTGGGCTTCTCATTGAATACTATTTAAGTCAATTAGAACCAATACAACAAGAAATCATAAAATTGCATTTATTAACCGAAATCTCCTTTCGAGAAATAGGTCAAATCCTAAATATGACCTTGGGTAAAGTAGGATGGCAATATAAACGAGCTGTTTCCAAGTTACAATTATTAATGAAAGATGAGGTAATAGGATGAATAAATTTGAAACAAAGGTAAAAGAAGCTTTAATTGAAGAAGCAGAACAAACGCCAGATTACTGGGAAACTATAGCTAAGAAAACTAAAATATCATATAACGGAGGAATTATTATGAAAAAATCACCGAAAAGAAATATATTTAAATTACGTTATGCAGTACCGGTTGTTTGTGGGTTAGCCCTTGTGGCAGTACTTTCTTTTACTAACATATTTGAGAATAAAGCACCTATCTTAAATGGCTCAGGGAATCAAACAGTACAGACACTACAAATTAATAGCATACTAAGTTCAACTGGAGCGAAGATAAGATTGCCAGAGAATGGGACGACAGAAGCAATTTCATATGAGGCATATCTTGAAAAAGCTAATTTGAATTTAGATCTATGGTTGCCAACTGGATTGGAAAACACGGAAGATGCATATGTTTACTACAATCAAGATGGTAGCGAATTTATGATGAGTGGGTATTCTTTTAGCAATCCGAATGGAGGCGCATACCTTACGATAAGATTCCAAAAAGATACCTTACCTATTACAGATACGAGATATCAATTAGAAAATCAAGAGGTTTCCACGATAAATGGAGAAGACATCGTTATTGGATATAGCAAAGACTTAGATGCTTATTTCACTACATTTATATATAAAGGAATGGGCTATGAAGTTACAGGTATGCAAGGGATATCACAAGATGACTTTGTACACATTATTCAATCTATATTACAATAAGCAATCAAATATAAGTTAAAATATAAATTGAACAACTAAGTTACCAAATATAAATTATCAAATATATATTACCAAATATAAATTATCAAATATAAGTTAGCAAATATAAATAAGTAAATTGAAATAAAAAGCTGAAGTTCTTTTGAAACCTCAGTTTTTTATTTTTATTCGTTAAGAAAGCATTATGGATCTGATCTTAATGATAAAGCTTAAGAATAATATGTTGAATAAAATTAATCGAAAAAGTATAATGTGTGTAGCGTATTTTATTGAATCATAAAAGAAAATGTCAATAAGGAGAATTATATGTTTAGTAAAATTTTTGAAGTAAAAACATCAATAGAGTCTTTAACCGTTTATAGAGGACTTTTAGAAGATAAAGTTATCCATGCACTACATTATATTTTTGAAGATTTAATAAATGAAAACACTGATTTCAGTGAGTTTATCAATAATTATTGTGATTTTTATTATAAGTTGGTCCAAAATAGTCCGGAAAGTTCTTTCAAGCGTTATTTGGTTGGAAAAATAGTATTAGATGAAAATGCTTTTAGTAGACACAGTGAAAAAGTATGCTTCGATAATATAAATAAGAATCTTCAAAATGCAGTGGAAAGGGACTTGAGGTGTCTCAATAAATTGATATCCATATCTGCAAAAGAAATCAAGGAAGCAGCTATAACGAAGTTTGGAAATTCATTGTTTGAGAATGACATAATTAATAATCTACCGGAATGGGAATTAGTAAATGACGACTGTATTACAGAAGATTTGGACACTACATCTTTACTTAATTCCAATAATAACTGGGGAGAGTGTGTAAAACCTTTGGCTGATTTTTATAGACAAAATGGATCTGGGGAGTTTGCAAATTATAAAGGTTTTGTTTGGGAAAGAAATCAGGATAAGGGTTATTTGAAGGGGATATCATCTCCGGATCATATACGTTTTTGTGACCTGATAGGATATGAAATAGAACGTCAGGAAGTTATTAATAATACGCTACAATTTTTAAATGGATATCCTGCAAATAATGTTTTATTATATGGGGATAGAGGCACTGGAAAATCATCTACCGTAAAAGCATTGCTGAATGAGTATAATCAATTAGGGTTACGTATAATAGAATTACCTAAAGCCTACCTGAATGATTTACACTATGTATTAAGAGCCATAAAAGACAGACAGCAAAAATTTATTATCTTTATAGATGACTTAGCATTTGGGGATAGTGAGGAAGATTATACTGCCTTAAAAGCTGTATTAGAAGGTGGGTTGGAGAGCAAACCTCAAAATGTTGTGATTTATGCAACGTCAAATCGCAGGCATTTAATTAAAGAAAAATTTAGCGATAGATCAGGATTGATGTCAAATAACCATGATGATGAAATACGTGCTGCTGACACATTACAAGAAAAATTATCGCTAGCTGATCGATTTGGAATTACGGTTACATTTACTTCACCAGATAAGAAGAAATTTCTAGATATTGTTGAAGGGCTTGCTCGTATTAGAAAATTAGATATTGATATTGTAACCTTACACAAGGAAGCATTGAAATGGGAAATGTATTATAATGGGCGTTCGCCTAGAACTGCCAGACAATTTATCGATTGGTTGGAAGGACATATGTCCAAGGTCGACTTCAAGATACAATAAAAGTTTGTTAATAGAAAAAATAAATAGTTCACGTCGCTTGATTATTGAATGAAGGCGATTTGAACTATTTTTATTGTGTAAATTCAATAATTAATAGGTTGTTTAATAATAGACAGCTTATACAAAATGAAAATTCCTAGAGAATTTTATCAAATTTGCACAAATTTTGTAGAATAACATAATATATATTATCAAATATAAAGAAAGGGAAAATATATGAAAAGTTTATCTAATCAAGTATCAATTTTACAAGTAGAGAATCAAACGTGTCCAGCTACTGCATATCAATCAGCAACCGTTTGTGTTCCAGTAAGAGTTAGACCTTATGCTATTGCTGGAATACCTACCACGATTTGCTGTGGCGAACCAATTGTTACTAACGAGGGAGCAACTTGTGCAGGTACCTTAAATGGAAGATGTTCATTTACATTAACGCAAGACATTTGTATCGAAGTTCCAGTAGAATTTGGGGCTAGATCAAGAGTTGGAAGACCATTTGTTGAATGTGGAGAAGTTTCTAATGAAGATATATGTACGGATTGTGATGAAATAGATAGGAGCGTTTCATTATGTTAAATATAGCACAAACAGCCTGTAATTTAAGTATCAATTATGCAGAGGTAGCAGGCACCCCAATATTACCATTTCGTTTCGTGTTAGATACTAATCTTTCTAATTTAAATCCAGCTCCGGGACAAAATCAAAGATTTTGCTATAGGGTTTCTGGAATAGGGTTAGATAATGATACTTTTAGAGACCTTAGTCATTTTGTTTTGGGTATTTGTAACCAAATACCAGCATCACAGATAACAAATATAACGGTAGTAATTGATGGAGAAGAACAAGATGTTGAATTCGGTCCAGATGGAAATGTAGAGTTACGTACGGAACTTTCTCCAGATCCAACCACAGGATGTCCAGGATTGAAATTTGATTTTGGATTAGATAAAGTAGAAGGTGAGATGCTTATCTGCTATGAACTTACGGTAACTTATCCAATTGGCCCAAATCCAGTATGTTTATTTGGTGGAGGGGTAACAAGAACTGGGTTATCTATATGCGGTCCAGTATGCAATGGAGATAATAACAATTGTGAATCAACTGTTTACCAACGAGCAACGGTATGTGTTCCAGTAAGCGTAAGACCTTTTGTAAGAACAGGCCCTACAGTAACGCATTGTTGTGGAGAACCTATTATTACTCCAATTGATGAACCATGTGATGGTGTACCAAATAGAGCTTGCGCCTTTATCATTACGCAAAGGATTTGTGTAGAGGTACCTGTTTTCTTTGGAGCAAATACAAGAGCTGGTGCTCCATTTGTTGAATGCGGAGAAGTTTCAAATGAAGATATCTGTACAAATTGTAATGGAAATGGGGATGAAGTATTATAATACTTCAAACCATTGTTGAAATAATAGTATAAACTAATTATCTCCCCTCATCAATTACTTTGTATACAAAGTGAAACTGCATGAGGGGAGATAAGTTGGTTTCTTGATTTTTTCAAAAACAATTGTATAATAAGTAGAATATAAAATAAATCAGATTAGTAGGTATATATATATCCAAGAATATATTTGAAGTCAATAAGGCTTAATAAGATGTGTAAGAATATTGGACAAGCAGAAAATTCGGAAAACTGATGTAGAAGTTTATTTATTAAATGGATTTATGTTGCATAGTAGTTCACGCTGAATTCATAAACGACTGTTACCATATGCCTATCGTAAAATAAAAAGGAGTCGATTTAATGTCAAAATTAAAATTAAATGATATCAAAAAGAGCTATAAAGCAGGAAATACAACTGTTGAAGCCCTAAAAGGGGTATCTCTAGAATTTAGAGAAAGTGAGTTTGTTTCAATCTTAGGTCCATCAGGCTGTGGGAAAACAACACTACTTAATATTGTTGGTGGACTTGATCGTTATGATAAAGGAGATCTAATCATTAATGACATGTCTACAAAATCATATAAGGATAAAGATTGGGATGCGTATAGAAACCGCTCCATCGGATTTGTATTTCAAAACTATAACCTGATTTCACATCAAACGGTGTTGCAAAACGTTGAAATTGCTATGACATTATCAGGGGTACCGCTTGCAGAGAGAAAAAGGCGTGCAAAGGAAGCCTTAATAGCCGTTCACCTTGAAGACCAAATGAAAAAGAAACCGAATCAATTATCTGGCGGTCAAATGCAAAGGGTTGCAATAGCGCGTGCGCTTGTGAATAATCCTGATATCATTCTTGCTGATGAGCCAACAGGTGCACTCGATAGTCATACGAGTGTTCGAATTATGGAAATACTAAAAGAAGTATCAAAAACGCGACTTGTAATTATGGTTACGCATAACGCAGAAATGGCAGATGAATATAGTAGTAGAGTTATTCGTTTACTAGACGGTGAAGTGCAAGAAGATAGCAATCCAGTAATAGAGGAAAAAACGAAAGCGCAAGAAATAGTTAATACCAAGAAAGTAAAACTTAAGAAGACATCGATGTCATTATCCACAGCAACATCTTTATCCTTCAAGAATTTACTAACGAAAAAAGGTAGAACCATTATTACAGCACTAGCGGGAAGTATAGGAATTATTGGTGTCGCATTAGTACTTGCTTTGTCAAATGGCTTGACAGGTTATATAGGCAACATGCAGTCAGAGGCACTATCAGGATTCCCAATATCGATAAGTACAGGAGAACAGAGTATAGATTTCAATGAGAGACCACATATGGGAAATGATAAGGATGAAACGGGGTTTGAGAAGTTTACGAGTGATGATGTGATTTATCGCTATGACAGCAGTTCTAATACAACAAGACATACGAATATATTAACACCAGATTATTTGAACTATATATCTGAACTGGAAGCGAAACTTCCGAACGCTATTAATACAATTTCCTATGCACGCGGCGTGGATATCAATTTATTAGCAAAAGGGGAATCCTCTGTTGTTAAATATGCAACATCTACCGCGAGTTTTGGAAATATGCCTCAAATGATTAATTCGTCATATTGGCAAGAAATGCCTGATAATTCAGAGTTCATTCTTTCACTGTATGATCTAGTAGGGGATGGTAGTCGTTTGCCTGAAACGATGAATGAAGTGGTGCTTGTTGTAGATGAATACAATAGAATAGATGAAGCATTATTTCAGAAGCTAGGTATTTTTACCCAATCAGATGAATATAAAATTACTGATTTTATCGGTAAGACAATGCTTAAGGTTATTCCGAATAACAACTTCTATACAAAAGATATAAATGGTAATTTTATACCTGCAAATTCTACAGAATATGATAAACTTTATAATAATAATGAGGGACTAAACCTTACTATTACGGGAGTATTAAGGCTTAAAGATGGAGCAGCGAGTAGCTATTTGTCTCCAGGTATTATATATACGACGTCCCTAACCGATTATATTGTAGAAGATGCACAAAAATCAGAGATTGCAATTGAACAAGCGAAAGTAGAACACGATGTAATCTTAAATATACCTTTTGCAGATGCAAAAGCCAAAGAACAAAGAATGATTAGCCTTGGAGCGATAACAACTCCAACTAGTATTAATATTTATCCGAAAGATTTTGCTAGCAAAGATAATATAAAGGAGTATTTGGATAAATACAATGCCGGAAAAGCAACAGAAGATCAAATAATTTATTCTGACCTTGCTGAAATGATCACAAGCATGATTGGAACATTGATAAATACAATTTCCTATGTACTTATCGGGTTTGCAGCGATTTCACTTTTGGTTTCTACTATTATGATAGGTATTATTACCTATGTATCAGTAATTGAACGGACAAAAGAAATTGGAATATTACGTAGTGTTGGTGCAAGAAAGAAAGATATTTCAAGAGTGTTTAATGCTGAGACATTGATTATAGGGTTTGCGGCTGGAATTCTTGGAGTAGGAATCTCATATTTACTTACATTACCAATCAATTCAGTTATAGAAAATCTTGTAGATATCAAGGGAATTGCTGATTTATCAATCCTATCTGCGTTTGTTCTAATACTTGGAAGTATGGGACTTACCTTTATTGCAGGACTTTTTCCATCTAGAATGGCGGCTAAGAAAGATCCAGTAGTTGCATTACGAACTGAATAAAATTATGATAAATGGAGGTGGCAAAATGTTTAATATTTTAGTTGTTGATGATAATGATAGTATTCGTAAGCTTATGACTACTTATCTTGTACGAGACGGATATAATGTTCTCGCCGCCTCAGATGGTTTAGAGGCGTTGGATATCATAGAGATAAAACATATTGATCTTATGATTGCCGATATTATGATGCCAAATATGGATGGCTATACATTAACAAATGAATTAAGGATATCAAAATATAATTTTCCAATACTTATGATTACCGCAAAAGAAAGCATAGAAGATAAGAGGAAAGGATTTATGGTTGGTACCGACGATTATATGGTGAAGCCAATTGATTTCGATGAAATGCTGTTAAGAGTAGCAGCACTGCTAAGACGGGCTAAGATATCAAACGAACATAAAATAATTGTTGGAGATGTAACACTTGATTATGATACATTATCAGTTACCACTAATACAGAAGAGATTATTTTGCCCAAAAAAGAATTTTATTTATTATTTAAGCTCCTTAGCTATCCTCGTAAAATATTTACAAGAAAAGATCTTATGGATGAAATATGGGGATTTGATAACGAAACAGAAGAACGAACAGTTGATGTTCACATAAAACGTCTAAGGGAAAAAATTGATAGACTTGAGGAGTTTAAGATAATTACAGTTAGAGGGCTAGGGTATAAGGTGGAAAAATTCATATGAAAAAAAGATTCATTTTTAAATCTATTTATGCGCGATTTGCGATTATATTTTTAGGGATTTGGTGGTTTTTAAACTCATTGACTTTTGGAGTTATACTTAGTGTTATTTCGAATAATGTATTGTCTAGTTTACCAATTGATAGTTATGAGCTTTATATTGGTTTTCATAATATAAGAAATAGGGTAGCTATAACTTTTCTTTGTAGTGCAATTGTAGGTACCGTTATTATATTAATCGCAGTGCGAGGAATAGTGAAACCAATCAAACAACTATCAAAAGCTTCTAAAGAAGTAGCGAAGGGAAATTTTGATATCGAGGTACAAAATAAAAGTGAAGATGAAATCGGTCAATTAACAGCAGATTTCAACTTGATGACAAAAGAACTTAAATATATCGATTATTTACGTAAGGATTTTGTTTCGAATGTATCACACGAATTTAAAACACCAATTACATCAATAAAAGGCTTTGCGAAGTTAATAAGAGATGGCAAGTTATCAAAGGAGCAGTTATTAGAATACAGTGAAATTATAGTAAATGAAAGTGAGAGGCTATCTAAGCTTTCTTCAAATCTATTAAAGCTTTCCGAACTTGATAGTAGAGTAATTCGTGAACAGTCAAAATTATTTTCACTGGATGAACAAATTAGGAAAACAATCCTAATACTTGAAGCACAGTGGTCAAAAAAAGATATTGAATTGGATATTAATATTGAGGAAATATTGATTTTAGGGAACGAACATCTTCTACAAGAGGTATGGCTAAATTTAATTTCAAATGCAATTAAATTCTCAAATCAAAAAGGTATTATAAAAGTGAATCTATATCGAGATGGAGAAATTGTAAAAGTTGAGATTTCCGATAATGGTATGGGAATAGCAGATGATGATAAAGAGCATATTTTTGAACGATTTTATAAGAGTGATAAATCAAGATCAACAAGTGGTAATGGATTAGGACTTGTAATTGTGAAAGAAATAGTTGAAATGTCGAATGGAAAAGTGTATTTTAATAGTAGGTTGGGAAAAGGGAGTACGTTTATTGTTGAGCTTAAATAACATGAAAATAAAAATAAAGGGTGAGAAAAAATGATATGGATTATATTAGGGATCGTAGCTGTTGTCGTATTAAGTGTAATTTTATTTTTTAACATTTCATATTCTAAAACAAAAACTGAATTTAATCGTGCATCAATTATGTTGAGGAATAAAACCAAGGGAACAAATGATGTTTTTACAGTAGAAGAAATAAAAGGATTACCAGCCCCAGTTAAGAAATATTTTAATTATTGTGGATTTATCGGAAGTAGAAAAATGACCTACATGAAAGCGACGTTCAAAAATGTTACTTTTAAATTAGGGAAGGATAAACCGACACTCTTGATTGAATATACACAATATAATTTTGTTAATAAACCAGATAGAATTGCCTTAATAGACAGTTCGTTGTTTGGTATTCCATTTCAAGGATTTGATTCATACATTGATGGAGTTGGAAGCATGAAGGGAGTTCTTGCAAAGTCCTATACTCTGTTTGACCAAAGAGGTGAAACTATGAATAAGGCAAGTTTAGTAACCTTTTTAGCAGAGTGTTTTATCATTCCAACTGTTATTTTACAAGATTACATTACATGGGAAGGGATTGATGAAACCCATGCAAAAGCTACAATATCTTATTATGACATCTCTGCAAGTGGTATCTTTACTTTTAGTGATAAAGGGGAAATGATATCATTCACAACAGATGACAGAGTAGCAACAGAAACGGATGGAACGTCAAATAACGTAAGTTGGACAGCGATATGTAGTGATTATAAAGAAAGCAACGGTATAAAAATACCAACCGTTTTAAAAGCATTATGGCATTACAAAGAAGGCGATCAAGTGTACTTTGTCGGAGATCAAATTGAAATTGAATATAATTATACAAGGGAAACGAACTAATGTATTACTAGGCCCCTTCGTCTAATTGTTGAAAAGGGCTTGCATCTAGTGTTGATGCAAGCCCTTTTTATTAATATTAAAATAATCATTATGAATCATTACTAATACATCTTCTATTTAATCGTTATTAATTCATATTCCTTATTTCCAAGCCCGATCTTTACTGCATGATCAATACAACTCTTCCAGTTGGTGTCTGGATGTAAGTTTGTAAAGTGATCGTTATGAGTATGTTTCATTCTTGCAAGAGCACTATTACTGATAATAGGTTGACCATTAACTGCATCAGCGCAGGCAACATCTAGTGCGACTGGATCAAAAGAGGCAAACATACCTACATTTGGAACAAGTGGAACATCATTTTCAGAGTGACAGTCGCAGTTCGGTGAGACATCTACTACTAAACTAATGTGAAAATGTGGACGTTCCTTCACAACAGCGTATGTATACTCTGCTATTTTATAGTTTAAAAGGTCGTTTGCTTGATCACCCCATGGGTTTACAGCATCATAATTACAAGCTCCAATACATCGTCCACAACCAACACATAAATTATGATCGATACCAGCTTTGTTATTTTCGTTAAATGTGATGGCACTATGAGCACAGTTTTTTATGCAAACACCACAGCTTTTACAGTAATCAGTATCAACATTCGGCTTACCTGAATTATGCATCTCCATCTTGCCTGCGCGTGAACCGCAACCCATACCAATATTTTTTAGAGCTCCACCAAAACCAGTAGATTCATGCCCTTTAAAGTGAGTTAAAGAAATAAAAATATCCGCATCCATTATTGCACGTCCAATTTTTGCTTCTTTTACATAATCACCTTGAATCGGAACTAAAGCTTCATCCGTTCCCTTTAATCCATCGGCAATAATCACATGACAATCAGTAGCAAAAGGATTAAACCCATTTTCATATGCGGAGTCAAGATGATCTAGACCTTAGCATAATTAGGACGTAAATAAGAAATATTGCCTGGTTCACCAAAGTGAATTTTTATTGCTGTAAATTTGTTATTAAAATCGATTGTTTCTATTCTTGCCTTTTTCACTAACTTTTCAAGTTTTTGTAATAAATTACAATTTGCGGTTGCACTAAAATCTGTAAAATATACTTTTGAAGTATCCATATTCGTCTCCCTTGATATATATAATTTAAAACTATTATTAATCCGTATATTATATTATTATCCAGAACAGTGAATATGTCAATTACACATCAAACAAGAACCTGTCTTGTAACAGAATCATTAGCAATAGAATAAAATAAAATATTATTTTCTGATTATTATTTCTTTCCCCTCTTTATTCCAACGAGCAAATTGTTTCAAAGGAATCCTGTAAAACACCAATGATAAAACCTACACTAACGACTTTCATTGCAATTTCATTTGGTATACCGAATAAGCTACATGCTAAAGGGACTAATAATAATGATCCTCCGGCTACGCCTGATGCCCCACAAGCACTTATTGCGGCCACTAAACTAAGGATAAACGCAGTTCCAAAGTCTACTTGGATGTTTAGGGTATTCGTAGCAGCAAGAGTTAATACAGATATCGTTACAGCAGCACCAGCCATATTGATGGTCGCTCCTAATGGAATGGATACGGTATAAGTATCCTTATCTAATCCTAATTTTTCACATAATCTAATATTTACAGGAATATTTGCTGCTGAGCTTCTTGTAAAGAAAGCAGTAATTCCACTTTCCTTAAGACATTTGAGTACAAGTGGGAAGGGGTTCTTATGGATATAGATATATACTATAATTGGATTTATGACAAGTGCGACAAATAGCATACAACTAATAAGAACGATAAGTAATTTTCCATAACTTAATAAGGATGAAATTCCATTGGTTGCAATTGCTTCAAATACTAGCCCCAAAATTCCTAAAGGAGCTAAATTAATAATCCACTTTACTATTGTGGAAACTGCATCTGAGAAATTAACAAGCATTATTTTAGTAGTAGATGGCACTTCCCTTAAAGCATAACCAAGGAGTATTGCCCAAGATAATATACCAATATAATTTGCGTTATATAATGCTCTTATGGGGTTGTCTACAATGTTTAATAATAGTACTTTAAGAACTTCTACGACACCTCCAGGTGGAGATACATTCTCAGCACTTGCCTCAAGAATTAAATTTACAGGGAATAAAAAACTAGCAATAACAGCAACGAGACTTGCTATAAATGTTCCAAAAAGATATAGTACTATAATAGATTTCATATTAGTTTGATGACCACTTTTGTGTTGAGAGATTGCAGACATTACTAAGAAAAAGACTAATATAGGAGCAATTGACTTTAAAGCACCGACAAATAATGAACCTAAAATTGTAATAGGTTTTGCTGTTTCCGGAATGGTTACAGCTAAGATTATACCTATTATCAATCCAATTATTATTTGTTTTACTAAACTTAATTTATTCCATGAGTTCTTTAGTTTTCTCATAATCTTTTCCTCCTAAGTGCATGTTAGATAGCAAAAAAATGTAAATAATGATTAAAGTAAGTTAATAGTTGAATATTTTGTACGAGATATTATGTCACCATAAGTTAATATCTATGCAAAGCAAGATGCTTACGAGAATCAAGTTATTATGTTATATTGTTATAAGATTTACCAGTAGACTTTTACATTAAATAGTTTTATAATCAAAATATAATAAAAGTTAACAAAAAAAGTATTGAAATAGTTTATTTTTTATAGAATATTACTATTGCAAGTGTCAGGGGGGATAAGATGATAGAAATCAAAGAAGGTGCTGTACAATCTGTAGATCGTACCTTTATGATTTTAGAAGAATTGGCGAGACATAAAAATGGTTGTGGAGTTACTATGTTATCCAATGAGTTGTCCCTTCATAAAAGTACAACGCATCGTTTATTAACATCTCTATTAAATAGAGGATATGTTAAACAGGATATTGTTACAAATAACTATCTACTAGGAAGTAGAATTTTATTGTTAGCAAGTGCACTATTAGATTCTATGGATTTAAGAAATATTGCAAAACCTTATATACAAGAACTATCTCAGGTAACCGGAGAAATAGTTCATTTAGCTGTTTTAGATGGTGAAGAAGCAATATATATTGATAAGGTTGAGACTACCCATCATAGTAATTTGTGTGTTTATTCTCAAATTGGTAAACGGGTACCACTACACTGTACAGGTGTTGGGAAAGCTTTATTATGTGACATGGAATTTAATCGAGTAAAAGAGATTTTAAAAGAAGAAGATATGTACAAATATACTGCGAATACAATTGATAATTATCATGATTTAGAAATTGAATTACAAACAATTAAGAAACAAGGATATGGATTTGATGAAATAGAACACGAAGAAGGAATTCGATGTGTAGCTGCACCAATTTACGATCGTAATAATAAAGTAGTAGCATCAATTAGTATAGCTGGTCCGACTATTCATATTACGCAAGAAAGGTTGCCTACATTGATTAGTCAAATTACAGAAGTTGCAAAAAAAGTATCTTATCAATTAGGTTATTTTTTATAATATTATATAATTTTTTAATAATTTTTTTTACACATATGTGGGAACGCTGTTTCAAAATGGAATAGAAATAAGATATTTTTCTATTTCATTCATTTTTACCATAATAATGGAACGGTGTTTCATAATATGGAACAGGAGGGTTTAAATATGAAACAAGAAGTGTTAAGTAGTATTTTAGAGAAGAAGATTGTAGCTATTCTTAGAGGGTTAGATTATGAAGAAAACTTTAAAGTAATGGAGAGCTTGGTTGAAGTTGGTATTACCAATTTTGAGGTTACATTAAATACGCCAAAGGCTCTTGTTATTATTGAGGAAGCATTGAAGAAATTTGATAAAAGTGCATTCATAGGAGCAGGGACTGTACGAAATAAAGAAGATGCTTTAAATGCAGTTAATGCAGGTGCACAATTTTTAATTACACCTAATTTGAATGAAGATTGTATTGAAGTTGCTGATCGAAATAATATTTTGATTTCACCAGGGGTGTTTAGTCCAACTGAAATTGCTAGAGCTTATGAGTATGGTTGTGAGCTTGTAAAATTATTCCCAGCAGCAGTATTAGGTAGTGATTACGTAAACCAGTTAATGGGACCGTTTCGTGATATTAAAATAATGGCAGTTGGTGGTATTGACTTGCTAAATATAAATTCATATTTACATGCAGGAGTACAAGTATTTGGACTAGGGTCATCATTAATTAACTCAGATCTTATAAAAAGTGGAAATTACGAGCAATTGAAAGTTCACTTTCAAAAGTATATAGAACTTATAAATAAATAATCTATATTATTATTGCAAATAATATATTTTAAATTCAATTATTTAATTTAAATATAAAAAATTATATGAATTCCTAAATGTGATTTTGAGACGCATCGTCTTAAAATAGATAAAACTAGAACTATTAACTTTTTTTGGGAGGTAGCAAATGAAAAATTCGTCAAAAAGATTATTATGTATGGTATTAGTATTAATTCTCGTGGGTACATTCACAAGTGGTTGCGCAAAGAAAGATAGTGTTTTTCCTAACAAAACAATCAATATGATTGTTCCTTTCTCTGCTGGTGGAGGTACAGACATCGTAACAAGAGCAGTAGCAGATGCTGCAAAAGATTATTTTCCAGAATCATTAGTAATTGTTAACAAAACAGGTGCTGGTGGGGCACTAGGAATGGGTGAAGGAGCAAATGCAAAACCAGATGGTTACACATTAACTACTATTACAGTAGAACTCACAATACTTCCTCCACAAAATCTTGCATCTTTTACAAGTAAAGATTTTAGACCGATTATGCAAATTAATGCAGAACCAGCTTCTATAACAGTAAGAGCGGATGCCCCTTGGAATACTGTTGAAGAATTCTTAACATATGTGAAAGAAAATGAAGGAAAAGTAAAGGCTGGTAATTCAGGTGTAGGAGCTATCTATCACTTAGCAGCTGCTTATGTAGAAGATGAAGCGGGAGTTAAGTTTAATCATGTTCCATATGAGGGGGCAGCTCCTGCAATTGCAGCACTTTTAGGCGGACATATTGATGTGGTAATGGTAAGTCCAGCAGAAGTAGCTTCTCAAGTCGAAGCAGGCGAACTTAAGATATTAGCTGTAGCTGATAACGAAAGATTAGAAACTTTCCCTGATGTACCAACATTAAAAGAATCAGGATATGATGTTGTTATCGGTGTATGGAGAGGGTTAGCTGTTCCAGCCGACACACCAGATGATGTTGTAAATGTATTAAGAGAAGGATTCAGTAAAGCTGTTGCAGAAGATAAATTCGTTACATTTATGGAAAATAGTGGGTTATCTTTAGCAGTTCTTGATGAAGAAGAGTATACAGAAAAAATTAATAGAGAAGCTGAGTTATACAAAGAATTGATTGATAAAGTGTTGAAATAAAGTATTTATATATTATAGAATTTTTTAGTCTATAAATATTGTATTGTAGCTCATAAAATTAAGCAAAAGGTAAATAAGGGTAATCCTTATTTTCCTTTTGTAAATACAACGTCAGAGGTGAAATGATGCGAAAAGGAAATCTAATATCCGCTATTATTTTTATTATTATTGGTATATATGTACTTATTGAAGTGAGTACTTTCCCTAATTTAGGTGGTGAGCAAGTAACAGGTCCAGAATTTTTCCCTAAAATACTGGCAATAGTCTTAATTGTGTTAAGTCTGATACTTTTTATTTCTACTATTTTGGATAAAGAAAATAGAGAAACAGGTCTCTTTAATGCATTAGCTACTAAAACTTATATTACTATGTTTAGTTTATTAGCTTATGTACTCCTAATGGGCATTTTGGGGTTTATTATACCTACAATAGTATTTCTTATTGGAATGATTCGTTTATGTGGGATGAAAAGTATACCTAGAATTGCAATAGTCTCTATCTTAGCTACTTTTGTTATTTATGGTGTATTTCAATTACTATTGGCTGTCCCTTTGCCAACGATTAGTTTCTTGAATTAGGAGGAAGAATATGTTAGAACTACTTGGAAATGGTTTAGTCACAGTATTTAGTTTCAAAGTATTAATTTTAATCATTGGTGGAGTTGCTGGAGGAATTGTTATTGGAGCTCTTCCTGGTTTAACAGCAACAATGGGTGTTGCACTCTTACTACCATTAACATTTGGGATGGATCCTGTTGGAGGCATCTTGCTTCTACTAGGAATTTATGCTGGGGCCATATATGGTGGATCTATCTCAGCAATATTATTAAAGACACCAGGTACTCCAGCTGCAGCAGCAACTGTATTAGATGGGTTTGAAATGGCTAAACGTGGTGAGGCAGGTCGTGCTCTAGGAATTTCGACGGTTGCATCTTTTGCTGGTGGAACAATCAGTGTAATTTTACTTACTCTTATATCCCCTCAACTTGCGAAACTTGCACTTAAATTTAGTGCTGCAGAGTATTTTGCTCTTGCAATGTTTGGATTAAGTATTATTGCTAGTATTTCAGGGAAGCACTTACTAAAAGGGCTATTAGCTGGAGTAATTGGACTCTTAGTCTCTACAATTGGTATTGATTTAGTTACTGGTTATCAAAGATTTACGTTTGGTAATATGAATCTCTTCAATGGTTTATCTTTTATTTCAGTTATGATTGGGTTATTTGCATTGTCTCAAGCTTTTGTTAGTATCGAAACGATGGTTAAAAAATTAGTAATAAAACAAAAAGTTGATCGTGTATTACCTTCATTAAGTGATATAAAGAAAATAACACCAACAACTATTCGTTCAGGCCTAATAGGTACTTTTATTGGTATCATACCAGGTGCAGGTGCTGATATAGGTGCTTTTGTTGCTTATAATGAAGCGAAAAGATTCTCAAAACATCCTAATGATTTTGGAACAGGTATTCCTGAAGGAATAGCGGCTCCTGAGGCTGCAAATAACGGTGTAACAGGTGGGGCAATGGTTCCATTACTTACATTAGGGATACCAGGAGATGCGACAACAGCAATCATGCTAGGTGCATTAATTATGCAAGGTCTCCAACCAGGCCCATTACTTTTTGTAAATCATGCACCATTAATTTATACTATTTTTGCTGGTTTCTTTGTTGCCAATTTAATTGTTTTGATTCTAGGGCTTATAGGGATTCGATTCTTTACAAAGATAATTGATATTCCTAGCTATGTATTAACACCAATTATTATCGTTCTATGTGTAGTAGGTTCGTTTGCTATAAATAATAGTCTCTTTGATGTTAGAGTAATGCTTATCAGTGGTGTAATAGGTTATATTATGGAAAAACTTGAATTCCCTGCTTCACCTATAGTTCTTGCACTTATTTTAGGACCTATGGCAGAAAGAGAATTAAGAAAAGCGCTGATTATGTCAGGCGGAGAAGCTAGTGTTTTCTTTACGAGACCAATTAGTGCTGTATTATTAGTAGTTGCAGCTATTACCCTTTTAACACCAATTATTAAAAGCATTATTAAAAAATCAAAGGAAAAAAGGATGAAAGTATGATTAAGATAACAGTCGATGTAGGCACAACAAATAGTCGTATTAAAATCATAGAAGATAATCAAGTAATATCAACTGCGAAATCAAATATTGGGATTAAAGATGTTGCTATTTACGGAAACAAAACTATTTTAGAAAAAAATCTAGTTAATTTAATTAATGAAGGGCTATTAAAAGTAGATAGAAAACTTGATGATGTTGAATATATCGTTGCATCAGGAATGATTACTTCAAATTTGGGACTTGTAGAAGTTCCACATAGGAAAAGTCCGGTGTCTATCGATGATTTATCAAATAATATAATAAGAGAGACTTTTTCTTGGTTAGATAATAAACCATTTTATTTTATTCCAGGAATAAAGAATGATGTTCCATCACCTTCCGTTCAGCATTTAAATCAAATTGATGTAATGAGAGGCGAAGAAGTTGAGGCGTTTGGAATTATAAATGTATGTAATATTAAGGGACCAGCACTTATGATACTACCTGGTTCTCATACTAAATTTGTTTTTGTGAATGAGCAAAATGAAGTAGAAAAATGTTCTACTACAATGTTAGGAGAATTTTTGTTCGCATTATCGACAGCTACAATATTATCGAATTCTCTTTCACCAGACCTTATTACTGAAGTGGATGAAGAATATGTAAAAATGGGTGTTAATTTTGAAAGAAATAATGGTGTTACCAAATCTGCTTTTGCAGTAAGACTTATGGACATCTCATTAGAAACAACTCCAAACCAAAGAGCTAATTTCTTGACTGGAGCTTTGATTAGTAACGATATTGGACCAAGAATTACTCAGGAAATTGAAGATAAATATAATAATATATATATAGGTGGGTCTTCCCCATTAAAAGATGTATTTAAAATAGTATTAGACCACAAAGGAATACCAAATATAAATACGATTCTATTACCTGATGATATAACAAGTAACGCTGCATCTGTAGGGGCACTTTTAATCGCAGAACGACATAGACAATCTGATAATTCAATAAAATAAAAAAAATACAAAGGAGATTTAAATATGAATAAAGTTGCATTATTAACAGGAGCTACAAGAGGTATTGGACTTACAACAGCCAAAAAATTTGCAAAAGCAGGTTATGATCTTGCGATAAATGGTATTGATGAAGCAGCTGGAATTGAAGCTGTTGCAGAATTACAAAAACAAGGATATAGAGCAAGCTTTTTCTACGGTGATGTTACAAATGAAGATAGTGTAAATAAAATGGCGCAAGCAGTTGCTCAAGAATTTGGTAAAATAGATGTTCTTGTAAACAACGCAGGTGGTCTTATGGGTAGATGTCCAGTTGAAACAATGACAACTGAATTCTGGAACAAAGTAATTAACCTTAATTTGACAAATCCATTTTATTGTACGAGAGCGGTAATTCCTTATATGAAGGAAAACGGTGGAAGTATTATAAATATTACTTCAATAGCAGCTTATAATGGTGGTGGACCAGGAATTGCGGCATATGCAGCAGCGAAAGCAGCAGTATTAGCATTTACAAGAGCTACTGCAAAAGAATTTATGGCATATAATATCAGAGTTAACGCTGTTTCTCCAGGTGTTGTAGATACTGAATTCCATAGTGAAACGAATAAAGAATTAATGGAAACATGGAAACAAGGTATCCCTGCAAAACGCTTTGGAACTCCTGATGATGTAGCGAATGCTATATATTTCCTTTGTTCAGAAGAAGCATCTTATCTCGTAGGAGAAGTAATTCAAATCAATGGCGGTCAAGATTTTAGATAAGGAGATTATTATGAGAGAAAAACATTCAACGTCATTTCACGAATTTATTTCATTAGACACAGAACAACTTAGAACAAATTTCTTAATTGAAGAGTTGTTTAAAATAAATTCAATAGAAATAAATTATGCCTACTCGGATAGAATGATAGTAGGAGGAGCTTGCCCACAAAATACCCTTGAACTTACACCTGTTTCCGTGTTGCATCAAAACTATTTTCTTGAGAGAAGAGAAATGGGTGTAATTAATATTGGTGGTACAGGTTCTATATGCGTAAATGATGTAGAATTTGAATTAAATACACGAGATGGATTATATATTGGTATGGGAAATGAATCAATTCAATTTTCCAGTTTAGATGCTAGTAATCCTGCCAAGTTTTATTTTATTAGTACACCTGCACATTGTACGTTTCCGACTACAAAGATTTCATTTAGTAGTGTTGGAAAGGTTGATTTAGGAAGTGTATCGGCAGCGAATGAACGAACTCTATATAAATATATTCATCCAGAGGGTGTAAAGAGCTGTCAATTGGTTATGGGTTTTACAGATTTAAAAGAGGGAAGTGTATGGAATAGTATACCACCACACACACATGAACGTAGAAGCGAAATCTATTGCTATTTTGATATGCCTCAACAAGATATCGTCTTTCATTTTATGGGAAGCAAAGATCAAACAAAGCATATCGTTGTAAAGAACGAACAAGCAGTGCTTTCTCCATATTGGTCTATTCATAGTGGAGCTGGAACTACTCGTTATGCATTTATTTGGGCAATGGCAGGAGAAAATCAACTTTTTCAAGATGCTCAATCTATAGATATATCAGAATTAAAATAAATATAATAAAAACCGAAAGTGTAGACGAATCATAGTCTACACTTTCGGTTTTTATTTTTGTTAACAGTCCAACTGATATCCAATGCCCCAAACAGTCTTTAGATATTGGGGATTTTTTGGATTATCTTCAATTTTACTTCGTATTCTTTTTATATAAACCATAATGGTATTATCATCGATAGCAGTATTATTCCAAATTTGATGGTAGAGTTGTTCTTTTGTAAAAACTTGCTTTGGATTTTTCATAAAGAATTTAAAAAGGGACAATTCTTTCGCAGTCATTTGGATTTCTTTTTCGAATTTGTACACGCGGAAGGTTTTTTGGTTAAAGAAAAATGGACCAACAATAAGATCCTCGGTGATCATACTATACACATTGGTTCTCCGAATAAGGGCTTTTGATTTAGAGATTAGTAATGCAATACTAAAAGGCTTTGTAATATAATCATCTGCACCAAGACCTAACCCCAATACTTTATTATATTCCTCTGATTTACCACTAATAAAAATAATAGGAGTATGAATTTGTCTACTTCGAATCGTTTGCACTACTTCAAAACCATCAATATCAGGCATCAAGATATCCATTAATATTAAATCAAATTTATATTGACTTAAAATGGATAATGCTTCTTTACCACTGGAGGCTATCGTAACTTCCATATTTTCGCTTTTATATGCTGCTTGAATGGATTTCTGAATTATCTTCTCATCATCAACTACCAATACACGCTCTCCTGCCATAATTATTTGGGATAACTTGTTAACGAAATGTTAACTTAGCTATCGACTCCTTCCTGTTTATTTTAATCCTATTTGTTAATTGATAATCTTATCAATCATTCATCAATTTTATTGTTCTATCTTATTATACCCATTTACGTTGTATTTGTCATTACGCATAATACCAGTATTCCAGGAGTATCCTTTGTTTTCATATACAAAGTTCATAAATGGATGGTATACTATTTGGCGATACTCTTTAATGTAAGCGAGAAAGGAGCTGCTTTAAAAGAATGATGGAATATTCGAAACGAAAAATAATAATATTTTTTATAATTATAACATTAGGGATGATAGGGATTGGGCTCTCAATTACAATAGGATATAATACCCATAAGAATACTATTGTTAAGCAGCAGAAAAAGCAAATTATTTTAATAGCAGAAACAGCCTCCCGTAGTTTAGAGCGTTTCTTTGAAGAAGAAAAGAAAGGAATGGACCTATACTTTGATGGGATGCTAAGTAATATTAGTGATGTTGATACCCTAAGGAATCAAATCGATGATATTATCTCGGTTTATTACGAGAGTGAGAAGACATACCTTAATAGCATAAATTTTTATCTTCCAGGAGAAATTGAAGAAAAAAATAGAAAAGAAGAGACGGTATTTGATACGTATGAATATCAAAGAGAAGGTTATTATATATTGAATTTAGTAAAGCCTTTATTTGCGAACAATGAATTAGGGGGATATATCGTTACCAGCATTAATCTAAATAAAGTATATGATGAAATTCTTGCTCCTATACAGGTGGGTGAGTTGGGATATTGTACTATAAAGGATCGAAAAGGGATTATTTTAATGCATGGAACCAAAAATCAGATTGGAATTGATTCAAAATCCGATCGAATGGAAAAGCATCCTGATTTGAATTCAGAAGGAATAGATAAATTACTAGAAAGCCAATTAAGGGGAGAGTCCGGTAGTGAAATAATAGTATCCTACTGGTGGGATAACATTGAAGCAGGAAAAGTTAAAAAGATTCTGGGGTTTACACCGGTGCAAATCGTAGAAGATTTTTGGGTTCTTAGTGTCATAATGGATTATTCCCAAGTAGCAAAGCCATTACAAAATGCATTGAGAATTACAATTTTAATTGGAATTATACTTGTAATATTTTTTGGTTCACTTGTTTTCTACATTACTAGGGAGTTAAAGAACACTCAGCGGATAAGAATGGAATGGAAATATCAAGCTGAGCTAAATGAGGCCTCAAATAAATTTAAGAAGCAAGAAGAACAAGTTCAACAATATGATAAACTTCAAACAATTGGAATCTTAACAGGTATGATTGCACATGAACTCAATAACCTAATGACCCCAATTATGATATATTGTGACTTGTTGAGTATGAAATTTGCTAAAAATGATGATGTTATGGAAGAAGTTAGTGGAATTACAGCAGCAGCTAAGAGATGTGCAGAATTATCACATCAATTATTAGCATATGGAAGAGAAGATAAGGAAAAAGATCAAAAAGAAATATTTGATAGTTCTTTAGTTGTTAAAAATTCAATGAAAATGATAGCAAAATTATTTCCTAGAGAAATTAAGTTAACTTTTGATATTAGTAATAAACCAATTTTTCTTTCTGGAAATCCAGGAGAAATAAATCAAATTTTATTAAATTTATGTACAAATGCATATAAAGCTATGAAAGGTACTTATGGTAAGCTGGAGGTTACTTATCAAAAGATTAGTGAATATGAAGTAGAATTAAATGTAAGTGATACGGGTTGTGGAATGGACCAAGAAACAATGGAACAAATGTATAATGCATTTTTTACAACTAAATTAGGTGGTGAAGGTACTGGATTAGGTTTATCGGTAGTAAAACAATTGGTGGTAAAGTATGGTGGTAGAATACAGGCGAATAGTTTGGAGAATAAGGGAACTATCTTTACTATAATTTTACCGATTCTTGATAAATTACCAGTAACTCATGAGAGAAGTGTAACGAATAGAATTGAAATCGAGAAGAAAAAATTTAGGATTATGGTTCTGGATGATCAAATTGAAATCTTAAAACCAATAAAAAAAGGATTATCTATGACGAAATGGAAAGTAGAATACTATACAAATCCTGGCTTCGCTTATGGTGTTTTAAAGGAAAAGAAGGATGAATTTGATATACTAATAACAGATATATCTATGCCTAGTATGAGTGGATTAGAATTGGCAGCGATAATAAGGAAATCAAATCCTGAAATTAAGATAATTGCAATGACGGGTTATTTAAATAAAGATATACAAGAATATGTTGATAATAATATAATTGACGGGTTTCTTCTTAAACCCATCACAACAAATGATATTATTGATATGGTCGCTAAAATAATTTCTAAATCTGACATAAAATTAAGAATTTAGACAGAGTATGTTAATTTTCTCGCTATATAATAAAGAAAGTTAGTTAAAATAATATCAATCTTATAGAGGAGAAAATTATGAAGAAGTTTTTAGCGATAATCATGGTGGTTATATTATCCGTTACACTTGCATCTTGTGGTGCTAAAGAAAAAGAAAAAGAAACAACAAATTCAGGAACAAAATTTAAAGCAGGTACTTATGAAGGAACAGCAAAAGGGTTTGGTGGCGATGTAGTTGCTACGGTTGTATTATCTGATGAAAAGATAGAAGAAATTACAGTAGTAGGAAGCAAAGAAACAGAAGGGATTGGTTCTATTGCTATCGAGACACTTCCGGCTTTGATTGTTAAGAGTCAATCTGTTGAAGTAGATGCTGTTGCAAGTGCTACTGTAACAAGTAATGCAGTAATTGAAGCAATAACTAAGGCGTTAAAAAGTGCTGGAGTAGATGTATCAACTTTAGTAGCAGTTCAAGATGACAATACCGACAAAAAAGAAGAAGTTATTGATGTTGATGTAGTAATCGTTGGTGCTGGTGGTGCTGGTATGACTGCAGCAATTGAATTGAAGAATGCTGGATTAAATGTATTGATTGTAGAAAAAATGCCTATGGTAGGCGGAAATACAATTAAAGCAACTGGTGGAATGAACGCTGCAGAAACTAGTGTTCAAAAGGAACTAGGAATAGAGGATTCCATCGAAACATTTATTGAAGATACAATGGTTGGTGGATATAATGTAAATAATAGAGATTTAGTAACTGTTATGGCTGAGGATTCAGCAGAAGCTATTGATTGGCTTGAATCTATCGGTGCTCCACTTCCAGAAGTATCATTCTCAGGTGGTGCAACTAATAAACGTATTCATAGACCTGAAGGTGGTTCAAGTGTAGGTACTTACTTAGTTGAAAAATTCAAAACAAACTTAGATAGTCTAGGTGTAGAAGTTATGTTAAATACAACAGCTACTGAAATACTAACAAATAATGGTAGTGTAGTAGGTATTAAAGCTGAATCATCTGAAACAAACTATGTAATTAATGCAAAAGCAGTAATTATGGCAACAGGTGGTTTTGGTGCGAATGAAGAATTATATACAAAATATAAACCAGAACTTAAGGGATATGTAACAACAAATACTCCAGGCGCAACAGGTGATGGTATCGTTATGGCGGAAGCAATCGGTGCGAATCTTGTAGATATAGAACAAATACAAATTCATCCAACAGTTGAACAAACAACAAGTATTATGATTACTGAATCTGTTCGTGGTGGTGGAGCAATTCTTGTTAATCAGTCTGGAAAAAGATTTACAGATGAGTTATTAACTCGTGATGTTGTATCTGCAGCAGTTATTGCACAAGAAGGAAGCTATTCTTATATTATATTTGACCAATTATTACGTGATAATTTAAGTGCGATTGAAAAGTATGTAGACAGTAATATTACGGTACAAGGTAATACAATCGAAGAATTAGCGGAACAAATAAATGTTGATCCAAAAACATTAGCAGAAACATTAACAACATGGAATGAAGCAGTTGCATCAAAAAATGATGCAGAATTTAATAGAACAACTGGTATGGATAACAACACTTCAGTAGGACCATTTTATGCAATTAAAATAGCTCCAGGAGTTCACCATACTATGGGTGGTGTTGAGATTAATACGAAATCAGAAGTTATTTCAAAAGATGGAACCGCAATCCCAGGTTTATTCGCAGCAGGTGAAGTAACAGGTGGAGTTCACGGTGCAAACCGTATCGGTGGTAATGCAGTAGCTGATATCGTAGTATTTGGTCGCGTTGCAGCAAAATCTGCTATTGAATATATTAAATAGATAACGATACAATAAAATTTACAGCAGTAGAGGCCCTATAGGGGAGCAGCTACTGCTGTTTTTATATATGTAGTTATATATTTATTAATAAATGGAAATACTAATAATGAATAATTATTAAGGGAGACATTATTATGAATGAATATTTGGATATTTTGCTAAGGCTCATAAGTATTATGACATTATTATTGTTTAGTACTTTGTATATAATTGGTAAAAGACCTATCGGAGAACTACTGGTATATGACTTTCTATCAATAGTAGTTATAGGCTCAATTGTGGGAGCAGATATTGTAGACCAAGATATTAAGCATCTTCATGCTGTTTTTGCTATCATTATGCTAGCACTTCTTCAAAAGGGAGTTAGTTTTCTATCTGTTAGAAGTAAGAAATTTAGACATTTGGTAAACTTTGATGCAACCGTGGTAGCTCATAATGGGCAATTATTACACAAAAACATCAAGAAGATTAGTTATACAGTAAGTGAGATTTTAATGTTACTTAGAGAGAAGGACATATTTGACTTAGATATGATCGCTTATGCTATTATTGAACCGAACGGGGATATTTCAGTATTAAAAAAATCTGAATTTGAAGAACTTACTCCAAAACATATGAAAATGGATACGCCGATAAGCAGCATGCATAAGACAGTTATATTTGAGGGTAAATTTAAAATAGATACACTCTTCAAAACAAAATATACAGAACATGAAATATTAGAAAAACTAAAAGAAAAAGGATACAAAAATATCACAGAAGTTTTTTTTGCTTCAATCGATGAAAACGGTGATATGAATGTATCCTCTTATGAACAAGAAGATGTTTCGATCGAGTAATATAGAAATTGGATATAAAGTGATTAATATTATTTGTATAATCTAGCTTTTATAAGTTGTTTTCTAAGTATAGGACCGATAAGGGAAGCTATCACAATCTTTATGGAATCTCCCAGAATAAAAGGACTTACTCCAATAGCCAAAGCAGCACCAAAGGACTTATCTATTTGGGATGCTAACCAAGCAGTACCAATCATATAGGTAACGATTGTACCTAGAATCATACCAATATAATGCATATATATTTTATCAAAAAACTTATCAATAAAAATACCACTTATCAATGCCATAAAAATGAAACCAATTAAATATCCACCAGTAGGGCCAACTAATTTACCTACTCCTCCAGAAAACCCGGAAAAAACAGGAACTCCAACAAATCCAATTAATAAATATATAAGATAACTAATAGTTCCCTTTTTCCAACCAAGTACATATATTGCTAAGTATATCGCAAGATTAGTAAAAGTGATTGGTACTACACCAATAGGAAGAGATAGTGGACCTAAGATGCAGGTGATTGCAGCCATAATGCCGATTAACGCTAAGTGACGAGGATTAATGTTCTTTTTGTTTTTCATGATGCTTACTCCTTTTATTATGTAAATTAAGTAGTTTTCTTGCATAGTCCTAAAATATAAATATTTCATTTGCAAGGTTTCGTATTATATAAATTCAAATATTAATATATTAACAACTTAATTTATTATAAAGTTCATAGTTCCTATTGTCAACTAAATATTTGATAAAGGTTTACAATTATTATATCTCAATGTAGAAAGACACTTTGTCGATCAAACATAAAAAAAGAGATAGAAATATCAATGAAAATTGAAATTCTATCTCTTTTTGCATTCTCATATTACCACAAAAATGCATTTTTTTCAAGTCTTGTAATAGTTGTTTCGTAGTAGTAAGATTAGTCATTATCAAATAAGGAAGGTGATCGCAATAGATAACAATATGTTTTCAATTATTGTAGCAAATCAACAGAAATACCAGCTTCAAAATTTAATTGATAGCAATCAATATACTGAGAAGTTTGGGATTCGTTTATCTGAGAAAGAAGCACTAATACTTTTGGAAAATAGAAAGAAAAACTTGAGAGAACAAGAAAGAATTGAATTTGGGGAGGCAATCTTACCGAAATTAATTTATACTTTTTGTGATTCTCATTATATTTACCAAGATAACTATGTGGAAACAATAACAAAATTACAAGAGATTTTTTATTATTATAAAAACGAAAGCTTAGATGAATTAAGTGATGATGAGTTACTGTCTTTTATGAAAGAACATTTTGATGGAGATTGTCAGGGATCATTGGAATATTTAGAGACTACATGCTTGGACGAATTTTGTAATGAAATAAAAAAAGGATGTCGTACAGATATAGGGAGAAATCAAGATGAATGATTACAGTATGGAAGAACTCATGCCAATATTATCAGAGCGAGTGAAAAAATATACAAGTAATGATAGTACTTCTGTAACATATGTTATAGCACGACAATTAATGAATTCCATTCTATATTGTATGAATGAAGATACTACAAATGTAGGGTCTACAAATGAAGACTTAACAAATAAAGAATCCAAGAAGAAAGAATCGGACCAAGTAAGAGTAGTAGATGAGAAAATAAACGCAGTTGATGCTTTTAGAAATGGATTATTAAATAAGAAGAAAAAGATTACACGATCAAAAAGATTGTTCCTAGAAATTAATAAAACTTTTAATGCTTATCATAATTTGTGTTACTATGAGACAGTGATAAAAGGAATGCCAGCATTTTTTGCAAAATATGATGTTGAATTTGATGCGGGTAATCACATTTTATCACTCGATTATCCTTTGATTTGTGAAATACAAGATTTAATAGGAATCGATATTATTTATGAATATTTGAGAAGGATTCAATTAGAACAGTTATTTCTAAGTAAATTTCCTGCTGAGTGGATTGAAAAAGTACTTTTAGGATTTCATGAGGAATATTCTGATTATATATTCAATGTGTGTAAGGTTGTCTTAAGAAATGTATTAGGTTGTATTATCTTAAATAAGCCTATTAATGATTTGCTTATGGAAGATTCAGATTTAGATCAATTATTGAATATCTCTACTCATAAATCACAAGAAGAATTAGCGATATTTTTGGCTAGTGTTTTAGAAGAGCTTATAAATGATAAATTTGAAGGAAATAAAGAACTTCTTAATTATTTAAAGTATGACATGAAAGAATTTGCATTTGAATATAAATATTATTCAGAAAGTGAAAGTTTAGATAAGCTATTTTCCAAAACAGTGATAGAAGCATTAAAAGCAGAAGTATGGTTTGAAGAGGGTATTACGATGGAAGATGATAAGCTAAGAAAATTAATTGATGAAATGAAAGAATGTAGATTTTTATCGGATAAGTTAATTATGTTGGAAAAAGAGGTAAAAGGGCTTACTGATTTAAAGGAAATTCTTAAAGAATGCTTCTATAAAGGAGAATTTACTGAAGTCTTTAAATTGCTTTCGGAACAGGAAAGAAAAGTATTGAGGGATGAGATTGATGCTAAAGTAAGTACGGATGAAGATTTGTATGAATGGGAAAAGGTTCTGTGGGAGTTATAGTTCCATAATCTGTATATTGTGATATAATGTATATGAGAAAAATACTATTTCTAGTGGAGGGTACAGTGAAAATAAATTGGAATCAAAAATATACTACAATCGCTATATACAGCTACATCGTTATTATCTCAAGTATCGTATTTTATCTTATCGTTTCTGGGCTTGATAAATTTACGGATGCATTACAGGGCTATATTTCCATACTATACCCATTTATTTATGGGTTCATTATCGCCTATCTCGTGAACTTTCTTCTGGTTTTCTTCATAAAACATTTAATAAAGATACCAGTGATGAAAAAGATGAAAAAAAGTAAGTTTCATAAAATTGCACTATTATTCGCATATATCGTGTCAGGATTTTTTGTATATCTATTTATTGCCTTTATCTTGCCTCAACTAGTTGCTAGTATAAAAGGGCTTGCGAATAAATTACCAGATTATATAGTATCTACAAATGACTATATTAAGAATCTTTCTAATAATGTAGACCTTCCAAAAGAAGTCGACAGCTTTATCAATGAGCGTTGGGATGAGCTAGCAGTCTTTATTAATAACTTCGCGGGAGAACTAATACCGAAAGTATTTTCTATTCTTCGTAGTACTGCACTTTCAGTTTGGAACGTAATACTTGGTATTATTATATCAATCTATATGCTGGCTGAAAAAGATCAGTTTATCAGTTTGGCAAAGAAGATAAATTTTGCATTATTCAACAAAAAGATTGCAGATAAAATTATTCAAATAATTAGAAAAGCACATAAACTTTTCAGTGGATTCCTTATTGGAAAAATCCTGGATTCTTTGATTGTAGGGCTTATTGCATTTATCGTCCTCTCAATCGTAAATATGCCATATACGCTACTTATAACCTTTATCATTACAATAACGAATATTATCCCGTTTTTCGGACCTTTTATTGGGGCAATTCCTTCAGGGATTATTATATTCTTTGAATCGCCAGTTATGGCACTATGGTTTGCACTCATCATTTTATTATTACAGCAGTTGGACGGAAATTACATTGGTCCAAAAATCCTAGGGGATACACTAGGGATATCTTCCTTCTGGATTCTCTTTGCAATTCTTGTTGGTGGGAAATTCTTTGGAATTACAGGGTTAATAATTGGAGTACCACTATTTGTACTTGTATACTCAATCGTAAAAGAGATAATAGAAGCTAAACTAAAAGCAAAAGGGCTTCCGATAGATACGAAGGATTATTTGGGAAAGTAGATTAATAATTAATGGTTGTAGAAAGCCTAGATATAGAGAAATTAAGGAGAATAAGCATTATGCCAGGAACAAGAAGAAGCAATATCGTATTAGGAGCAAAGGTCAGAGTTGTACAAAAACAGGATCAACCTTCAGGGAAATTAACAGAGGGGGTTGTTAAGAAAATACTCACTAACTCACCAACTCACCCTCATGGAATTAAAGTAATGCTTGAAAGTGGAACAGTTGGTAGAGTGAAAGAGATTTTATAAGTCAGCAAAGCAAGTATTATACTAAAATAACTTAAACACATAAGGAAGCCCTCTATTTACAATTTTAGTAATGTATAAATAGGGGCTTCCTTTAATTTTACAGATTAAGTCTTTTGATATTATCTTTTATGACTTTAACTGAAGACAATAAGGCTTCTTTTTCTTTTTCTTCTAAATGCAATTCAACAATATCCACGACACCATATCGATTAAGTATAGCGGGAACTCCACAAAAAGCGTCAGTAACACCATATTCACCCTCCATTAATGTTGATAGAGGGATTGCTTTATATTCATCTCTTAAGATTGCGGATATTATTCCAGTTGCAACACTAGCAATTCCATATTGTGTGTTGCCTTTTTTCTTTAACACATCAAATCCAGCGTTTCTAGTCGATTCTTCAATTTGCTGTAAGTCAATCATACTATGTTCTGGATTGTCATTAATGATTTCCATTAAATTCTTACCACCAGCTCTTGCGAGGCTCCAAGGTACAACTAATGAATCCCCATGCTCACCCAATACTAATGCTTCCACATTTCTTGGATCAATACTTAGTAATTGCCCAATATGTTGTTTTAAACGAGAAGTTTCTAGAGCTGTTCCTGTACCGATTACCTGACTCTTTGGCAATCCTGATAATTTATAAACCAAATAAGATATAATATCAACAGGATTAGAGACAACAATAAAAATGCCATCAAAACCACTTTCCATAATCTTAGGCACAATATCTTTCACGATATTAGCGGTTTTATCCATCATCTCAAGTCGATCTAACTCACCACTATAAGGGGCTGAAGCTGTAATTACAACAATTTCTGCATCCTTACAATCTGCATAGGTTCCTGCATTTATTTTTGTGTTTCTACCAAAATATTCAATGCCGTGTTGTAAGTCAGAAGCTTCCCCTAAAGCCTTTGTCTGATTAATATCAATTAGTGTAATTTCTGCACATACCTCCTGTACTACCAAACTAAAAGCGATCGTTGCACCCACTTGACCTGCACCAATAATAGCAACTTTGTTCCTACTGATTTGCATATAACAACTCCTTTTCTATATAGAATATTCAAAACCTATTATCAAAATGAAAGAAAATTAAACATAGCATTTATTCTTTACTAGGCTTACAAATTCTATACACATTCCTACTTATATCATATACTGACACAAGGTTTATTTCAAGGTGGTTTGTGAATAAACAAGGGAAAACTAAGGAAAGTTATCTTCGCTTTTTGCTACCCCTTTCGACAATGACATTTGTATGCTATAATAATATGATTAGAAAATTTCAGGAGGTTTACAGATGAATAATAATGATATATTAATTAGATTAAGATATGCCCTAGATATAAAGGATACCGATATGGTGGAAATATTTAAGCTTGGAGGAATAGAAACAACAAAAGAGGAAGTTATGAAATTACTCGTAAAATCAAAGGATTATCAAGATGATTCTGAAGATTTTGATGATATAGAAGAAGTTGAGGCTGAAGTTTGTAGTAATTATATGATAGAGTCATTTTTAAATGGGTTTATAATATTTAAGAGAGGTAAGCTTGAAACTACACCAGGTCAACCAGAAAGACCCGTATTATATATCAAAGATGGTGCAAGTGTAAATAATATTATGCTAAAGAAATTAAAGATAGCACTAGGTTTATCAAGTGAGGATATGCTCGATATCTTAGCATCCGCTGGTGTTGTTATTACAAAAGGAGAACTAAGCGCTATATTTAGAAAAGAAGGACACAAGAATTATAAAGAATGTGGCGATAAATATGCAAGAAAGTTCTTAAGAGGTTTATCTAAGAGATATAGAAAAAGAAATCTTTAAAATAATATGAAAAAAGATAGTATTACTTTATATGCAAAGGAATACTATCTTTTTATTTAAATTCATTTTATATAATCTAAATGTTAGAGTATCGTTTTTGTGTTTAAGGTAATATATTACCTGCTGCACGATATATTTCGTACCATTCCTCGCGTGTAAGGTAGATTTCCACCGCCTTACAACAATCCTGTAAACGATTTGAATTCATAGTTCCTATAACAGGTTGCATATGGGCAGGATGACGTAAGATCCAAGCAATTGCAATGGTTGTATTGGATACCTGATATTTATTTGCAATTCTATTAATTATCTGATTTAATTCTGGGTACTTGTCACTTCCGAGGAATACGCCTTCAAAAAATCCGTATTGGAATGGAGACCATGTTTGAATAGTAATATTGTTAAGTCTGCAGTAATCAAGAATACTGCCGTCACGATTCACTGCCGAATCATTACTCATATTTACATTAATTCCATTGGAAATCATGTTGGCATTCGTAATACTCAATTGTAGTTGATTTGCAATAATTGGTTGATTAAGTGATTTTTGTAGAAGCTGTATCTGCATTGGATTCTGATTTGAAACTCCAAAATTATGCACTTTCCCTGAGCTTTTAAGAATATCAAAGGCTTCAGATACTTCTTCTGGTTCGACGAGAGCATCTGGTCGGTGTAAGAGTAATACATCAAGGTAATCCGTTCTCAACCTACGTAGGATTCCATCAACAGACTCTAAGATATGTTGTTTTGAAAAATCAAACAGTCCCTTTCTGATTCCGCATTTGGATTGTAAGATTATCTTTTCGCGAATATTTTCGTTCATATGAATTACATCTGCAAAGATTTCTTCACAAGATCCAGCTCCGTATATATCTGCATGATCAAAAAAGTTTGCACCTTCTTCTAAGGCTGTCTGAACAAAGTGTTCTGCCTCAGACTTCGAAATTGAATTAATACGCATGCATCCTACTGCAAGCATTGGTACTTCTAAAGCACTATTTCCTAATTTCATGGTTTTCATTATATATATCCTCCTTATATAGATAAGTTAATGTATAACTTCTATACATTATTTTTGTGAAATAGGAAAGTTCGTCTTGCACGCAAGAAACCAAACTTCCCTGTTTCAGTAATGTGGCGTTGTCGCCTTCTTGTGTCAGTAATTATCATATTAAGTTTTTATAATATACAATATAAGTATAAACCTTAGCGTTAATATTAATCAATAGGCTAACCAAAAGTATTTGAGATCGAAATGTTAAATACAAATGATTAAACACAAGGGAATTCTATAAATGAATTTCCTTGTATTATTTTAAGCAAATTACTCAAATTAGGGAATTGTTACCTTGGTTATAGGTATTGAATTTATTGAAAAATGTCGATTTTAATGGTACAGTATAGTATATATTGAAAAATTTATCATGTTAGAAAACTACTTTGAATAAATTTCGGGAGGATCGGATTATGCCTAAGAAACGTAAGAAGAATATAAAGAGAAAAAATCAAAATAATGAGAGATCGTATTCGTTTCATTGTACTGATTATAAAGTAAAACCGATAAAAGATGCAATAATTGTTTCTGGGTTTTATGGGTTGTTCGGTTTGATTTGGATTGTATTATCAGATGAGATCCTATATTTTTTCATTAAGAATGTTAGCTTATACAAGCAAGCTCAAACCTATAAGGGATGGGTTTATGTAATTCTAACAATAGTATTGATTTTTACTTTAGTCCGAAACCGTTCTCTTTTAGTTGGCAAAACCTTAAAGGAAATGAGACAAGCATATGAGGAATTACAAGTAACATATGAAGAGCTAGTGGCAACGGAAGAAGAATTAATCGATCAAAAGAAGTTTAATGATAATATTTTTATGGACGCACATGCTATAATTGCAACGTGGGACAAACAAGGAAGAATAAAAAGTATAAATCCTTTTGGTCAAGATTTATTAGGTTATACGGAGAAAGAAATATATAATAAAAAATGGAGTGACTTATTTCTTACAAAAGAAAAAAGACAAAATATAAACTATTTTAAATTGATTAGTCAAGGAGAACAATATAAGAATTATGAAAGTCAATTTATAACAAAGAATAATAAGATAATCGATATTCTTTGGAATAACAATATGATGAGTTATCAAAATAAACCAGATGAGATTTTATCAATTGGAACAGATATAACGGAACGCAAAAAGTTAGGTGAAAAACTGAAAAAAGCAGCTTACTACGATGTGATGACTGGGTTGCCTAACCGCTTATTAATTGGGAATGAAATGAAGCAGCTTATTGATGATAATATACCATTTTCCTTAGCACATATAGATATCGATAATTTCAAACAGATTAACGATACGTTAGGCCATTCAGTAGGAGATTTGTTTCTACAACATATAGCTAATAAACTTTTACATATAATAGAATTGCCAAATAGAGTAGCGAAACTTAGCGGTGATGAATTTGTTGTTTTATTCTTACATACATATACTAAAAATGAACTAAAAAAAGAATTAGAAAGAATAATACAAGAATTAGGGAAGTCTTGGGAATACAATCATTATGTATTTTTCGTTTCCTATAGCATTGGTGTCGTTAATTTTCCGGAAAGTGGGAATGATCGAAACACGCTACTCAGAAATGCGGATATTGCGATGTATAAGGCAAAAAAAGAAGGTAAGGGTAGATGCTCTTTTTATTCAGATGCTATCTTAAAAGATAACAGTGAGAATATAAAATTATCCAATCAACTACAATATGCAATTAAAAATAATGAACTTTTCTTATATTATCAACCACAATTTAATATTGCTACTGGTAAAATAACAGGTCTTGAAGCATTAGTAAGATGGATTCATCCTGAAAATGGATTTATTCCACCGAATAAATTTATACCAATTGCAGAAGAAACAGGTCAAATACATGAAATCGAAAAATGGATTATAGAAACGGCCCTTAATCAGAAAAAAGCATTCGAACAAGATGGAAAACAGGACATAACTATTTCAATCAACCTATCTAGTAAAGCGTTAGCGAGTGATATTAATTTTCAAGGAATAGAAGCTTTATTTGCTTCTTATGATGTTGATTACTCGCATATAACGATTGAAGTTACTGAAACTGCAATAATAGCTGATATAGACGTTGCTGTTGAGCGATTAAATAAATTAAAGAAATTAGGTATGAAGATTGCATTAGACGATTTTGGAACAGGGTATTCTTCGCTTACCCACTTAAAAGATATACCAATCGATACCGTAAAATTAGATAGAAGTTTTGTAAAAAATATTGAGAATGATGGTAAGGAATCAATTATAATAAAAGCAATTTTATTTTTGGCAATTGATTTAGGTTATGAGGTTGTTGCTGAGGGTATTGAAACGGAAGTGCAGTTAGATTATTTGAAAAAAAATAATTGTAAAACGGGTCAAGGCTTCTTAATTAGTAGGCCATTACCAATAGAAGAAATTAAGGATAAACTTTAAAATAAACATTTTTCTAGAATTGCTATTTGTATCAAGTAGAAAAATTATGTTAAAATATCTCAACTATAAGAATGATACATAAGTAAAGAGAAGCCATATGTGTTATAATAAGCAATATTGAAAACGTATTAATGAAAGGTACAATAATGATAAAATTTGAAAATTTAAGTACTACAATTCTAGATGCTTTAAAGAAGGAAAACATAACAGAGCCAACGCAGATACAAGCTATGGTAATACCAAAGATTTTAGAAAATAAAGATTTGATTGTGCAATCAGAGACTGGTTCTGGTAAAACTTTGGCGTATTTATTGCCATTGTTTGAAAAATTACAAGAACAGAAGAAGGAAATGCAAGTATTAATATTAGTGCCAACGCATGAACTCGCAATTCAAGTTCAAAGACAAATAGAGAGATTATCTCAGAACTCAGATTTTAAATTAAACTCAACAACTATCATGGGCAATGTAAATATAAAAAGACAGGTTGAGAAACTGAGAGAAAAACCACAAATTATAGTTGGATCAACAGGAAGAATATTAGAACTGATTAAGATGAAGAAACTATCTGCACATACCATAAAGACAATAGTGGTAGATGAAGCGGATAAAATGATGGATAAAGATAATATTGAAGGCGTAAAAGCAGTAATCAAGTGCACATTAAAAGAAAGACAGATTCTTTTATTTTCTGCTTCTATATCTAAAGAAACAATTGATAAAGCTAACGAGATTATGAAGGAGCCAGAAGTTATTAAAGCAGCCAATAATACTTCTATTCCGACACAAATAGAGCATATATTCTTTGTGACAGAAAGAAGAGATAAGCTTGAAGTGCTAAGAAAAGTTGCTGTATCATTAAATCCAAAGAAGGCCCTTGTCTTTATAAATCAGATTGATGAAATTGAATTGGCAACGAAAAAACTCAAATTTCATAGTCTTAATGCTGAATTTATTCATGGTAAAAATGATAAGATAGATAGAAAGAAGGTAATGGATAATTTTAAAGCGGGTAAGCTTCAATTATTAGTAGCTTCTGATTTAGCAGCAAGGGGAATACACGTAGATGATATTACATGTATATTTAATTTAAGCATGCCAGAAGATCCAATGGATTATTTACACCGTGTGGGGAGAACCGGTAGAAATGGGAAAGCTGGGTTGGCTGTTTCAATAGTCACAGAGAGAGAGATTTCATTAATTAAGAAATATGAAAAAACATTTAAAATAAAAATTATTTGTAAAGATATGAGTAGAGGGAATATTATTGATAAGTTGCTAAAATAAGAATATGAATACAAAAAAATGAAGGGAAGGAACTCAAAATGAAGAAAAGAATATTTGGTTTTTTACTAGTTACGGTTATGATCATAGGGATGATTCCGTCTGCATCTTTTGCAAAAGAAGAAAGCAAAACTACATTTTCGGATATGCCAAACGACTGGTCTACGACTGCTCTAGAAACAGCAGTAGAAAACGGCTTACTATCGGGTTATGAAGGGAAAATTAATCCTAAGGACAATTTAACAAGAGCTGAAATGGCTACAATTATAAACAAGGCATTTGGTACAAGTGAAAAAGCAACTTTAGACAGCTATTCGGATATCACTACAAACAAATGGTACTATAATGAAATGGCAAAAGCAGTTCAGATGGAAGTGTTTAAAGGAAATGGCGGAAAATTAAGTCCAGAAAAAGATATAACAAGAGAGGAAGCTTTCGTAGTACTAGCGAGTGCACTTAGATTATCTGGTGCAAATGAAGCTGTTCTTGATGTATTTTCGGATAAAGCTTTCGTTAGTACGTGGGCAAAAAATAGTATATCCTCTTTAGTTGCAGAAGGATATGTTACCGGATCAAATGGTCAATTAAATCCAAAAAAATACGTAACAAGAGCAGAATTTGCTCAATTAATGATAAACATTTTTAATAATTATTTAAATACAGCAGGTACTTATACAATGAATTTTACTGGGAATGTCATGATTAATGCACCTGGTGTAATTTTGAAAGATATTATTATAAAAGGTGATTTAATAATTGGTGATGGAATTAAACAAGGTGAAGTTACGCTAGACAACGTAGCTATCACTGGTAGAACAGTAATTCGTGGGGGCGAACCTCGAATAATACAAACGGAAGTAATTAATAAATATATAGCACTTGGAGATTCAATCACATATGGAATGAGTGCTACCAATAACTCAGGATATGTTAATCTTTTCTACAATGAGTTAAAAACTAAAAATGAAAATGTAGGAATGGTGTTGCAAAATCTAGGAAAGCCTGGAGATAAAAGTAGTGATCTTCTGAATAAATTAAAAAATGATGATGCAACAATAAAAGCCGTAAGCAATGCAAAAATAATATCGGTAAGTATTGGTGGAAATAATCTGTTATCACCTGTTATCAATGCTCTTTTCACAGCCTTAAATATTAATCCTACCTCAGAGAATTTTGAGAATGATGTTAAAATAGCATTATCTGATCCGAACAGTCAATCGAAATTATTTGCAGCGATACCGGGGTTACAATCTAGTTTGAAACTAGGTGTTGAACAGTTTTCAAAAGATTGGGTTGAGATTAACGAAATAATAAAGAACTTGGCACCAGATGCAGAGGTTTATGTTATGACGTTATATAATCCAATCAAACAATCAGATCCACTTTATAATTTGTTTAATCCAGTTATACAAGGGATAAATTCAACAATTAATTTACCAAATTCAAACTATAAAGTAGCGGATGTAAATACTGCGTTTCAAACATACTTAGGAGCTGATTCCTTAGTTAATTTTAATTTATTCACAGGGCAAATAGACCCACATCCTACCAACAAAGGGCATGAAGTTATTTTCAATAGCCATATCAATGCAAAAAGAACACCTGCACCAATCGGTTTATTTGGAATCGTGTTGCTTAGCATTTGGGAGTAAAGGATTAGGTGATGATAAAGAATGCCTAAGATAGGGAAAAGAATAATAAAATCATCCATAGCAGTATTTTTATGCCTTATGATTGATTATATTCGCATAACTGTATTCAAAGGAGCTGGTGGATTACCGTTTTATTCGGCGATCGCAGCTATCTTAGCTATGCAAACGGATGCAATTCATAGTAAGCAAGTATCATGGACTCGTATCATAGGTACATTTATTGGAGGGTTTATTGGTATCATAGTTCTTTTTATTGAACGGAATTATATTCCTGAAACGATGCCAATAATTCAAAATGCTTTAATTGCTGTTGCAATTATACCGGTTATTTATATAACTGTTTTATTAGATAAAAAGGCGGCAGCTTACATTTCTTGCGTTGTTTTTATGAGTGTTGCGATTGTTCATGGGGAAGATGTAAATCCAACATTATTTACTCTAAATAGAATATTGGATACATTAATTGGTATTTCAGTTTCACTTGGAGTAAACCTTTTTCATCTTCCTAGAAAAGCGAATAAAGAAGCCTTATATGTAACCAATTTAGATGGCACACTTATGAATTCGAGTGGAGTGATTAGTTTGATCTCGAAGATTAAATTAAATCGTATGATTGAATGTGGAGCCAGTATAGCATTAGCAACCTCTCGTAATCTCAGCACAATTATTCCGATTGTTTCAGGAATTAATCTAAAACTACCCATTATAACGATGAATGGTGCAGCGCTGTATGATATAGAGAAAGAAATGTATATGAATTGTAAGCCTATTAAGAAGGAATGTACGAGACAAATAATAGATTTAATGGATAAACATAATTTGAATTGCTTTGTAAATTCGGTAATCCGAGATACCCTGCACATTTACTATAGTGATTTTACAAATATTGTAGAAGAAGAAATTTATAATACAATGCATAAAACAGCACACGGAAACTATGTATATAGTAAGTTTAATGATATTTATGATGCGCTTTCTATTATGATTGTAAATAAAGATGAAATAATTATTAAAATGTACAATGAGATTAGAAGTATTGAATGTTACACTTTTTTAAATGTAATTCATTATAAAGATCTGCTACATCAAGGCTACTCGTATTTAGAAATTTACGATAGAAATGTTTCAAAGGAGACAGCAGTCTTAGAACTTAAAGAAAAATTAAATAAAACAATCGTAGCAGCATATGGCAACGATATCAACGATGTATCGATGATGCAAGTAGCAGATTACAAATATGCAATGGAGAATTCCGTTGATATTGTAAAAGATTGTGGTTGTGAGATTATCGGTTCCAATGATAAAGATAGCGTTGCAAAGAGTATGGAGAAGAGTTTCTTTCAGTATAAATTTTAGTAGAAGATTGTATATTAAGGAGTGTTAACTATGGTTAAGATCCTAGCACACAGAGGGGCGAGTAAGGAAAGACCAGAAAATACAATGAGTGCATTCAAACGAGCAGCAGAAGTAGGGGCTGATGGTATAGAATTAGATGTGCATTTATTATGTGATGGAAGTCTTGTCGTTCACCACGACAGTAAATTAGGACGTTGTGAAAATGTTAAAGGAAATATATATGATTTTTCAAAAGAAAATATAAAGTCGTTTAGCGTTGGTGATTGGTTTTCGCGTAAGTATGAAAAGGAATTTATTCCTTATTTTATTGAGGTATTAGAGTTCTTAAAAGGAAATAATTTATTTCTAAACGTTGAAATAAAATCCGATGGTATTTTTATGAACAATATAGCCGATGAAGTAGTAAGTCTTTTAGAGAAATATAATATGATAAACAGATGTATTATATCCTCCTTTAATCACTTTATATTAAAGGAGATTAAGGAAAAATACCCAAGATATAGAGTCGGCATCTTGTATAGCGATTCATTTTGTTATGATGTAGTTGATTATTGTAAAGCGCACAAATTTGATGCAATTCATCCGAATTTTAGAGAAGTTGATAAGAATTTAGTGAAATTATGTCATGCAAATGGTATTTTAGTAAATGTATGGACTGTAGATTCATATGGGGACTTTTTGAGAATGAAAGAATATGGCGTAGATACAGTAATTACGAATGATGTAACAAACTTTAAGCCTATACAGAAATACACAATTTAAGTTTAGTTAAAATCCGTTTGAAAACCAAGCGGATTTTTTTATATCCAAAATAATACATACTAAACATATTGACAATGTATGAATTGCATGTTATCTTTGTTAATTATAAAGGATATGCCAATGAAATAGGAGGTAAGCCAAATGATAGAAATAAAAAATGTCTCAAAAACCTTCCTTTCTGAGGGGAAAATACTCGAAGCCGTAAAAGATGTTTCTTTACATATTAAACCCAAAGAAGTATTTGGAATTATTGGCTTTAGTGGAGCAGGAAAATCAACACTAGTAAGATGCATAAATTTATTAGAGAGACCATCCCACGGCTCTATTATCGTTGATGGACAAGATATAACATCTCTTTCACCGAAAGAATTACACAAAGCTAGAAAAAATATAGGAATGATATTTCAACATTTTAATTTGATGAAATCAAGAAACGTATTTCAAAATATAGCTTATCCACTAAAAGGCCGCGGACAAAATAAGAATGAGATAAAAGAAAAGGTTAATGCACTATTAAAGTTAGTAGAATTAGAAGATAAGGCGAAAGCATATCCATCTCAATTAAGTGGTGGACAAAAACAAAGAGTTGCTATCGCTAGAGCCTTAGCCACGGATCCCAAAGTACTTCTTTGTGATGAAGCAACGAGTGCATTAGATCCACAGACAACCTTATCAATATTAAAACTTTTGAAACAGGTAAATAAGCAACTTGGAATTACTATTGTAATTATTACGCATGAGATGGCAGTAATTAAAGAAGTATGTAATCGAGTAGCAGTAATGGAAAATGGAAAGATTGCGGAAGAAGGTGAAGTATTTCAGGTATTTTCTTCACCAAGGCAAGAAGTTACCAAAGGGTTTATTGATACAACATCAGTATTGCATAAAATCTATGATTTAATTGAAACATCGTCTCCGGTTGTTCAATTGAAACCTGGTGAAAAAATACTGAAGTTAAAGTATTTAGAAAAGAAGGCATCTGAAGCATTAATTTCTATAATCTCCCGTGATTTTAATATAGACTGTAATATTATTTTTGGAAGCATTGAAATAATAGGAGATGCACCACTTGGAGGACTTGTAATTATTGTTAGCGGTAAATCAGGAGATATTGAAGACGCAATCAATTATTTGGAAAGTAAAAATGTAGAAGTGGAGGTGCTTGATATTGATTGAATGGATAAATGAAATATTACCTAACGTAGTAAATAAAGTACCTGAGTTAATTAAATCATTGAATCAAACCCTATATTTGTTAGGGATTTCAGGAAGCATTTCTTTTGTTTTCGGAAGTATATTGGGAATTATCCTTACCGTTACCAAGAAAGGGAATATCTATGAGAATAAATTTATTTATATTATCTTAGATAAAATAATTAATATATTTCGTTCAATTCCTTTTATCATTTTACTTGCCAGTTTAATACCACTGACAAGGGCTATAGTTGGGACTGCTATAGGGACAAAAGGTGCGATCCTACCACTTATATTTGGAACGGTTCCGTTTTTTTCAAGACAAATAGAAAGTGCTCTTGCAGAATTAGATAGTGGGTTAATAGAAGCGGCACAGGCGATGGGGACATCTTCAATGGGTATTATATTCCGTGTTTATTTAAAGGAAAGTATCCCAGGAATTGTTCGAGCAACCACAATAACATTTGTCAGTCTTATTGGTTTAACTGCAATGGCAGGAGCCATAGGAGGTGGTGGACTAGGAGATTTTGCAATTCGCTATGGGCATCAAAGAAACCAGATAGATGTCACTTATGTAACTGTTATTATATTATTAATTATTGTCATGATAGTTCAAAGCCTTGGCAATATTATTATAAAGAAAACTACGCATTAGGTGAAATATTAATTTAGAAAAATTAGGAGGAAGAAATTATGAAAAATACAAAAAAAGCAATATCATTATTAACAATCACTATATTATTAATACTAGGGTTAGCGGCATGCGCTTCAAAGAATTCAGAAGACGCAACCGTTTCATCAACAAAAGACGGAACTAAAACTCAAACATCGAGTGATAATTCAACAAATGAGTTTGAAGGAAGTGTGATTAAACTGGGGGTTGTTGGTGAGAACAATGAGCAATGGGAACCTGTAATTGCAACATTAGCAGAAGAAGGAATTACGTTAGAAATAATAAAGTTTGCAGATTACACATTACCAAATCAAGCGTTGGCAGACAGTGAAATTGACTTAAATGCATTCCAACATTATGCATATCTAAACAATGAAATAAAAGATAAAGGCTTTCAATTAACGGTGATTGGTGAAACGATTATTGCACCATTAGGATTATATTCAAGCAAAATAACGGATTTAAATGAAATAAAAGAGGGCGATAAGATAGCAATTCCAAATGATGCAACAAACGGAGGGCGTTCTCTAAAATTATTAGAAGCAGCAGGACTAATAATAATTGATCCAGCAACAGGCTATTTACCAACTTTAAGTAATATTACAGAAAATAAATTGAAATTAGAATTTTTTGAAGTTGAAGCGGCAAATACATCAAGTCTTCTACCAGACGTTGCGGCTGCCGTAATTAATGGAGGCCATGCAGTTGATGCTGGGTTAGTTCCTGAGACAGATTCTATTTACTTAGAAACGATTCAAGAAGGTAGTGATAACCCATATATCAACATTATAGTTGCAAGAACAGAAGATGCTGAGAGTGCATTATATCAAAAAGTTGTTACAGCGTATAGAACGACAGAAGTTGCAAATGTAATTAAAGAAGCATATAATGGAGCCTATATTCCAACATGGAAATAGGAGGTCTGTTATGACAATAAAACCATATATAATAACTGAAAAAGAAAATTTGATATCTCTTAGAAGATTCTTTCATAAGCATCCTGAAGCGAGTATGGAGGAGTTTGAGACTGCTTTAAAAATCGAAGAAGAGCTAGATAGATTAGGGATTGAACATAAAAGAGTTGGAGAAACTGGTGTATACGGATTGATCAGAGGAAATGGTCAGTCAGATCGAAAAATAGTTCTTCGAGCCGATATAGATGCATTAAGAATGTTGGATCAAAAAACGGAAGAATATGCATCATCTAATGTAGGGTTTATGCATGCATGTGGACATGACGTCCATATGACGGCTTTGCTTGGAGCAGCTGAAGCTCTTAAAAAACTAGAAGGTCAATTAAATGGACAAGTTGCCCTATTCTTTCAACAGGGAGAAGAGTTTGGTAGAGGAGCAAGAATATTTATTAATGATGGTCTTTTGGATGGAGCGAGTCGTGTTCTTGGAATCCATGTATCACCTGGTGTTCCGGTTGGTCAGATAGCAATCACTAAAGGCCCTGTAAATGCTTCAGTTGACCATTTTAAAATAAGAGTAACAGGCAAAAGTGCTCATGTCTCTACTCCTCATTTAGGAATTGATGCTTTGTACATTGCATCACAAATTGTTGTTAATCTCCAAGGTATTGTAAGTAGACAAGTTAATCCTTTGGATACTGTAGTTGTTGGAATTGGGTTAATAAAAGCAGGAACTGCATATAACATTATCGCAGAAGAGGCAATGATGGAAGGAACAACGAGATGTTTTTCAATGAAGACCAGAGAACAGACAAATAAAAGTATTACAGATATTGCAATGAATGTAGCAAATTCCTATGGTGCAGAAGCTGAAGTGATATTTGAAGATTTTACTTCTCCACTAATTAACGATGCAGGTGTGTGTACAGAAGTAGCAAAAGTGGCACAAGATATCGTCGGAGAAGAAAATATCATTACAATAGAGAAATCTTTAGGTGGTGATGATTTTGCAGAATATTTGTTAAGTGTACCTGGGGTTTATGCAATTATTGGGACGGGAAACAGTAATAAGCCAAACACAACTTCACCATTACATTCCAATAAATTTGACGTTGACGAAGATGGAATTCTAATCGCAGCGAATTTGTATGCAGATTTTGCATTAGAACAATTAAGATAAAGTATATAGTTATAGTGAGAGAAGTAGTTTCTGTGTAATCTGAAGCTACTCTTTTTATGAAATAGGAAAGTTCGTCTTGCTCGCAAGAGACCAAACTTTTCTGTTTCACTAGTGAGGCGTAGCCGCTTTCTTGTTGTAAATTGTAATGGTAAATGATAAAATATTATTTATCAATATAGATAGGAGAAATATAAATGAATTGGTTAGAATGGTTGGGTTATTTAGCTTCACTTATTGTACTAATTTCTTTATTAATGAGTTCAATTATTAAATTAAGATGGATTAACCTTTTAGGATCTGCTATTTTTGCTGTATACGGATTTTCAATAGGAGCATTTCCGGTAGGATTTATGAACTTATGTACTTGTAGCATTAATATATACTATCTTGTTAAGATTTATAAAACAAAGGAATACTTCAAGATTCTTCCTTTCGAAAGTAGTTCACTCTACTATAAGCAATTCTTAGAATATTATAAATCAGGAATTGAAATGAATCATAGTATTAATGATTCGGATGTATGCTTTTTTATTTTGAGAAATATGGTTCCAGCTGGTGTCTTTGTAGCATCTAAACATAATGATAATACATTGAAGATAGAACTTGACTTTGTAATACCAGAATACAGAGATTTTAAAATAGGGAAATTCATTTTTGAAAACAGTAAAGACTTTTTCCTTAATAAAGGTTATTCTAAATTCATATATCAATCATCGAATGATACTCTTGATGAATATTTTAAGAAAATGGGATTTAAACAAGAGTCTGTAAATGGAAGTAATTATTTCGTAAAATCAATATAAATATCTAAAATACAAAGAATAGATAAAGTTTTGAAAAACTGCTATCTATTCTTTGTATTTTTATATTGTGCTATATTATGTTGTACTGTTTTCAACATCTGAATCTACTCCTGCAGCTATATCGAGCATTTCAGAGGTGGATAATGATAAGCCGTGATCCATTTCAGCTATTCCGTCGTCAGGTTGATAGGATAACTTCTTAGTTGTCGGCTGATCCACATAAAATTCACCGTCTTTATCTACAATGCGACTATTCGTAAACGGTGACATTGTTCCTTTTTTTAGATTATATTTTTCAATTATTGCTTGATCGATTGGGACATTTCCGTTTTTTGTTTCTAAATATAGCTCTTTCATAGTTTCCTCCATTGTGTAAGATAAACTTATATCTATTAATTTACACCGTATTCTATAATTAATACTAGTATAAAAAAGTAATTTAATTTGAAGTAAACGATTAGAAAATAAAATCATATATATATGGTATATAACTTCGAAAACTTATACTAATTATGAAACTATAAACGTACGTTAATATATGCATAACTATTCATTTGTTATTTTTTATTATATTTTATTTTTTTATTCCGACAACAATTTAGAAACATGAAGTATACAAATGATATTTATTTTATCGTGCATCCGGGCTTAGATATACCTAAGCTTTCATAAGATAGATTAAACTCTCTTATACCACCTGCATAGGGAGCGACTTCGTATTGTTGGTAATAAATAGTTAAGCCGGTTGGCGTAATATAAAAGCTTTTTGGATTAAAATTTTTCAAGATTAGAGTTTTATAGTCCTCAAAATAAATAGGTTCTTCTAGACTCATTTGCTGGTCAGCTAGACTGATAATTTGTTTGATAACAAACTGTGTATAATTATCCATATCATCAAATAAATCTTTCAAAGTGATTTCTGCTCCTGTATTAAGATTCCAGTTACTAGAGGAACGTAAAGTACTACCGTGTGCACCACCTGCATATTGATACTGGTCAAAATACGTACTAAGTAAACAAGTTTCATTTAGCGTAACGGTATATTTCATAACAGCATCATAAGGAGAAAATAAAGGGAATAAAGCAATTGCATTTTGCCGGAGGACTGTAATGGCATAATCAATAAACTTATATGCTTCTTGTTGATAATAATAATTTATATTATCTTGAGCTGTTAAATTATGATATAAAAATATTTCTGGATAAGAAATATCAAGGTTTAGTAAATCGAAAGACTTATAAGAAAATATCTTTTGAAACTCGCGACTAATAATCTCGGCTTTATAATTTATAGGGATTTGCAAGTAATCACCTCCTACAACATCATATGCAGAAAAGTAAAAATATGATATAATTTTTAGTGAAACAATAAATAATACCAACAGAGTTGAGTTTATTAAAATAACAGATATCAGGTGATAATATGACACATACATTTGCAGATGAAACGATTGAATTTGAATTAAATTATAAAAAACGTAAATCAATGGGTATTTATATAGATGTATACGGAAATGTTGAAGTTCGTGTACCAAAAGAGGCTTCTGAAGAAAGTGCGCGCAAATTTATTGAGCAAAAATGGGATTGGATTCAGCAAAAAACAAAGGAAATGAAAGAACGAACCGGGGGGCAGACCCAGAAAAAATATGACCATGGTGAGAAATTTCTATATTTAGGAAAATCAATCCAAATACAGATTTTCGAGGACATAAATATCAAACAAGATTATGTTGTGCTTGAGACAAACATTCTGAACATATATGTAAAACAACACGAAGACGAAAGAATAAAACAAGCACTAAAACGATTCTATTATCAACAATGTAAGGCTTTGGTGGAAGGGCGTATTCAATCATATCAAAGAAATTTCAAACAAAAACCACGTTCTATTCGCATTGCCGATAATAAGAGCAACTGGGGAACTTGTGATTCGAAATTACAGTTAACCTTCAACTGGAAACTTGCGATGGCGCCACTTGAAGTGATTGATTATGTGGTCGTGCATGAGATGTGTCATATGGTTCATTTAAATCATGATCGATCATTTTGGCGTCTGGTTGGTAAAATATTACCGGACTATGAGCAACGTCAAAATTGGTTAGCTGTATCTAGTTGGAAAATGATTGTATAAGAAAATAAAATAGGAAGAATAGAGGAGAAATAGATGAGCTCAGTAATATATTATTTCAGTGGATCTGGTAATTCATTAAAAGTGGCGAAAGACATAGCTAGTAAGTTAGGAAATACAGAACTTATAAAAATATGTAAAGAAAATACTTCTGAAATTAGTCATAAACCATATACAAAGGTAGGCATCATATTTCCTGTTTACTATTATGGTTTGCCAGTTATGGTGAAGGAATTTGTTCAGAACTTAAATGTTTGTGAGGGCTGCTATATTTATGTTGTAGCTACATGCGGGGGTTCTGTAGGAGCTGCTATAAAACAAACAAAAGATATACTACATAAAAAGTCGTTAACGTTATCTTCCGCATATACTATCTTGATGCCAGATAATTATCAAGTAATGATAGCACCACCTTCAATTGAAAAACAACAAAAGCTTTTCAAACTTGAACAAGAAAAAATAGAGCAAATTATTGAGAGTATATCAAAAGCGCAGACTGTGCCATTTGATGAAATTAATAGTATTTCAGCAAAACTTCTTGGAGCAACTCTTTCGAAAGCTTTTAAACCAAAAACTAAAGATAAAAATTTTTGGACTTGTGATAACTGTAATGGATGTAGTATTTGTGTCAAGGTTTGTCCTTCTAACAACATAGTTTTAGAGAATAAAAGACCGCAATGGCTTCATCAATGTGAACATTGCCTTGCATGTATGCATTGGTGTCCGAAGCAAGCGATTCAGTATAGAAAAGGAACGCTAAAAAGAGATCGATACCATCATCCTGAGATTAAAGTTAGTGATATGTTCAATGATATGAAATAAATCAATGCCGCAAGAGACTCGAAGTTAGAGTTTTTTGCGGCATTTTAATTTGGGAAATTATAATGCATACTTTATTAAAGCTTACATGCATTCTTAGAATACAAGTAATTATATAGTGAACTATGGATGATTTTATCAGTAATTATTTCGGTAAGTTTATTAATATCAACATTTGTTTGAAGTGCATAAAGAATTTGTCGGTATTTTCGAATTGCTTCTTGCTCCCTTATAATTGCTATTTTAAGGCCTTCACAATAAGTTTCTATCGATTCTATTTCCGTTGTTCTTAATCTAGGAGGTATCGTTTCTCCGGTCAGTACGGTATATAATTCGCGGAACATTCGATAGTGATTAATTTCGTCATTACGTATACCTGAAATGATGATTTTCTCATCATCAGAAGTTGCATTCTGGAGAAGGTAATTATATAACATTTTATCTTCATTTTCACCAGAAACGACTTCCTGTATTATTCCAAGTGCATTAGCCACATTATATGGATATGTGAAAATACTGTCCGGTCCTATTGGAGGAGGCTCCACAGATAATGTTGACGTTTTCGATGTAGCGGAAGGAAACATCTCACCATAAGCATAATGGTTATGATTATTGATGTAATTCATAATTATATCTCCAAGGTTACTCTCTTGATTAATATATGAATTCTACTCGGAAATGTTACGATAGTTAATGCTCCATTAACTACTCACATTGATATATTGCAATAATAACGAACTTAATCATGTATAATTATACAGAAGTAACCATATTCGATATATTTATGATAAAACAAAATAATTGACATAATTTACATATATTATTGTAAAAAAATGGATAACGGTGTATGATTATGTTCACTATAAATTGAGAGGTGGTATATCAATGAAGATATTTCGTAAAATCACTATTAAAGTTAAATTGTTATTGGGGTTTCTTTTTGTTGCAGGACTTTTGGTTGTGGTAGGGGCAATTGGTATGAACGGAATTAATACAATTGGTAAAAATGCGGAAACAATATTTAATTCAAATTTAAAAAGTGTTGATCAACTTCACTTGCTTAAGCAAAGCTTGTTAAATCTTCGTTCTGAGATCGATGCCGCTGTTTTTTATCGAGATGAGAAGAAAACAACAACAGCAATTAAAAAAATTAATATTCTTTTACAGGAAAATTCAACAATATTAACATCATTTGGCCAACATGAAATCCCTGAAGATATGCAGACTGATTATGATATGATTCAGGAGTTGTTGGACGAATATCGCTTAAGAAGAACGAATGTATTAGAATTAGCTGTGAATGGAGATTATGATTTAGCTGAAGCAAATATGAATGGAGTAAACGAAATTAGGTTACAAATTTCATCTGTAGTTGATTCCTTGATTATTAAAAATCAAAACATGGCTTCTGAAGACAATAAAACAAATCAGAAAACTTATGATAGTACGGTACGGACTATGAGTATTGTAATTATTGTGGGGACTGTGTTAGCTGTTGTAATAGGTCTTTATCTTTCTTTTTACATTTCCAGAAATGCAAAGAAAGGCTTAAAATTAGCTGAAGCTATGGGGAATGGCGATTTTACATATGAAATCCAGATGAAGAGTAACGATGAACTAGGTAAATTAATTAAAGCACTAAATATTGCAAGAGCAAAGATTCGTAATTTAATACAAAACATTGTGATTCAAACAAACGAAGTAACGAACTCAAGTCAAGATCTCTCTGCAACACTAGAAGAACTATCTAGTACATTCTTTGAAATTGATAAAAACACCTCTTCAATTGTAAATAATATTCAAGAGATTCATGCTGTTACGGAGGAGTTGTCTGAAACTGTTGATCAAGTTAATACGGGGGTTAATAAACTATCAACAGATTCTATCCAAAGTAATGATGAATCGATAGACATTAAGAATAGATCAATTGAAATTAAGAACCAAGGGACAGAATCAAAAACAATTGCAGATAGGTTGTATCAAGAGAAGAAAGAAAAGATTTTAGAAGCAATTGAGCAAGGTAAAGTAGTGGATGAGATTATTATATTTGCTGAATCCATAGCATCCATTTCGGAACAAACAAACTTACTGGCTATTAATGCAGCGATAGAATCCGCAAGAGCCGGAGAACAAGGAAGAGGATTTGCTGTCGTAGCCGATGAAATTCGAAAGCTTGCAGAGAAATCTTCCGGGTATGTAAAGAATATTCAAAGTGTTGTGTCAAATGTACAATCAGTAGTTGATAATTTATCGTTGAATTCAAGAGATATATTAGACTTTATTGCGAATCGTGTTCAATTAGATTACAAATTGCTAATTGATACAGGTATTAATTATGAAAAAGATGCTGTGTTTGTAAATAATTTGTCTCAAAATATTACCAAAATGGCGGAGACTTTATATACATCTGCAGGAGAAATAACCTCAGTAGTCCAATCGATTGTAAATAATGTTCAGAATACTACGAATAACTCCGAAGGTATATTAATTAGTATGGAACAGACAACAAGAGCGATGGAGGAAGTTGCGAGAACGGCACAACATCAGACAGAAATAGCAGAAGAATTAAGTCGGATGACTTCGATTTTCAAAATATAGAAAGTTATGTAAGTTTATAAAACAAGCTGAGTAAGGAATTTCCTACTCAGCTTGTTTTATTCGTAAATCGAATATTTAACCTGCAATAAAGCTTTTAAATTTTTTATTGAATTCATTCGGTTTTTCAATATTTGGGCCGTGTCCTGCGTCTTCAAAGACGAACTCTTCATAAGTTCCACCGTTTTCTTTGTATTTGTCAAGTATGTATCTGGTTTGAGTAACCATAGGATGTGCAGGGAATGTTTCATCTCCAGGCCATCCTGGAACGAAACCCAGTTTACCTAGATATCCAATATCGAGCATACAAGTATCGGATACAATAGCGTCTTGTGCTCCTCTAATCCAGAGGATAGGAGGCTTTGGAGTTATCTGTGCAAATGAAGACAAGTTAACATATCTTGGTGACATAGTATTTCCGATCCCTCTATCACCTGGAGCAACATAAGGCCAAACATCACAGGCTGTAGAATTTCCAGGATAAAAGTCATCCCCGATTTCCATATCAAGCATACTAGTTACAAAAACTTCTTCCCATTCAGGGTCGATTACATATCCAGGGGCAAAGTATGATTTTAAAACAGATGGTGCAGAGAAGGGATTTGAAGCATCTTTTATTTTATCTTTTAATGCTTGAACAAAACTTGCATTCACTGAGCCCCCACCGGTACCGGAGTAAAATTCGTTATTAACCGTACCTTTTTCGTCTTTCGTTCCGCTATAGCCAAATGGGGAAAGTGGATTTACAAGTGTTAGGGAGGCAACTTCGTTCGGATAATCAATTGCATATTGCATTACAACTCCTCCGCCCATAGACCAACCAAGAAAATGAGGTTTTTTAGTGATATTGAGTGCTTGTAGAAAAGATTTAATATCTTCAGACCACACACGAAGTCCACGGGTTGAATCGATTGGAAGCTTCTCAGTTAATCCATAACCTCTTAAATCAGGGGCAATAACATGAAAATCTTTACTCAACTCTTCGATATTTCCTAAATAGAACAGGTTGGAGGAAGTATTTCCGTGAATAAGAATTATAAGTTCCTTTGTAGGGTCCCCCTCCTCAAGATATGAAACTGTAAGTCTTTTGGTTGCAATTTCTTTTCTTTTAATATCAGGTATCATTTTTATTCTCCTTATACTCATATTTGTTGCGTTTCGTCTATCTACAGCGGATGTGATGCAACTCTCACATTGATTATATATCTTTTGGTATAATTCTTCAATATCAATATGTTAAAAATAGATGAATTTAGGCTTAATTATTGCAGAGTAATTAGGCTTTATTTCGTCATAATAAAATATTTGGATTTTCCTTTGTACAAAAGGTAATAAATTTAAAACATTTATGAATAAAAAATATGCATATTGACAAATGAAAAAACATATATTATTATAAGTATATGAAAGGTGTTTCATATCTCATATATAAAACATTTACGTGAATGGAAATTTGAATAGATACAGTTTTAGGATATGATAGGAGGATGATAAAATGAAAAAAGTATTTATTGTAAGTGCAAAAAGAACTCCAATCGGGAGCTTTCTTGGAAGTCTAAAAAATACTTCAGCTCCAGAACTTGGAGCAGTATTAGTTAAGGAAATCATAGAAGAATGCAAAGTAAATCCGGCTGATATTGACGAAGTAATTATTGGTAATATTCTTCCGGCAGGGCAAGGTCAAGGAGTAGCAAGACAGGTAGCGCTAAAGGGAGGAATCCCAATTGAGGTTCCTGCGTACAGCATTAACATTGCTTGTGGAAGTGGAATGAAAGCAGTTATGAATGCAATGGTTTCAATGAAAGCGGGATATAGTAATCTAGTTATAGCAGGCGGAGTAGAATCAATGAGTGGAGCACCTTATCTCATACCAGCCTCAACGAGAAGTGGATACAAAATGGGAGACTTTAAGGCAATTGATCATATGATTCATGATGCTCTAACGGATGCGTTAGAGGGTATACATATGGGTGTAACGGCTGAGAATATAGCTGAGAAATATGGGATTACAAGAGAAGCACAAGATACCTTTTCTGCAGAATCACAGAGAAAAGCAATCGAGGCAGTTGACTCTGGAAGATTTAAGAATGAGATAGT
>JAQSXR010000011.1 GCA_029256575.1 Clostridiales bacterium | reverse complement strand
CAAGATGTATCAATAAAGGGGACTATAGTCTTTCATCAACAAAAATGGACTGGTGAAATTGGCACTCGATCAAAAACCTTAGCAAATATAATGCAAAAATCAATTACAGGTTCTGCAGGGACATATGACAGAGGTATAAGAACAGCAGACTATAGAGTATTAAGGGATAATACAGTTCCTTGCGTATTGATTGAATGTGCATTTATGACGAACAAAGAAGATATGGGAAATCTACAAAAGGATGAATTCTTACAAAAGATTGCAACCGGGATATACAATGGGTTTAACGAATATTTTGCGGCGTATCCAAGTGGAAGATAGAAGGTTAATATAAGTGTTTATTTGTATGGAATATTAAAGAGTAAATAAAATACCTATCAATATAAATATCTAGTTTAAAATACCCGTAAATGTGTTGGCTAACATTTGCGGGTATTTTGTAGTCTGTAGTATGTAGTTTTGTAGTATGTATTTTTGTAGAATCTGTTTTCGTAGAATGTGTTTTTTTAGTATGCTTTTTTTTAGTATGCATTTTTTAGTATGCATTTTTGTAGTTATTTTTTTGTTGTTTATTTTTGTATTATTATTTTTTGTATAGTTGTTATTTATAGTTGTTTTTTGTAGTTGTTTTTTATATTTATATATTTTGAATTTGATAACGTTTTATTAATTATTTATATTTAGCAGCGGATAATTTTCTTTAATTTCTATTTTGTGTTTTTCATTTTCTTCCTTACTTCTACATAATTGATAAAAACTTTGGTATATTGGATAAACATCTTTTGCTTCTGAATACTTTTCCATTATATAGAGTAGGCGCATTTTTTGATATAATAACTCAGGTAGAAAACGCAAATAATTTTCTTTTAATGAATATGATATTCCTTCTTCGGTATAGTCTAATGATTTATCAAACTGCTCTAGATTCATATAAGCAATACTTAGGTTGTAAGTTGTATTTTGGTAAAGTTTCTTATTAAAGGAAGAAGATAAATACATTTTAAATGGAGTATTATTTATTTGATCGTGCATAATTAAGTATAAATCTTCTAGAATTTTTAGGGCTTGAGTATTATTATGTAAACTACTATAATTCCCTGCTATACAATTTATAAGTGTTAACCCAACATTTGAATATATTTTGTATTTCATAGTATTTATTGTGAAAGAAGAATCTTCTATAAGTAAACCACTATTGCAGTATTGAATTGATTGAATATAATTTTTATCAATTAAAGAACTACATAGTGCTTTACCATAAAATATGTATTGTAAATTTTCACCACTCTGGAATTCTTGTAATGTTTCCATTATTTCAATTAACTTACGTAGTAACATTACGTCACAGTTTATTATAGCTTGCTCACATTGAAACTTATAGTTATATGCTTGAAATGTTTGATCGCAGAAAGTGATCTTATAATATTCCTGCAGATCAATATTAAATTTATAAGATAATTGATTCAAAATATATATAGAAGGATTAAACTCCCCTTTTTCTAAACGGGATAATTGTCGAGAACTACAAACGCCTTCTGACAACTGATCTAACGTCAAATTTCTTGATAATCTTAATTCTTTTAGCAATTCTCCAAAATGATTGTAATTCATAAATAGCCCCCCCTTATCAACAAATAATTTGAAATATAGTAGCAAACATGACATAAATGTCTATATAAATCTAAGACAAGTAAATGATATAATTAATTAAAATATATCAGACATATTATATCATTGGAGGGATTTTATGAAAAGAAAAACATTTAGTCTTATTGGAATCATCTTGGTAACAGTTTTCATTTCTAACATTGCATTTATTAATCAAGCACAATCACTAGCTGCACCTAAACTGGACACAAACCTATATTGTGAAGGGGATGTACCTTTGAATATCCTCATAGAAACAAGAAGCATTAGAATAAGTAATCTATTCTAGATTAAGTATTGTATTTTGCAAAGAAACCCAGTTGATATATTTTATTAAAACAAGCTTATGATATTAACAGGATGAGGGAATTATTGAACATAGAGTGCTTTTAGGTAAAAGTATTTGCGTAAATGCTGTAGGGGAGACTTGCAATGGCAGAATTCTTCTATAATTAAATTGAAGAAGAATTTGAAAGAGCAAGGAAGAGCAGCCTAAAAAGCCGAACAAGACGCAAATATTTTGCGTCTTGTTTTCACAAAAGGGGGTTGTCATGAAAACGTATATTCGAAAAATAAAAGGAGTACTTTTAATTCAGATATTATTTTCATCTCTATATATTTTGACTATAGCTTTATTACCTTATATTAATAAACTGTTATTTGATTATAATTTTAATAATGGAATTAATGGAATTATTTTATTGGGAGTTGCATTTAGCTCTTTAATTATATTAGGTGCATTATTTCGATATATCTCACAAAAATATGAATGGAAAAAGGATAAAGAATTAAGTATCCTAATGAAGCATGATTTTTTTAAATCAATAATTAAAAAAGATTACTCCAAATTTGCACAAACGAATATTGGAGATTACATATCAATGATTAATAATGATATTACAGTAATAGAAAGTAGATATGTTGATGCTATTATCGATATTATAAAAGCAAGTATTACATTAATAATTTACGCTATATTTCTCTTTGTCTTCATTGATTATAGAATAACAGTTGTCATTATAATAGCTACTGGGATTACAATAATAGTTCCCAAAATGACTATTAAGGCGCTCTCAAATAAAAAGAAAGCGCACCTAAGAAGTTTCAGTAAGTATACAGAAAAATTAAAGGATCTCTTTGAAGGAGCAAAATTTGTAAATAAAAAAACAGAGAAGAGTATATTAGACGAACATAATAAATACCTCGCTTCATCAGAGCAAAAGAAATATGATTTTGGAAAATTCAATGCAATTACAGATGTTTTAAATAGATTTGCACTAGATTTTCTAAATTTATCGGCCATTTCAGCAATAGCTTATTTACTTTATAAAAAAGAAATAACGCTAGGAACTGGTGTAGCAACACTCGGATATATTGATAGTTTTATATATCCTGTACGATATATTTTAAAGGATATTAAGAATATTAATGCAACGAAAGAAATTAAAAGTAAAGTAATTAATATAATAAATGAAGATAAAAAAGACTTATATACTAAGGCGCAATTTAATTCACACATAGAGTTTAAAGATATTACAATTGAAGAGGAAGGTTTTTTGTTGCTGAATTTTTCATATGAATTTAAAAGGGGGAAAAAATATGCAATTATAGGACCTAGTGGTTCAGGTAAGTCAACAATTGTGAGTGCCTTAATGAAATATGCGAAAGTCCAAAATGGTGAAATTTTGATTGATGGTGAGAATATAGAGGAACTTGATACGTCTGAAATAATAACATGCATTAATCAAAATGAGTATGTTTACGCGGATAACTTTAGTAACAATGTTAGTATATTTAATACTTATGTTCATGAATATGCGGATAGCATAGTAAAATACTTGCGAATAGATATAGAAAATATCTTTTCAGATAAATCAAATTGTCAAGTATTAAATGAGGGAGAAAAACAACTAATAGCACTAATCCGTATGTTAATAATTGACAACGAAATATTAGTTTTTGATGATCCTTTTTCAGCAATTGATTTTAGAAATACGCAGATGATTGAGGAAAGAGTATTTGGGCTCTCTAACAAAACTGTTATTTTTGCATCTCATAATATATCCGAAGAATACCTAAAGGATTTTGATGAATTAATTATAATGGAAAAAGGGAAAATACTTATATCCGGAGAATATAGAAAAGTGATAGAGTCTCAAGAATATAAAAGAGTAGTATATCTAAATTAAATAATTCAAAATGTTTTAATAAATATTGAGTCAAAGAAAGTATATCCAAGCACATTTAGATTGGATATACTTTTTTATTTTAAAAAGGGAAGTTTGTCTTGTTCGTAAGGAAATTTAACAAGTGTGACATAGCTGTTTTTATTTATTGAAAACATATTGACATTTATTACAAAAGATATATAATGAACGTATGAATAGATGTTCATATGAAAGGAGATTACTATGATTGATAAAACTAATGTAGATAATTGTGATTATATTTGTATTCACGAAGATATAGTTGGGTTAGTAAATGCAAAAATGCCGATGGAAGAGACTTTATACGATTTAGCAGAACTTTTTAAGGTTTTTGGAGACTCAACAAGAATCAAAATATTGTATGTACTACGTGAATCAGAAATGTGCGTTTGTGATATAGCACAGATCCTAAATATGACTCAATCCGCTATTTCGCATCAATTACGAGTTCTCAAACAATCTAAATTAGTTAAAAATAGAAGAGATGGGAAAACAGTTTTTTACTCATTAGCAGATTCACATGTTATAACAATTATTGATCAAGGAATGGAACATGTCGCAGAGTAATATGATTAAAGAAAGCAAACATAAGGAGGATTTTTATATATGAAGAAAACTTATAAATTAGTTGATCTTGATTGTGCCAATTGTGCAGCAAAAATGGAAAAAGCAATAAATGATATCGAAGGTGTTAAAGCAGCAAATATTAGTTTTATGGCTCAAAAATTGACAATTGATGCAGTAGATGAACTTTTTGAAGACATACTAAAACAAGCTGCAAAGGTTTGTAAAAAAATAGAACCAGATTGCAAAATAAAAATTTAATACATAAACGTTAGGAGTGGCATCCATGAGTAGATTCCAGAAGACATTAATTAGAATATTATTTGGAGGAGTGGTTTTTGCGATTGCATTACTTGCTCCCTTAACAAAGAATTGGGAGTTAGCAGTATTTCTAATTGCATATTTAGTAATAGGTGGAGACGTTTTAATTGGGGCAATAAGAAATATTGTTCGCGGCCAAATATTTGATGAAAACTTCTTAATGAGTATAGCAACCATAGGTGCGTTTGCTGTAGGAGAGTATCCTGAGGGAGTTGCAGTAATGTTGTTTTATCAGATTGGGGAAGCATTTCAAAATTATGCAGTGAATCGATCAAGAAAATCAATTGCTACATTAATGGATATCCGCCCAGATTATGCGAATGTAAAGCGTGCAGGTGAATTAATAAAGGTTGATCCAGAAGAAGTTGAGATTGGTGAAGTAATTGTTATTAAGCCAGGTGAAAGAATTCCTCTAGATGGAATAGTTATAGAAGGGAATTCATCAATCGATACTTCTGCATTGACCGGAGAATCCGTACCACGAGAAGCATTCGTTGATAGTGACGTATTAAGTGGCTGTATTAATATAAATGGAGTACTAACAGTTAGGACAACAAAAGAATTTGGAGAATCAACAGTTGCTAAGATATTAGATTTGGTTGAGAATGCAAGTAGCAAAAAGGCTAAGGCAGAAAACTTTATAACTAAATTCGCAAAATATTATACACCTGTAGTGGTAATCACTGCAGCTTTACTAGCGGTTATACCTCCTCTTGTAATCAAAGATGCAATTTTTAGTGATTGGGGATACCGAGCATTGATATTTCTAGTAATATCATGTCCATGCGCTTTGGTAATATCAATACCATTAGGATTTTTTGGCGGGATTGGTGGAGCATCTAAAAATGGTATTCTAATAAAGGGAAGTAATTATCTAGAAGCCTTGGCTTCCACTGAGATTGTTGTATTTGATAAGACAGGCACATTAACAAAAGGAACTTTTCGTGTTACAAAAGTCGAAGCTATGGGATTATCAAACGAAAGTCTAATTGAAATAGCTGCATTTGCAGAAAATTATTCAAATCATCCAATTTCACTTTCTTTAAAACAAGCATATAACAAAGAGATTGATAGTGAAAGAATTGGAGAGGTTGATGAAATACCAGGGTTTGGTGTTAAGACTATCGTAGATGGAAAGATAGTATATGCAGGAAACACGAAGTTAATGGATAAAATAGGTGTAAACTATAGCAAAGATGAAATATCAGGAACAGTAGTACATGTTGCAATAGATGACGAGTATATGGGGTATATTGTAATTTCAGATGAAATAAAGGAAGATTCGATAGAAGCAATTAAGAGACTTAAAGCAGGAAATATTAGTAAAACAGTAATGCTAACAGGTGACAATAAAGCAGTTGGAGAAAAGGTTGCAAAACAACTTGGCATCGATGAAGTTTATACAGAATTACTTCCGAATGATAAAGTGGATAAAATAGAAGAACTATTATTGAGAAAATCGCCAAAAGGGCAACTTGTATTCGTTGGTGATGGGATTAATGATGCTCCGGTACTCACAAGAGCAGATATAGGGATTGCAATGGGTGGTCTAGGATCAGACGCTGCAATTGAAGCAGCAGACATAGTTATAATGAATGATGAACCTTCTAAGATTGCCACAGCAATAAATATATCAAAAAAGACACAAAAAATAGTAAAACAAAATATTGTATTTGCACTAGGAGTGAAAGCAATTGTCCTATTATTAGGGGCCATAGGAATAGCAAATATGTGGGCAGCAGTATTCGCAGACGTAGGTGTTTCTGTTATTGCAATCTTGAACTCCATGAGAGCTCTTAGAACAAAAGGACTATAGCTTTAGTAATACAATGGGGACGGTTCTTTTTGTATCACTTTGATACAAAAAGAACCGTCCCCACTGTATCACAATGATACAAAAAGAACCGTCCCCATTGTATCACCCAATGTATCACTTGCGGAAAAAATGCAGATGTGATAACATTATATGGATAAAAGATGAACGGAGAGATAATATGTCAGAGTATAGAATTGAAACAAAATGTATTCAAGAAGGTTACAAACCTGAGAATGGGCAACCAAGAGTTTTGCCAATATATCAAAGCACTACATACAAATATGATTCAAGTGAGCAATTAGGAAAATTATTTGATTTAGAAGCACCAGGACATATGTATACAAGAATTAGTAATCCTACTGTAGAAGCAGTTGAGAATAAGATATCTGCATTAGAAGGTGGAGTTGGAGCATTATGTACTTCATCAGGACAAGCGGCTACTCAAATTGTTATTATGTCTTTATGTAATGCTGGAGATCATTTTGTTGCAGCAAGTACAATATATGGAGGCACGATTAATCTATTTAGTGTTACTTTTAAGAGATTTGGAATAGAAGTAACTTATGTTGATCCAAAAGCAAGTGCGGAAGAAATTAAAGCAGCAATAAAACCAAACACTCGATTAGTTTTCGGTGAAACGATTGCAAACCCAGCAATGAGTGTATTCGATATAGAAAAATTCGCAAATATTGCACATGAAGCTGGAATACCACTGGTTATAGATAATACTTTCCCAACACCAATTAATTGTAGACCATTTGAATTTGGTGCTGATATTGTGATTCATTCTACAACGAAATATATGGATGGACATGCTTGTTCATTGGGTGGAGTTGTAGTAGATAGTGGTAATTTCGATTGGACGAATGGAAAGTTTCCTGAATTTGTAGAACCAGATGAATCTTATCATGGTGTAGTTTATACTAAAAATTTTGGGAAAGCTGCATTTATTACAAAGGCTAGAGTGCAACTATTGAGAGATTTGGGATGTAGCCCAAGTCCACAAAATGCATTTTTACTGAATCTTGGATTAGAGACGCTTCATTTAAGAGTAGAAAGACATTGTGAGAATGCTCAAAATGTAGCTGAATTTTTATGTAATAATGAAAGCGTAAGTTGGGTAAACTATCCTGGACTTAAGAGTAGTGATGATTATGAATTAGCACAAAAATATTTACCAAAGGGTAGTTGTGGAGTTGTATCCTTTGGAATTAAAGGTGGAAGACAAGCAGCAATGAAATTTATGGATAGTCTTAAATTAGCCGCCATAGTTGTACATGTTGCAGATGCAAGAACATCAGTTTTACACCCAGCGAGCACTACACATAGACAATTAAGTGATCAACAATTAGTTGAAGCAGGAATAACTCCAGACTTAATTAGGATGTCTATAGGAATAGAAAACGTACTAGATATTATAGAAGATATAAAACAAGCATTAGCAACTTTATAAAACATAAAAGGACGGGTAGACAATGATAGAAATAGGGAAAGTACAAACATTAGTAGTAACGAAAGAATCACAATTTGGTGTATATTTAAATGAGAAACCAGGAATGGAAGATCATAGTGTTCTATTACCAAAAGGTCAAGTTAGAGAAGGAACAAAATTAGGAGATAGCTATGAAGTATTTATCTATCGAGATTCAAAAGATAGAATAATAGCGACTATTAATAGACCTAAATTAACAATAGGACAATTTGCATTATTAAAAGTTACTTCAGTGTCAAATATCGGAGCCTTTGTTGATTGGGGATTAGAAAAAGAGTTATTTTTACCATATAAACAACAAATTCGTAAAGTTGAAGAAGGCGAAGAATATCTATTTGGATTATATGTAGATAAATCGGATCGATTATGTGCAACTATGGATATTCATTATTTACTCGAAACAAATCCTCCGTATGTACAAGGTGATTGGGTTGAGGGAAGAGTTTATACAATTAGTGAAAGCATGGGTGTCTTTGTAGCAGTAGATGATAAATATATGGCCCTAATACCTCCAAAAGAAGTATATGAAACATATAGTATTGGTCAAGTTATTAAAGCGCGAGTAGCTCTTGTAAAAGAGGATGGTAAAATTGATTTGAGTGTTAGACAACAAGTGAATGTTCAAATGGATGATGACGCTGTTAAAGTACTGGATGCAGTAATTAGGAACGGCGGAGTTCTATATTTACATGATAAAAGTAATGCAGAGGATATAAAAGAACAATTGTCAATGAGCAAGAGTTCATTTAAAAGAGCAATTGGAAGACTTTTTAAAAATGAAAAAATTACAATATGTGACGACTGTATAAAAATAAAGTAGTAACAAAGTGAGGTAATAGGCATGTATGATTTAATTATAATTGGTTCAGGTCCTGCAGGTTTGGCAGCTGGTATCTATGCATTAAGAGCTAGAATTAACTGTTTAATTATTGAAAAAGAAGCAATGAGTGGTGGGCAAGTTATTAACACCTATGAAGTGGATAATTATCCCGGAATGCCAGGAATTAACGGATTCGATTTAAGTATAAAATTTAGAGAACATGCAGAAAAGCTAGGTGCTCAATTTATAATGGAACCGGTTAAATCACTTGAGATAGATGGAGATATTAAGAAGGTAATTACTCAAAAAGATACATTCGAGACAAAGACAATACTAATCGCAACGGGAGCTCAATGGAAGAAACTTGGGGCAAAAGGCGAAGATAAACTACAAGGAATGGGCGTTTCATATTGCGCCACTTGCGATGGGGCATTCTTCCGCAACAAAGTAACCGCAGTTATCGGTGGCGGAGATGTTGCAGTAGAAGATGCAATCTTCTTAGCAAGAGGATGTAAAAAAGTTTATCTAATACACAGAAGAGATGAATTGAGAGCAACAAAGATTTTACAAGAGGCGTTATATAAACTAGATAATGTTGAGATTATTTGGGATAGCGTAGTAGAAGAAATTTACGGAGAAGAAAAAGTTGAGGGAATAGTTGTAAGGAATAGATTGAATAATGAAACGAGTAATTTAGAGATTGATGGGGTTTTTGTCGCAGTTGGGACAATACCAAATAGTAAACTAATTGATGGTAAAGTAGAGCAAGATTCTCACGGGTATGTAATTGCGGGAGAGAATTGTAAAACAAAAGAACCTGGTATATTTGCGGCAGGCGATATAAGAAGTAAAGAACTTAGACAAATAATTACTGCTACATCAGATGGAGCCAATGCAATTTATTCAATAGAGAAATATTTATATAATTTATAAATGGGGTGTTATATGAGGCAATCAATATTATTATTCATATCTAATTTTAAGTTAAAATGTAGTGTAATAAAGATGCTGATAAATAATAACATATTTTTCTACGAAGCTCAAACTAGCAATGAAGCTATATTAAAGCAAATTTTTTTAGGAACAAAGTTAAATTTGGTTATATTTGAATATAATGAAGCATCTGAAGCAGAGATTTTTAGCATGATAAATGAGCTTAAAAAAAGTGATAAAGAATTAAGATTCTTAATGATTTTATCAGAATACAAAGTTAAATGGCTTGACTTAGCAGCTAAATATAATATTAATGATGTATTGGTTTTGCCTTTAAATGAAGAGGAGGTTATCAGAAAGGTTGTTAGTTTAACTCCGAAGGTTGATAATGCAATCTTAAAAGCACAAGCAGGAAATTACGAAATGGTTAGAGATGAAATTAGAAGGTCTAGGTTAGGGGGGTATCCGATATCTTTTGTTCTAATTGATATATTTGATCTATCAGATATAGAAAGTAATGAGTATGAACAAAAATTATCAGTAGTATCCAAAGCCACAGATAGTCTGTTGTTCTGGGAAGGCAACATGTATATGATGATCTTTCCATTTTGTAAAAAGAAGGATTTAGAGATTGTAAAAGAAAAAGTACTGCAGGCATATGATGAATGTGCGAGAAAATTACATACTGTTAGAGATATATTTGTATATGGAGTTACATTTCCTGACGACGGAAATAATTTTGATGAAATCTTAAGAAATCTACAGGATGGTATGGATCTCGAGAAAAATTCAAATACCTCTATAGAAGGACAAAACGCATATAACAGTCAACAAATATTATCGCTAATTAACAAATTAATCCGATTAGAGAAAAAATAAAACATTTGGATGGTGATTAAATGCAAGACAGAAGAAGGTATAGGAGAATACCAATTGGGTTGACGCTTGAGGTAGATAAGTTATACAAACAAGATAGCATGCAATTGGTGGGGTTAAAGCTAGAAATAGAGGTAGTAAATATATCCAAAACTGGAATTGGATTTGTTTCAACTCAAGATATACCACTGGATTATTATTTTAATGCACGAATTGACTTTGGAGATGATGAATTCTTTTATACAGTGCTAAAGATTGTAAGACGAGAGGCACTTGAAGATGATGTAAAGTTATATGGTTGCGAATTTGTAGGACTTGCACAGTTTTTAGCAAATAAAGTCGATCAATATGAACAAAAGTTAAAAACAAATTCAAGTTATTAAAAAAACCTAACTAAAATTGAACTGCATTTTTGAATAATTATAGATAAGAATTATCTGAGAAGTCTCATAAACTTGATTGTAATCAAGGGATGTGAGGCTTCTTTTTTATAATATTAATTTGCTAAAACTTTAACAAAGTAGCTTTACAGTATTTCCCTATCGTGGTATAATGTATACAATTTAACAGGTTAAGATTTCCCACGATTTTTGTCGTGGGATAAATTCTGTTTATTTTACATGGGTGTAAATTCATATAGAATTAGCTAGATATAGAGCAGCTTGCCAGTTATTAATAGTAGCGAAGCGGACATAAATTTATCCGTAAATTATGCAGGAAAGAATTATAGAGGGAGGTTTAAGAAATGGAAGAATTATCACAAGAAAAGTTTCAGGAATTAGGACAATTTATTGACTCTTTACCATCAAAAAAGGGTGAACTTATAAGAGTGCTACATAAAGCCCAAGAAATCTTTGGATACTTACCAAAAGAAGTTCAATATTTTGTTGGAAGAAAATTAGGTGTGTCAACAGCAAAGGTTTATGGCGTAGTTACTTTCTACTCTTATTTTACAATGAGTCCAAAAGGTAAAAACCATATTTCAGTTTGTTTAGGAACAGCATGTTATGTAAGAGGTGCAGAGCCTGTATTGGACGAGTTTAGAAAGATATTAAATATTCAAGGCACTGAAACAACACCAGATGGCAAGTTCTCATTGTGCTCACTAAGATGCATAGGGGCTTGTGGGTTAGCGCCTGTTGTAACAGTTGGAGAAAAAGTATATGGCCGTGTTACCAAAGAAATGGTAGCAGGGATTTTAGCAGAATATAAATAATACTGCGGGAGGAGAAACCATGTCAAAGATTCAAACAATCGAACAGTTAAATGAACTTAGTAATAATGTTAAATCATTGTTAAGCATTAGAGAACAAGGCGAAAAAAGTGATGATAAAACAAAAGCGGATATAAAAGCTATAGCAAATGGATCAAAGGAAAAGATTAATATTCTTATTTGCGGAGGAACTGGTTGTAAGTCTTCTGAATCAGATAAGATAGTAGAGAATTTTAGAAATAAAATCTCTGAGTTAGGGATACAAGAAGAAGTTAAAGTACTTAAAACAGGATGCTTTGGTTTTTGTGAGAAGGGACCAATAGTAAAGGTACTTCCTGATAATACATTTTATGTAATGGTTACACCAGAAGATACGGATGAAATTGTAAACACACATATCGTTGGTGGAAATAAAGTAGATAGATTACTTTATAAAAATACTGAAACAAATGAATCAATTTCAGATTCAAAACATATGGATTTTTATAAAAAGCAGATGCGTATCGCATTAAGAAATTGTGGAGTTATTGATCCAAATAATGTGAATGAATATATCGCTAGAGAAGGGTATAAAGCATTAGCAACTTGTATAACTTCAATGGATTCACAACAAGTAATTAACTTGATGAAAGAATCCGGGCTACGTGGACGTGGCGGCGGGGGGTTCCCAACAGGCTTGAAGTGGGAAATCGCAAGCAAGAACAATGCAGATCAGAAATACGTAGTATGTAATGCCGATGAAGGAGATCCAGGCGCATTCATGGACCGTTCTATATTAGAAGGAGATCCACATAGTATAGTTGAAGCAATGGCTATCTGTGGTTATGCAATTGGTGCATCAATGGGTAGAGTATATATTCGTGCGGAATATCCTTTGGCAATAAAAAGATTAGAAAAAGCAATATTAGATGCTAGAGAAATTGGACTATTAGGTGACAATATACTAGGAACTAATTTTGCATTTGATATTGAAATTACTTTTGGAGCAGGCGCATTTGTATGCGGTGAAGAAACAGCACTTATTCATTCAATGGAAGGTGAACGTGGCGAACCAACAATGAAACCACCATTCCCAGCAGAAAAAGGATTCTGGGGAAAACCTACCAATGTTAATAATGTTGAAACATTTGCAAACATTCCTGTAATCATACTTAACGGTGCTAAATGGTATAAAGCTATTGGTACGGAAAGATCAGCAGGTACAAAAGTATTCGCACTAGCTGGTAAAGTTAATAATGTTGGACTTGTTGAAGTTCCAATGGGTACAACGTTAAGAGAAGTTATATTTGATATCGGTGGTGGTATTAAGAACGGAAAGAAATTTAAAGCAGTGCAGACTGGTGGACCATCAGGCGGATGCTTAACAGAAAAAGACTTGGATACTCCAATCGACTTTGACAATCTTATAGCGAAAGGTTCTATGATGGGATCAGGCGGTATGATTGTAATGGATGAGGATAACTGTATGCCAGCCGTTGCAAAATTCTATCTTGAATTTACGCAAGAAGAATCTTGCGGTAAATGCACTCCTTGCCGTATCGGAACAACAAGACTTCGTGAAATTCTTTCAATGATATGTGATGGAAAAGGAACGATGGAACATTTGGACGAACTAAAAAGATTAAGTGGAGTTATTAAAGACACTGCTTTATGTGGGTTAGGTCAAACTGCCCCTAATCCAGTATTATCAACACTTGACGCTTTCTATGATGAATATTTAGCACATGTAGTAGATAAGAAATGTCCATCCGCTCAATGTCAGAAGTTATTAGAATATGTTATTATTCCAGATAATTGTAAGGGATGTACATTATGTGCAAGACAATGTCCTGTTAATGCTATTTCAGGAAGTGTTAAAGAAGCACATGTAATTGACAAATTAAAATGTATTAAATGCGGCGCATGTATCGATAAATGTAAGTTCAAAGCAATTATTAAAAGGTAAGGGAGGGAATCAATATGTCAAATATTAACTTAACGATAGATGGTAAAAAAGTTGAAGTATTACAAGGTAGCATGATTCTTGATGCGGCAAAACAAGTAGGCGTTGATATCCCTACACTTTGCTATTTAAATTTGCACGATACCAAGATGAAAAATCAATCAGCATCTTGCCGTGTATGTGTAGTAGAGGTTGAAGGTAGAAGAAATTTAGCTCCAGCTTGTGCAACACCAGTTACAGAAGGAATGGTAGTAAAAACTAGTACAATGAGAGTACTTGAAGCAAGAAAAACGAATGTTGAATTACTTATTACAGACCATCCAAATGAATGTCTTACTTGTAATAAATCAGGGAAATGTGAATTACAAGATGTAGCTAGAAAAGTAGGTGTGAATAACATATCTATTACTAGTAACTCTATGTCTACATACCCTATTAAAGTTACAAAAACGATAGTAAGAGATATGAATAAGTGCATAATGTGCAGACGTTGCGAAGTTATGTGCAATACAGTTCAATCAGTTGGAGCATTATCTGGAATTAATAGAGGGTTTGATGCATATGTTGGACCTGCATTTGATGAAAGCCTAGAAGACACTGTATGTACGCACTGTGGACAATGTATCGCTGTTTGCCCAGTAGGAGCGTTATCTGAAAAAGATGATACAGGAAAAGTTATTAGAGCATTAGCTGACCCAGAAAAAACGGTAGTATTCCAAACAGCACCTGCTACAAGAGTAGCAATTGGTGAAGAATTTGGGCTTGCTCCAGGAACAATAGCAACCGGTAAAATGGTTTCTGCCATAAAACAATTAGGAGCAGATTATGTATTCGATACTGATTTTTCTGCTGACTTAACTATTATGGAAGAGGGAACTGAATTAATAGGTAGAGTAACAAAATTCTTAAATGGTGAGAAAGCTTCACTTCCTATTATGACATCTTGCTGTCCAGGATGGGTAAATTTCTTTGAAACTCAATTTAAAGGAATGTCAGATCTTCCTTCTAGCTGTAGATCACCTCAACAAATGTTTGGTGCAGTTGCAAAGAATTACTTTGCAGAAAAACTAGATATTCCTAGAGAAAAAATGGTAGTAGTATCGATTATGCCTTGTATTGCCAAGAAGTATGAAGCAGATAGAGAAGAATTTAAAGTGAATGGCAATCCTGATGTAGATATCGTTCTATCTACTAGAGAGCTTGCACAACTTATCAAAATAGCAAATATTAAATTTAATGAACTAGATGAATCAAAATTTGACGCGCCAATAGGATTTGGAACAAGTGCGGGAGTTATCTTTGGAGTAACAGGTGGGGTTTTAGAAGCTGCCCTTCGTACTGTATATGAAGAACTCGAAGCAAAACCTCTTGAAAAGTTAGAATTTGAAACAGTTAGAGGATTGGACGGAGTGAAACTTGCTTCTTTAACAATTGGTGGTATTGCTATTAATACAGCGATTGTACATGGCTTATCAAATGCAAGACAAATTGTTGAAGAAATTCAAAGTGGAAACCCTAGAGATTTACATGTCGTTGAAATAATGGCATGTCCTGGTGGCTGCGTTGGTGGAGGTGGCCAACCACTACATCATGGAAATATTGATATTATTAAAGCTAGAACAGCTGCTATTTATAATATTGATGATACAAGTGCAGACAGACAATCTCATAAAAATCCATTTATAGATACGCTTTACAAAGAATACTATGAAAAACCAAACAGCCATAAGGCACATGAACAACTTCATACAACTTATTCAGAAAGAGAAAAGTATTAATCCTATCTGAATATAACAATCGAATAAAGTCATATGCATAAAACGAGATATAAGGATATTATATCTCGTTTTTTATGCTAAAGTGCATAAAAACTGCAATGTGTGGAAAAGTGTAATTATAGGTCGAAGTGTACAGAAAATGAACGGTTTATACAAGGTTCGACACGATAAATATACAATATGCACAAAAACGACAATATATTACATGAACACTATGAAATAAAAAAAGAATTATGTCGAATTGTGTTAATAACTATCCACACATGAATATCTCAAGAAAAGTTGAAAAAGCAGTTATCAACAAAGTTATACACATTATCCACAAGGATAACTTTTTTTCTTATGTTATTAAAGTTTGTCAAGTACGAACATCCGTTTTGTACAAAATCTAAAAAAAAGAAGAATATCGATAAAAAGTAATAGAAAAATAGAAAAAAATAGAGGAAAAAAAATATGTATGTGGTATAATATATATATGTAATAGAAATCTCTATTTAGCCTATACTATTAAAATTACAAAGGCTATCAAACAATTTTATTACAAATAACATAGTTGGGAGTTGGTATTATGCGTTATAAGATATCAGGCAAAAATATTACAATCACTGAAGGACTCAAGACAGCTGTTACAGAAAGATTAGATAAGCTAGACAAGTTTTTTACTCCAGAAACTGAAATACAAATAACATTCAGCGTTGAAAAAGAAAGACAAAAAATAGAAGTTACAATATTCGCAAATAAAACAATATTTAGATCAGAACAAACAACAACAGATATGTATCGTTCAATAGATGATGCTTATGATTCAATAGAACGTCAGTTAGTTAAATATAAAAATAAAATAGTAGATAGAAATAAAAGACAAGAATCCTTCGCGAAAGATTATGTTAATTCAAACATTGAAGAAGAAGATAACATCAAATTAGTAAAATCGAAAAAGTTTGCAATTAAACCTATGGATGCGGAAGAAGCTTGTTTGCAAATGGAATTAATCGGACACTCATTCTTTGTATTTAGAAATACAGAGACAGATGAAGTAAATGTAGTATATAAAAGAAAAGAAGGAACATATGGTTTAATAGAACCAGAATGTTAAGATGAATATATAATTTATTTAATCCCCTGCCAAATGACAGGGGATTTTTATTGCCCTGAAATAGGTAAAACATGAAGACTTTGGTTTTTAGCTTTTACTTGCCGAATTAATATTAAAATGATACAATGTATTGAAAAGATTTTAAACAATTTATGATTAGAGAACGATAATGTCGTTGAAAATAAGCATAGGAGTGAATAAAATGGGCGTTATAGAAAAGATATTTGGAAGTCATAGTGCACGCGAATTAAAGAGGATAGTTCCTATAGTAGATAAAATAGAAGCTTTAGAACCTTCTATTAAAGCACTAAGTGATGATCAACTAAAAGCGAAGACAGAAGAATTTAAGATAAGACTTCAAAAAGGGGAAACATTAGACGAAATACTACCAGAAGCATATGCAGTTGTAAGAGAAGCAGCGATACGTACATTAGGTCAAAGACATTTTAGAGTTCAACTTATGGGTGGTGTAATTCTACACCAAGGAAGAATTGCAGAAATGAGAACTGGTGAAGGAAAGACACTCGTTTCTACTTTGCCTGCATATCTTAATGCACTTACAGGAAATGGAGTTCACATTGTAACGGTAAATGATTACCTAGCTGGACGTGACTCTGAGTGGATGGGACAAATTCATAGATTTTTGGGCTTAACAGTTGGTGTTGTTCTTAATGATATGAATACAGAAGAACGAAGAGCTGCATATAATTGTGATATAACTTATGCAACGAACAATGAACTTGGCTTTGATTATCTAAGAGATAACATGGTTATTTACAAGGAAAAAAGAGTTCAAAAAGAATTGAATTATGCAATAATCGACGAAGTCGATTCTGTATTAGTTGATGAAGCTAGAACCCCACTTATTATTTCAGGACAAAGTGGAAAATCTACAGAATTATATACAATGGCTGACTTTTTAGCTAGAAGATTAGTTAAAGGTAAAGAAATTGGAGAAATGACAAAGCTCTCTGTACTTATGAATGAAGAAGTGAAAGAAGAAGGAGACTTTATTGTTGATGAAAAAACAAAATCTGTTAATCTAACAGAAGAAGGTGTTAAAAAGGTTGAAGAATTCTTTCGATTGGAAAACCTTGCAGACCCTCAGAATATGGAAATACAACATCATGTTAATATAGCTTTAAGAGCACATTACTTAATGTTTAAAGACCAAGATTACGTTGTTAAAGATGACCAAATTCTAATAGTTGATGAATTCACAGGTCGTATCATGAATGGAAGACGTTACTCAGATGGTTTACATCAAGCAATAGAAGCAAAAGAGAGTGTAAAGGTACAAAGAGAAAGTAAAACTTTAGCAACGATTACATTCCAAAATTTCTTTAATAAATACAAGAAAAAGTCTGGTATGACAGGTACTGCACAAACAGAAGAACAAGAATTTAGAGGAATTTATGAATTAGACGTTGTAGTAGTTCCTACAAATAAACCAGTACAAAGAATTGACTTTAACGATGCAGTTTATACAACTAAAAAAGGTAAATTGGACGCAATTATTAATCAAATAGTTGAGACTCATAAAACAGGCCAACCAGTTTTAGTTGGTACAATAACAATTGAAGCATCAGAAGAAATTAGTGAACATTTAAAGAAAAAGAATGTACCACATAAAGTTTTGAATGCTAAGTATCATGAGATGGAAGCAGAGATAGTATCAATGGCTGGGCAATTAGGAGCAGTTACAATTGCAACTAATATGGCAGGCCGTGGTACCGATATTAAGCTTGGTGAGGGAGTTACTGAAGTAGGCGGTTTAAAAATTATAGGTACCGAAAGACATGAATCACGACGTATTGATAACCAGTTAAGAGGTCGTGCAGGACGTCAAGGAGATAAGGGAAGTTCAAGATTTTATATTTCTCTTGAAGATGATTTAATGAGATTGTTCGGTTCTGAAAGACTAATGTCAATGTTTAAGACAATGGGCGTTAAGGAAAATGAAGAAATCGAACATAAGATGTTAAGTAATGGTATCGAAAGAGCACAGAAGAGAATTGAAAATAATAACTTTGGAATTAGAAAGAACCTACTTGAATATGACAAGGTTATGAATGAACAAAGAGAAATTATATATGAAGAGAGATTAAAGGTTCTTAATGGAGAAAGCATGAGAGATGTAATATTAGCAATGGTAGCTAATGTTATAGGCAAATATGTTGATGAAGCAATCAATGAAGATGACTCTCCGGAAGATTGGGATTTAACGACTTTTAATGAAAAATATAATGCTCTTACTGGTCTTCCATCGACTTATTTAACAGAAGAAGAACTGGATAAAGGTAAGAAGGAAATATTTAAGAACAGGGTTATACAAGAAGCAATTAGTGCTTATGAAATAAAGGAAAAACAATTCGAGACAGAGGAACAAGCAAGAGAAATAGAGCGTGTTATCTTACTTAGAATTATTGACAGAAGATGGATGGATCATATTGATGATATGGATCAAATGAGACAAGGAATAGGTCTTCAAGCATATGCACAAAAAGATCCATTGATTGAGTATAAGTTTGCAGGATATGATATGTTTGATGAGATGAGTGCAGGAATAGAACAAGATACAACACGAAACTTATTCCATATAAGAGTTGAACAAAAGGTTGAAAGAGAAGAAGTAGCAAAGGTAACTGGTACGAATAAATCAGCGGAAGCCTCAGCGAAAGAACCTTTTAAACGCAAGGAATCTAAAGTAGGTAGAAATGATCCTTGTACTTGTGGAAGTGGTCTAAAATATAAACATTGTTGTGGTAAATAATTCAAGAATATGATAATATAAAGGTAGGTGCAAAAATGGTCGAATTTGATCAATTTAAGACAATCTTAAATGAATACAGACAGCCATTGCATGAAATGGGTGAATCACTTTGACTTGGATTACAAGTTAAAGAAAATTGATGAATTTGAAAAAGAAATGCAATCAGATCGTTTTTGGGATGACTTAGAAAATTCTCAAAAAGTAATGAAAGCTTTAAAAGCTACAAAAGCACCTGTAGAAGAGTACGAGAAGATTATGTCCTTGTTTGAGGATGTTGAGACGCTTATACAAATGGGATATGAAGAAAATAATACATCACTTGTAGAAGAATGCAAACAATCTTTAAATGAGTTTATTCGATGTTTTGATGGACTTAGAATTATGACATTGTTATCAGGACCATATGATAAAAATAATGCAATATTAACATTACATTCAGGGGCGGGTGGTACGGAAGCCTGTGATTGGGTTAATATGCTATATAGAATGTATTCAAAATGGGCAGATCAAAGAGGTTTTTCGATAGAAGTACTAGATTTCCTTGATGGAGAAGAAGTTGGTTTAAAATCAATTACTTTACAGGTGAATGGTGAAAATGCCTTTGGTTATTTATCATCAGAAAAGGGAGTCCATAGACTCGTAAGAATCTCACCGTTTGATTCGTCGGGTAGAAGACACACAACATTCGCAGCGTGTGATGTAATGCCAGAATTAAATGATGATGTGTTCGTTGAGATTAATGAGGAAGACTTAAAAGTTGATACGTATCGATCGAGTGGTGCTGGAGGTCAGCATGTTAATACTACTGATTCAGCAATTAGAATTACACATATTCCTACAGGAATTGTGGTACAGTGTCAGAATGAACGTTCACAGCATAAAAATAGAGACAGAGCAATGAAAATGTTAAAAGCCAAACTATTTGAGGTAAAACAGCAAGAGCAAATGGGTAAGGTTGATAACATAAGAGGCGAAGTCAAAGACAACAGTTGGGGAAGCCAAATAAGGTCATATGTAATGCAGCCATATAGCATGGTAAAAGATCATAGGACCAGCGAAGAAACTGGAAATGTCAATGCTGTTATGGATGGTGCTATAGATCAATTTATTAATGCCTACTTAAAGTGGAAAAGTATAAATCATACTAAGGAGTGATAGTATATGGCAACTACGCAACAAGTTATTTTTAAAATTGAACACGAAGAATATGGTTTGGAAATTATGAGAGTAAACATAATTGAAAAATATCAAGAACCAGTAAAGGTTCCGAATACACCAGACTATATAGAAGGTATTATTAATCTAAGAGGTGAAGTAATTCCAGTTTATAGCTTGAGAAAGAAATTTGGAATGGTTAACAAAGAGATCGATGATGACACAATGATTATTATTACAAAAACTATGGATGTAAAAGTAGGATTTATAGTAGATGCAGTAGTAGAGATTAAAGTTATTGATGAAGAAAATGTTGAAGCTGCTCCAAAAATGATTACTGGTAATGGTTTAAGAAAATATATAAAGAGTGTTGCAAAATTTGATTCTAGACTGATTGTACTTCTTGATGTTGATATGATACTAACCGAAGAAGAACAAGCAAGTTTACAAAATGTAGCTCAATAAAAACAAATCGCCTTATGCATAATAAGGCGATTTTTGTATTCTGGCATATAATATATAGCAGTATAATATATAAAAATTAAAATACATGTGCGCCCTATAAAGACTATGTATTGCATATGAATACTTATTTTGGAATTATATAAAAAAAGAATAAATATGACTTGATTTTAATATTAATACATGATAATATCGTTCTTACAGATACAAATGTTTTTGTAGAACGAACAGAGAAGGTGAATACATGTCGGAAAAAGTAAACTACTATGTGTTAAAGAAAAAAGCAGTTCCTGAGGTTTTGCTAAGAGTAGTAGAAGCAAAAAGGTTAATGGAAACGAAGAAAGTGTTAACGATACAAGAAGCCACAGACACGGTTGGCATTAGTAGAAGTTCTTTTTATAAGTATAAAGATGATATATTTCCTTTTTATGAGAATTCAAGAGGAAAAAACATTAATCTTAGTTTGAAAATAGACGATGAACCAGGGATATTGTCAAAAGTACTTACACATATTGCAGTTTATAATGCAAATATATTAACGATACATCAAAGCATCCCAGTTAATAGTATTGCCACTTTATCACTAAGTATTGAGGTATTGGCTACGACGGGTGACATAGATAAGATGATTGACGAATTACAACAAGAGAGCGGGATTTATTACGTAAAGATATTGGCAGAAAGTACGGGTAAAGCTTGATTGCAATAACAAATCAACATTCGTAATGAGCGGTATAATAATGGATTGGAGAATGACAATATGATAAATATAGCAGTATTAGGATATGGTACAATTGGTGCAGGTGTCGTAGAAGTTTTAGAAGTTAATAAAAAGATAATAGCACATCATGCAGGGTATGAAATAAATGTTAAGTATGTTTTAGATTTACGTGATTTCCCAAATGACAGAATCCAAGAAAAAATAGTTCATGATTATAATATAATCCTACAAGATCCACAAATTAAAATAGTAGTTGAGGCAATGGGAGGAATAAATCCTGCTTATGAATTTGCGAGAAAAGCATTGGAAAGTGGAAAAAGCGTAGTAACATCAAATAAAGAATTGGTTGCTAAACACGGAGCTGAACTATTAAAACTAGCAAAAGAAAGTAGTTTGAATTTCTTATTTGAAGCAAGTGTAGGCGGTGGAATACCAATAATTAGACCATTAAATAGATCACTTACAGCTGACGTAATAACAGAGATTAGTGGTATATTAAATGGAACAACGAACTTTATACTCACTAAGATGCAAATGGAAGGCTTACCATTCGATGCTGTACTAAAGGAAGCTCAAGAAAGAGGATATGCAGAGAGAAATCCGGAAGCAGATGTTGAAGGTCATGATGCAGGCAGAAAAATTGCGATTCTTTCATCTTTAGCACATGGTTTACAAGTAGACTATGATAAGATATATACAGAAGGAATAACTAAGATAACAGATATAGATGTTAAATATGCAAAATACCTTGATGCAAGTATCCGATTAGTTGCTACTTGCAAAACGGTTGAAGCAGGAACATATGCAAGAGTAAGTCCAATGTTATTAGATTCAGATCATCCTCTAGCAGACGTATATGATGTATATAATGCTGTTCACGTTAAGGGAAATATGGTTGGAAGTCTTAAATTTCAAGGACAGGGTGCTGGAAAACTTCCAACTGCTAGTGCAGTAGTTGGGGATATAGTAGATGCGGCCAAACATCCTCATATTAATATACCGATGTATTGGGATGAACAAAAACTTGAATTATTAGATATTGATCTAGTACCAGTTAAATTCTTTGTACGTGTTATAGGGGATATAAATGAGAATAGAGAGAAGATCGATAACCTATATGGTAACGTGAAATATGTTTTGATTCCTTCATTAGTAAATGAATTTGCATTTATAACAGAAGAATTTACTGAAAAAGAACATAGAGAAAAATTATCTAATATTATTAATGTAGTTAGTAAAATTAGAACTACGCTATAATGCATAGAACAAAAAGGGTAAGGTGACATAATGAAGTATGTAATAGTTCTAGGAGATGGTATGGCAGACAGACCATTGGAACAGATTGGTGGTAAGACACCGTTAGAATATGCAAATACACCAACCATGGATATGTTGGCTAAAGTGAGTGAAATTGGAATAGTTCATACAATTCCTGAAGGAATGACGCCAGGTAGTGATACCGCTAATCTTTCAGTGTTAGGATATAATCCGAGAATATACTATACGGGTCGATCACCGCTTGAAGCTATGAGTATCGGCGTTGAAATGAAGGATTCTGATATTGCACTTAGATGTAATATAGTAACAGTATCCGATGACTTTGAATATGATAATAAAACGATAGTTGATCATAGTTCAAGTGAAATTACGACAGAAGATGCTGCTATTTTATTAGAAGTAGTTAGAGAAGAATTAGAAAATAGCGAATATAAATTTTACTTGGGAACAAGCTATAGACATCTAACCATTTGGGATAAAGGTTCAAAAGATGTAATTTTAACTGCACCTCATGATATACTTGGTAAGAAAATAGGAGAGTATTTGCCTGAAAACCAAGATCTAAGAAATATGATGAGAAAGAGTTATGAAATTTTGAACAATCATCCAATCAATATGGATAGAAGAAGAAAAGGTTTAAATCCAGCCAATTCAATATGGTTTTGGGGAGCTGGAACGAGACCTAATTTATCTTCATTTGAAGAAAAAAATCATGTTAAAGGTGCGATGATATCTGCTGTTGATTTACTTAAGGGGATTGCCGTAAGCTCTAGCATGAAAAATATAAATGTAGAAGGTGCGAATGCAACACTTCACACGAACTACGAAGGTAAAGCGAATGCTGCAATAGAAGCTTTAAAATCAGATAGTGATTTTGTATATGTTCATGTAGAGGCACCTGATGAAATGGGTCATCAAGGAAACCTTGAAAATAAAATTAAGGCAATAGAATTCTTGGATGAACGAGTAATTAAGCTAATATATGAGGATCTTCATAACGAAGGAATTGATTTTAGAATGTTAATATTACCAGATCATCCAACACCGATAGTACTAAGAACACATACAAGTGACCCAGTACCATTTTTATTGTATGATAGCACTATTGATAAAAATTGTAATTACTTATATAATGAAAAAGCAGCAGTACAAACTGGAATTGAAATTAGTGATGGATTCAAAATTATAGATTACTTATTGAATAAATAAATAATGCTTATCTAGAAATTACTAATAAACAAGCAGTATAGGAGGAAAAAACATTGTTAATAGTTAAAAAATTCGGCGGCAGCTCAGTAGCTGATAAAGAAAGAGTTTATAACGTTGCAAATAGAATATTAGAAGATTATAAAAAAGGCAACGATGTAGTAGTTGTACTCTCCGCCCAGGGCAAAACAACTGACCAGTTAATTGCAAAAGCAAAAGAAATTAATCCGAATCCTTCAAGGCGAGAAATGGATATGCTTCTTACAACTGGAGAACAAATTTCTGTTGCTTTAATGGCAATGGCATTAGAAAAGCTTGGGGTACCAGCAGTATCATTAAACGCGTTCCAAGTAGCAATGCATACAACATCAGTTTATAGCAATGCCAGAATAAAACGTATTGATACTGAAAGAATTACTACTGAGTTAGAAAACAAAAAAATAGTAATTATAACAGGTTTCCAAGGTGTAAATAAATTTGATGATTATACTACACTTGGAAGAGGTGGCTCAGACACAACAGCAGTTGCTTTAGCAGCAGCATTACATGCAGATGCGTGTGAAATATATACAGATGTTGAAGGTGTATATACAGCTGATCCTAGAGTTGTTCCAAATGCTAGAAAACTAGAAGAAATATCATACGATGAAATGCTTGAACTAGCAACACTTGGGGCAAAAGTTCTTCACAATCGTTCAGTAGAATTAGCAAAAAAATATAATGTACAGTTAGTAGTGCTTTCAAGTTTAGTTGTTGCAGATGGTACAATTGTTAAGGAGGAAACAAAAGTGGAAAAAATGTTAGTAAGCGGTGTTGCCGCAGATAAAAATACTACTCGTATAGCAGTAATGGGTGTTAAGGATGAGCCTGGAATAGCTTTTAAATTATTCTCATTGCTTGCTAAGAATAATATAAATGTAGATATTATTCTACAATCGATTGGAAGAGATGGAACAAAAGATATTTCATTTACAGTTGCTAGTGATTTTGCTGCTGAAGCAAAACAAATTATCGAAGCAAACCTTGCTAGATTATCTGGAGAAAAAGTTACAGTAGAAGATAATGTTGCAAAAGTATCAGTAGTAGGTGCAGGAATGCAAACAAATGCTGGTGTTGCAGCAACTATGTTTGAAGCTTTATACGACGCAGGAATCAATATTAAGATGATATCTACATCAGAGATTAAGATAACAGTTTTAATTGATGAAAAAGATGTAAATGAAGCTACACAAGCAGTTCATGAGGCTTTCAAATTAGCTAGAAAGTAATAAATTATAGATATGAATAAATAAAAGGGATGTCATAGTATATTGACATCCCTTTTTGAGTTTATATTCTAATTAAATACTATAGTCTACTCTTTTCAGGTAATATAATTGCACCAACTAAGTATGCTAATAAACCAGCACCTGCAAATGCAGTTACAACAGCTATTATACGAACTAGACTAGGGTCTATGTTAAAGTATTCTGCAAGACCACCACAAACTCCACATATCATCTTATCATTTTCTGATTTGAATAATCTTTTTGTTTGGTAGCCATTATTACGATATTGATTTTGGTTTGAATAATTATATCCACCATTTTGGTTTGAGTTATTATAGCTGCCATTTTGGTTAGCATTATAATATCCACCACTTTGGTTTGTATTATTATACCCACCATTTTGGTTTGCACTATTTTGTGTATTGTTATCAAAAGTGTAGTCTTTAGCGGGATTAGTATTACTGTAATCATGTGATGATGAACTTGAATTAAACTCACGAATTACACTATCCGCTACTCTTTGTGGAGATCCTAACTTTGCAATAATTGCTTGTTCATTTTCCACACCAGCTCCTACAATAAAATTGTCATAATATCTTACTGCTGCAGAAACTTCATCTACTGGTAAATTCCAAATTTTTGATCTTAAGTCATTAATAAATTCGCTTCTAGTCATTGTTTATTCCTCCTAATAATTTAAATCAATGTTATTTGAATTAATAATTCAAAGATTACTTTTTGTATGGTTATATTATATGCCATATAATATTGTATGTCAATAAAATAATATAACAAGTTTTCGATATTATTTGCTTAAAAACAGAAAAATATTGTTAAATTTTATCAATAACATATGGTATAATCTAGGTGGTATTTTATTACTAATAAATAAAATTTATTGTCAATAGAATTAAATGGGAGGGTAATATTTATGGAGCTTATTCAAGGAATCATTGAAGAATTTTCGAAGTTGCCAGAAGTTGAAGGGATTACGTTAGGTGGCTCAAGGGGATCTAACACAGCAATGGCTGATTCAGATTATGATGTATACATCTATACCACAGAAGATATTGATATTAGTGTAAGAAGATTAATTTTAGAAAAATACTGTGGACATATGGAATTAGGGAATGCTTTTTGGGAGTTAGAGGATGATTGTAATCTTAAATGTGGCACTGTGTTAGAGATAATTTATCGTAATCTTACAAATACAGATAAAGAACTAGAAGGTCAAGTATTCGGTTTTAATGGAAGGACAGGATATTCAACGTGTATCTGGTATAATATATTAAATTCTAAGATTTTATTTGATAAAAATGGAGAACTTGAAAGAATAATAAATAAATATAAAGTTCCTTATCCAATTCGATTAAGTATGAATATAGTAATGACAAATTTACGACTTTTAGATGGAAACATACCATCATATTCGCATCAAATAGAAAAAGCATGTAAGCGTAACGACATCGTAAGTATCAATCATAGAATTACTGAATTTTTGGCTAGTTATTTTGATATCATATGGGCATTAAATAGAGAACAACATCCGGGTGAAAAAAGACTAATTGAATTGTGTAAGAAAAAATGTGCAAAGCTTCCGGAAAGATTCGAAGAAAATCTACATAAGCTTTTAGGTGGGAAAACTGAGCATAATGAAATAATGGATATAATAAACGAAATGGTTAAGAATACGACATGTTTAGTTGAAAGCATATTAGGACCTGTTGAGAAAAATTATTTGTATTAATTCATCATATAAACTATAATAACTTTATGTGTTTAATTGCAATATTAATAAATGGAACAATATTGAATTAAAATCGTCTAATAAATGGTTTGAATGTTAATAATTTTTGACAAAAAACCATAATTGAAACTAAGGAGAACAAATGATGGAAATATTAAAAATGCTACAAGATGAGTTCAAAGTGGAGATGTGGCAAATTGAAGCGACTGTAAAACTTATTGATGAAGGAAATACGATTCCTTTCATTGCAAGATATAGAAAAGAAATTACAGGCTCATTAAATGATGAAGTGCTAAGAGATTTAAATGATAGGCTCACTTACCTTAGAAATCTTGATGAAAAAAAGCAACAAGTGCTTGCAAGCATAGAAGAACAAGGAAAGTTAACTGAGGAATTAAGAAATCAAATTATAGCAGCACAAACATTAGTTGTTGTAGAGGATTTATATAGACCATACCGACCAAAGAGAAGAACAAGAGCAACGATTGCAGTTGAAAAGGGATTGCAACCTTTAGCGGATTTAATCTTTGATCAAAATTTGGATAAACCAGTTGAAGAATATGCAGTTGAATATTTGTCAGTAGAAAAAGAAGTAAATTCAGTAGAAGAAGCAATTCAAGGCGCATTAGATATTATAGCAGAAAAAATATCTGACGAAGCAAATTATAGAATGTATATAAGAGCATTTACAACTAAAGCAGGAAAATTGACATCAAAGGCGAAAGATTCTGAAATGGAATCCGTTTTTGAAATGTATTACGATTATGAAGAAGCGATTTCAAAGATGGCGGGGCATAGAATCCTTGCTGTTAATCGTGGAGAAAAAGAAAAGGTCCTTACTGTCAAACTAGAAGTTCCTGAAGAAGATATCATTAAGTATCTTGAAAGACAAGTAGTAACTAAAAACAACCAATTTACAAATCAAATATTGAAGACAACAATAGAGGATAGTTATAAAAGACTTATCGCTCCAGCAATAGAACGTGAAATTAGAAATGAATTAAGCGAGAGAGCGGAAGATGGTGCAGTTAAGATTTTTGGTAAGAATCTAGAACAATTACTTATGCAACCTCCAATTGTAGATAAGGTTGTTCTTGGCTGGGATCCTGCTTTTAGAACAGGATGTAAACTTGCTGTTGTGGATGGAACTGGAAAGGTTCTTGAAACAAAGGTTATTTATCCTACTGTTCCACAACAAAAGATTAAAGAATCAAAAGAAGAACTAAAAAAACTGATAAAGAAGTATAATATCGAATTAATTTCTGTAGGGAATGGAACAGCATCAAGAGAATCTGAAATTATTATTGTAGAACTTTTGAAAGAAATTACGGAAAAAGTTCAATATATTATAGTAAATGAAGCAGGGGCATCTGTATACTCTGCAAGTAAATTAGCAACAGAAGAATTTCCTAATTTTGATGTGGGTCAAAGAAGTGCAGCTTCAATTGCTAGAAGATTACAAGATCCACTAGCAGAGTTGGTTAAGATTGATCCAAAAGCAATAGGAGTTGGTCAATATCAACATGATATGAATCAAAAACATTTATCAGAAGCTTTATCTGGGGTAGTTGAAAACTGCGTGAATAAGGTTGGGGTAGATCTAAACACTGCATCAGCATCACTCCTTGAATATATTTCTGGTATTAGTAAAGCGATTGCAAAGAATATTGTTATTTATAGAGAAGAAAATGGCAAATTCAAAAATCGTAAAGAACTATTGAAAGTTGCCAAGTTGGGACCGAAAGCTTATGAACAATGTGCAGGATTTTTAAGAATAATTGATGGAAGTAATCCTTTAGATAATACAAGTGTTCATCCTGAATCTTATGAAGCAACTGAGAAACTGATTGAACGATTAGGTTATACAAAAGATGATATTAAAGCAAAGGCAATAAATGATCTTGCAAAGAAACTATCAGATTATAAACAACTCGCAAAGGAATTAGGCGTGGGGGATATCACATTAACGGATATTGTAAAAGAGCTTGAGAAACCGGGAAGAGATCCTCGAGAAGAGATGCCAAAACCTATTCTTAGAACAGATGTACTTGATATGAAGGATTTGACAGAAGGAATGATTCTGAAAGGAACGGTTAGAAATGTAATCGATTTTGGAGCTTTCGTGGATATCGGCGTTCATCAAGATGGATTAGTGCATATCTCACAAATGACAGATAAATTTATTAAGCATCCACTTGAAGTCGTAAGTGTAGGCGATATTGTTGACGTTAGAGTTATGAGCATTGACTTGTTAAAGAAAAGAATACAACTAACAATGAAACAAGTTTTGTAATTTATTTGGAGTAAGGTTTCGGAAAATTAAGCGGAAAGGAGTCTATCTATTATGAAAACAATATTAGTTTTAATTTTATTATTTTCAGTCCCTGCATTTTTTGCGGCATCAAAAAATAAACGTTTTGAGCAAGTGTTAGCACCAACGGTGTTTGGTGTTACAATACTTTTAACTATAGGTGGAATGTTTGATTTACTATTACCTACTCTATATTTAGTCGTTGGCATATTGATTATAGCAGCGATCGCATCTGTTTTCTTTGCTATTAAGAGACCGAAGGTATTTATTAGGAACATGTTTACCCCTGCATTTGTTGTAATAATACTTTGGGTTATCCTTATATTCGCAACACAAACGACAAGAAAAATAGTGGCCTGGGATGAGTATACTCATTGGGGGTTAACTGTTAAAGCAATGACTCAATTTGATAAACTAGGAAGCTTTGATATCGTTCCTACTGTATACAAAGACTATCCACCTGCTACAGCAGTATTTGGTTATTTTTGGACAAAACTTGCTGGGTTTACTGAGCCTGGGATGATAGGGGCATTCACCTTTATGATACTTAGTATGCTTCTAGTTGGAATGAAGAACATGACATGGAAAAAGTGGAAATATGCACTTGTTTATGCAACAATTGTCCCACTACTTCCACTACTGTTTTTTCCACAAACATATACAGCGGTACTAATTGATCCGATGATTTGCATAACATTTGCTTATATCATGTTAGTAGCACTTTTGGAAAAAGATTATAATAAATTTAAATTAGTAAGAATTATGTTAGGACTTATTGTACTTACATTACTAAAAACTACGGGGGTTCTTGCAGCAGTATTTGTAGCATTATTTGTAGCACTTGATTATGTAAGTTATAAAAAGAATATATTAAAAAATAAACATCGTGAAGCCGAACTTTCGCTTGAAGATGATAAGTTAATGAAAAAGATCAAAAAAGAAAAAAATGCCATATACTTAATGGCTTTAATAATAATATTAGTTCCTATTGCTACACAAGCTGCATGGGGAATTCATACTTATATTGTGGATACTGGGGTGATTTTCTCGGCTACAGATGTAAGCCTAATTGGATTATTTAAAGCTTTTACGGGTAGTGGGTTAGAGTATCAAAATGAAACAATGAAGAGTTATGCAACGGAATTATTTAATATGAAGTTATATGGACAAAAGTTCACTTTTGTTGGAATTACAATGGGATTATTAATCTTATCCCAGCTTATTCGTTTAGTAATTCAAGAAAAAGAAGAAAGAAAAAGATTTGACCGATCAAATTTTATTAATCATTTATGGGGAGCTATCTATATTATCGCTACATTAGTTGCTTACTTATTTACCTTCAGAGAAAGTGAAGCATTAGTTTTATCTTGTTTTGATAGATACGTAAGTATATTCCCAGCAGGAACAGTAATTATCTTAGCTATTTATATAATGAATTATGCTACCAATATAAAAACAAGTAGAGCAAATCATTTGGCTCCGTCACTCGTTCTAATTACAGCTGCAATCGTAATAATATTGTTCCCAGGCAAGGTTATTATGGAACATTATACAGCTACCTATGTAGTAGAACAAAGACAGAAGATTGAAGAGGAAGCCAATATAGTTTTAGAAAAAACAAAGGAAACGGATAAGGTATTTCTCGTTGCACAAAAATCAAATGGGTTTGAATATTTTATAACAAAATATTACCTATTGCCAAGAAATGCGAATAGTATTCTGACTTTTGATATAGGAAATGTTGACGAAGGTATTGGTGATGGCAAACGAACGATAAGTAACTCAGAAGAATTTGCTGACATACTGATCAGACATAAATACACACATGTATTTCTAGTTAAATACAATAGCACTTTATGGGATGATTTTGATGAATCATTTGAAAAAGTTGCCGGCTTTCGATCTGCAAGATTATTTAGGATAGAGCATATAAATGATAAGGAAGTAAAGCTAATACCTGTAAAATAGAGGATGTGATAAAATGAAAATAGCTCTTATTATTCCGTCTTTACGGCCAAATAAGGATTTTCCTGATCTTATAAAGCAATTCAAAGGGATAGGATTTAATAATATTATTGTGGTTAATGATGGTAGTGCAAGTGAGTATAACAATATATTTGAAGAAGTGAATACGATTGATGGCTGCGAAGTATTAAAACATAGTGTGAACCTGGGTAAAGGAAGAGCATTGAAAACAGGTTTCAATTATTTCCTAAATAAGTACCCAGATTATATTGGGATTGTTACAGCAGACGCGGATGGGCAACATGCACCTCGGGATACATTTAATGTAGCAAAAGCACTTGAACAAAATCCGGATAAATTGATATTAGGAGCTAGAGATTTTGATGGCGAGGATGTTCCTAAGAAAAGTCGATTTGGAAATAAGTCGATGAGCTTAGCATTCAAATTATTTATTGGTTTAAGGATACATGATACGCAAACAGGCTTAAGGGGAATACCGAAAGACTTTTTGATTCCGTTAATGGAACTGAAAGGTGAGCGCTTTGAATATGAAACAAATATGTTGATAGAGACAAAAAAGCATAATATTACGATTGCAGAAGAAAAGATCAAAACAATATATATAAATAATAATGAATCAACACATTTCAATCCAATTATTGATTCTTTAAAAGTTCTGTCTCTCATATTCAAATTCGTGATTGTGTCGATAGCATCGTTTCTCGTAGATATTACATTGTTTTCTATTTTTACTAATATTGTTTTTATTGGATTTCATGAAAACCTATTATATAGTACCGTAGCTGCACGTTTACTATCATCACTATTTAATTATACCTGTAATAAAAATATTGTCTTTGACAACAAAGAAAAAGAAAAAGCTACTATTATTAAATACTATGTTCTTTGTGTAATTCAAACTGCGATTAGTTGGGGCTTATTAAGAATAATAAGCGACAATATGGGGATGAATGTTACTGCTATAAAAGCTATTGTGGATACATTTTTATTTTTCATTAGCTTTCAGATTCAGAGAGAATTTGTATTTAAAAAGAAAAAATAGATCAGGGTTGTTATTCTGTAAACATAAGTAAATATTTACATGAGTGAAATTATACTATGTTTATATTGACAAATGATACTTCACGCGTTAGAATAAAGACAAATAAAACAATATTCTTCGGGGCAGGGTGAAACTCCCTACCGACGGTAAAGTCCGTGACCGGCGTAAGCCGCTGAATTGGTGAAATTCCAATACCGACAGTAAAGTCTGGATGAGAGAAGAAAGATTAATTCTTGTCATAAACATGCCCCAAGCTAATTTTAGCTTGGGGCATTTCGTGCCATAAAGCCCCCCATAAAATATTTATGGGGATTTTTTATGTGACTCACCCCCCTAAGGAGCCATCTAAAAGGAGAGAAATTATGAAAACAGAATTTGGTAAGAAAAAGATTTTTACAACACATGCTCTTGTACTTTGTTCAATGTTATCGGTAATCGCATTTATATTAATGCTATTTGAAACAATCACAGGGATTTTCCCATTCTTCTTAAAACTAGAAGTAAGTGATGTTCCAGCAGCAATAGGAACACTTGCATACGGACCTGTAGCAGGAGTTATAATTGAATTGCTTAAGAATATATTAAAGCTTATTGTTAAAGGTACAACAACAGGTGGAATTGGTGAACTTGCAAACTTCATAGTAGGGGCAGCCTTCATGATAGGATTAGGGCTGGTATGTACAAAATCTAAGACTTTAACAATTAAGAGAGTAATAGTAGGGTTTGTGGTTGCAACTATTTCAATGGCAGTAGTTGGAGCAGTTATGAATTACTTTATAATGCTACCATTCTACACAAAGTTTATGCCAATGGATCAAATAATTGAGATGTCAGCAGAAACGATAAAGGTAATAAAAGATAAGTTTACTTTAGTTCTATATGGTATAACGCCATTTAATATTGTAAAAGGAATTTTGATGTCAGTACTATCTTATCTACTATATAATGTTTTAAAACGAGCAATTAAATTTTAATAAATAATAGTAGAGTAGTATTTGTTTTTGATTTAAGAACATAATAGTACAAATAAATGCCTTAAGTGATAATTATTATCATTTGAGGCATTGACATATTACGGCGCACAGGTTAGGATATAAAGTAAATTAGTCATTATTTTTTAGTGGAAAGGATTGATAGTATGCCGTTAGCATTAGTAAGACTTGGTGAGACAAAATTAATAACTGCATGTAGAGTAAAAGATGAAATGAAAAAACATCTACAAGACCTTGGATTTGTTAAGGGTGAAAAAGTAGAAGTGCTAGGTGAGAATCAGAGCGGAATGATACTACTGGTTAAAGGAGTAAGAATAGCCTTGAATAAAGGATTAGCATCAAAAATAATGGTAGATTAGGAGATAACAAGAATGACATTAGAAGATTTAAAACCCGGACAAGAAGGAACAGTCATTTCAGTTGGAGAAAAAGGACCTGCAAGAAGACGAATTATGGATATGGGAGTAACACCAGGAGCAACGATTAAAGTGATTAAAGTAGCCCCGCTAGGAGATCCAATAGAAGTAAATATTAGAGGATATGAATTAAGTTTAAGAAAAGAAGAAGCAAAACAGATTCAAGTTCAGTAGCAGAGCAAAAAGAAGAGGCTCTGCATATTTTAGAGATAATAGTTAGCATACACTAACCTAAAGGAGAGAATATATGTCCATTAATATTGCATTAGCGGGTAACCCAAACAGTGGAAAAACAACAGTATTTAATGAAATTACAGGCTCTAAGCAACACGTTGGCAATTGGCCAGGTGTAACAGTTGATAAAAAAGAAGGTACATATAAGAAGGATAGAGATGTAAAGGTGTTAGATTTACCAGGTACTTATTCATTATCTCCATACTCAGCAGAAGAGATTATCGCAAGAGACTTTATAGTAAATGAAAAACCAGATGTAGTAATAAATATAGTGGATGGTACGAGTATAGAGAGAAATCTTTATTTAACGCTTCAGATTATTGAAACACAGATTCCGTTGGTCATCGCAATCAATATGATGGATGAAGTAGAAGCAAAGGGAGATACGATAGATTTTAACAAACTTTCAGAGATATTAGGAGTTCTGGTTGTACCGATAGTTGCTAGAAAAGCAAAGGGTCTCAATCATTTGATGGAAGCTGCCATAGAAACGGCAAGAAATAAAAAGAAACCTAATAATGTACAGGTTTTTGATAAAAATATTGATTCTGCCTTATTGAAAGTGGAACAATTATTAGAAGATAAAAGCCCAGATGAGCGCAGATGGAAAGCAATCAAACTTATTGAAGGAGACGAGGTCATTACCAATGGTCTTTCCGATGATACAATAAAGCAAGTTAATATAATCGTAAAAGAGGCCGAAAAAGAAGCAGATGGCGACACAGAAGCTAAAATAGCAGATCTTAGGTATAAATATATATCAAAGATATTAAAAGGGATCGTAAAGAAGAGTGAGAAGGGGCATGTTTCTAATAAATCTGATAAATTAGATAAAATACTAACCAACCGATTTCTTGCTTTACCTATTTTCGCTATGATAATGTACCTGTTATTTGCCGCTACTTTCAGTGAGAACTTCTTACTAATCAAAGGACTTCCAAGTCCTGGAATTTGGCTTGCAGGGCTTGTAGAAGAAGGTTGGGGAGCGTTAACTGGGGGGATTGAGAGTATCTTAAGTAATGCAGGAGCATCTGATTGGATTCTTTCACTAGTTATTGATGGGGTAATGGAAGGGATTGGCGCAGTTGCAGGATTCTTACCTTTAGTATTAGTTCTATTTTTATTACTATCGTTCCTAGAAGACAGCGGATATATGGCAAGAGTAGCCTTTGTTATGGATCGCTTATTCAGACACTTAGGATTATCAGGAAAATCGTTTATTCCATTACTAATGGGATTTGGGTGTTCTGTGCCAGCACTTATGGCTTCAAGAACATTAGAGAGTGATAAAGACCGTAAAATTACTATGATGATTACGCCGTTTATGTCTTGTGGAGCGAAGTTGCCGATTTATGCTATGTTTGCAGCAACACTTTTTGCAGGAAGTAATAAGACAATAATTGTATTTTCCATCTATATGCTTGGATTAGTAATAGCAATCATCAGCGCTTTACTGCTAAATAAATTTGCATTCAAAGGGGAAACATCTAACTTTATTATGGAGTTGCCACAATATCGAATACCAACAGGTAAAAGTATACTAATTCATGGTTGGGATAAGGTAAAAGGGTTTGCGATTAAAGCAGGAACAATAATTTTTGTATCTACAGTTTTAATCTGGTTGCTTTCAAACTTTAACTTTACTGGAATGGTAGATATGGAAGATAGCTTCTTGGCATCGATTGGAAATGCTATTAAATTTATATTCGCACCACTTGGATTTGCTGATTGGAGAGCCTCTGTTGGTGTTGTAACTGGTTGGATAGCAAAAGAAAATATCGTTGCAACCTTTGGACAACTCTTTGGTGGGATTGGTGACGAAGCAACAATTGAGGCGATAAGTTCAGGAGCACAAGCATTACCTGAAATTAGAGACGTATTTACACAAGTTTCAGCGTATTCATATATGGCATTTAATTTACTATGTATGCCTTGTTTTGCAGCAGTAGGAGCAATGAAGAGAGAAATGGTTTCATGGAAATGGACATTAAAAGCAATATCTTTTCAAATGGTAGTTGCTTATATCGTAGCACTAATAATTAATACTTTAGGTAATTTAATTTTTTAGAATCAAATCTAAAATCTAAACTAGAAAGATCTATTTATATTTCTACAGTAATAATAAAAAATCTAAATCGAAAAGGTGATTAAATGAGTAAATGCTGCAAATATAATAATCAATCTTTTACCACGCTCATTAATAAGCGTGAACTAATTATTAATCAGCTTAGGGAAAAAGGATGCCGAATTACTACGCAAAGAAAGTTAATAATAGATATAATCCTAGGAAATGATTGTTCATGTTGTAAAGAAATATATTATGAGGCAAATTTAAAAGATCCATCTATTGGAATTGCTACCGTATATCGTATGATAACGTCGTTAGAAGAAATAGGAGCAATTAATAGAAAAAATCAATACCAAATATCATGTGAGAATATTAAAGATCTTCCAGAAGGCCAGATTATCTTTATGGATGAGAATAAAGTAACACAACTTTCTGGAGAGGGTTGGTATGAAGCCATGAAGACAAGTTTGAAAGCAAAAGGATATATTGTGGATGAAGATATTTCGGTAATAATAAAGAAGAAAACAAATTAATCTTGTAGATGTTACAAATATTTCGGTAAATGTTAGAGCAACATATAATTATATCTTAGAAATTTTACTGGTGATGTTAATCATCACAAATCCGCTTTTGGGGAGAGTTGGCATCTTTGACAGCGAAAAAGATAAATCTTGGGCTGGGACTTCGTACTCAATTTTATTTACAAGAAAGTCTAGGGTAGCTTTCATGATTTCAACAGTTATCCCTTCACCTGGACAACGGTGGCCTGTGGAAGGGTCACCTCCACCTTGTGGGAGGAAATCATAGAGGTTTTCTTTTCTTTCAAAAAAACGTTCAGGGCGGAAATCAAATGGTGAATCCCAAATTCGTGAGTCATGGTTAGTACCATAGATATCAAGCATTACAAGCATTCCTTTTTTGAATTCATAATTGTTCCATATAAAATCCTTTCGAACTTTTGCACCTAGGAAAGGCCCAAATGGGTAGAAACGGCGAACTTCTTGGGCAAAAACTTCAAATTCTTTGCTGTCAGCTGTCTTCAATTTCTCCTTGTATATTGGGTAATCTTCTAATGCCAAGGCAGAAAAAGTAATAAAAGTTGAGATTGCAACGATTGGACGAATTACATTTATTAGCTCAATGGCTGCCATTTGAGCATCCAACAAATTACCGTCTAGATCTTTATGAAAAGCCATCTCGTAAAGGGGGTAACCATATTTTGCTGTTAGCTTATCAGCACGTACCGCTTCTATGATACCTTTTATCCATTCTTCGGCAGTATCCCTAGCCTTACGGCCCTTATGATGTCGAGGGCCAACTGCGCCAAAGGCATCAACCATAGAATTGAAATCCTCTGCACGTTCTTTTACTTCATCTTCTAGTAATGGAACTCCAGCCCATTGACATGCAATACGACATAAAATAATCTTTGCTTCATCAAAAAGAACGATATGGTCCATAACCTCCCACTTGCTTATAGAGGCTTCCCATTCATCTGAAACTAGCTTTGAAAGTTCAACCTGATGGGAAGACTTCATTAGTGACATAAATAGTTGCTTACGATGAATATGGGCATCACCATCCATACCTTGAATTGCATTTTCTCCAAATAAAGTCTTTTGAATTCTTTTTGGGGCTGCACCTTTTCTTTGAAAGCGTTCTTGATCATAGAAAATCTTTACTGCTTCTTCCCCGCTCATACACAATATTTTTTGCCCGAGTAAATGAGTCTCAAAAAGATCGGACTGGTATTGATCAACACCATTCTTAATAAATTGATAACCCTCTTTCATTAAATTAATTGTACGATCAGGGGCTTTATCACGTGGAACCTTTTCATTCGTTAGCATAGAGTAAGTTCTCCTTTTATGCACTGGGTAATTATAATATAATTACATTAATAAAAATATCATAGTAATTTTATTTTACCCCATACTAACCTGAATTTATTCGTTTCATATGATAAATCTAGAATCAAAAAACTCTCATCAAGTAAGATGAGAGTTTTCTATTTTTATTAATCATGTGCATTGCACTTTATAAATCCAGATATACTATCCCAGATACAAATACTGACAAAAACAATTACGAATACCCAAATGCTTCTATTCCAAATAGGTTTCAACTGTGAAATTGAAGAGTCTAATAGATTTGAAAAACGTGATACAAATCCGTTGTTAAATAATGATGAATCACTTGCCATTATGCAAATGAGGATAGATATAGCAATATTATTAATCGTATTAACGATAGCTAACGGACGGCTCCAGCGCCTTGAGATAAACTTGTAAATAAAAATACCAAACTGAAAGATAGCTAAGAGAATAATAATTGGCATGTAGAAGTGCAATCGTTCAACTACAAAAAATGACTCAATAAGTCTAAGACCGTCCTTACCTTTCTCATACCAACCAATAAGTTGTGGTTCAAAATAAAATAGAGAAATAAATAGTATAGCAAAAAACATGGAAACAGCAGTTTCAACGCGTGAGATCATTTTTTTCTTCGGTATAGGTAATGTTGGTAAATTATCAATAGACCACGTTTCCTGAAAAGGTAAGTTCTCTGCATTAACTCCGGTTCTTTCTAATATGATAAAAGTTATAGTTACCCATAAGAATGCTTGAGTTGCTCCTTGTATTACAGCTACTATCATGTCTGTAATAATCTCAACGGACATCTTTATATAATTGATACTATCGGAAGGATTTAATAATTTATCAATCAAAGTAATAGATGCGAGGACAATAACAACAATTCCAATTACTAATTTTAAAACACTAAAATAACTGGCATATAGACTTGGCCCTATTAAATAGCGTTTTGTTGGGGCAAAATCCTCTGCAAGTTTAGTGGGACTCCCAAGTTTTTCGAGAACTGCGCGGATATCATGCTCATTTGGACTCTCTGGTAGCATATCCTCTATATTCGCACGTAATTCTTTGCTTACATCTTCGCGAGTATCGATTGGTAAATGTTCCGTAACTGCATAAATATAACGATCAATCAATTTCATAATTATCATCCTCCATTAATAATTTTTCTAATTGCTTTGACACAGAATACCACTCACCCTTAAGACGAGTATACACTTCTTTTCCTTGGGCACTTAATACATAGAATTTACGTGGTCGGCTTTCGGTAGTATCCCAATTGCTAACTAATAGTTGCTGCTTTTCTAATCTTCGAAGCAAGGGGTAGAGTGTACCGGCTTCAATTAGTGAATTTTTATTTTCTAATTTTTGAACAAGAGAATATCCATACTCGGGTTCACTAAGTTGGCTAAGAACAGAAAGTACGAGTGTTCCTCTTCTTAGTTCAATAATGAGAGAGTTCATTAGTTCATCAATATTATTCATGTAATCACCTCAGATTGATTATAGTGTATGACATACACTAATGTCAAGTTGAAACTATATTGAATTTATAATTATTTAGATTTCTATTGTGATAAAATATAAAAAGAAACATATTAGGAATGAAAACCTAGTATGTTTCTTTTTTAATAATTATATATTTTTAATTTTATATGGTATTAACTGTTTTAATATCTCATTGGTAAAATATCGAGATAATCTTCAAGAGGAGAATCATTTAAACAACATTCGATAATTTTCTTACCAAGTGGGTTAAGTTCTGGTACATTATATTTTTCTAATTCTTTTTTAAAGAAATCACTTAATATCTTTGCGCCTTTATCATATCCGTCATGACCTACTTCAGCTTGAAGTTCAGGTTGTAGGAATATTTTTCTTATATGTTGGCCATCTACCTTTAAACTATCAAGGCTATAACCTAATAAAGAACAACGTGCTTGAACTAAATGTTCTTGTTTGAATTTTGCACTACCACGTCGAGCAATATATTCTCTTGCAATCCATTGAGGCATAAACCCTACCTTATAGTTACCAATATGTTGATTTGGGATAAGAACATATCGTGTGCTGGATGAATGTAAGATCTGATCTAATAAGAGGTTTGCTTGCTCAACCATCTTGCCAGTTGCAAATGGCCAATATGACCCAACTCCTTCACTTGTCATTCCAACAGAATCGATGATACTAGGGTTGTTATATCCTCTTGGTGCAACAAGTCTCCACAACCATGCAAGAGCAGGAGGGATAATGTGTAACAATCCTAATATACCATAGCTAGGATTATCAATACTGCATGGAGGAGTACGAACCCCAAAGCTTCTAACATCAACCTCAACTAATTCACTAATTATGTTAGGAACCATCCTACGTGGTAAAATTACTCGAGGATTAGGACATGGTGTACCGTCTGAATCTAGTGTATGTTCCCAAATTAAACAAGTTGATTTTGGAACGCCTTGAATGTTCAAGAAAACAAGTGGTTCAGATGGTTGCGTACATATTTTTTCGTAGAAAGGCTCGGTTCCATAATTTTTAATATTATCAACTCTTAAAAACCAACCTTCTTCAGCATCTTTTACTACTAATTTATTACTATCATTTTGCATCTTAGGATGACATAAAGCCATATCATCAGTAACTGGTCTAAGTTCACATGTTTCTTTTAATCGAATATAGTATTTTTCATTGGTTGTTAGATTTTCACCTACTATACTCTTGCCATCAGGCTCTCTGTGAATATTCTCAATCATTTCACTTTTACCACCACCAGAAGCGCCTTCATGTAAAATAACTATTTCGTTGTCATATGGTGTAATAACTTTAACGGTTGAAGCGTGAACGGTTACCCAACCTTCACCTTCACCTATATTTAATAATACTCCGTAAATACCCTTTTTGGCACTTGGGCCAGGATAAAGATTGTAAGAAAATAACTCATGCATTCCAGGTAAACGATTATGAACAACTATTTGTTTACCATTGAAATGGGTATGGCGAAATGGAGGAGCAAGATATATAACTGCCTTTGGGGAGAAGGCTCCCTCATATTCGTCTATATTTACAAAATACTGTAAGTCACCAAGTCCGCAAGCAAAGAATGCTGCATTTACTGGTGCAAGTAGAAGAGCTTCATAACCATACTCTTTACCACCAGCCATAAACGGCATAACAATTAACTCTTGCTTTTTAAGCCATTCAAAAGTACTATTTCTGAGTGGTGAAAAATCATCTTTATATACATCATCATATCTTGGTTTATCAGTGTCATTTTCATCTGCAACAAGTAGGCAGTCAGGATCGCGTCGACGCATATAATCGTCAGTATAATTTACAACAGCACCATTTTTACAGCGTACTACATTTGCTTCAATAATTTGTTCACCATTTACATCGTAGCCAACATCAAAACTATCATTATTATCATTTCCAAAGGCCATAGAAACAAGCTCTTGTTTCGTTTTTGGTATAATAAAGCCTTGGCAATTTTGTATAATGTCTAATACGTCTTCCGAAAGCGTGAATTTCTTTAGTTTATCCATTAAACAATCGTTCCTTTCTTATTCAATATATATATAAAGTTATTCGGTTTTAAAAACCGTTTACTTGTATATCTTTTTCACTTAACTACTTCTTGTCATCAAGACTGCAATAATACTTATATGCATTTTCATAAAGTTTATTGCTTATATCCAATACAATCTTTTGTTCATTATCTGTAAGTCCATCACTGATTAAATTACGCCATTCAAGAAAAATTTCTTCTATCTTAATAGCTGCATTTTTGCCTAATTGCGTTAAGAAAATTTTAGAAGAACGTAAGTCACACTCATTTTCTTTTCTAAAAACATATCCTAATTCGGTAAGTTTAGCTACAGCCCTAGTAGTATTAGCTTTATCTACAAAAACCATACGACTTAATTTTTGTAATGAAACTCCATCTTGATGAGATAATTCTAGTATGTAAAAAAAAAGTCCTCTTGATAGTTCAGTATCTTTTAGTCTATCATTTATAAACATATGTGCGATTCTATCTAACTTATTAAAATAAATATGTACATCTCTAAGCAAAGAAGCACTTCCTTTCTTAAGTTGATTTACGATAATATTATATAAAATTGGTTGACTTGTCAACTAATTAATTTTTTTCATTACAAAAAATAAAAGTCGTATATAAAAAATATAATTCCTTTTCAAAAAATAGCTACATTTACAGTATTGACAGTATATAAACATAAGAATAAAATAAACAGTATATATCCTAAATAATTAGTATATAAATAATATTATCGTTTTTACATACCCAAATTAACCCCACTACATGAGAAAAGACAGAGGAAATATTATGCAAACAAAGAAAAGGTTTAGTTTCACAAATTCAATACGATCAAAATTGATTTTAATGGCATCATTATTACTAATTATTCCATTATTGATTACAGGAATCGTTAGTTACCAGATTGCGAAAGGCGAGCTAAACAATAAGGGTGAAGTAATCCTTAAAAACAGCGTTAGGCAAGCACTTCAACTTATTGATATAAAACAAAAAGAAGTAACAAAAGGAACGGTAACATTAGCTGAAGCACAGGAAGAAGTTAAGATATATTTACTTGGAGTTATGAATAGTGAAGGAAAGCGTGAGATTAATAAAAATATTGATTTAGGGAAAAGTGGTTATTTTGTAGTTTATGATGACAAAGGATTAGAAGTTGCACATCCTTCTCTTGAAGGACAAAACGTATGGGATGTTGAGGATCAATATACATGGACACTTCCAAACTCTGATAAATTTGGTGAAAAGATTTCTTATCAGGAAAAAGACCCAAATTGGGGATGGATCGTTTCAGCGGGCTCCTACATGCAAGATTATAATCAAGGTTCTTTTGAGATATTAAAGCTTTTGGGTATCATATTAACAAGCTCAATAATCTTAGGGTTAATTGTAATTATTCTATTTGCTAGACATATATCGGTACCTATAAGAATAATTAGTGAAAACCTAGAAGAGGTATCTAAGGAATATTAGCAGGATCATTTAATATTATGTTAAGGAACATGAAAGAACTCATTTCAACGATGAAAGAATCTTCATTAACTGTTATGACATTTTCTAACTCTTTAGCTACGATTACAGATGAGACTTCAACTGCAATTAATGAAGTGACAGCAACAATTCAACAGGTTGCTCAAGCGGTTGGCGAAGAAGCAAAAAGTACAGAAAATGCGGTGCATTCAGTAGATATACTTGCGAGTAATATAGAGGCAGTAGCAAACTCTGTTACAAATATGGATCAAGTAGCGAATGAAACAGAAAAATTAAGTGATAATGGGTTAGTGGCAGTTGAAAAATTAATAACAACTACAGAAAAAAATAAAATTGCTACGAATAATATAAGTGAAGTTATTTCTAAAGTAAGTGAAAGTAGTGATAAAATTAATGTTATTACAGAATCGATAACACAAATTTCTAAACAAACAAATCTTCTTGCATTAAATGCATCGATAGAAGCAGCAAGAGCAGGAGAAGCAGGTAGAGGATTTGCAGTAGTAGCGGAAGAAATAAGAAAACTAGCAGAAGAATCAGAAAATGCAGTTAAGCAAATTAAAGAAATTATTGACGATATTCAAAAATATTCAAATTCTTCAGTAAATACGATGGAACTTGTTAGGACAGTATCAAATGAACAAAATATTGCTGTTGAGGATACAAAAACAGCTTTTGGTAAGATATCTGACACACTAAAAGAATTAATTATAAATGTAAATGAAATTGGAAAACAAAGTTCTTCTATGAGAAGTATGAAAGATGATATAGTTGGTATTATGGAAGATATATCAGCTTCTACGGAAGAAACATCAGCAGCTACAGAAGAAGTATCTGCATCATCGGAAGAACAATTAGCTGCGATAGAGGAAGTATCAAACCACGCAAATGAATTAAAAATATTATCAGCACAACTTCAACAAATTGTTGAGAAATTCCAGATTTAAATAATTTTAAATTAAGAATTTAAAGATTAGACAATATGAAAGGAAGTAGCAAAGTATGAATAAAAGATTTGAGACAGCGATGGATGAATCACCTATTATAGCGGCGGTTAAGGATATGGATGGACTTCATCGATGTTTAGAATCGGAAAGCAAAATAATTTTCATACTCTTTGGTGATATCTGTAATATTATTGATATAGTTAATAAGATAAAATCTGAGGGCAAAATTGCTATTGTACATGTTGATTTAATTAATGGGCTTAGTACAAAAGAAATATCAGTTGATTATATAAAAAACAATACTGAAGCAGATGGGATTATTTCAACAAAACAAGCATTGATTAAAAGAGCGAAAGAATTGCATCTTTTTACAGTATTTCGTTTTTTTGTAATAGATTCTATGGCTTTTGAGAATATACAAAGACAGAGTGAAACGGTAAAACCAGATTATGTTGAAATTCTTCCTGGTGTTATGCCAAAAGTGATAAAAAGGTTAAGCAGTATGATTTCGATACCTATTATAGCGGGTGGATTAATATCAGATAAAGAGGATGCTATGTCAGCTTTATCAGCAGGGGCAGTATCCATTTCAACAACGAACCAGAAGGTATGGTTTATGTAGAAATCTATTGAAAATTACCAATATTTATGTTATAATTATAACAACTTAATAATGTATTGCATGAGAATTGGAGTCAAGCAAAATAGTATCACATTAACTTGTGATATTGTTTGCTTGTTTTTTTATGCCTAAAACTGGGAGGGTGAGATATATGTATGACGTTATAGTTATTGGTGCTGGTGTAATTGGCTGTTCGATTGCTCGAGAATTATCCAGATATCAAATAAAGATTGCAGTATTGGAAAAATGCTCTGATATCTGTGAGGGAACTTCTAAAGCAAATAGTGGCATTGTTCACGCTGGATATGATGCAAAGGCAGGTAGTATAAAAAGTAAACTAAACGTAGAAGGAAATCGTATGATGGAAAGCTTATCGAAAGATCTAGACATCCCTTTTCACAGAAATGGATCTTTGGTATTAAGCTTTCGTGAAGAAGAAAGGGAAATCTTAGAAGATTTGCTGCAAAACGGATTAAAGAATAAAGTGCCTGATATTAGAATTATTAAAAAGGAGGAGGTACAACATCTGGAACCAAATATTTCAGAGGACGTTGTCGCAGCCTTATATGCACCAACTGGAGGAATTATATGTCCGTTTACCCTAAATATCGCACTTGCTGAAAATGCATGCACAAATGGGGTGGAATTTTTCTTGGAAACAGAAGTAGTAAATATTGAAAAGCAACAGAGAAACAGAAGTAGTAATTATCAAATACAAACAAGTAATGGAAGATTTGATTCGAGAATTGTTATTAATGCAGCAGGAGTTTATGCAGATAATATTCATAATATGGTTAGTGAAAATAAAATTAAAATAATAGCTCGTAAGGGTGAATATTGCTTGTTTGATAAAAACTTAGGTAGCTATATAAAGCATACTCTTTTTCAAACACCAGGTAAGTTTGGAAAAGGAATTCTAGTGACACCTACAGTTCATGGGAATTTAATGATTGGACCGACAGCAACAGACGTTGAGAATAAAGAACTGACGACTACAACACAATCTGCAATGGAAGAGATTATAGCAAAAGCGGAGAGAAGTGTAAAGCATATTCCAAAGCGACAAATTATAACCTCATTTAGCGGGCTACGAGCACATACAGAGGGAAATGACTTTATCATAGGAGAGGTAGTGGATGCGCCTGGATTTATCGATGTGGCAGGGATTGAATCACCAGGACTTTCCTGCACACCAGCGATTGGTAAATTTGTTGCAGAGCTAGTAACCGATATCGATATTATTCCTCTCGTTAAGAAAATAGACTTTATTAGCACTAGAAAAGGGATACCTCATATAATTGAACTTCCTAAAGAAGAAAGAGATAAGTTGATTAAGGAAACTCCAGCCTATGGCAATGTTGTTTGCCGATGTGAAACCATTACAGAGGGAGAAATTATAGATGCAATACAAAGACCGATAGGAGCTAAGACTTTGGATGGAATTAAAAGAAGAACAAGATCAGGATCTGGTAGATGTCAAGCGGGGTTTTGTACCCCAAAAATTATGGAAATATTGGCAAGAGAGCTTCAGATTAATTTGGAAGATATATCGAAATCCAGCGGAGAATCAAATTTAATTATAGGAAAGAACAAGGAGATAGGGTGGATGAATAAATAGGTCTAAAACTGAAAGGAGTGAGAACATTTATGGAGTCATTTGACATTATTATTATTGGAGGCGGGCCTGCAGGGTTAGCAGCAGCAGTGGCTGCGAAAGAAGAAGGGTGTAACAGCATTTTGATTATTGAGAGGGATAAGGAATTAGGAGGCATATTGAATCAATGTATTCATAATGGGTTTGGACTGCATACTTTTCGTGAGGAGTTGACTGGTCCAGAATACGCAGAGCGTTATATCGAGAGAGTGAAGGAACTTAATATAGAATATAAATTAAACACGATGGTAATTGATATCAACTCAAAGAAGCAAGTAACAGCAATGAATAAGACGGAGGGACACTTCACAATTCAAGCAAAGGCAATTGTGTTGGCTATGGGGTGTAGGGAGCGAGCAAGAGGGGCACTTGGTATTCCTGGATATCGGCCAGCAGGAATTTACAGCGCGGGAACGGCACAACGTTTAGTGAATATAGAGGGACTAATGCCAGGAAAAGAAGTTGTAATACTAGGTTCTGGTGATATTGGGTTGATTATGGCTAGGAGAATGACTTTAGAAGGTGCAACTGTAAAGTTGGTGGCAGAGTTAATGCCATATTCCGGTGGGTTAAAAAGAAATATAGTACAATGTCTTGATGACTATCAAATCCCTTTAAGATTAAGCCAAGGAACAGAGGAGTATTTCTCTTGTGACACACTATTGTTATCGGTAGGATTAATTCCGGAAAATGAACTATCTCAAGGATTAGGTATTAATATAGAGAAAATAACATCAGGACCCATTGTGAATGATCAATTAGAAACAAGTGAAGAAGGGATATTCGCTTGTGGAAATGTACTTCATGTTCATGACTTGGTGGATTTTGTTTCGGAAGAAGCTAGCTTAGCAGGAAGGAATGCAGCAAGATATGTCATTGTTTCTGCCGAAATGAGAGAAAGTTTAGCAAAAATTAATTTAATCGAATTGATATCTGGAAAAGGCGTTCGTTACACAGTTCCCAAATATATAAATCCAATAAAGATGGATGAAGTAGTGACGGTACGATTTCGCGTTGATAAAGTTTATAGGGAAGGCAGTATTCGTGTTACCTTCGATAATAATGAAGTATGGAAACGAAGAAAGAAGATAATGGCCCCAGGAGAAATGGAAGAAGTTAAAATAAAAAGGCAGGATGTAATGAGTGAATCAAAGCTTCAGAATATTACAATTGAAATTATAGAATAGTGGAGGGAGGGTTTTGTATGGAGACGAAGGAATTAATCTGCATAGGATGTCCATTGGGATGTATGATGAATGTGGCAATTGAGAAAGGACAAGTAATAAAAATATCCGGGAACTCTTGCCAGAAAGGAGAACAGTATGCGAAAAAAGAGGTCATAAATCCCACTAGAATCATTACATCTACCGTGATTGTGAAGAATGGTGAATTGCCTATGGTTTCTGTTAAGACAAGTGAAGATATTCCGAAAGATAAGATAAAAGATTGTATGAAAGAATTAAAAGGTATTATCGTAGAAGCACCCATTTGCATTGGAGATATTATAGTTAGGAATGTATTGGGGACAAATGTTAATGTAATTGCGACGAAAAATGTAAGGGGACAGAATTAGGCATAATGAATTAAATTTAGAATATAAATATATAGGGGGATTACAATGGAAGGATATATCTTGGCACTTGATCAGGGAACAACAAGTTCTCGGTGTATTATATTTAATAAAAAAGGTGAAATTTGCAGTTCTGCACAAAAGGAATTTACACAGATTTATCCGCATCCCGGCTGGGTTGAGCACGACCCAATAGAAATTTGGTCTTCTCAGATAAGTGTAGCTGCTGAAGCAATGGCAAAGATTAGCGCCAAAGCAGAAGATATCAAGGGGATTGGTATTACGAATCAAAGAGAGACAACTATAGTATGGAACAAGGATACAGGGCTACCAGTATATAATGCAATCGTATGGCAATGCCGTCGTACATCAAGAATGATAGAGGATTTAAAGGAAAATGGTCTGGATAAAATGATTAAGGAAAAAACAGGATTAATACCAGATGCCTACTTCTCAGCAACGAAAGTCAAATGGATTCTTGATAATGTAGATGGGGCAAGGATAGAAGCTGAAAAAGGTAATCTTTTATTTGGTACGGTTGATACTTGGCTAATCTGGAACCTGACAAAGGGTAAAGTTCATATCACGGATTATACGAACGCATCTAGGACAATGCTATTTGATATTAATAAATTATGTTGGGATGAGGAATTACTTACCTTATTTCAGATACCAAAGTCAATGTTACCCGAAGTAAAGCCGTCCAGCTATATTTATGGAAATACTGAAAGCAGCTTTTTCGGAAATGAAATTCCAATCGCTGGGGCAGCAGGAGATCAACAAGCTGCTTTGTTTGGACAATGTTGTTTTAGTGAGGGTGAAGTTAAGAATACTTATGGAACAGGCTGTTTTTTACTTATGAATACAGGTGAAAAAATAATAAATTCTGAACATGGACTTATTACAACAATAGCTGCTAGCTGTAGTGAAGAGGTAAATTATGCACTTGAGGGGAGCGTTTTTGTTGCAGGGGCTGCAATACAATGGCTTAGAGATGAATTACGAATGATTAAGACGGCAGCACAATCGGAAAAATATGCGAAAGCAGTTGAGGACACGAATGGAGTTTATGTAGTTCCAGCATTTGCAGGGATGGGTGCGCCATATTGGAATCAAAACACAAGAGGTACTATAGTAGGGATTACAAGAGGCTTTAATAAAGAACATTTAATACGTGCTACACTGGAATCCATTGCTTATCAAACCTACGATGTATTAAATGCAATGGAGCAGGATTCGGAGATTACAATAAAAAGCCTGAAAGTTGATGGAGGCGCAAGTGCAAATAACTTTTTAATGAGATTTCAAGCAGATATTTTAAACACAATTGTTTATCGACCTGAGTGTATAGAGACAACTGCTCTTGGAGCTGCATATCTGGCTGGATTAGCAGTTGGTTATTGGGATAATCGCGAGGAAATTAAAGCTAATTGGAGTCTTGAAAGAACATTTTCTCCAGGAATGGATAAAAATAGAAGAGAAGTCTTACTAGATGGTTGGAATAAGGCTGTAAAGTGTGCACTAACTTACGAAGGTTAAATTGTAAATCTGTCAAAAAAGGTTTGCAAAATTTCCAATATATGGTATAATTAATTCGTTAGAATATTTTAAATTAATTAAATATAGTTCCTTCAGAGATGAGAGCAGAGAGGGTATTAAGCATTGTCAAACAATGTTTAATACCCCTTTTTATTCTAGAGAGCGTTTAATTTTATGAAAAAGGAGGGTAGCGGAATATAAAGTGATAATCAAAATAATATTGGGAGGTATCTTATGAGTAATTCAACATCAAAATCAACGAAGTCAAAGAAATCTGTTTGGTTGGTAGCAGTATCAATTGTATTAATTCTACTTGGTAGTATTTTGGCACAAATGTTTAATACTTCATTCTATTCAACAAAGGTAACCAGAATTAGTTTTGAAACAGAAGTAGGTACTCTGTCAGGGTTACTTTATATGCCAAAGACTGCTAGTGAAAATGATCCAAGACCGACGATTATTACAACACATGGATATTTAAATTCTGCAGAAATGCAGGACGCTGGTGCAATCGAATTATCTAGAAGAGGATATGTTGTATTAGCTTTAGATATGTACGATCATGGACACTCTATTTATGAGAAAGACTTAGAAAGTGGAAAAGAATTCTTTTCTTTCTGGCCATCTAGTTTATTTGATGCAGCGCAGTATATGTATGACCAAGATTATGTGTTAAAGGATGAATCTGGAAACGGAATTATCGCAGTAGCAGGCCACTCTATGGGAGGCTTTTCAGCAACCATGGCTATGGTAATGGATGAACAAAGCTATGCGACACTTGGATTAAGAAAAATATATGCAGGGCTCACAATGGGTTCAGATTATCTTTGGGCTGGTTACCTAGGAGCTACCTCCGATGTTGCAGCAGCAGCATTTGGACCTAGATTTGTAGGTAAGATAGCTGCACATTATGATGAGTTTTTCTTTGACTTAGTAGCAGAAAGCACAGGAGAGACCGTTATTCGTAAGAATTACATAAATACATCTGAAGGGGAAGAGTTCTTAGGTTATCCAGAAAATAGTACAGAAGGTACAATATATACTTTAGACAATGGTGGTAAAAGGGTAATCTATATGCCGAATGAAACCCATCCTTGGAATCATTTTTCCGTAACAACAACAGGTCATCAGATAGATTTTTATACAGCGGCCTTTGAAGGATTTGTCTCACCAGATCAAGATTCAGCTAATTTAGCATCCGATAGTCAAATTTGGTTCCTAAAAGAATTATTTGAATTTGTTGCCTTAGTTGGGTTCTTCTTGCTATTTATTCCGCTTATTTCATTACTATTAAAGGTTCCATTTTTCTCCAAGGCAAAAACAGAGGCTAATTTGCAAATAGAAGGACCTAAGACATTAGGCGGGAAATCTGTATTTTGGCTTATTATTGTATTTTGCACATTATTCCCAGCACTATATTTCCCAACCTTAATGGATAAGACAGGAACAGGAATGAAAATTCTTAAAGTTAGTTCTTTAGTAGTTATAGCGTTATCGGTTGTTTTTGGCATATATACTTATGTTAAGAAAGGGAAAGAAAAAATAAAGCCAATCATAATTGGAACTTTGTTAACTGCTGTTTAACAGCAGTAACTGCTATCATTGCATTAGCGTGCTATTATCTTGACAAAAAACCAAATAAAACATTACTAAAACAGTATGGATTTGTAACTAATTGGAAGGCAATATTAGCAGCATTAGCAACATCTATCGCAGTAGTAGTTGTAGGCTTCCTAATTCTATTTATTGTAAGTGCTGTATTTAAAACTGACTTTAGAATTTGGGTTTGGGCAGTTAAGACGTTTGAGCTTAAACATATTTTGTCTTGTTTAAGATATATACCTTTCTTCTTCCTTTATTACTATGTAACAGGAATCACAATTAATGCGAATACAGATTTCATTAAGGGCTGGAAAGGATATCTTGTTGGATGTATTGTAAATGTAGGAGGTCTTGTTCTTTATATCGTTGCTCAATATGGAAAACTATTTATCACTGGAAGAGCATTATGGCCTTCACAAGCACTAAGTAGTATATTGCTATTTGCATTGGTTCCAACACTTATTGTTGCAACCATATATACAAAGGCATTATATAAGAAAACAGGAAATGTGTATACAGGTGTATTTTTAAATACTATATTAATGACAATGATCACAATTGCCAATACGATTGTATATACTAATCTTTTGTAAGAAAAATAGCTTAGTAAAGTATTGTTTTATAATATCCTGACTCTTGACAAATGTACACAGATTTATTATTATAGTAATAACTTAGTGTACTAGAACAAAATAAATCGCCGGATTTTCTTGTTCATAATAGAGAAATATATCATATCGTTAGGCCTGTGGATATGACAGGTCTAGCGATATTTTTTTGGAGGATATATGAAAACAAATAAAATAATAACGGATAATATTTTAAAAACTTTTATAAGATATGTGTCTTTTAATATTATAAGCATGATGGGTCTTTCGCTTTATGTTTTAGTGGATACTTATTTTATAGCGAATGGGATTGGAAAAGATGGGTTGATTGCTTTAAACTTGGTTATCCCAATATATAGCGGAGTACTAAGCGCGTTGGGATTATTAATCGCTACAGGAGTAGGAACTTTATATTCGATATACTTAGGAAGTGGCAAAAAGGAAGAAGGGCAGAGGCTTTTTACACAAGTATTTATTGTAGGGATTATTATTGGAGTTTTACTATCTATATTTGGAGTGGGTTTTTCAAAAGATATTGTAAAGCTACTAGGGGCAACCGGTCGCTTAATTTCACTTTCGAGTAGTTACTTAAAAACATTATTTGCTTTTTCAATTGCATTTATTTTAAATAGCATAATGTTAAGTATGGTAAGAAATGATGGAAATCCTAAGCTTGCTATGTTAGCTATGATATCAGGCAATGTGGGTAATATTATTTTAGATTATATTTTTATAGTTCCATTTAAGATGGGTATGTTTGGTGCAGCGCTGGCTACTGGTATTTCACCAGTAATTAGTCTCGGAATATTATCGATACACATACTACAAAAACAAAACAACTTTAAATTAATAAAAACGAAATTAAATCTCGATCAAATTAGAAAAGTATTAATAGTTGGGGTCCCTGCATTCATCTCTGAATTCTCAGTTGGTATTGTAATATTAATGTTCAACCTAGTAATTATCAAGATAGTCGGAGATATTGGTGTAGCAGCGTATGGAATTATGGCTAATATTTCACTTGTATTTACAGCTATGTTCACTGGAATTGGGCAAGGGATTCAACCTATAATCAGTGTCAGTTATGGTGCAAAAAAAGAAGCAAATATAAAGAAAGTTCTATTTAGCGGCGGTACACTAGCATTAGTTCTTGGCATTGCTTTTTATTTAGTATGCATAATTTATCCAGACCCAATTATAGGGGCATTTAATTCTGAAAATAATGTGGTCTTATATGATATTGCTAAAAAAGGAATGAGACTTTATTTTACTGCCTTTGTTTTGATGGGAATGAATGTTGTAGTAATTTCATTTTTTTCTTCAATTGCAAAATCTAAACCAGCGTTTATTATTTCTATGATAAGGGGGTTTATAGTAATAATACCAGCTATTTTTATCTTACCGACTTTTATGGGAATAAATGGGGTGTGGGTGATCGTACCTCTTGTAGAACTATTTGCATTTATTGTAGGGAGTTGTATGATTGTTTCGTTTTTCAAAAAAGCCAAGACCTTGCAAATGAAATAGCATTATGCTATAATATCCCCATCAATTGATAAAGGACAAAACATAATGACATTTGAAGAAATTAAGGCTGTTGTAAGAATTAATGTAATAGATATGTTTCGTTTTAATTTAACTTGCGCATATCTAAGGAAAAAAGGATTATTTGCAATTGCATTTAGTTTACTTTGTTTTGTAATGAGTATAGTATCTTTTAATATAAAAGACACCATATCAGCGCTTCTTTTCCTTTCAGGAGGATTAATATATACAGTGTTTGTTCCAGCAAGTTTATACTATAGAGCTGTTATGCATGTAAAGAAAGAAAAAGCAAATGAAAGAGATTTGTTTTATACCTTTAATGAACAAGGACTTAGCATAGCCTCAGAGGATAACGACTTTTCATTAGCATGGGAGAGCATAGCTCGAATCGTAGAGACAAATAGACAAATAGTTGTATTCATAAATAGAACGCAAGGCTATATTGTACCAAAAAGATATTTTGAAACTAGTATGGAACCACTTAAGGATTTAATATCTAATAAGCTTAATGAAAAGAAATATAAACAATTCTTAATAAATAGACAAGGAATAGTTATTCCGAAAGCAAATAACGAAATATCAGTTCATAATTTAAAATCGAAACAAAATTCGAACCAAAATTGGATACAAAATTCAAGGGGTAAGATTGTTAAAATATATAAGACGAAAATTTTACCTACCATAAAATCATTGCTAAATAATATAAAAAATTTATATAAAAAAGTAGTTAACAAAATGAAGATCGTATATAGAAATTTATTTAAACAAAATCCAAATATGGATATAAATGAAAAAAATATAAATGAAAAAGATATAAATGAAAAAAATATAAATGAAAAAAATACAAATGAAAAAAATACAAATAAAAAAAATACAAAAAATATAAATACAAATAATAAAAAAAATACAAAAAATACAAATGAGAAAAAAGTAGATGCAAAAAGTAAAAATACTAAAGTTGCAAATACAAAAAGTACAAATAAAAAAAGAACAGATACAAAAAGTACAGATACAAGAGCCAGCGTTGAAAGCTTAAGTGCTAGCGCCGAAAATTTAAGTACTGAAAACTTAAGGGTTGAAAGAGAAAGCACTGAAAACTTAAATACTGAAAGTGTAAGCACTCAAAACATAAATGAGGAGTATACGAATACAGAAAACGTAAACTCTGAAAAGGAAAATACAAATACAAAAAATGCAAATTCTAAAAAAAAGAATAGCAAAAATAAAAAATAAACAGACGGGGGCGTCTCAAAGTAGCGAGAGTATTTATACTATATACTGTCAACTATTTTGCGACTTCCCTTTTCTTAAGAAAGAGGACACAATATGAAAGTGCCAAGCTTATCTGCAGAGCAAACATTTGAATTAGGTAAGAATATTGGAGAGAATGCAAAGAAAGGGGATATATACTGCTTATTAGGGGATCTAGGCGTAGGGAAAACTGTTTTCACACAAGGGTTTGCCAAAGGTCTTGAAATCGAAGAAGCTATATCTAGCCCGACTTTTACGATTGTTCAAGTATATGAACAAGGGAGACTTCCCTTGTACCACTTTGATGTATATAGAATTGGTGATGTTTCGGAAATGGATGAGATTGGATATGAGGACTATTTCTATGGAGATGGTGTTAGTTTAGTCGAATGGGCGAACCTAGTTCCTGAGATTATTCCTAAGAATGCAATTACGATTACGATTGAGAAGGATTTAGAAAAGGGTTTTGATTATAGAATAATTAAAATAGAGGGTGAAACGTATGAGAATACTAGCAATTGAAAGTTCTGCAATAGTAGCATCAGTAGCGTTCGTTGATTCGGATCAGATATTAGGTGAATTTACAACCAATCATAAAAAAACGCATTCACAAAGCTTAATGCCTATGCTAGATGAGTTAATAAAACAATTGGAAGTTGATATAAAATCAATTGATGCGATTGCGATATCAGAAGGACCGGGTTCTTTTACCGGTCTAAGAATAGGGTCTGCCACAGCGAAAGGTTTGGGACTTGCACTTAATAAACCGATTATAAGCGTACCCACGTTAGAGGCAATGGCTAACAATTTTTGTTATGCAAAAGATCTATTAATTTGCCCTATTATAGATGCAAGAAGAAATCAAGTATATGCAGGTATGTATCAAAGTAATGGTGACAAAATAGTCGCTATTAGAGAAGATAGATCAATTGAGATTGATGAACTTTTATCAGAACTAGATAAATACGGTAATCAATGTATTTTTCTGGGAGATGGGGTTACAATACATTTTGATAAGATTAAAGATAAATTAGCCGACAAAGCATTATTTGCACCTGTTAATCTTAATAGACAAAATGCTACTGCAGTAGCAAGAGTAGCGCTAAATTATTATAATGAGGGAAAACTAGAAAATGCAAGAGACCATGCCCCAAATTATCTTCGATTAGTTCAAGCGGAAAGAGAGCTAAAGGAGAAAATGGATGTTAATAATTAGAAAAATGAATATACTTGATATTGAGGCTGTTGTAATGATTGAAGAGGAGAATTTCTCAATGCCTTGGTCAAAAACTGATTTTGAAGATGAACTCAAAAATCCAAAAGCGATGTATTTTGTTGCAATAAAAAATGGTGAATTGGTTGGATTTTCAGGTTTATGGAATATTGTAAATGAGGGAAATATTACAAATATAGCAATCAAAAAGCAATATCAGCAGCAAGGTATTGGGACCAAGCTAGTAGAAGAGATGATAGAAAGAGCGAAAGAAGATGGTATCAATGCTTTAACTTTAGAAGTTAGAGTAAGTAATAAAAGAGCACAACATGTATATGAGAAAATTGGTTTTGAAGGTGTTGGTATTCGTAAGAGTTTTTATCAGCAACCAAATGAAGATGCACTAATAATGTGGTATAGAATATTAGAAGAAGGTGTGTAAATGTGAAGAAAGCATTAATAGCAATTTGGATAATATATGTAGCAATAATAGTTTTTGCATTGTTACCCTACAAAGTACCTCAAAACGATGGGGGAAAATATGGTGTAACAAGACTTTTAATTCGTGATACGGGAGCTTTTAATGCTGAGTTTCAAGTCTTAAATGGAGAAGAAGAACTAAAAGATATTTTTGTAAATGAAGAGATAGCGGTTGAGACGAATAAATTAATACTTACAGGGAATGTACCAAGTAACAAACTTAGTAAACACGAGATATTAAATAGAGATATTATTGTAAAAGGTAGAGTAATTGGTAAAACAGAAATGGCGCCAGGAAGTGGATATGTAGTAGAATACCAAGTAGAAAGTTGGGGTTTGACTTCATACATGCCAATGGTGATTGGAATTAATGGAGATGTATTGTCAACAATTGTTTTATTTGAAATATGCTTATTCCCAGTATTATTATTAGTAACCATAATTATCCTACTAAAAAAGATGAAAACTAACAAGACTAGCTATTGAAATTAATTGGAAATATGTTAAAATTCAACTTGTATAGAATTTTAAAACCTAATAAACAGGAGGAAGACAATGAATAAAATTGATAATCTTACAGTTAATACCATAAGACTTTTATCTGCTGAAGCGATTCAAAAAGCAAACTCAGGACATCCAGGATTGCCAATGGGATCAGCTCCAATGGCATATGAACTTTGGGCTAAGCATTTAAAACACAATCCCAAAAATCCGAAATGGGTTGACAGAGATCGCTTTGTATTATCAGGCGGACACGGATCTATGTTGTTATACTCACTGCTACACTTATTCGGCTATGGATTAACTATAGAAGATTTACAAAACTTCCGTCAATGGGGAAGCTTAACACCAGGACATCCAGAATATGGACATACAATTGGTGTTGAAACGACTACAGGGCCTCTTGGAGCAGGATTTTCAAATGCAGTGGGGATGGCAATGGCTGAAAAGCACCTTGCAGCTAAGTTTAATAAAGAAGGCTATGATATCGTAGATCATTACACATACGTAATTTCGGGTGATGGTTGTATGATGGAAGGAATTTCATATGAAGCTGCTTCATTAGCAGGAACATTACAATTAGATAAACTTATAATAATGTACGATTCAAATAATATTTCAATTGAAGGTAGTACAGAAATAGCATTTACGGAAGATGTTGCAGGAAGATTTAGAGCCCTAGGCTTTAATGTTTATACAGTTGAAGATGGTACAGATTTAGAAAGTATTTCAAAAGCGATAAGTACAGCTAAATCAACGAAAGGTAAACCTTCCCTAATCGAAGTTAAAACACAAATAGGGTATGGTTGTCCAGCAAAACAAGGTAAAGCAAGTGCACATGGTGAACCTCTAGGTGTTGATAATATCATTGCCACAAAAGAATTTTTAGGTTGGACTGAGAAGGATGAATTTGCAGTACCTTCAGAAGTTCGTTTAAATATAGAGAAAATAGTGAATGAAAATGCTAACATGGAACAACAATGGAATGAAAAATTTGCTGAATATTCTAAGCAATATCCTGAACTAGCAAAAGAATGGGAACAAGCTCACAACGATGAGTTAGCAAAAGATTTAATTAATGATGAAGAATTCTGGAAATTTGATAACAAGCCTAACGCAACTAGAAATATTTCTGGAGAAATCATAAATAGATTAAAAACAAAACTACCTAATTTAATCGGCGGATCAGCTGACCTTGCACCATCAACAAAGACTTATATGAATGGAGAAGGAGATTTTTCTGCAAAAGATTATACAGGAAGAAATCTACACTTCGGTGTTCGTGAACTTTCAATGGCTGGTATTGGAAATGGGTTAACCGTTCATGGTGGTTTAAAAGTTTATGTTTCAACTTTCTTTGTTTTTAGTGATTATGTTAAACCTATGGCTAGATTATCTGCTCTTATGGGATTACCTCTAACATATGTATTGACACATGATAGTATAGGGGTTGGAGAAGATGGACCTACACATGAGCCAATAGAACAATTGACGATGTTAAGAAGCTTACCTAACTTTACAGTTTTTAGACCAGCAGATGCAACTGAAACAGTAGCTGCATGGTACTATGCAATTACATCTAAAAATGTTCCAACAGCAATCGTATTGACTAGACAAAATCTGCCTCAATATAAAGAATCTTCAAAAGATGCATTAAAAGGCGCTTATGTTTTAGTAGATTCAACAAAAGAAACACCGGATGCAATATTAATGGCATCAGGTTCAGAAGTAGAATTAGCTTATAATGCACGTATTGAATTACTTCAAAAAGGTGTTGATGTAAGAGTTGTTAGTGTTCCTTCGATGGAATTATTTGAACAACAATCGGCTGAATATAAAGAACAAGTATTACCTAATAACATTAGAAAAAGAGTTGCAATAGAAGCTGGAAGTTCTTTTAGTTGGGGTAAATATGTTGGTTTAGACGGTACAACTGTTACTATAGATCATTTTGGAGCTTCAGCACCAGCGGAGATCTTATTTAAAGAGTTTGGATTTACAGTTGATAATGTAGTAGCAAAAACATTAGCGATTTTATAAATTGATTTTTAAAGCATCTCTTAGAATAGAATGCGTAAAATGCATTATATTACTATTCTTTTGAGATGCTTTTTTATTATGGGCCCCCCCTACTGTAAACAATTGTTATGTACTTTAACCTATCAAAATGGTATAATCGTCATAGAAGTTAGTAAGTTATGAACGTTGTAGATGATAGATTTTAGTCAGAAGCTTGCGGAGTAAGGATTTCCGCTTTGACATGACATGCAGAAGGGGACACGAGATGAGAAGATATGCTAAAAAACTTACTGTGAAAAATGCTAAAGTTATAGATGAAATTCTTTGTAATATGTGCGGTCAAATAGTTACTTCACAAAAACTGGGTACTGAAAATAGTAAAGATTACATTTCGATTAGTAAGAAGTGGGGATATTTCTCTCAAAAAGATGGGCAAACTCATAGAATAGATATATGTGAAGAGTGTTATGACAAGTTAGTTAAACAATTTGCCATACCACCAAGTATAAAAGAATATTTTTTAAATAAGATGGGGTGAAAGAAATGCTTGATATTTGTCTGCTTGGTTGCGGAGGTATGATGCCGTTGCCGCACAGGTGGCTTACTGCACTTATGGCTAGATACAATGGCAGTACGGTGCTGATAGATTGTGGTGAGGGAACTCAAATAGCAATAAAAGAAAAAGGTTGGACATTTAAACCTATAGATGTAATATGTTTTACACATTATCATGGTGATCACATTAGTGGATTACCTGGTTTATTATTAACAATAGGAAACTCAGATAGAAGAGAACCAATTACACTAATTGGTCCGAAGGGGCTTGAGAAGGTAGTTGATTGTCTTAGGGTTATTGCACCAGAATTGCCTTATGAACTGAAGTTTATTGAACTTAGTGAGCCAAAAGTTAGCATTAATATTTGTGGATTAACAATTGAAGCTTTTAAAGTAAATCACAATGTTACTTGCTACGGATATAATATTATATTGAATAGAGCGGGTAAATTTTCAATTGATAAAGCGAATGAAAATAGTGTTCCTATGAAATGCTGGAGTAAGTTACAAAAAGAGGATGAAGCTGAATGTGACGGAGTAACATATACAAAAGATATGGTACTTGGGCCAGAAAGAAAAGGATTAAAATTAACTTACTGTACGGATACAAGACCAACTCAAAGTATAATTGAATCAGCAGAAAATGCCGATATATTTATATGCGAAGGTATGTATGGTGAAAAAGAAAAAGAAAAGCAAGCCAAAGAATATAAACACATGACTTTCTATGAAGCTGCAAACCTAGCAAAAAAAGCTAATGTAAATGAATTATGGTTGACACATTATAGTCCTTCATTAATACACCCAGAAGAATACATGAATGATGTTAGAAAAATATTTGCAAATGCAATCGCTGGGAAGGATAGAATGTCTACCACATTAGATTATACTATAGAATAGTGGGTGATAATGTGAAGAAATTTCTTGGTATTTTTATTGTAATAATGGTCATAAGTGCAACAGTCTTTTTAGTGTATCGTAGTAGCATGACTGATAAAAAAGCAATGACTGAATTAGAAAAGCTTAAAGCATTAGATTTGGTGGAGGATTACCCCTCAACACAAAAAGAAGTTGTAGATTTGTTTTCTAGAATAACAAAACAGTTCTATGTTACAGAAAATAGTGATAAGGACATTGCTGCGCTTGCGAATCAAATGAGACACTTGTTTGATGAACAATTATTGTTAAATAATCCATATACAGAATATATGGAAAGGCTTAATAATGAAATTTTAGATTATAAAAAAAGCAAAAGAGTAATAATAGCATATACGATAGATCGTATTACAGATGCTGATCAAGCAGTTGTAGAGGGAGAAGAATTATGTGGTGTACGAGTTCTCTTTGATCTAGTAGATGGAAACCAAAAAGATATAAAAATATACGAAAATATTCTTCTTGTAAAAGTTGATGGAATTTGGAAGGTAAGAGGTTGGCAAGAGACTGATGCCTTTTTTGAGTAGGTGAAGAAATGGATATGAATATAAATATATTAGCAATTGAAAGCTCATGTGATGAAACAGCCGCCGCAGTTGTTAGAAACGGTCGTGAAGTATTATCAAATATTATTTCATCGCAAATAGACATACATAAATTGTATGGCGGCGTAGTTCCTGAAATTGCATCAAGAAAACATATTGAAAAAATCAATCAAGTTATTGAAGAGGCTTTGTTAGAGGCTGCTATGACTTTGGAAGATATTGATGCAATTGCGGTTACGTATGGGCCAGGATTAGTAGGGGCATTATTAGTAGGGGTAGCAGAAGCGAAAGCGATAGCCTACTCTATCAATAAGCCTTTAATTGGTGTGCATCATATAGAGGGGCACATATGTGCTAATTTTATAGAAAATAAACAATTAGAACCACCATTTGTGTGCTTAATAGTTTCGGGTGGGCATACACATTTGGTTCTTGTAAAAGATTATGGTGAATATGAAATTCTAGGAAGAACTAGGGATGATGCTGCCGGAGAAGCTTTTGATAAAGTAGCTAGAGCAGTTGGTTTAGGTTATCCTGGTGGTCCTAAGATTGAAAAACTTGCAAAAGAAGGAAATGATCGAGCGATAGATTTCCCGCGTGCTGTAATAGAAGGGGCCCCTTATGATTTTAGTTTTAGTGGTCTTAAATCATCTGTTTTAAATTATATTAACTTAGCACAAATGAAGGGTTTAGAAGTAAATAAAGCTGATATTGCCGCTTCCTTTCAAAGAGCAGTTAGCGATGTCTTAATAGATCGTGCGCTGAAAGCGGTTGAACACTATAAAATAAATAAACTAGCTATTGCTGGAGGAGTTGCTTCTAATTCAACCATATGTAATAGCCTTATTGATGTATGTAAGCAAAAAGGTATTGAATTTTACTTTCCGTCTAAAATATTATGTACTGATAATGCAGCAATGATAGGAGCAGCTGGGTATATTGAATATAAAAAAGGTATAAGACATGGAATGGACTTAAATGCGATACCAAATCTTAAATTGGGTGAAAAGTAATGGGGAAAATTACTGCAATTATCCTTGCAGCAGGGCAAGGGAAAAGAATGAATACAGCGGTTTCAAAGCAATATTTAATGTTGGATAATAGACCGATTCTTTCATATACTATTAAAGAATTCCAAAATAGTTCTGTAGATAACATAATTATTGTTTGTGGAAATGATGATATTAATTTTTGTAAACAAGAAATAGTTGCTAGGTATAATTTTTCAAAGGTTACACATATTATAGAGGGCGGAAAAGAAAGATATGAATCTGTTTTTAATGCTCTTAAAGTATGCAACGATAGCGATTATGTTTTAATTCATGATGGAGTAAGACCATTTATAACAGCAGAGCATATATTAGCTTGTATTGATAGTGTTAAGAAGTATTCAGCTTGTGTTCTTGGGGTACCAGTCAAAGACACAATTAAGGTATCAAATAAAGATAATTATGTTGTAGAAACTTTAGATAGGACGACTCTATGGAGCATCCAAACGCCACAAGCATTTCAGTTCAATAAAATTTATGATGCTTATGAACAGTTTTTTATGCTAGAGAATAGAAACTCAACAGATGATGCAATGGTCTTCGAGCAGTTTAATACTGAAAAAGTTAAGATAATATTAGGTGATTATAAGAACATAAAAATCACGACAATAGAAGATTTATGGATTGCTGACACGATTTTAAAAGGAAAAAATAGAAATTTAAAAAAAGATTGAAAAAAGTGTTGACGAGTATAAAAAACCATGTTATTATCAATAAGCGCTCAAACGAACGAAACATTAAAACAGTAAGTTGAACGTGTGAATTATACTATGGAGAGGTGTCCGAGTGGTTTAAGGAGCTGGTCTTGAAAACCAGTGATTCCGAAAGGGACCGTGGGTTCGAATCCCACCTTCTCCGTTTTACTTTCAAGACCACTTCGGTGGTTTTGTTTATCTGATTGGCTTTTTGCTTGGAGAAGTACCCAAGTGGCCGAAGGGGTTCCCCTGGAAAGGGAATAGGTCGTTAATAGCGGCGCGAGGGTTCAAATCCCTCCTTCTCCGTTGAGTGCTTTACTAATGAAAAGAAGCTCAAAATAACACATAAAAGTGTTGACATCGATAACGTGGCGTGGTATTATAAATAACGCACTACGAAAGTAGTAATTAAAAAACAGAACCTTGGAAACTGAATAATGAAACAAAGATTAAATTATACACCAAGAAATAGAACAAGGTTTAAATACCCTATTTCAAGTCTTTTGAGTA
>JAQSXR010000043.1 GCA_029256575.1 Clostridiales bacterium | reverse complement strand
AGTGCTTCTTCAATTTCTTCGATAAGGGCCGGCATTGCCTCACGACTTTCAAGACAGAACATATCAACTTTTGAAGACCCAGTTCTAACAGCCATTCTCGCTACATCAATTGCTACGTTACCGCCACCAATTACAACTGTTTTTCCTTCGAGTTTGGTATTCTCTCCTAAGTTTGCTCTACATAAGAAATCAATTCCTGTGATAACACCTTCCGCATCTTCGCCTTCAATACCAAGACTTCTACCTGCTTGTGCCCCAATCGCAAGATAGAATGCTTCATATCTTTGATCCCTTAGTTCTTTCAGTGTGATGTCTTTGCCAACTTCGACACCAGTTATAAATTCAACTCCTAATTCTTTCAAAATCTCAATTTCTGCATTCACTACATCTTTTTCTAGTCTGAAAGATGGGATCCCTAATGTTAGCATACCACCAAGTGCTTTTTGTTTTTCAAATACAGTTACTTTGTATCCCTCAATTGCAAGGTAGAAAGCGCAAGAAAGACCTGCAGGACCAGCGCCGATAACGGCAATTTTATTTCCATATTGATGTTTAATTTTTGGAATATAGCGTTCTTTTTCATTCAAATCCTGTTCTGCAATAAATCTTTTTATTTCATCGATTGCTACTGGTGAATCAATGTCACCTCTAGTACAAGCAGATTCACATTTTCTTGGACAGATACGACCGCATACCGCTGGGAAAGGATTTTCATGTTTAATAAGTTGAAGTGCTTCTGTATATTTTCCTTGTGATGCCAACTTAATGTATCCCTGAATCGCAATATGTGCAGGACATTCAGTTTTACAAGGGCTAGTTCCACTATCCACTACATTTTTTTTGTTGGTACGATAATCTGGATTCCATTTCTCTGGACCCCAATCTGTATTACGTGGGGTCTCACTTTTCTTCATTGGGATTGGAGTAATCGCACATAGTTTTTGTCCTAATTGCAGTGCATTCACTGGACAAACTTCAACACATTCTCCGCAAGCTACACATTTGTCTTTATCTACATATGAAACATAGTTGGAACGAACCATATCAACATTTTTGAACATAGAAGCTGTCCTTAATGCAAGACAAGAACATCCGCAGCAGTTACAGATTGCATGCGTTTTTCCAGAGCCATCTAGATTCGGGATTTGATGCATCAAGCCATTTTCTTCCGCTCTTGTAATAATCTCAAAAGCCTCTTCACGGGTAATCTCGCGACCTCTTCCTGTACGAATATAGTATTCTGCTGCATGACCCATTTGAATACACATATCTTCTTTTAAATGACCACAACCTTCACCCATAGCTTCTCTTGCTGTTCGACAAGAACAATCCGAAACAGAGAAAATTACATTGTCATTAAGATATTTAGAGACTTCCTCATAAGAAGCTTTTCTGGTTTCTCCATCAATGGCTTGTTCAATTGGGATAACACGCATAAGGCCTACTCCTACTGGAAAAGCTCCTACCGTCTTTGGTCCTCTTACTCTACCATATGCTTCAAACGCCTCAGCGATTTGTGGATATTTTTTAACATTTTCTTTGTTGTTAACCATCATTTCCATGATGCCTGGTACCCATGTATCATACCAATATGTATCAACGCCATTAATTTCATTTACAAAACAAACACCTGCATATGCTAAATCCCATAAGAGTTTTGATGTTTCCTCTACTGATTTGCCACACAGAGGAGCAAGCTCTGCTGCCGTAAACTTTTTACGCATTTCCATACAGAGTGCAACTTCAGCCATTTCATCTGAAACTACAGGTTCCAAAATCATATATTCAGGATCTACCGATTTAATTTCATTTTTTGCTCCACGCTTTTTTCTACTAATTTGATTTGCAAGATCTAATACTTTTTCTTTAACATCCATAATTATCCTCCTATTTTGAACTTATGATATTATTTTTCATTCCATTTTTTTGCTTCTGAACGAATCCAATCTGCAAATTCTTCAATACCTTCACCAGTTCTAGCGGATATTGGTATGATTTTAATATTTGGATTCAACTTCTTTACACGTTCTATGCATGCTTCCATATCAAATTCAAAATATTCTAGTACATCAATCTTATTGATTAATAGAACATCAACAATTGAAAACATCAAAGGATATTTGAGTGGTTTGTCATCTCCCTCAGGTACGCTTAGAATCATAGCATTCTTAGATGCACCGGTATCAAATTCTGCAGGACACACAAGATTCCCTACGTTTTCTAATATCGCAAAGTCGATGTCTTCTGTCCCCAACCCTTCTAGTCCTTGTTTCGTCATATCTGCATCTAGATGGCACATACCACCTGTATGTAGTTGTATTACTTTTACACCTGTTTTAGAAATGGTTTTCGCATCTACATCCGAATCAATATCCGCTTCCATAACTCCTATTTTCATTTCATCCTTCAATGCATTAATTGTCCTTGTAAGCGTTGTTGTTTTACCAGAACCCGGTGATGACATCAAATTTAGTAGAAATGTTTTATCTTTTTTTAGATCTTCTCTAAGCAAATCCGCTTGGCGATCATTATCTTTAAATACACTTTGTTTTATCTCAAGAATTCTAAAATTATCCATACTTGCTCCTATCTAGTGATGAATTTTTTTTTCATAAAAAAATTAAATTTCCTCTCCATTCGTTCTTTTCTGTGGTTATACCAGTATAACACAGAACTCTTTGATAAAACATTAACACATATATGTTGTACCTGTCAACGAATCCTTGTTTTACTGTATACTTTCTCTATTATCTCTATATTTTTTACTTGCTTTTTAGCTAAAATTACAATATAATTATATCTGGTATGTGAACATACCACAATCAGATTAAAGGAGTGACAAGACCAAATGGAGTTTTCAAAATTGAGTGCCCCATCCTTAAAAGAATTATTTATACAACAGCTCGAAACTATGATTTTGTCTGGAAAGCTCGCAGTCGGTGAAAAGCTTCCTCCTGAAAGAGAACTTGCTGAATCCATGCAGGTAAGCAGAGCTGTAGTCAATACCGGTATTTCCGAGCTGGCTAGAAAAGGCTTTATCATGATTAAGCCAAGAGTCGGTACCTTTGTAGCTGATTACCGCAGAAATGGAACCCTAGAGACTTTGATTGCTATTATGAATTATAATGGTGGCATATTAAGAGCCGCTGAGATACGCTCTATATTGGAGCTTCGTATCGCGCTTGATTCTTTAGCAGTGGAATTATGTATACCTAAGATTACAGACGATGAAGTATCTATATTAAAAGACTGCGTGAAGCGAATGGGCGAGACAGACTCCCCTGAAGCTGCATCTGAACTGGCCTTCCATTTCCAACATGAGTTAGCATTTATTTCTGGAAATACATTGATTCCATTAATCTTCTCTTCCTTTAAAGTTCCAATACTATCTTTGTGGGAACGCTTTTGCAGATTATATGGGTTAGAATCATTGCATAAAAATAATGCTATACTTTGTGATTACATTGAACAACGGGATACCCAAAAAGCTTTGGAATGGCTGTCCACTTCAATCAATGATACCATCAATGGTAATAGACAAATCTACTATTAATCAGTCATAAAAACAAAAAATCCTATATGCCTTATTAAAAAGGATATAGGATTTTGATTTTAATTAAAATATTATTCGGTTCAACCTATTTTTTTGGTGGTTTATGATTTGTACAATTCTTGCAAATAACTTTCCACCCTGCAATACGTTTCGCTTTCTTAGGTAATTCTTTCTTATTCTTTTCCTTATATGATTCCACGATGATACAGTTACATTCTTCTTCGGTTATTTCTTCGTTAAGTAAAATTAAACACTTCATTATTTCAGAACCTTTCTTATTAATCATTTAATATCATTTACAAATCTAATTATATCAATTCTTTTTAAGCAATCTTATTATTTAGCATTTCTTAGATTTCTTATGTTCATACATTTGTGAATCCGCATGAGCTAATGTTTTATCAAAATTCATGTTATCATAAGATCTAACTTCACATATTCCATAACTAAATTCCAATATAATCCCATCTAATTTCTCAAATGTGACTGCTTCTGTTATTGATTTCATTTTAGTTTCTGCTAAAGCTAAATCACAGTTTCTAAACAATATGATAAATTCATCTCCAGCGAATCTTGCTACAACATCTGTCTTATTTACTGAATTATATAATACATTAGAAAACTTCTTCAGTGCCTTATCTCCAAAATAATGTCCAAATGTATCATTGAAAAATTTAAAATTATCCATATCAATCATAACGAAACAAAACGGTTGCTTCTCATATTTTATTTTTTCTAATTCACTATCAAACTCTTCTTTTAAAGTTCTACGGTTCATAACACCAGTTAACTCATCAAAATTTGCGAGATATTTTAATTTGTTTTGTGCAAGGGCATTCTTTACCGATAATTCTAATTCACACTTTATTTGATTCATTAATTCTAAATCATTTTCTGTAAATATATGCTCTGCTTTATCTGAGTCAACATTGATTAATCCTATGAAATTGTTATCTATATAGATAGGAGCCGATATTGTGCAACAAATATCTAATGCATTTATTTTATGAAGTTCCTCTACGGTATCCTTACCTGTATTGACTCTATCAAATTCTCTAGGATTATTTATTATCGCAGTTTTACTAAACCCATTTATTTTATATAGATATGCTTCTTCTTTTTTTATTACTAAATTTTCTAGCTCTTTTTGAAACCCTTTTACTACCTGAAAATGAAAATTCCCATCCTCGCCAAAAAGAAGTACGCTTCCTCTCGTTGCATTTGGTATTAGTTCAACGATAGCATCTAAAACAATTGAATATATCTCATCTTCATCGTTAATCTTCGATATCTTCTCACTGGTATCATAAAGAGTTTTTCTAATCTTTTCATATCGTTTTAAGAGTTTCTTATGTTTTTGAAGTAATCTATATTCATATAGAGTAAATAATGCAGCTAAAAAAATAATTATTAGGTATACTGGATCGTCGAAACGCAAGATATCACCCCATTTATTTCTAATAAGCCCCTCGAAACTTTCGTTTCTACTTATTTTTTTGAATTTTGATTTCCTAATGCTTAACTTTATTTTTACAATATTATAACATACCATGCAAATAAATAATAATGAAATATGTAAACTTGTCCTTATTTATTTAAATGGATCGAAAATCCAAATCGCATTTACTTTGTTCTAGCTTTATGTTAGAATTAATACAAGTTTGCTGTAAGTCAATTTATTCCTCGCATTCCATGAATGGAGGATTCTAATGTCACATATTAAAAAATTCTTATTATCAATCTTATTAAGCCTTTCATTAATCATTCTTTCTTTACCATTTCAAACTGTATCTGCTAAAACATCCAATTCTATTGCTTTCGTTATACTCTCAACCTATACATCAACTGTAGATATCGGTGATGAATTCTACATAATTGCAGTAACTACTAACGGGTCTTTTCCCACTTGGAAAAGTAGCAATTCTAAAGTTGCTTCCGTAAATACTTACGGAAAAGTAACTGCTAAAAAATCAGGCACAGCTACAATTACTGCAAAGATTAAAAATGCTGAAGCTTCCTGTAAAGTTACCGTGAACAAAACAAAGATAACTATTAGCAAAGTAAGTTCCTCCATTGAGCGAGGTGATACACTATCGTTTTCTGCTAGCACCTCTACTAATTCAAAAGTCACTTGGAAAAGCAGTAAAAAAAGCGTTGCAACAATTGATGAGAATGGTACTCTAACTGCTATCAAACCAGGTGAAACTACGATTACAGCATCAGCTGACCAAAGTAATGCTACCTGCAAAATCACTGTAAAATCTCCAACAATTAAGTTAAGTGAAACAAACATTACGTTATTTCGTGGGCAAACCGCAAGACTTTCCGCTGTTGTTTCATCTACTGTCCCTCCTACTTGGAAGTCAAATAAAAAAAGTGTAGCTCTTGTAGATGAATTTGGGGAAATAACTGCAATTAAACATGGAATCGCCACCATCACTGCTACTGTAGATGGAGTATCAAAAACTTGTGTGGTCCTAGTAGAACAACCTAAAATTACATTAAGCTCAACAGAACTTAGTCTTAAAAAAGGAGAAACAGCTACAATTACTGCAACTGTCTCTTCTAACAATCTACCTATATGGTCTTCTAGCAATTCAAACATTGCCCTCGTCAATACATCCGGAACAATAACTCCATTACAAAAGGGTACTGCATATATCTACGCTTCAGAAGATGGAGTAAAGGTAAGATGTATCATACATGTAACTGAATAATATTTTTGAGGAATAAATATAGCAAACTTACTAATAAATACCCCATCATTGAACTTGGTTAGTTGACAGAAGTCAGTTCAAGGTGGGGTATTTTTTTTAACTATTATTTTGTGAAGATTATTACTAATTCTGTTTTTTTACAATGCTATATTCATCACCAAACCGGAAATTTGGACAACGGTAATTGCTATTATAGGATAACCGAACAAGTTCATCTTCATCGAAATTCACTTGACACATATGACACTCATATTCTTCATCGTATATATAATTTATACATTGTTCACATTGATCTTGTTGGCCCATAAATTAACTCCTTCTATAATTTCATAAATCGCTTTATAAGAAATCTTATTGGTTTATAATAGAACTTTTCCATAGATTTAGAAACCTTGATTAGTTCTTCTCTAATTTCTATATTTTGCGGGCAATGAGTTTCACATTTTCCACATTTGGAGCATAGCGATGCGTTGTGTGTCTTGCTCTTCAAGCTTGTCTGCATAATATACTTTATAAAGGCTGACCCTTTACCTTCTATTTCTCTATCATTATAGCATGAGAAACAGGTAGGAATATCTACACCCATAGGACATGGCATACAATAACTGCAACCTGTACAAGGAACTTTGATTTTTTCACTTAATATCTTTCTTACTTTATCAAATAATTCAAAATCATTTTTGTTAAATGAATTTGCTTCAGACAGGGATGCCACTCTTATATTTTCATCTACCATCTCTTGTGAATTCATTCCAGACAATACAACGGTTACCTCTGGATGATTCCATATCCAACGAAATGCCCATTCGGCTGGAGAACGTTTAACGTAAGCATTTTCCCATACTTTGTATACCTCTTTCGGAAGGTTTGTAACTAGCTTGCCGCCCCTTAATGGTTCCATGACCATAATCGGTAATCCCTTTGATGAGGCATACTTTAATCCACTTATTCCTGCTTGATTATTTTCATCGAGAAAATTAAATTGGATCATACAAAATTCCCAGTCATATATATCTACAAGCTTTATAAATTCCTCTTTGCCTCCGTGATAAGAAAATCCAATATTAATAATTTGTCCCTTTTGCTTCTTTTCTTCTATCCACTTTAGTATACCTATATTTACAAGCCTAGTCCAAATATTAACATCTGTAAGCATATGTATAAAATAATAATCAATATGGTCTATTTGCAACCGTTCTAATTCAGTATTAAAAATCTTATCAAGATCCTCATATTTTTTAATCAAGTACGGAGGCATTTTTGTAGCTATCTTAACTCGATCACGGTATCCGTTCGCAAGAACTCTCCCTAGAATAGCCTCACTATTTGGATAAATATATGCCGTATCAAAATAATTAACACCATTCTCTATCGCATATATAATTTGCTTTTCCACTTCTTTTTCATCTTTTGCAAACCTCATGCATCCAAAACCTAGTATAGAAAGCTTATCATTATTTTTAGGATTGACTCTATAATTCATTTTTAGGTTTATCCTTTCGCCGTGTCTTAATTTCATAATGGTATAACACGCATAAAAATATATTATCATACTTTGGAGATAAGTAAAATTAATTTATAACTAATTGTATTCACAACTCTCTTAAATCACAAATCTATTTGCCTTGCTGTTAATATGTACTTTCATACTAAATTGATGCTTCGGATATTCACCGAAGCATCATTTATTCTCAATATTATATTACCCCTTTACCTGTTTCTTTCTAAATAGGGTATAAACTAGACAGAGTAACAGCACAATCCCTGCATATCCTACCAAAGGGTACAGGTACTTAACTAAGTTCGTAAAACCAAACTGGCTTGCACAAAACGCTAATAATGTAACGATGAGTACCGTAATCTTACCCTTCTTAGGGTGTTCTTTCATATTGACTATCCGTGCGCCAAATCCATACAGAGAGCCAACTGCAGTTGTATATACCTCAGCGATTAATACAATCGCATAAATGATCTGTATAATAGGTGAAACATTTCCAGCAATATAGATCATCGGTACTTCAAGTGTAGCAGCTTTCGTTATATCTCCAAATAATGCAAGATAAATCATAATTGATCCAACTCCTAGACCTAAGCCTCCTAGGATAGATCCATATAATATTGCCTTTTTGTTCCGGGCCTTTGCTCCTAATGGTCCTAATACTGCAACTGATAGCACAGTATTATATGAAATATATAAAATTGATGCTAATGCCCAATTTGTAATTAATCCATTCTCTTGTACAATTGCAGAAGTAACTTCTATAGCTGGCGGTGAAGCAATTATTGTATAAACACAGATTCCTATTACTGAAACTAACAAGAACGGTACGATAATGCTAATTGAATTAATTATACCATTTATTCCTGTGAGAACGGTTAATACTGTGATAATTGACATTAAAATATTACCAACCAAACTTGATATTCCAAATTGCTGATGAAACAAAGCTCCGGAACCCGCTATCATGGCTGTTAATGCTCCAAATAAGAAAAATAAAATAATAATATCAATTATTGTTCCAATAAATTTACCACCCGAATATCGAATAATTTCTAAGTGAGAACTTGCATTTAATTCTTTCCCTAATACCATAATAATGTATCCGAAAAACATAAATAAAAGAGTTGTTAAGATTAATCCATAAATCCCATCTATTCCGAAACGCGCAAAAAATTGCAATACTTCTTGTCCCGTTGCAAATCCTGCACCCACAATAGTTCCAATGTATGTTGCAGCAACCTTTAAAGTTGAGATCCCATCCTTTTCCATATAATACCTTCCTTCTCTACTTCATTCACACCACGATTTACAATTTACATCTCTCGGTTGTGTCTATAAGGTATTATGTCAAAAATAGTTTACTCTATACGATTCAGCTTTTGCATTTTTATTGAATTTATAAACTCAATCAATATTATTCTATAGAATATTTACACAAAAAAATGCCATATCCTAAGATAAGACATTCATCTATTTGTATACTGCTGAACACAATTACTTTGCCATCTCAATAAGAATAAAATGAGATTTTTCTAGAGCTGTTATACTTATATCTTCCTTTGATATCTCAACTGCATCTCTCGCTTCCAGCTGAAGCTCATTGATTGTTGATGCTCCTTCTATCTGAACTAAATATGCCTGTCTTTTTTCCTTCAAAGGAAAAGATATCGTTTCATTTTCATTAAGTTCCAATACATAGATATTTGCATCCTGGTGAATCTGAATTGGTGCACTTCCCCCAATTGATGATACAATATGGAACCACTTATTCTGCCTTAGGTCCCATTCAAACCGGAATTCACCGTAGTTTGGAATATGTCCTCTACGATCTGGGAAAATCCAAATCTGCAAGAACCTTCCCCACCCATCTCCTAAATTAAATTCACTATGCTCTACTCCGGTTCCAGCACTCATATATTGTACATGTCCTCTTTGCAGAGTACTTTTATTATTCAAACTATCGCCATGGGTCAATTCACCGTCTATGACATAGGATATAATCTCCATATCTTTATGTGGATGCGTTTCAAATCCTGTGTTGGCTTCAATCAAATCATCATTTAGAACTCTCAATACTCCAAAATTTATATTTAATGGGTTATAATAATCCGCAAAGGTAAAATGAAAAATACTTTTTAGCCATCCTACATTACTATT
>JAQSXR010000010.1 GCA_029256575.1 Clostridiales bacterium | reverse complement strand
ATTTATTTATTTTTCTTCGTACTTCTTCTTCTACGCTTTTGTGGAGCCGCACTCTTTGACTCTATTTCTTCTTGAGGGGTATTGTCTTTCAAGGAAACCCACATGGATGTACTATCTTTTCCTCTTGCATTTATCTCAAGAAAGTCTAGCTTTTTCAAGAACTTTGATAGTTTTGTATCACCATAATTTCTTACATCAAAATCAGGGTACCTCTTAACTAGTCTACTTCCAAGTTCCCCCATGTTAATACTTTGATCTTCCGCATCTGCTTCATTCACCATCTTAATGATTGCAGTTTTGATAATGCTTAAATCCGTCATCGTTTTAATATTATCTATATTACTTTGAGTATACGGATTTTTATTACTTCTCGTATTGCTTCCAGATTCGCTTTCATTTTCTTGTGCTTTTACTAGGTCTTCATTGACAGTAGGTTTCATGCGACTCACTTCTATCGCAATACTTTTATTCTCAGATTCAGCTAGTACATCAAGATATTTAAACTGATTACATGCTGCAATAAATGGCTTTGGTGTTTTCTTTTCTCCCATACCAACTACGAACATTCCTGATTCCCTTAACCTAGAAGATAACTTTGTAAAATCGCTATCACTCGATACAATGCAAAATCCCTCTACATTCCCAGAATAAAGGATATCCATAGCATCGATTATCATGGCGGAATCTGTTGCATTCTTGCCTACTGTATACCCATATTGTTGAACAGGTGTAACTGAATTCTCAAGTAATACGTCCTTCCAAGCAGAAGCATTTGGTTTTGTCCAATCCCCATAAATTCTTTTATATGTTGCCACTCCATAATTTGATATTTCATCTAAAATGTACTTTATATATTTTGCTGATACATTATCTGCATCAATTGAAACAGCAAATCTTTTTTCTTCTAGCATAATAACCTCCTATATATATATTACTACTAGTTTAATTTATTGTAGATTCTTAATTATTAAGTAAACAGCTGATGCCGTACTTGTGAAATAGAAAGTTTCTATTTCATAAAATAACAACTCCTTAAGAAATATTATACATTTCTTAAGGAGTTGCTTCAATACAAATATGAAAATAATACTATTTTTTGTACTTTATGACCATTACTTAGTTCACTAATTTCTCACTATAATGGTACACTTTTTCTAACATCATATCTTTTACTTTCATTAATCGTATCTGTGTACTACGTTCATTTTCATCAAGCTTCATTTTGATATACTTAATACTTTCTTGCATTTCAGGAATCATAATGTGTTCCAATGCGTTTACACGGCGTCTTGTTTTCTCAATTTCTGAAGCTAACAATTGACACGATTTCTCATACTCTGCTAACCTGAGCATATCTGGAAGAATATCCTGTAATGATTTTACTGCATCATCAAGATCACTTGACGTAAATGCAAATCCATATGGATATATATCATTTGCATCCGGTGTTTTTGTTTTATATTCAAAGATTGGTATATCAACACTCATTACATTACGCGTACTAGTATCAAGATAAACCTCTTGTCTAGGTGCCATTAATGCAACATTTAAAATTTCATCAGACATTCCAGCCCGTGCTAACACGAAATTTTTATTGGCAGCGGTGACTCCTGCCTCAACCTTTTCACGCAATGTTTTATTTTCTCGAACCAAGTCCAGAAATTGGCGCATTAACTCATCACGTTTATCCTTCAGAAGTTTATGTCCCCGAACAGCAGTAACCAATTTCTTCTTTAGCTTAGTTAATTCCATACGAGTTGGATTAATATGTTTTCTAGCCAAAACAGCACCTCCTTCTTGTTGTATAGAATCTATTTACCATAATATTTATCAAGGAACTCTTCCTTAATTCTCTTAAGTTCAGTTCTAGGAAGAATTGATAATAATTTCCAACCAAGATCTATTGTTTCTTCTATATCACGATTTGTAAGGTACCCTTGTGAAACATATTCTTGTTCAAAGGCATCCGAAAATTTCGCATATAGTTTATCAATATCTGTTAAAGCTGCTTCGCCTAATACAACCATTAATTCCTTTGCTTCTTTACCTCTTGCATATGCCGCAAATAATTGGTTCATTGTATTTGCATGATCTTCACGAGTTTTTCCTGCTCCAATACCTTTATCTTTTAAACGAGATAATGATGGTAATACATCTATAGGAGGTGTTATACCTTTACGATATAATTCACGACTAAGAATAATCTGTCCTTCTGTAATATATCCAGTTAAGTCAGGAATAGGATGTGTTTTATCATCTTCTGGCATAGTTAATATCGGTATCATTGTAATACTTCCTGCATTGCCTTTTTGGCGGCCTGCACGTTCGTACATAGAAGCCAAGTCGGTATACATATACCCTGGGTATCCTCTACGTCCTGGAACTTCTTTACGTGCTGCAGATATTTCACGTAATGAATCAGCATAATTTGTGATGTCTGTTAGTATAACTAGTACATGCATATTCTTTTCAAAAGCAAGGTATTCAGCTGCTGTCAGTGCCATACGTGGAGTTGCTATACGTTCAACTGCAGGGTCATTTGCTAAATTAATAAACATAACAGTACGGTCAATTGCTCCTGTTTCACGGAAACTTTCAGTAAAGAAATTTGCCTCTTCAAAAGTTATACCTAAAGCTGCAAATACAACGGCAAAAGGTTCACTTGTACCACGTACCTTTGCTTGACGCGCTATTTGTGCTGCAAGTTCAGCATGTGGTAAACCACTTGCTGAGAATATTGGTAATTTTTGTCCACGAACAAGTGTATTCAACCCATCAATCGCAGAAACTCCAGTTTGAATAAATTCTTGAGGATAATTTCTTGCTGCTGGATTCATTGGCAAACCATTGATATCCATACGTTTCTTTGGTAGAATCTCAGGGCCCTTATCAATCGGACGTCCAAGACCATCAAATACACGACCAAGCATATCATCTGATACTCCAAGCTCCATACTATGTCCTAAGAATCGTACTTTACTCTTCGCAAGATTAATACCAGTAGCACTTTCAAATAATTGAACGAGTGCATTATCTCCATCAATTTCAAGAACTCTACAACGACGTTTTTCGCCACTTGCAAGTTCTATTTCGGCTAATTCACTGTATTTAACATTTTCTACACCACGAACTAGCATAAGAGGACCGGCTACCTCTTGAATGGTTCTATATTCTTTTGGCATTAGGATTCCTCCTTTTTAATTAATTCTTCGACTTCAATATTTAAACTCTTAATAATATCTTGATATTCTTGATCAATTTTGTTACTTGCAATGTATTTAAAACGACCAATTTTTTCTCGAACTGGTAATTTAACCAATCCGTCTACTTTAGCTCCTTTTTCTAATGCACTTGAGGCAATATCAAAGAAATTAAGTACCAATTCCATCATCTTAAATTGTTTATCCAATGAAGTATAGGTATCTACTTCGTGAAAAGCATCTTGATGTAAAAAGTCTTCACGAATAGAACGCGCTGCTTCTAATTTAATTCGGTCTGGTGCAGAAAGAGCATCCATACCAACTAATTTTACAATTTCATCAAGTTCTGATTCATCATGTAAGATACGCATGATTCGAGCACGTGATTTCATCCAATTTTCATTTACTTGATCCGTAAACCACTTACCCATTGAATCAACATAAAGAGAATAACTCGTTAACCAGTTGATAGCAGGGAAATGTCTTCTATATGCTAAGTTAGCATCCAATCCCCAAAATACTTTTACGATTCTAAGTGTTGCTTGAGATACTGGTTCTGATATATCTCCACCTGGAGGAGATACTGCCCCAATAACTGAAAGTGCGCCTTCTCTACCATCTTTACCAAGAGAAATTACTCTTCCAGCACGTTCATAAAACTGTGCAAGTCGGCTTCCTAGATATGCAGGATAACCTTCTTCACCTGGCATTTCTTCTAACCTTCCTGACATTTCACGAAGAGCTTCTGCCCAACGAGATGTGGAGTCTGCCATTAAGGCAACGGAATATCCCATATCACGGAAATATTCTGCAATTGTTATCCCTACATAGATAGAAGCTTCACGAGCTGCAACCGGCATGTCAGATGTATTTGCGATTAATACCGTTCTTTCCATTAAAGAGTGTCCAGTCTTAGGATCCTTTAATTCAGGAAATTCGTTTAATACGTCAGTCATCTCATTACCACGTTCTCCACAGCCAATATATACAACGATATCAGCTTCTGCCCATTTTGCTAATTGATGTTGAACAACTGTTTTACCACTACCAAATGGTCCTGGAACTGCGGCTACGCCACCTTTTGCAATTGGGAATAAAGTATCGATAACACGTTGACCAGTAACAAGTGGCATCTTTGGAGATAATTTTTCTTTGTATGGTCGACCCAAACGAATAGGCCATTTTTGTAACATTGTAATATCAGTGGTAGTTTTGTCTTCATTTTCAAGGACAGCAATTGTTTCTTCAATTGTATAATCGCCTTCTGTAATCGACTTAATAGTACCTCTCATATTATTTGGAATCATAATCTTATGTGAAACTATCTCTGTTTCTAGAACAGTACCGATAATATCTCCACCCTCTACAGTTTCTCCTGCAGCTATGGTTGGTACGAAGTGCCATTTTGCTTCTCTTTTTAGAGAAGGAATCTCCACCCCACGTACTAAGTTATTACCTGTAGCTTCCATAATCGCTACTAGTGGTCGTTGTATTCCGTCAAATATACTACCTATCAGTCCTGGTCCAAGTTCAACGCTAAGTGGAGCACCTGTTGATTCTACTGGCTCACCTGGCCCTAGGCCGGCGGTCTCCTCATAAACTTGAACAGAAGCTTGGTCACCATGTATTTCAATGATTTCACCTATTAGTCGCTGATCACTAACACGTACAACGTCAAACATATTGGCATCGCGCATTCCTTCGGCAATAACTAACGGACCTGCAACTTTTTTTATAGTGCCATTGCTCATTTTCCTATTCACCTACTTCACTATTTTTCGTTAAATATAATATCAGATCCAACTGCTTGCTCTACTGATTTTCTTACACTACGCATACCCATTCCAGTATTACCCGAAACACCAGGAATCGGAATAATAGCAGGTAGTGGTTCTGTTCTATATTGGTCTATCTCAATTTCTAACTGTGCTTGTAATGCCTCTGTTAAATAAATGACTGCATATTTACCTTCTGCAAGCATCTTCAATTTCTTGGCTGCCTCTTCTGCATTGCTTACTGGAAAAGTATCTAATCCAAGTGCTGCAAATCCATATATGCTGTCACGATCACCTAAAACTGCTATTTTATACATACATTTCCCTCAATCTTTCTAGAATTGAACTATCTGGAAGATCATTTAATTTCCCTGAAAGTAATATTCTTACAGATTTTATTTCATTTTCGCGAGCAAGTATATATGCTGCTATAGGAGATAATGTAAATGGGTTATGCTTTTGTGGTCTTATACGTCTTATTATTAGGTTATCACACCATCTCTCAAATGTAGAAGGTGATTCTTTGATTGCTTGTACCGCATCCGCATAAACTGTATTGGATAAGTAATCATAAATCGCTTCTTCTTTATCGAGAGCCGCCTCCATAAGTCTGTTGATATCAATGCTATCACAAGGGGCTAACGCTCTTTCTAAAAATTCTTTCTTCTTTCCTGTCTTAAATCCACGAATTGCTATATTTAAATCAGCAGAAGCGACTTTAAGTTCGGCGTATTCTGCAAGTAATTCATTGCCTGAAGCTTTACCTCTTTTGTAAATTGTATCCAAGGTTGCTTTATCAATAATTACGTCGCATAATTGACTATCTCCTGTATGCATTTGAACTTGATAAGCTTCATCTGCACATTTTATCATATGCTCCGGAAGAGTAGAAAAATCATGTTTCTTCACTGCATCATAAATTATTTCTGGTTTTATAGTTCCATGGGTAATATAAATATTCGGAACTTCTTCATTAATATAAACTTGCTTGATTGCTGCTTTTAAATTATGAAAATCATTCCCATATAAGAAAGTATCAAATACAGAAATATCTTCTACAAGTTCACTTACTAATTCCCATGTTTTCTCGCGTTCCTTTGATAAAATTTGTTCTGCTGATTCCTCACCAGATGTACCCCAGCCTTTATTTGCTAAAAGAAGCAAACAATCATCATAGTTCTTGCAAGCTAATAGTTGATCAAAAAAAGGTTTATCAAGTAAGGCTAGCTCTTTTGTACGAATACGTGCATTTGCAAAAATGTATTGGTTTTTAGCCATGCTATCACCTTTCCTTTCATAAATTAATTTTAGCTATTCTATTCAAACAGCACTTTGCTTACATTATCTTGCAATGACTCTTTAGAAGCTAAAATTAATGCATCGAAAGAACAGTTTTCTTCCACATCACCATAAATCAAAACAAATCCGCCATTAATATTTCTTGTTTCCTCAGAAATAACTAATGAAGCTCCCGTTTTTTCTGCAAGTGCAGTTTGTAATAATGTCCCAAATTGTTCTGGTAAACGTTCCTTGTCTGATTTCGAAAATGCGATTTGACCTGGTTGTGCTAATGCATATTTTTTTACCATTTTTATGATAACTTTAAAATATTCATCATTTGGTAACTTCACAAGAGAATCCTTCGCACTAACTATTACATTATTTATTAATTGCTGTTTTGCTTGTAAAATTAATTTATTTCCTTGTAAGAGGGCAGCAGACTCTGAACGGCTTATAATCGCTTCCAACTCTAGTTTGTTTCGTTCTTCAATTTCTGAACGTTTTGTGTTTATTTCTGCTTGTGCAACAGCCGCAATCTCTTTGGCTTTATCATTTGCTACTGAGATTATATATCTTGCAGTAGCAAAAGCATCACCTTCGATATGCTTTATTATCGTTTCTAATCCAGTCATAGCCAATTTCTCCTAACTGTTATATGTTTAAACCTGTAACTCCTGTTATTGCTAAGATTGAAACAAGTAAAGCTAAGATTGCATAAGTCTCAACCATTGCTGGAAAAATCATAGCTTTACCAAATTGTTCTGGTTTTTTTGCTACTACTCCAATACTTGCAACAGAAACACGCGCTTGACGAATTGCTGAAAAATAGCCTACGATAGCCATTGGTAAACATGCACAGAAATACAAAAATCCTTTTGCTAATGACATTTCAGCGCTTCCACCAATAACACCAATTTGTGATAATGTAATAAAAGCAATTAATAATCCATAAATACCTTGAGTACCAGGAAGAAGTTGTAAAATTAATACCTTACCAAAGCTAGATGGAGTTTCTGTTATAACTCCTGCTGCTGCTTCTCCACCCATACCAACACCAATCGCAGATCCAATTCCTGATAAAAGAGCAGCTAAAACTGCGCCTAATAGAGCAAATACAATTCCGTAACTATCCATTTTTAATTTTCTCCTTAAATTTATAATATTTTGTTCTTGCACTGAAAGGATTGAACATTCGTCCGCCACCTTCGTAAAACTTACCAAAAAATTCAACATATTGTAAACGATTTGTATGCACATAAGCACCAAGAGCATTAATTCCTATATTTAATGTATGTCCACCAATTACTATCAATATGAAGAAAAAGGCCCCTATTATTCCACCTGTAACCATTGCGGCCATTTTGTTTATTACGGAAGCTATAACCCCTGTTGCTAATCCAAGTGCTAATAAACGTGAATAAGATAATACATCGCTTAGATATCCTGTTATTCCATATAAAGCATATAGTCCTTTTAAAAATCGCTTAAATGGGTTTCGTGATTCTCTACCATTTGTAAGAACAATTCCAATTGCTGCTAAACCTGCAAATATACCAGAAATACTTCCAACAGCAGATGGCAATATAAAATCAATACTTAAAATATCAACAACCATTTGCATCGACAATAATAAAAGTACAGTACTGATTAATAATACAAACCATAGAACAACATCATATAAAGCTGACTTATAATCTTTATGCTTCATACATTGATATAGTTTCATCCCTAAACCAGTTAATAAGTGCAAAAGACCAAGTAATAGAGAGAAACTTAACATTCTCATTGGTTCATTTACTGGGAAAAACCAAAGTGGAGGAATTGTTATCTTTTGTCCAAAAAAAGATTCAGAAACAATATCAACAATATCTCCAAAATAACTACCAAACATAATTCCCCAAAAAACTGTAGAAATTCCACAGAACAAATACATTTTCAGTGTTTTTCTCATAGATATTTCGAGAGTATTCTTAAATTTAACTAGTAAAACTCCACAGCCTATAGCGATAAGTGCACCATATCCAGCATCAGATAACATTAACCCAAATAGTAAATAGTAGAATAATGACATTACCATTGTTGGGTCTAATTCTCCTTTTCCTGGAGGACTAAAAGCCTCAACTGTATTTTCCAGTGGATTGGAAAAACCATTATTTTTAAACATGATTGGAACTTCTTCATCCATATCCGGTTGTTCAAGTTCTATAGCAATTTCAAATCTTTCATTCAGAAGTTCAATTATATTTTTAGTTTCTACTTCTGGTATATAGCCTGTCATAACAAAAACTTTGCTTGTTTGTAGCAGATGGCTAATTACTTCATATTTTTCAGTACGCATCGTATCATAGTCTTGCAAAAAATAAAGATCATCAAGCTTGTCTTCATATGATTTAATCTCTTTTTCCGCCTCTATAATTGATGACTCACACTCACTAATTTGTTTCTTTATACTTATAAGTTTAATTGATGGAGCTTCATCAACTCCGGAATTTGGATGTGAAAAACCAACACCTCTAAGAATTTCAGATACTTCTTCAGATTTTTCTTTTGTACAAATAACAAAAATACAGGTCTGTTCACGTGATGCACTAATAATATCCACATTAAGTGGTATTTGGTTCGCTAACACTCTATAAATCTTATCTAAATCCCACGTATTTGGTAAGATACCGATAAAACTTGTAGTATACTTTGTCCCTGTAAAATCCAATGGAATGTCTAACTGCTTCCATGGAGTTAGCATTTCTTCTTGAGTTTGTAATTTAAGAATCTCAGCTTTATTTTCTGCTATTTGTTTTTTAAGTATGATAATACGTTTAGCAGTATTTAAAGTAATCTCATGCTTTGCAGAAAATGAATCGTATATTTCTATAGGCACTTCATTCCTACCATTTAATACACTTAACATTGATTTCTTATTTTGTAGATAACCTTCTAGAATTTCAATCGCTTCTTTTGTGGAAGCAACATTTTTTTCAAGCAAAGATTCTGCTACAGCAACATCCGTTTTTTGAAAAATACTATCTTCTGGTATTACATCATTAATTTCAATAACCCCGCGGCGTTGTAAGAATTCTAATATGTGCTTACGATCTTTTTTTTGAGCACATATACAAATACGCTGCATTTGCAGCACTGCCATAGAAAAACACCTCCTTAGCTATTCTTTAATCAAAGCGGATATTTTTTGTATTCGCTTACGTCTAAATAACTTGTGCAAGAACAAGATCAATTGCAACCTGTTCTTTGCTCTTAACCATTTCTTTCAGTTCAAGAATTTCTTGTTCTGCTTTTATTACCGCATTTTTCATTCGTTCTGTTCCTTGAAACTGTGCTTGTTCTAAATCTTGTTCCGCTTTTGCAAGAGCTTCTTTTATTACAGAAGATATTTTAACTTTTGCATCCTCTTCCGCTTTCAGAATAATTTCATCCCGTTTCCCGGCTGCATCTTTCTCTATCTGTGAGGCTTTCAACTCTGCTTCGCGAATAGCTTGCACTGTCTCCTTTGCCATTCTTTCACCTCCAATATCCAACTATTTGTAATAATAGTTATTATTTCATTATATACTAACTTTTCCTAATATTCAACAATATCTCATTTAAGAATTATTATTTGTATTTAATAGTTTCCCACAATTTTATATAATTAATTCAGTTAATTGTGTATCAATTTCAAATTACATTTCGCCCATTTTTAGCTATTTTGACTTAAAAATGCAATTGCAATTTGAGTCCTATGTTCCAAATGAGTTTTATCTAGAATTGAGCTAATATGATTTCGAACTGTTCCATCTGATATAAATAAAGCTTCTCCTATTTCTTTATTCGACAGACCGCGTGATACCAACGCAGTTACTTCTAATTCTCTTTCCGTTAATTGAGTAAAAATATTTTCTTTGGGGCTAACCTTCATCTGACTCGTTATGTAATCTAGAATATCCTTTTGAAACACTGTTCCACCTGATGCTACTACTCTAATCGCTCCCAATATTCGATCAGCTGGGCTATTTTTTAATATATACCCGCTTACACCGCTTTTAAGTGCACGAAGAATTAAATCTTTCTCGTCAAAAGTAGTAAGTAAAAGTGGAGCGGCTAATTTTTCTTTTATAATGAGCTGAGAAGCCTCAATTCCGTCCATCATTGGCATTCTAATGTCTAAAAGTGCTACATCTGGTTTATAGCGTCTGCACAGTTCCACTGCCTGCTGCCCATTTTCCCCACATCCCACAACTGTTATATCTTGTTGTGTTTCCATAATCATTTTTAGTCCTTCTCTAATAATTGAATCATCATCCACGATCAAAATTCGAATCATCTATACACCGTACCTTTCCTCAAAACCTATATGGTTATATACTAAAATCTTGTTAATGAACTTAATATGTAAATATATTTGTTATACGAAACTCATTCTCCATTTTTTCAATAAAGCATCTTCCTCCGCACTTTATCGCACGTTCCTCAATTGCTTCAAGTCCAAGTCCTTTAACAAATTTTGTCTCCGATTTTCCATTATCCTGATATTCTACCTTAATGACTTTATTAAATACATGAATTGATAATTTAAATTTGGTTGCATTTGAGTGTTTCAATAAATTCGTTAATGTCTCTTCTAAATTCTCGTAGATACACTGCCATATGTCCATTCCTATTAGGTTTAAGTTGCCCGAATGATGCATTGAGGTAACTATATTATGGGTTACTCGAAATTTCTCTAAAATGGTATGAAGCTCATTTAGACCAAGCTCACTTCGAATTGGCCTTTCTTCTCGAAGTGCTAATCTGATATCATCAACACCATCTCTTAAATTTAAGATTGCTTTATCAATACCATCTTTTGCTTTTTCCATATTCGTATCAAACATTAAACTTGAAGCCTCTAGCAAGATAATGCTTCCGGAAATTCCGTGACCAACCTTGTCATGAAGTCTAATCGCCAATCGATTACGTTCTTCAAGTGCTGCTGTATATTGTAGTGTTTTAACCAAGCGATTATTGTCTAACAGTTTCTGATTCAACCTTGCCAATTCATCTTTTTGCTCAAGTATTATTATTTTATTAATTTCTGCCTTATCTCTGATTATTTTAGTATATACCATTATAATAACTAATAATCCTGTGTACATAAGCACGTCAGCTTTTGTATTAATAATAACCATAGCTAGAGCCGTGGACCCCATAAGCATGTAATAGAAATTTATACCTTTTGCAAAACTTTCAACCATTTGAAAAATCAAAATTATTATAAACGGAAATAAACTCTTCATATCGAGTAAAAAAGAAGTCAACAAAAGCGTTGTATTTATTATTATTTGTATTATATCATTGTGCATTATTCCTATCCGATCGAATAAAAAACTAGCCATTATAACACACGAAAAGGCCAGAACCAAGATTAACATATAGTCAATCCCGACTCCAGACCTATACACAAACATAGAAGAACAAGCAATCGCAACTCCTTTAAATACTAAATACATAACTGATCGCTTTAGCATACATAACTCCTTTGTTTTTCTTATTCTTTACTACTTTCCTTTTGTACAAATTTTGCCGCTGCTATAAGATAACTTAGCACTGCAAAGAGAGAAAGAATAATAATATTACTCATTCCTGATTGATTTGGATTAATTACCAAATCCTTTATTCCCTGCATCATCCAATAATGCGGGGTTACTTTGGCCAGATTTTGTAACGTTTGAGGTGCTAAATCTAATGGAAAATAAGCTCCGCCTATTACTGGTCCAATAACTCCAAAAGTAATAATGATTGTCATCATCGCATTCTTACTCTTACAAAATAATGCTACAATAAGAGCTAACCCTAATATAACGATTGCAAACAAGGACATAATGAGCGCTAAATAACCAATTGGGATTCCAATCTGATAATTCCTAACAACAAGAAACACGCAAAATGTAGCTAATATAAAAAGACTTGTGAAGACTGCAAATAAAGTTGTTCCTATAATATACTGCGCTGATTTAACCGGTGATATTTGAATTCTATTGAACACACCACTTTGTTTGTCATCCATGACAACAAGTGCTATGCAGTAGCTCATTACCATCATCATAAAAGTGAAGAATCCTGCTGTTATAGATAATCCCGCCTGTGCCAAATCCTTTTCTCTATTCGGAATATATGCTTCGCCTTTTTCAATCTTCATACCCTCTGATTTATATCCAGCGAACATTTTATCAAACTGACTTTTATCATTTTCTGCTGCTTCTACGATAATGTTTACACTATTAGAGTATATGTCTATATACGACTTAATAAAAGCAATGTTCTCATAATCATCTAAGGTTGTAAAAATAACATTCGGAAGTTTTCCTTTATTTATACCATTTTCTTGGAAATCTTTTGGTATTTCAATTATAGCTGATATTTCTCTTTCTATCAATTTATTTGCAAGATTATCATAGGACATATTTTCTACTGTATCAATGCTTAATTCTTTATTTAAATATCGTTTGAAGTCTAATGAAATACTGCTTTTATCATTATCTAGTAATCCTACTGAAATATTATGCGTATCATAATCAACAAATGCTTTTCCGAATGATACAAATAATGAGCAGATAATAATAGAGAAAGCAATTGAAATTACCAAAGATATCATGTTTCTTTTTAAGTTACTCTTCATAAATAATATAATATTTTTCATATGCCCCCTACCTCGCTTCTTTCAGTTTATTAAATCGAATAACTCCGATGATTGTCATTAAAATAATTATTGTGATTTCAATTAGGATAATAGTGATTGCTTTATTCGTTCTACCAAAAACTGTTATATCAAATGCTGCCTGTTGCAACTGGTATACCGGCATTCTATCTGAAACACCTTTTATAAATATTTGTTTTGAGAAAGTTCCACTTAAAAACATCATAACCCATAACACAGGTATAATTAGGAGCATTGGATTTGTCTGAATAAATAAGCCAATAACAACACCTATTATCAGCATTGTAAAACTAGTTAATAAAAAAAGAGTAAATAAGATCAGATTATCACCAAGTGATTTGGCATAATGAACATTAAAAAAAGCTACACTAACAAACATAACAACCACTATTTCAATAATTGCAGATGGTATTTGACCAATTACTTTTTGAAAAAATATCTTAGTACGACTTACTGGAGCCACAATTAACCTGTTAACGGTTCTCAGTCTAATCTCTTCCCCAAAGGTACCCGCTCCTATAATCGAACCAATAAAAGCCATCATGATAATCATACTTACTCCATAATAATCTAACATTGAGCGATTAGCATTAAATTCTTTCTCCTCAACGAAACTGCTCACATTCGTATTGATTCCGTTAAGTTTATCTGGTACCGAATTTGCTATTACTTTTACTGCTTTTGATAAATTAGAATACCCAGTAAAAAGTGCTGTTATGGTCCTATTCTTAATTTGATCTTTACCTTCGTATATAAGAATCTCATCTTCTCCAAATATAGTAAAACCTTCTAGTTCATTATTCGCAACGCTTAACTTCGCATCTCGTTCATCTGTCATCTCTTTTAAAATGGCAGTCCCTTCTTCAGAAACAGATTCTATAAATTCTTTTGCAAAAGTTACCTCTACTTGATTTGTCGTCTTTATCATATACCCAATTCTTAGCTCACCAATTGAAGCATCTGCGTAATCTTGTGTTGATAATAGGTTTCCTAACAAGAATATTAAAACAATTGGAAATGCAAACATAAACGATAGGTTGACTTTATCACTAAAAAAAGCTTTGATTTCATTTAATATAATCATATCAATTTCCCTTCCATGCGAACTAGGACTGCTTGCTTATGCAAATCCTTGTTATCTGCTAAATTATCGCAATTCATGCCCTGTTAATGTTAAGAATGTAGTCTCTAAATTCGGTACTTCACTGACAACGTTATAGATTGGAAGATTACCTTCAATCACTACCTCTAATATTTTATTGACACTATTATGGCCTACTTGGATATCAACTTTTATTACCCATTCATCTAGGTAAATATTCTTTACTCCAGGTAAGTAGGCAATCTTTTTCTCAAATTCTTTTTTATCAAATTCAACCGGAAATTTAGTAGTGATGATAAATGAATGAATGTCGGTTACATTAGATACCAATTCATCTTTCGTTCCTATTGCCACAAGCTTTCCTCTATCAATAATTGCGATTCTATCGCAGATTTCTTCTACTTCCTGCATGTAATGAGAAGTATAGATAACAGTTGCTCCTCGATCCCGTAGGATACGAATAGAATTTAAGATATGTTCTCTTGATTGAGCATCTACACCAACTGTTGGTTCATCCATTACAATTAATTTCGGATTATGTGCAATCCCGCATGCGATATTTAATCTTCTTTGCATTCCACCAGACATTTTTTTCGGTTTCATTTTCATGCGATCACTAAGTCCAACAAATTCCAAGGCTTCTTTGGCTGCTTTATCTAATTTATCACCCTTTAAGCCATATAGAGATGCAAAGAACTTTACATTGTCGAGCGCAGTTAAGTGCTTATATAATGCAATTTCTTGAGGAACCATACCCATTAACTTCTTTGCCTCTAAGCGATCTTTATTAATATCAAATCCGTCAATCGCAACTTTTCCTTTGTCAAAGTCTATTAATGTTGTGATTATACTTAAGGTAGTCGACTTCCCCGCTCCATTTGGACCAAGAAATCCAAAGATTTCTCCCTCTCCAACTGAAAAACTCAAACTATCAACTGCACAAAAATCTCCATAATTCTTTGTTATATTATTTACAGAAACTAAATCTCTCATATTTATCCTGCCTTTCCTTATCTTCTTATCAATGTACTTATATTATCATTTCTTATCTTTCTACGGAAATGACTTCCGATAGATTATGACCATGACAAATGTAATGTATTGTGCGACAAGATTACTTATGAGGCAATTACCTAAATATGAAAGAAGACTTATGCATAAACATAAGTCTTCTTAATGAATTTATTATTTTTTTATTTTATAAATTTCGATATGAATTCCGCTACTTTTTTCTCATATGTAGGTTTATCTGTGCTGTATGCCATTCCATGTCCGGCACCTTTCACTAAGTAAATATCTTTTTCCGTAACACAGACTTCATATAACTTCCAAACCATTTCAGTTGGAACGAAGAGGTCTTCTTCTCCATGGATAAAAAGCATAGGCAATTTGTTCTTTTGTACTTGTTTTAAAGCAGAGGCCTCATAAAAATTATAACCATCTTTGATATCTGTTAAGAGACTGGTTGCAGGCATAAGTGGAAACTTAGGTAAATTATACATCCTCTTTAATTGATAAGATAACTGTTCATATGCAGATGTATACCCACAGTCTTCCACAATTACTTTAACTTGTTCTGGTAAGTCTTCCCCACTTACCATCATTACCGTAGCTGCTCCCATAGAAATACCATGAAGTACAATTTGTGCGTTAGTTCCTACCTCATTAATAATTCTTTGAATCCAAATAAGGTAGTCTTTTCGTTCTGGCCATCCAAAACCAATATAGTCTCCTTCACTTTCTCCATGTCCGCGTGCGTCTGGCATCAGTACATTATATCCTAGTTTTTCGGAATACAATTTTGCACAATTGCCCATATTCTTTCCTTTTGAGGAATACCCATGTGCTAATATTACCGTTTTGTTCGATTGAATGGTTGCCGGTATATAATAACCAACTAACTTTAATCCATCTTCAGATGTTATGTTCCAAGTCTCATATCCTTTTTCATTTACCCATTCTTCACCACTTTGTTCAACAGGAGTAGGTTCAACTGCATCTATTAACGTAGTTGTCTCTTCTGGTGACTTTACTTTTTTGTGATATTTTCTTGGTAAGTCTTTATTGTTATGCATAAATTTCTTGTAACTACGTTTAATAGCAAGTTTATAAAAGTAGTGACTCGCAGCAATAATGAGATAGAAAAATGCAACAATGAAACAACTTAATCCAATAAATATTTTCTTAGTTTCTTTTTTCATATAATATCTCTCCATATAAATTTGCTTATTTTTTATTCTAACACAAATATATTATTATACTAAAATATAAATGCAAAAAAGTGTAAGAAGATTATTCTTACACTTTTATCATAACAATATTTACTATATTAAGCCACAAATAGTTTGATTAATCTTACCTCGTAGCTTCTACAAATTGTTTTCCATATTCAACACAATTATCTAATTCTTGTTCATCAGGCACCCATAGGGAACGATGTCCTTCATTTACTACACTAAATCCACATTCCGTAAGCTTTTCGGATAGTTGTTTCACTACTTCTCCACCCCATCCATAGCTACCAAATGCTGCTGCTTTTTTATTCTTGAATTTTAAGCCTTTTGCCATTTCAAGTAACCCGCCTATTGAATATAGATATCCACCGTTAACAGTTGGAGATCCAAGAAGAATAGCCTTAGATTTAAATATTTCTGTTATTAGATCATTCTTATCTTCTATAGCAGAATTGCATAATTTAATTGTAACGTTAGGATCTGCTTCCATTATACCTTTTGCGATTGCTTCTGCCATTTTTCTAGTAGAATTCCACATAGTATCATATATTATAGTAATTTGATTCTCTTGGTAATTATCTGCCCATTTTAGATATTGGTGTATAATTTGAGTTGGATTGTCTTTCCAGATTACTCCGTGGCTCGTACAGATCAAATCTACTGGTAGATTAAAGCTTAATACTTCTTCAATTTTCTTTATTACAAGAGCACTAAATGGTGTAAGAATATTTGCATAATACTTAGTAGCTTCAACAAAAAGTTCACTTTGGTCAACTACATCATTATATAGAGATTCTGTCGCATAGTGTTGTCCAAAGGCATCATTGCTAAATAATATATTTTCCCCAGTCATATAAGTAAACATACTGTCTGGCCAATGTAACATTGGTGCTTCTACGAATACTAGCTTGCTTTCTCCGATATCTAATGTATCTCCCGTCTTTACTGTGACAAAGTTCCAATCTTGATGATAGTGCCCCTTTAAAATCTTTGCACCATTTTTTGTACAATAAATCGGAGTATTTGGAATTTCCCTCATTAATTCAGGTAATGCACCACTATGATCTATTTCTCCATGATTTGCAATTATATAGTCAATTTCATCTAAGTTAATCTCTTGTTTTAAGCGTGCTACAAATTCTTTATCATATGGTTGCCATACAGTATCAATCAAAACTGTTTTCTTATCTCTTATCAAATATGAATTGTAGGATGAACCTTTATCGGTTGAATACTCATGGCCATGAAAACCTTTTAATTCCCAATCTACCTTACCAACCCAAGTTACTTTATCTGTTATTTTTTTTGACATAATATTTCCTCCTTGTTTTATCTCTTTTGTAATTTAGAATATCTTCAATCTATTGTTTGTAAAAGATTATTGATTATTTTGCTTTTCTAAAAATAATATATTATTTTCTAAATGAATGTGTCTGTGTAGATCTTTCTCAATCTCAGCTAATTTCACATATGTTCTCTCAAAAGTTCCACAAACATCATCCGGAATATTATAGTCATTTGTAATACGACGTAACTCCTTCAAGATATCGCCTGCTGCATCATGCTCTTCCATAAGTTCTTTGATGACTACTCTCGTTTCATTGATATCTGAATGTGTCTGTCCATATGACGGAAATACAAGTGTTTCTTCCTTTAAGAGATGTTGTTCTAAGTCAGTTTTTAATTGCCCGAATAATTTATAAACATGGAATAGCTCTCTATGACTGTTGCCGTGTACTCTTAATATCGTATTCAATAATTCTGAAGCTTCTGGTAACGCCTCTCGCAAATAACTATGATGTTTATCATCAATATAAGCCGAGAGTGCTACTGGACTCATATTCTCGAAGTCATCTCCTTGATTTTGATAGCTGCTTTTTCTTTCATCATCTGCTTTCTGCAAACTCTCGTATAAAGAATTCTTATCGATTCCTTGTTCCTCTATAACCTGAGCCAATAATCGATGCCCTCCGCAACAAAAATCAATACCGTGTTCTTCAAATATATCTGCTGCTTGTGGTAACCCAGCTACAACTTTTCCTAATGTTATATTTTTATCTGTATAATTCATAGTAATTTCTCCTTTTTGGTTGTTTTTTGTTTACTTAATATAGTCAGTATAACCAACAAAGAAAAGAATTACTGTGATTCAAATCAAATTTTTTATTCAATTATTTTTGCTATTTCTTCTAATGCATTTTTATTTAATATTAAAATTGCTTTATTATTCATTGATTGAATAATGCCATCATTCTCTAATTGTCCAAATTTTCGACTTACTGTTTCTCTCGCAATTCCAAGATAATTTGCAATACCTTCTCGGCTTAATGGCAATTGAACCAAGGTCCCTCCCTCTATATTTGATCCGTATTTTTTCGCGAAATCTATTAATAACCCACTTACTCTAGCATCAACACTTCGAACGCCCATGCTTTGTACAATATTTTCTAGACGACTCATTCGTTCACCTAGATCTTCAATTATCTTTATTGCTATATCTGGATGAGTATATAACAAATCCCTAAAGTTATCTCTAGACAACGTACAAGCTTTTACTGTTTCTAGCGCTTCCACACTATAGTCGGCTGTCTGATTGTTCAGCAAATATTGTTCCCCAAAGAAATCACCTTCCGAAAAAACATACAAAATTTGTTCTTTACCTTCTACATTATACTTTACAGCTTTTGCACTTCCTTCATTCATGATTACAATTGAATCCACTTTTTCTCCATCTAAGAAAATTAATTCTCCTTTTTGATATTCTTTATGATGAATCAAGTCTGAGATTTTTAAAAGGTCCTCGTACTCTAGTGAAGAAAAAATTGGAACCTTATGTATACATAACTTATTATGACAGAAGCTACAATCATGTTTTTTTATTTGCATTCTAATCATCCCTTTCGTTGTAATATTATTAGTTAAATTGTAACATATCATTCAACAGTTTATGTAAAAATAAAAAAGTAACCGTTCCTATTTTTATATAGTACGATTACTCTTTCATAATATAAGTGGTAAAATCCGTTCTTAACTTCTTTTCTTAAATCGATTAAGTCCTCCTGCCTCTGAGTGTCCTGTTTTTTATCCAGACTATATCTTAAGATGTTTGTAATGTATTGATATTTTATATTTGTTGTTATATAATTTTATAACAGAAAAGAGGTGCTTTATATTGAATCAAAATACAAATAATATGAAAGAAATATATCTAGCAGGCGGTTGCTTTTGGGGTACCGAGAAGTATCTAGCGAATATTGGTGGAATAATAGAAACAAATGTAGGTTATGCAAATGGAAATACTGAGAATCCAACTTATGAGGAAGTGTGTCACCATAATACAGGACATGCTGAAACGGTTAAAGTAATATATGATCCTAAACAAATCCGCCTTGAATATATACTGACCCTTTACTATGATGTAATTAATCCAACCTCTGTAAATCGTCAGGGAAATGATATTGGAAGTCAATATCGAACAGGAATCTATTATGTAGATAGTAATGATGTAGAAACAATTTTAGCTTCAATCAAAGAACTCCAAACAAAATATGAAAAGCCGATTGCGATTGAAGTATTACCATTACAAAATTATTATATCGCAGAAGAATATCATCAGAAATATTTAGATAAAAATCCACAAGGCTATTGCCATATTGGCGTGGATAAATTCGAAAAAGCAAAGCTTGCAAAAGATGATATGAAATAAACTTTTCAATTAGGTTTCCAATTATAAAAAAGCAATATTACTTGGAGTTTCCAAATAATATTGCTTTTTAAATTTAGTTTAAACTATAAATTTTTCAATCAAGACACGTAATTCCTCTGCAATAGTTGCTAAGGATCTACCTGAATTTGCAATCTCTTCTATCTTAGTTGCTTGTTCTTCCATTGAAGCTGATGCTTCTTGTGTTCCTGCTGCATTTTCTTCTGAAATTGCAGATAAATTCTGAGTCAATCCAATAATCTTATTTTTATTCGTTATCATTAATTTAGCGGAATGATTTAAATTCTCAGTAATCTCTTTTATTGAATCGATTGCTTGCGCTATCAAAACAAATTTGCTTTCCGTGTCTTTAACGCTATCTGCTTGAGAATCTATAATCCCCTTTACATCCTGCATCGTATTAAGAGCACCTTGCGATTTTGTCTTTAACTCTTCAATTACAATCTTAATATCATTTGTAAAGTTATTGGATTGCTCCGCAAGTTTTCTTATTTCATCTGCAACTATTGCAAATCCTCTTCCTGCTTCTCCTGCTCTTGCAGCTTCGATTGCAGCATTAAGTGCTAATAAATTCGTTTGAGCTGCAATGCTTTTTATCATTTCGCTTGCACTTTCTATCTTTACTGCACTTTCATTATTGCTTACCATAATTTCATAAACCTTTTGTGAAGCATCACCACTTTTATTAGTTTTATCAACAAGTTCTTTTAGTATCGTAAAGCCTTCTTCTTTTTGTTTATCTATTTCAGCTGTGGCATCATTAAGTTCGTGCATATGCTTTACGTCTTGATCTAATAAGTCTCCCATTTCTTCAACATTAACAGCAGTCGTCTCAGTATCTTTTGCTTGATCACTTGCTCCTTTTGCAATTTCTTCTATTGCTCTAGAAACTTCATCCGCCGTTATGGAAGATTGTTGCGATGATACTGTTAATTGTTCGGATGATGCTGCTACTTGTTGTGATTTATCGAGCACGCTTCTTATCATGTCCTTAACCGCACTTTGCATGCTATCAACAGCTTGTGCCATTTGCCCAAACTCATCATTTTTGTTAGTCAACCCTGCGGGTATTTCTTTACTGAAATCTCCAGCCGCCATAAAACCAAGTTGTTTCTTTAGCTTATGTATTATTTTAATAGCTCCAGTAGAAGTTATAAACAGAACAAGTGCTAATACTATGAATACAATAAGTCCTGTAATTGAAACAGTTATTATATTTTTCATAATAGTCGAATTAACATTTTTCATTGAATAACCGATATCTACAGCACCAATATGTTCTCCATTTATTACAGCTGGCATTAATACGTCATAGACTTTAGTACCACTGGTATCATCATAGAATTCTGAAGCATAAGATTTTCCATCTCTAGCGGCTACAATGCTACCTTCATCATCAAGAATTGTTCCAATTTCATCCTTATCACTGCTCGCAACCGCAACTAGGTTCTTATCAATAAACAGCGCATAACTTATGTTTTCATTGGAAACCAAGTCATCTACGAGGGTTTGATAACTAAATTTTTCCGTTAATGCTTGTACATCATTCGCACTAATTACTACTTGAACAAAATAATCGTTATCACCTCTTATATAGCCATTCTTTCCATAATTATCAGATTCCGAATCTTTTCTAATCTCTGCTTCCATAAGTTCATCTTCTCCACCAATTAAAAATTGGTAAACCGGATGATCTTCCGGTGCAACCCATCCTACATAATCATCAACGGTGGAATAAAGAATTTCCCCTTTATTATTATACCAATATATCTGATCCGCCCCGAATTCTTTTGCAAGTTTCTTTAATTTATTACTATCTAAATTGTCCTTATTTGCTATTACTGTAGTACCAGCTATTCTAATTTTATCTTCTAACACATTATTAATATTACTTAATGCTTCTTTATTATCTCCCATTCGATCAACAAATTGTTGCGATGCAAAAAATCCATTATTCCTCATTTCATCGAGTAAGCTTTCCTTGGTAAAATAAGCAGATATAGCTCCTATAGTAGCAATTCCGACTAATACAACGATCAAAGGTATTAATAATAATTTTACCTTTATAGAACCTCTTTTTTTGTTTAATTCATTTTTATTTGTTACATTTTTACTTGTTTCCATCTTATTCATGAATTATACCACCCTTCTTTTGCCTCATAGCACACCATAATTAGTTACTAAGTTACAGTTAAATAAATACTATTATTTACCAAAACGATTTTGTATATTTTCAAAAAATTAACTGAACAGATATAATTATAATTCAGACATAAAAGCTTGTCAATTATTATATTTTGCTTAACATTACGTAACCCTGTCCCCTATTAATTGACTATTTAAACATTTTATCTAAAAATAATGGGCAAAACACTTGATTTACAAGTAATTCTACCCATTAATTACCATATTTATTTATATGCTTATTATCTTATTCGTACAAATCATATGTAATATACGAATTAATGACTACTTAAAATACCATATGCTTTGGAATTCCATTTTCATATAAAGTATTTACTTCTCCTTGAACCAAAGGGATTAAGTATTGAAGCATTTCTTTTGTGACATCATTTCCATTTTCACTAATTAGATAAGAAGGAATTTTCTTTTCATGATTTGCAACCTCTCCAACCGGAAGGGAAGAATATACAACCGTATAGGGATTCGAATTCGTTCTAATAATTGATGCCATCTCTCCTGAAATACCTTCCATAGCTCGTTGTAGTGCCTTCATACCAAGCATTTTTGCCTCATTTATGTCAGTTGCACTTGCGATATGTGATGCACAACGTTGCATAAGATTTAATTCTATGGATCGCACTTTACAACCTATTCTATTACGTACGATACTTTCTAACACTTTTCCGGTACCAGAAATATTCTTATGGCCGAAAGCATCTACTGCATCTGATTGAAGTATATCTGAAATATAGTTGCCATATGAATCTTTCAAACCTTCACTTATTGCGATAAGAATACCGTTCTTATCAAGTAACTTTTCTTTAACATCTTCAATAAATTGTTCCGTATCAAAATTCGTCTCACACAAATAGATTAGTGCTGGACCCGTTCCACCATTTACTCTAGATAGCGCAGAGGCCGCAGTTAACCAACCTGCATTTCTTCCCATAACTTCGACAATCGTAACCGCTGGGATTTGATACACGGATATATCTCTTTCTAATTCAGCAAAAGTTGTAGCTATATATTTTGCTGCTGACCCAAATCCAGGGCAATGATCAGTACCTACTAAATCATTATCAATTGTTTTTGGTGCGCCTATAATCTTTATATCATCAATTCCATTTTCCTTACAATATTCCGATAATTTATGAACGGTATCCATCGAATCATTTCCACCTATATATATGAAATACGAAATATCATATTTACGTGCAATATCAATAAATTTCTTATATTGTTCTTCGTCTTCCTTCCACGATTTTAGTATAAATCTGCATGAGCCTAGAGCTGAGGAAGGTGTTTGCCCAAGCAACTCAAGATCATTTGTATCTTTTATATACTTCTTTAAATCTATAAACTTTTCTTCTAATACTCCTTGGATACCATTTATTGCTCCATATATATTATCTATCATTGAATTCGTTTGTGCAGCCTGAATAACCCCAGCTAAAGTTGCATTAATTGCTACTGTCGGTCCACCTGACTGTGCTACTAAAATATTATTCATATTATCTTCCTTTCTATCATTGTAAATTTCATTCTTATTGAAAACTGCCCAGAACAATTTCTATATTCTAGGCAGCCTTTCATTTATTTCATCTATGTTTTAAAAGGGGGGGGACGTTTTAAAATTATCATATAAATTCTATCACTTGTCTTATCTGATATAAATTTTATCTCTTGTCTTATCTTATATAAATTCTATCTCTTGTCACATTTTCAGCAATCAGTTTCATAGTTGGTAAGAAATTTTCTCCAAAGCTTTCTTTTGGTAAAATAAGTGCTTCTTCTTTTCCAACATAAAAAGCTATGTCCTTTGGTGTTGAAATTGCTTTTTCCACTTGGCTCCAAGAATAATGATTTACTTGCCCTAACATTTCTTCTTCGATTCCTTCTTCATTGAAACCATATGCTATTTCTGATTGATATTGTGGCGCTTTTATCATTTTCATTGCTTTTCTTTTCAAAGTAAATGGCGTATAAGATAAGAACAAAATACCAATAGCTACATATAGAAGTGCCTGAATCAGTTGAATTTTATCCATACCTAACATAAGACCTCCGGTTATTATTATTCCTAATCCCGATACATTTATCATGAATCCTGAGAATTTGGAATAAGTGTGAAACAATAGTAAATCATATATAAATTGTGTCCTCATTTTAACAATAATCTTCATTCTTACCTCCTATATACTTGAAAAGTCAAATGTCTATTCTTTATTTACGAGTAACCTATAATGCTTTGTCTGCTGCCCATCCTTCAACTGAGTAAATACCAGCTTTTCTCTTTCTCATTGAATTATCAAAGAAAGCAACTATGAAAGGACAAAGGAACAAGGTAATAATTGATGCGGTAGCACATTGTGCGGTAGCCATTTCTGTGTATTTAGCCATACTTGGATCAGCTTCTGCTACTGCTGCTGGTGTCATTGCTGAGTTCAATGCTGTTGTACCTATTGCTGCACCCATCGCATTTCTTTCCTTCTTAGGAAGAAGAAGATTAAATACATAGAAGAATAATACTGCAGTTGATACTGAAATTATACCAAGAATAATACCGGATGCACCAGCTGTTATGATTGTCTTAACATCTGTCTTTGAACCAATTGAAATTGTCATAAAGAATGTAATAATTGGTTGAGCTGCAGAACATGCTTTACGGAATCCTTTATCAAGGTTACCCCATGCAAAACCAATCAATATTGGTATTAATGTTGCAACTAAACTCATTATTGGTATTGAAGCAAGTCCTGTTGCACCTAGCGCAACTAATGTAAAGAATGGACCATCGTTTAATGAAAGAAGTGAAATTGCTCCTGTATCAGTTGCATTACCAAATTGTGATGATAATGAAATATATAATGAACCATTTGAGTTTGTAAGAGCAGCTATTATTACAAATGGAGTGATTCCGAGAAAACCAGCTGGTCCAAATATTTTTCCAACTGCAAGCCCTAAAACAACACCTAGAACAAACTTAATTCCTGTTAATGTAATACCTTTATATAGAGGCATACCTACTTGCTTTACGTTAATTGATGATCCACAGATGATAAGGAATAATCCCATCATTGCTGCATTTCCATTATAGAATAATGCGGTTACATAACCACCAACTTGAAATGCTTTTGGAAAAAATGTTGCTATCAATACTGCTATTACGAGAGGAATGATAACCAACCCACCTGGAATTTTTTTCATTCTTTCTAATAGATTTAAATCCAAACCTTGTTTTTCTTCTTTTTGTATACCATTTTTCATATAAAATACCTCCCAATACGTGATTAATAAGTAACCTTTATTTACTAGTTATGTTTTTCGTATTCCATAATTCTATTGACTTTTGATGTTGATCCGCCCCCAGCGAAATCGCATCTTAACCATATGTCAACTAAGTATTTAGCAAGTTCTACTCCGATTACTCTTTCACCCATACACATAATCTGAGCATCGTTACTCTTTCTTGATCGTTCTGTAGAGAATGGATCGTGGCATACTGCTGCACGAATTCCTTGAACTTTATTTGCTGAGATCGCCATACCAATTCCAGTTCCACAAACTAAGATACCTCTTTCAAAGTCACCTTTCGCTACCGCTTCCGCTACCGTTATTGCTACATCAGGATAAAGAATTACTTCACCTGACTTCGCACCGAAATCTTCATATTCAACTCCAATTTCATCTAAATGTTTCATAATTTCTACTTTTAAACTATAAGCTGCTTCGTCACATCCAATTGCTATTCTCATATTTATCACCTCCTATAATTGTCTTGTTGCCTCTTTAAATAATCGTTCAACAACCTCTACAGCTGTATGTTCTGTACCAGTAAGACCACCTTTTCCGATAATCGGTAATCCAGCATAGTTACCAACTAACCTTCCAACATCTGTCTGTGCTATAACATAATCCAATACTTCAATACATTCAACGCCTAATTGATAACATACATTAACCATAGTGTCTCCACCAGTTGTATATAATCCAGTTATTTTTTCTTGTCCAACTGTTTCTAGAATACGGGAGATTATCATTCCAAGCCCTGCATTGATTCTATCTGCACTCATCCCGTCTGCGTAATGTCTCTTTGCATCTTCTGCACTTAGATTTAATAATTCACCATGTAGTGCAGTTTCCATCAGAATAGCTCTCGGTAATTTCTCGTTGTTAAAATACTTAAGCACTTGTTCAACCGTTCTTTCAACTTCAGCTTTTGCACTTTCACCACCATCAACTAGTGGAACAGGTTCAACACTAACTCTGACTACACGCGGGTCTTCACATAGAACTTCCATTTGTCTTTTTGTTACTGGTGTAGCACTTCCTGCTGCAATTAGTACTGTCTTATTGAGATCTTCACCCGTTCCTCCTGGTACATTTGTTTCTTCTTTTTGAATGAGATTTCTAAAATAGGCCAATTTCGAAGTAAAAGCACCAGGGTCAACCGCTACTACATTCCATTCCAGATTAACGCATGCTTGTGCAATTGCTTCAACATCCTCTAATGTAATTGCATCAACTACGATAATTTCATTTCCTTTGGCACGGGTATTGCTCAACTTTTGTTTGATACGATCAACACCTTGTAATACAGTGTCTAACGTAACTAACCCTACTTTTCTTCTTGTTTGACTTTCTAATAATCTAGGTATATAGTTCTCACTCACCGGAGTACGTACATCTTGTGCAACAGGAGTACGAATTAACGCCACTCCATCGATTACAGAAAACCCACCAACCAAAATTCTTCTAGATTGAGGCATCGCAGGAACTACTATTGCCACTACATCGTCTTCCATGCAATCCATCATTGCATCGATTTCTACGCCAACTCCTCCACGTAGAGTAGTATCAATCCTTTTACTGAAATACTTTACTCCCATACGTTGTAACGCCTGTGTTGCTGATTTCACTTTTTCATATGCTTCATTCGCCGGTAACGATCTACTATTGCTACTTACTAGAATTGCATCTAGTTGTTCTGCGTTATCCGCATTTTCTGCAGCTGCTTCATTAAAGAATACTGCTGTTCTTGCTTTTGAACGAGCAAGTAATACACCGGTTGTCGTTGCGCCGGTTAAATCATCTGCTACTGCACCAATCAATGGCATGTGTTTTCCTCCTAACTCAAGTGTGATAAACTGTCTGACATTTATTATACTGATCTGTTGTGCATTAATATTGCATACTCTGAAACAACTCTTGTTGATTCGATTAAACTGACAGAACCTGCGATTCCTTTTCCTGCTATATCAAATGCTGTTCCATGATCTACAGAGCTTCTGATAAATGGAAGACCAAATGTTAAGGTTACTGATTTCTCAAAATCTAATGTCTTACATGCTATATGTCCTTGGTCATGATTTATGGAAATAATTGCGTCATAACATCCTGATTTACCAATATGGAATACAGAATCAGCTGGGCATGGTCCTATTGCATCTATTCCCATTTCTTGAGCAGCCTTAACCGCTGGTATTAAGTGGTCAACTTCTTCTGTTCCAAACAATCCATTTTCTCCACCATGTGGATTAATTGCTGCAACTGCTATATGTGGTTTATCGATACCAACTTTTTTTAGTTCTTCATTAATATTAATTATATTTTCAAGAACTTTTTCTTTCGTTGCATATTTACAAGAATCTACAAGTGAAATATGACGACTAATAAAGAAAACTCTTAACTTATGGCATGAGAACATTGTAAGTGCATATGGAGAATTCGTTTCATTTTCATATATCTCTGTATGTCCTGCTTCCTTTACCCCTGCTAATTTAATTGCACGTTTGTGAATTGGTGAAGTTGACACTGCATCAATTTCTTTTGCTAACCCAAGTTCAATCGATTTTAGAATCCAATCATAACTCATCTTACCTGCAAGTTCTTGAACTTCACCCCATTCGATAGAATCAGTATCATAATCGCCTGTTTCCAATACATCTATTGTTCCCATTTCATATTTCGCTTCAGTAGGTGCTGAGATTTTATTATATTTTAATTCTTTATTTAATATTTTTGCGGCTTTTTCTAACATTGCAATGCTACCAATTACAAATGGTTTACAACAATCATGTATACTTTGGTCTAACATTGTTCCTATCACTATTTCTGGTCCTATACCAGCTGGATCACCCATAGTAATTGCTGTTATTGGTTTGAAATTATTGTTCATATTTTGTTTTTCCTTTCGATATTTATTAATAGACTTTTTGTTTATTATCGTTTTGTTTTGCTTATCTTTCGTTTTACTTTCGTCTACTTCTTTATCTTATTCTATTTCAGAGCATTTTTCAAGTGTTTTTTACATTTTCGCTATTTATGCTATTATTTCTTCTTGGTTTTTGTTACATATCACTAATTATATTGTTTTGTTTTAATTATGTTATGTTTTATTTTATTTTCTTTTTCTTCTTTTTGTTTATGTTTAATCTTGTTTTTATATTTAACCTGATGTAAAATGTACTTATAAGCTTACACATCATAATCAAAGTTATACTATATATTAAGCCCGAAAGGATTGGAGACAAAAATTTATGAAAAAACTATATTTTGGAACAAATCTAAAAATGTATAAAAACATACAAGAAACTACTGCTTATCTAAAAGATTTAGTTAATTTAACTATGGATATTAGTAGAGATGAAATCGAATTATTTGTAATACCATCTTATACCTCACTAAGTAATGCAATAACTTGCGTTGACAGAGACTATATTAAATTAGGATCACAAAATATGTGCTGGGAGGAAGAAGGGCAATATACCGGAGAAATTTCTCCGTTAATGCTTAAAGAAATGAATTTAGATTTAGTTATGATTGGTCATTCTGAAAGACGTCATATATTTGGTGAAACAGATGCAACAGAAAACAAAAAAGTGAAATGCGCTCTAGAACACAATTTTACTACTTTGCTTTGTATTGGTGAAACATTAGAAGAAAAAAATTACGGCATCAGCAACGAAGTTCTTCGTACACAATTAAAAGTTGGTTTCCATGATGTAAAGCCAGAACATGTATCCAACATCTGGGTAGCATATGAACCAGTATGGGCAATTGGTGTAAACGGGTTACCAGCAGCTGTTGATTATGTTGAAGAAAAACACCAAGTTATCAAAAAATGTTTAATAGAACTATTCGGAGAAGTAGCAAACAAAATTCCGGTACTATATGGTGGCAGTGTCAATCCTTCGAATGCCAACGAATTAATTATACAACCTTCAATCGATGGATTATTCACTGGAAGAAGTGCTTGGCAAGCTGTTGCATTCAACAAATTAATCCGAGATGCTAAGCAAGCGCACGAATTAAATCATTAACACTGTATATTTAAATTAGAATATAAATTATTAACCAAAAAGTAACCTGAAGCATTCCAGGTTACTTTTTTAAATCCATACTATTTATTTTAAATAAATTATATTTATTCTATTAGACTATCTTTCTCTTTAGACAATAATTCTATTTAGACAATATCTAATTCCACATGATCTCTCTTTGCCATATCGATATAATCTTTCTCAATTTCATCATCCGTTATTATACGAGAAATACTTGACAACGGGCAAACTGCAAGAACATATCCTCCTCCGAATTTGCTACTGTCTACTAACAAAAATATTTTATTCGCTGCTTTTAATATTGCCTTCTTTACCTGCATCTGAGGAGAATCAATTGATGTAATCCCTACATCAAAATTAATTCCATAGGCACTGATAAATGCTTTGTCCGCGTGACATTCTTCTAAGTTTCTTATCGTTACATCTCCCATGGTAGCAGCAAGTTTTCCTCCAACTTGTCCTCCAAGTAGATACAAATCAACATGCTTTAAATCTGCAAGTATTCCCGCAGCTACTAATGAATTTGTAATTACCACCAAATGTTTCGATGTGTTTTCCTTAATGCACTTTGCTAGGTAATAACTAATAGAGCCATCATCCAAAATAATGGTATCCCGATTCTCTATGTATTCATATGCCTTTTCTGCAATTCTTTGTTTTTTATCCGCACATTTATATACATTTCCAGCGTTAAATGCAACCGTAACTTGTGCACCTAGTTTTGTTGCTCCACCATGGGTTCGGAAAAGCAAACCTTTTTCTTCTAATTTCTGAATATCATTTCTTATTGTAACTTCTGAGCATTTCAATTGTTTACTTAAATCAGCAACACGAACGCTGCCTTTTTCATCTAATTCTTGCAAAATAAATTCTATTCTTTTTTGAGCCATATTAATCACTCCCATATCTTAGTAATACTATTCTATACGTTTTGAAAGCAAATTGCAACAAGTGAAAGTAAAACATAAAAAATTATTATTTTAATTCAATGTTCATTTTTATTTATCTATTATACGGGGTATCTTCTAGTGGTAAAGATGTTCGAAACTTTCCATCAAATTTGTAATACGCAGCCTGCGCTGCTGGCGAAGTAGGAATTAGAGGAATCTCCCCCACCCCTTTTGCTCCATAAGCTAACTCAGCTTTGTTTTTTTCTATTAGTATTGTTTCAATTTCTGGAACCTCCGTAGAACGAAATAATCCTAAGGTTCCAAATTTAACGGTTGGTTTTCCGTTTTCCATTTGTAGATTCTCTGTTAGTCCATACCCTAAGCCCATTACTACTCCGCCTTCAATTTGGCCTTCTACATTACTCGGATTAATGGCACGACCAACATCATGAGCCGCTACCACTTTACCCACTTTACCTTCATTATCTAAAATTACAACTTGCGTAGCATATCCGTAAGCTAGATGACTCACTGGATTTGGTTTATCTGTTCCCATTGGATCTGTAATACCAATAAATTCTTCATAGTATTCTTGACCTTCTAATTCTTCTAGTGTATGTTGCCTTAATGCTTCTTTTAATTGCAATGATACTCTTCTTGTCGTTTCTCCAGTAATTACAGTTTGCCTGGACGCAGTACTTGTTCCAGCATTCGGTGTTATATCGGTATCCGGTCTTGCAACGATTACATCTTCGGGACTTAATCCTGTGGTTTCACATAAGATTGCTCTCATAGTTGCTGCAATTCCTTGACCCATACAAGCAGCACTGGTTCGAAGACTTACTTTCCCATCAACAATCTTGAGGCGTACTCTACTGGTATCTGGAACGCCTACTCCAACACCGGCATTTTTAATTGCACATGCAATACCGGAATGTTCATAATTATCATAATATGCATCTTTTACTGCTTCAAGTGTTTCAACAAAGCCAGTTCCTTCATCTGCAATCTGTCCATTTGGTAGTATTTGTCCAGGTCGTATTGCATTTAGATATCTTATTTCATACGGATCAAGTCCTACTTTTTCCGCTAATTGATTGATATTACATTCGGTTGCAAACATAGATTGCGTTACTCCAAAGCCTCGAAAAGCTCCTGACGGAACATTATTGGTATAGACAGAGGAACCAATAATATCAATGTTCTGGTAGTTATAAGGACCTGCTGCATGCGTACAAGCTCTTTGAAGTACTGGTCCACCTAGTGATGCATACGCTCCCGTATCAGCAATCAAGCGAAGTCGCATCGCCGTAAGTCTACCTTCTTTATCACAACCTGTCGTGAGTTCCATCTCCATTGGATGACGTTTCGGATGAACAAACAGACTTTCTTCTCTTGTTAGCGTTACTTTTACTGGTTTTTTACATAAATACGCTAAAAGTGCAGCATGATGTTGAACAATCATATCTTCTTTACCACCAAAGCCACCACCTACATATGCGCTGACAATTCTCAGATTCTCTTTCGAAATGCCTAACAGTTGCCCTATCTCTCTATATTCGTCATAAATACTCTGAGCACCTGTATATACAACCAAGGAATCCCCTTCTGGCACAGCTAATGCACTTTCCGGTTCTAAGAAAGCATGTTCTTGAGCTGGTGTATTATATATATTTGTCACCGTATATGCCGAATTCTTTAGTGCAGTATCTACATCCCCTCTTTGAATCGATTCTCTTCTATAGAGATTTCCATTCAAATGTATGGAGTATGCTTCTTCTGCTAAAGCTTCTTTAGCAGATAACAAAGGAATACGTTCTTCATATTCAACTTCTATTAGTTGCTTAATTTCTAAAAGAGCTTGTTTTGTAGTTGCTGCTACTAGTGCGATTGAATCACCAACATATCTTGTCTCTTCACCGACTTTGATTAATGCTGGCCAGTCTTGTGTTAGATGTCCAATCACTCGTTGACCAGGTATATCATCCGCTAATACAATCCCCACTACCTCAGGATGTCTTAAGGCTTTTTCTATATTAATGCTTTTTACCAAGGCCCTTGGAAATCTGGAGCGTAGAGCAGACCCATATACCATCCCAGATACTTTTATATCATCGACAAATTTGGCTATTCCCAACGCCTTTTCTTGTGCATCAGGTCTATGACTGCATTCTCCGATTCGTCCACTCTCATTTGCCTTGGTGATTTCTTTTCCTTCTCTTAGGTATTTAGCTGCTAAAAGAATACCCTTTTCAATCTTTACATAACCAGTGCAACGGCAGATATTCCCTTTGATTGCTTTTTTTACATCCTTTGTTGATGGATTCGGATTCACATCAATTAATCCCTTGGCACTAATAATCATACCCGGAATACAGAAGCCACATTGGACGGCTCCTTCCTGTCCAAATGCCCAAGCATATACATCTTTCTCTCTTTTGGATAAGCCTTCTATTGTTAAGATATGTTTTTTATCCATTTTTGCAGTTGTCTGTAGACAGGCACGAACAGCTTTCCCATCTACCAGAATCATACACGCTCCACAAGAGCCTTCCATACACCCATTTTTAATTGAAGTAATATCTAATTGATCTCTCATATATTCCAAGAGATTTATATCTTCTTGTATGGTAATCTCTTCTTGGTTAATACAAAACCGATACATTGTAATTCCTCCATTCTATTCATCTTCTTGAGCTAGCTTTGTCTCCTAATAACGAATCCAGCTCTTTTACTAGTATGGACTCCGTTCTTAACTGTCAGTGTCCCATTTACGATTACATACTCAATACCAATAGGTTGCTGAATTGGATCTATAAACGTTCCTTTATCAACTATGGTATTAGAATCAAATATTGTAACATCCGCATAGTATCCCTCTTTTAAAAGGCCTCGATTTGAAATACTCATTGCTTTTGCTGCTTTATGTGTCATTTTATAAATTGCATCTTCTAAAGAAATCGTATTTTCTTCTCTTACATACTTACCAAGAATTCGGGGAAATGAACCATACACTCTTGGATGAGGCTTGCCAGCAAGTAATCCGTCCGTGCAAGCATTCATCTCTCCCCGCTGCATTATTCTTTTCACGTGTTCTTCGGTTCCATAGATATCTACCATTCCAACTGCATTTTCTTCTTCAATTAATAAATCAAAGGTTGCATCAAGTGGATCTTTTCCCTTACGCTCTCCTATTTCTCTTAAACTGAGTCCTACCAATTCCTGATTCTTTTCTGTTACCACACTTGTTATAAAGATTCCCTCTATCCCTGCGAATTGTATGAAATTATCCCATCCAGGAATCCCATTTTGAATATCTTCTTTTATTTTAATTCGTAGTTCACTCTCTTTTAAGCGTTCAATGAGTCGGTTCGTTCCACCATCGTGTACCCATGGAGGTAGAATTATCCCTAGCATTGTACTTCCCACCACATAAGGATATTGATCTAGAGATATCTCAATCTTTTCTTCTTTTGCTTTATCCAATAGGCTAAACATCTCATCTAATTTATCCCAATTATCTTTTCCACATACCTTAAAGTGTGAAAAATGAATCTTAACTCCTGATTGTCTTCCAATCCTAATTATTTCTTCCATAGAGGAAAGAATAGTATCTGCTTCACTTCTTTGATGAACTACAAATACACCGTCATATTCTGCCACCACTTTACACAATTCAATAATCTCTTCTGTTTCGGAATAGGCGCATGGAGTATAAATTAATCCTGAAGATAATCCAAGACATCCAGCCTCCATCTCTCTACGGGTTATCTTGCACATTTTCTCTATCTCTTCTTTAGTAGGCTGTCTATTCTCTAACCCCATAGCTTCCATTCTAATATTCCCATGAGGAACAAGATATGCTTCATTCACACCTGGTTTTGCCTTCTCTATCATCTTTAGATAATTCTCAGTGGTTTCATATTCCCAATCGATTGCATTACTCTCTCCATCAAGACCTGCTATGTTTTTTCTCCAAGAATCAATGTAATTCTTTGGAAGGGGGGCCATCGATATTCCATCTTGCCCTAACACTTCTGTCGTAATTCCTTGTAATACTTTTGGTAGTACTTCTGGTTCTGTTAATATCTTAAGATCACTATGGCTATGTGTGTCAATGAATCCCGGAGCGGCAATTAATCCTGTTCCGTCTATGATTTCAATATTCTCCTCCTCACTATTGCGCATTATTTCCTCTAAATCTAAGGTACCTATTTTATTAATCTTTCCTGCATGAATGAATATATCTCCTTGGTAGGAAGGACTCTTACTCCCATCAATAATCGTCGCTCCTTTTATAAATATTTTCATTGGCCAATTCCTTTCTTATTTTAAGAGTACCTTTCTTATTTTAAGAGCGCCTTTAATATTCCATAATAAGCCTCTGTTACTTTTGTTAACTGCTCTATTTCAATATATTCATTAATCGTATGCGCTAGATTTTCCATAGACGGTCCCACTCCAATTGTCTTAATTCCAGCCTCTCCAGCATAATGACTTCCGTTCGTGCAAAAATTATATTGTGTTATCTCTGGAGCAAATCCCATTGCTTCTAATTCTTTGACTACATCAACAACAAATGATTCCTCTTTATCAAATAGCCATCCTGGGAAAAATCTTTCTCCCTCAATGGTTTCTCCTGTATAGCATTTTTCTTTGCCAACTGCATACGTAACTTTTGCTTGTATCTTCGGATCTTCTTTCTCGAGTCTTTCTATTAAATCTTGAATTGGTTTTAAAACTGTTTCTTTTGTTTCACCAACCAATAGTCTTCTGTCATAAGTAGCAACACAGTATTCTGGTACTACTGAGGCACCTGGATATGGGCTAGACTTTATATCCGTTAATTCCATAATTCCTTTCCCAAGTACCGGATGAATTGTTGGTACTAATTGATTAATTGCTTCAACTATCTTGCACATTTTATAGACTGCATTGACACCCTTCTCTGGATTAGCAGAATGAGCTGGCACTCCAAAGGTTTCTAGTCTAACCTCTGCACGTCCTCTTTGTCCTATCTTCACGTTAAGGTTAGAAGCTTCGCCGATTATTACATAGTCTGGTTTTATTAATTGACTAATATTCCTAGCTGCTACTCCTTCAAAACATTCTTCGTGTACTACTCCCGCAACATAGATTTCACCTGCAAAATTCTTCCTGCAATCCCTTGCATAATTTGCAGCAGCACATGCCATTGCCGCAACTGCTCCCTTCATGTCTGAAGTTCCTCGTCCATAAATCTTTCCCTCATGAATTTCAGCTGAAAACGGGGGGTATGTCCAGTCTGTTTCATTTCCAACCGGAACTGTATCAATATGTCCATCAAATAATATCTTTTTACCTGGACGAGTTCCCTTAATCATACCAATTATATTGCCGTATTTGTCTACGCTTACTTTATCAAATCCATTTAGGCTAAAAAAATCAGCAAGTTTCTTTGCAGTAATTCCTTCTTCACCTGAATAACTTCTCACTTGAACTAATCTTTGACACAAGCCAATTACATTATTTTCTCTTTCTTTATTTAACATGGAAGTCCCTCCTAATCACTTATTCTGCTTAGTTCATATCTTGTTTTGCATATAAACCATCCCAAACTATTCTACGATAATTATCTTTATCCGTATCACCTTCACTATTAAAGAAAAGAAGAATAGAATTCTCATCTATTTCAAGTTCCATTTTGAGCCACTCTAGATTTGGATTTGATATAATTTCGCTGACAAATCCAAAGCCTGCTGCACCACTTTCACCAGATATTATTCTGTCATCTCCAATTAGTGGATTTCCTAGAATACGCATTCCTTGTGCTGCAACATAATCTGGGCAAGATATAAAATTGTCTGCATAGTCCTTTAACACTTCCCATCCTATCGTTGCAGGTTCACCACAGGCAAGGCCTGCCATAATAGTATTCATATCACCTGTTACTGTATGAATCTTACCATCTCTCGCTTTTGCCGTCTTAAATATACAAGCGGCCTTATCTGGTTCTACAATTGTAGTAATCGGTCTCTCATCTCCATAAATACTAGCAAAGAAACCTTGAATGGCAGATGCAAAGGAACCAACCCCTGCTTGAACAAATATGTGTGTTGGTATTACTCCTTGTAACTGCATATATGTTTCATATGCCAATGTTGTGTAGCCTTGCATAATCCAAGATGGTATATCTTCATATCCTTCCCATGCCGTATCTTGCACCATAACCCAGTTATTTTTCTTCGCATGCTCATTGGCTAATCGAACTGCATCATCATAATTTAGTTCTGTAATAATTGCTTGGGAACCTTCTCTTCTGATATTCTCTAGTCTTTCAAATGCACTTCCTTTTGGCATATAGATTACAGACTTTTGATTAAGTTGATTCGCTGTCCATGCAACACCACGTCCATGATTTCCGTCCGTGGCTGAGATAAAAGTCAAATCCCCCAACTTATTCTTAACTTCCTTTGAAATCATCTCTTGATATGGCAACTCATCAATATCTTTTTCAAGCTTTCTTGCTATGTAATTACCGATGGCATAGCTTCCACCTAATACTTTAAAAGCATTTAATCCAAAGCGATAAGATTCATCTTTCACAAAAATATTCTTAACTCGAAATACTTTGGATAAATTATGTAATTCCACAAGTGGTGTTTCCTTATACATAGGAAAACTTTCATGAAACCGATGTGCCTTTTTTGCCGTCTCCAAATTCAGATGGTCTAAGGATTTTTTATTTCCCTTTTTTCTATCATAGTGTATATTCTCAAATTGATTCAACATTCCCTCTCCTTCCAATTCAAATCTATCCCCAATTATCTTATTACACAAAGTTAACTATAACTTTGTCTTATCATCTCTTTCACATTATCAGAAAGCTTTGAAAGTGCTTCTTGTTTATCTTTATAAACTTCACCCTGATATCGAACCCATATCACCTGATCCGTCTTATAGATACCTGGATTTTTACTATCATCAAAATCACTTTCACATTTGAAAACGGTAAACTTTTCTTTATATGGTTGATGTCCTGCAATACAAAAATGAGTACAATTCCCACATTCGTTACAAAGAGCATCCTTATGTATTGTATATTTTTCATTTTCATATTCTATCAATATATTGGCTCTATTCGGACAAACATCCACACAGTTTTTACATAGTGAACAGAATACTGTGTAGTCTTCATTCAATATTTTTTTCCTCTTTGCTTTTGGTTTATAATATACATTATCAGTTGTTGCATCTTGTGCAAGTTTCATTAATTTCTCAACATTAATTTTTTTATTATCGATAATAGGCTCCAGCTTATCTAATGCTTGATTTAACTTAAATAGGTTTTTATAGCCGTTTGGCTTTAATAGGAGTGTAGATACCGTGATTGGTTGTATTCCTGTTTCGTAGATTGCAGCAATGTTATTATTATCTGCTCCACCGGAATAAGAAATCTTTAACGCTCCTTGAAAGGCCTCACTTAATTTAGCTGCCACGCCTATTGATAGCGGATAAAGAGATGGACCAGACATATACATATCTTCCCCTACTAATTCGTTATTTGTAATCTTGACCGGAAATGTATTGGTTAATTTAACACCAAATTCCTTATTAATTTCTTTCGCAACATTTTGCAATTTTTTGATTAAGTGAACTGCTGCCTCAAACGAAAGATCCTCATCAAATATTTCATGGTCAAATGCTACATACCCGTAACCCATTTTATCTAATGTTCTTCTGACTTCTTCGAAGCCAAGTAGGGTTGGGTTACATTTTATATAAACATTTAGCTTTTTCTCTGCCAATAAATAGGTCGCAATCTTTTCAATCGCTTCTACCGGGCATCCGTGCATGGTAGATATAGAAATCGTATCGCATAGCTTAGAATGAATTTGTTCGATATACTCTAGCGAAATATTCTGGAATCTATCTATATTTTCAAGTGTATAGTTCTTGCATTTTAGAAAAATCGGTGTTTGATATGCATCTTTCATATTTTCTATAAAATAATCAATTTTTTGAGATTGAATTCCTTCAAGGTTATAGCCTACACTCATATTGAATACAAAACCATTTTCATCACCCAAATCAAATTCTTTAATCAACACCTTCAACAAATACCAAGCCTTAATATACTCTTCTAATGCTTGATTCGAGGTAAGTTCAGTCGACCATTCTGTGTTATATGCCTCATCACTCACATAGATGCAAGGTTTTACAATACCAAGATTTTCACCATCTATTACTTGAACTGTTTTTAGTTCAAAATATCTAGCTCCTCCTGCATAAGCAGCAATTATATTCTGTGCTAATTGAGTGTGTGGGCCTGCAGCTGGACCAATTGGAAAATGATTTTCTCTCTTTATAACAGGAACATAGAATAAAGTACCCTTTCGTTTATATTCAACCAAGACCTGATCTAGTAGATCCTCGTATTCTATTTGTCTCATTTTATCACTCATTTTCAAATTTCCCCTTCTTTTCGTTATTCTCCACCTAAAGCTTTCCATAGATGATTTGCTTCTTCTCTACATTCAAGTAATATCTCAGTATCCTCAATCACCGTAAATTTACGGTCTTTCATCCGTACTTTACCATTGATGATTGTAGTTATTGTATTTCTTCCATTCATTCCAAACAGTATGTGGCTGTTCATATTAGTAGAATTCATCGGAGTAAATGGTTGATAATCAGAGATAATTATATCTGCATATGCACCTTTTTCTATGATACCCAATGGATTATTATAAAATCTCTCTGCAATCTTTTTATTATTCATAAAAAGCATAGTTGGTATCTCTGTCCATGCTGCAGAAGGGTTCTCACTATTATGTTTTTGTAAAAGATTAGCCACTTTCATAGATTCTAACATGTCATTGGTGTATCCATCTGTTCCAAGTCCTATTAGAATTCCTTTTTTATATAGTGCAAGTACATCTGAGCAACCTACTGCGTTCCCCATATTTGATTCTGGATTATGGACAACCATGGTACCCGTCTCCAGTAGTCGATTCCTATCCGAATCATCAATATGTATACAATGAGCTGCAATCGTTTTCTTTCCAAGTATTCCTTTCTTGTATAAACGTTCTACAATCGACATCTGATAAGTATCTTTACAATGTATGGCATCGCTGATTCCTTCTGCCACATGGATGTGATATCCACCATTCTCTTTATTTAAGTTTACACAATATTCTAACGTTTCATCGCTTAATGTAAAAGATGCGTGCATCCCTATCATTGCTTTTATCATATCTGTCTGATCATGGTTCGCGTATTCGAGGAATTCTATGTTCTCACTAACTGATTGCTTCATCTTATCGAGTCCATCCCGATCCGATATCTCGTAGGAAAGGCAGGTCCTAACTCCCATTTCCTTCGCGATCTCTGCTACCTTGAATAAACTTCCCTTTATATTGCCATAACTGGCATGATGATCAAATACAGTAGTAACCCCATTTCTAATACAATCGAGGAAGGTTATTTTTGCACTTAATGCTATCTGCTTCATGGTGAGTTCTAGATCTAGCTTCCACCAAGTACCTTGCAATATCTCTAGAAAATTAGAAGGGTTGTTTCCTGGAATACTTAACCCCCTTGCTAATGCGCTATAGATATGATTATGTGTATTGATATACCCTGGCATTATCAATCCACCGTGTGCATCAATAAATTCTGCTTCCGGATATCGAATTTGTAGTTCTTTCAAGGAACCAATATCATAAATAAATTGATTCTCGATACAAATCGCCCCGTTTTCCAAATAGGTATTATTATTATCTCGTGTTATCACGTTTCCATTTCCAATTAAAATCATGGAGTCTCCTCCTTCCTTTTCTATCTAATTTATTAAACTTATTTCAATTTTCTCAGAAAATCCTCTAACAGGTTCATGCATACTGCTTTACGATAACTCGCGGTCGAACGTTGGTCATCGATTGGAATAATGTAAGAATCGTAGTCAGCTTTTATTTCACCGATGTGGGAAGGTAGCTCTTTGATATTGATATCAATATATTTTTCTTCTATTTGTTTCACTCTTATGATAGTTGACGCAACTGAGCCGAAAGCAATTCTTAGGTCCACCAGTTTCCCCTCCTGAATATTCGCTAATCCAACAAAAGAAGCTTTTGAAAGGGCCTGTGATTTTCTAGCTCCTACTTTTTGATAATATGTATTTGAAAATTCATGTTTTTGAATAATTATTCGTTTTAATATCTCTGTATCATTTAACAATAACTTTCGAACTCCTAATATAAAGTCTTCGATTGGAAATATCTTATTTTTATCTACCGATATCACTTCTACCTTCGCACCCAATGCATATAGAATTGGCAATGTATCACCGGCAGGAGATGCATTACAAATATTTCCGCCTATTGTGCCTATATTCTTGATAGCAGGTGCTGCAATTCCTCTAATCGCTTCTTTTAATATTTCAGGTACTAAATCATTGTTTAGTAATTCAAAATAAGTACATCCCGAACCAATATAAATATTATCTGTATCCTCATTTATCACTTTTAACTCTTGTATTTGATTTAGGAAAAGTAGTTGATTGCACTCAGCATGTCGAACCATCCAGTCTGTTCCGCCTGCATACAGCTTTGCTTCTTTATGAGCATATTTCATTTCCACCGCTTCTTCTAGGTACTTTGGATATAAACCTACCATAATCCTACCCCCTGTTCCGCTGCTAGTTTTATCGCATTTATGATCATATTGTAGCCTGTGCATCTGCAGAGGTTACCTGATATTGCTTCTCTAATATCCTCTACGGTTGGATTTGCATTTACGGATAATAATGCTTCCGCAGCCATTATCATTCCTGGTGTACAAAATCCACATTGAACAGCCCCAGCTTCTGCAAAAGTCCTCTCTAACACTTTGTACCTATCTGTTTTAGAGTAGCCTTCAATGGTAATTACTTTTGAATTATTCAGGCTTCCCATTGCAACTAGACAAGAATTTATTAATTTTCCATCAATAATTACTGCACAGGCCCCACATTCGCCTTCCCCGCAGCCTTCTTTCGGGCCCATTAGTTGGAATTTGTCTCTTAATATATCTAGTAATCGAAACGATGGGTCGCAATCAATTTGAACATTTTCTTCATTTAAAAAAAAGTTTATCATAATTGAAATCCTCCTTTTTCAAGCTTTAATAACTTTTCAGGTGTTAATGGAATACAGTTGATTCCTATGCCAACCGCTTGTTCTACTGCTTCGATGTAAGCAGGAGCTGTTCCTAGTATTGTAAGTTCCCCTGCCCCTTTGGCTCCAAAAGGTCCATCTTCGTAAGGATTGTCAATGCAGGCCGTTTCAAAAGGTATGGTATCTTTTGCAGTGGGAATCGTATAGTCGGTAATACTTGCTTGTCGGATGACACCTTCTAAATTCTCCATTTTTTCCATTGAAGCGTATCCTAAACCTTGTAACATACCACCTTCCATTTGCCCCTTCATAATGGTTTGATCTATGACTGTCCCAACATCATAAACTCCCCATACCCCCAATAAATTAGTGGTTGCAAGCATGGTATCTACCTCCACTTCTACCACATTGATTCCCCATGAGTAGGTTGGATATGCATCTCCTGAGAAGGTATTTGAATCCCAAGGAATCATATAAGGTTGTTTATAGTGCTCTTCAATCACTTGATATTTATTTAGTATCCAATTATCTCTTAATCGTTTTGCTGCTCGCTCTAAAAGTTTTCCAACAATCATTAAAGATCTTGATGCAACCGTTGGCCCAGAATTAGGTACTCGATCAGTATCTGGGTTTATAAATTTGACTTGAGACAATGGAATCTCAAGCACTTCTGCTACTACTTTACAAAGTGTTGTTTTAAGTCCTTGACCAATATCTGTGTTACTAGATAATATTTCTAACGTATTATCTTCATGTTTTACTAGTTTTACGACTGATTTTATCAGGTCTCGCTCTGCTGAACCTGTAAATCCACAGCCATGTAGAAAAAATGCCATACCAATGCCTTTTCGATATCTTCCACTTTGATTGGTATATTGCTCTTTTTTTCTTTTATACAATGACATATCTTCAATATTATGTAGCATTTCTGGTAATTTTACTGGAAATTGAAGTTTTCCACTGGTTGCCGTTATATCGCCTTGTTTATACAGATATTTTTCCTTGAATTCTAACGGAGTCAACCCAATCTTATTTGCTAAGTGAACCATAAAGGTCTCAATTGCAAATAAACTTTGTGGTGCGCCAAATCCTCGAAATGCACCATTCGGTACTGTATTGGTTGTCATAACTTTTCCATGTATTTTTATATTTGGTATTAAGTAAACTCCTGTAGCAGTAATTAATGAACGTTGTAATACTACACTTGATAACCCAGCATAAGCCCCGCCATCTAATTTTATCTCAACATCCATTCCAATAATATTATTCTCTTTATCGAGAGCTGCTCTATATACAAGATGGGCTGGGTGTCTTTTCGGCGTTACCGCCATATCTTCTCTACGATTTAATATTAGTCGAATTGGTTTTTTTATTTTGGCTGTAGCAATCGCTACTTGACAGCCTAACATAGAAGGATAATCTTCCTTACCACCAAAACCTCCGCCTGTAGTTGTTTGGATAATTTGAACTTGGTTTTCCTCATATCCCATAACCTGCACAACTGCAGCCTTTACATAATAAGGACATTGCATAGAACCTAATATCGTAACTTTGTTATCCTGCAAATATCCTATTACACCCTGTGGTTCTATGTAAGCTTGCTCTTGATAACCAGTATCGAAGGTCTCTTCTATTACTTTCGCGGCATGTTCAAATGCTTTTTCTGCTTCACCTTTTTTATACCCGTATTCAGATGTAAATTCAGTCGCATCTTCTAGGGTGTATATTGCTTTCTCTTCCTCGTATACTACTTCAATGGAATGGATAATCTCCTGAACTCTTGCTTCGTCCTTGCCTGCAACTAAGAGTATTGCCTCCCCAATAAAGTTAACTTCTTCTTCTGCAAATATTGGTTGTTCACTTGTTACGACTTTAAGTACATTTTCACCTGGAATATCCTTATAATCCACTATATAATAACCATCTTCAAGTTTAGGAATCTTAATCTCTACGATTCTTGCATGGGCTTTAGTAGAGCGAAGAATCTTAGCATGTAAAATATCATCAATTTTGATATCTGCTATATATTTTGCATCTCCACTCATTTTCTCAATATGATCTTTCTTAATAACTGGTTGACTAATTTTGTGCATCATCTAACCTCCATTCTTTATTTATAGCTTTAGTTCTCGGCTTACATATTTCCCTTTGCCACCTAGAAATTCTCCACGTTCTACAATAAGTTCTCCTCTTAAATACACCTGTTCAACTTGCCCTTTCAATTCCCTGTTA